>NZ_CP139992.1:3600000-4200000 GCF_034424155.1 Hafnia alvei | reverse complement strand
CGTTTTGGCATGGGGCGCTTTTTCCAATGGGGAAAAAGCGCAGCCAATAACGATGTCACCGTTTTTCAAAAATGTTTGCGCGATAGCGTGGCCGATGCCTTGGCTGGCTCCGGTCACGATGACTACGCGCGGCTGCTGGGCTGATGTAGACATAAATACTCCGTCAGTTTAAAGAGCAAATGTTGAAATGAAACTGTCGATCATCAGACGATCTTGCGCTGTCAGTGACCAGCCAGGGTGACGGCAGTAATCGCTGGCGATGATCCCTCGGCGTTGTAGGATCGTTTTCTCCACTTGAATGATGTATTCGCAGTGTGTCATCCAGCGCTGGATCCACGGCAGTAGCTGCTGATGTAATTCCTGTGCAGCGCCTTTTTCTCCTTGTTGCCAGTGCTGATAAATCTGCACGTAAACCTCGCTGAAGGAACAACCCGGCATCACGCCTTTGCCTCCTGCCTCAAGCATTTGCAGCATATAAAGCCCTGCATAACCGTTGAGGACGCTGGCCTGAGGCGCTTGTTGTAAAAATTCACGGGTGTAATCTACTGGTGGATTACATTCAATTTTAAACACCGCGTGTGGATAGCGAGTCGCGACCTCGGCCAGCTGTGCAGGGGTGATAGCCAGCCCGGTTTCACCCGGCGCGTATTGCACCATAACCGGAATATCGACCGCTTCTAGCACCGAGAAAATATGATGTGAAATCGCCTCTGGGCTTGGTTGTAGAAAGAATGGCGGCAATAGCATGAGTGCGTCGGCACCACGCTTTTGATAATCGCGAGCGCGCTTTACGGCAACCTCTGTGCTGTGATCGGTGACGGAAATGGCGCGAAAAACGCCGCTGCCGCGAAGGTCGGACAAAAACTGATTGGAGAGCTGGAGGCGTTCAGCATCCTCCAACTTAGGAAATTCACTGGCGATGCCAAATAGGGTTAATCCCTGAATACCGGTTGCCGCCAGATGTTCCAACATACGGCTAAAGCTTGAGTAATCTAGTTCGCCCTGCGGTGTGAACGGCATGGCTGCAATTGGGTTTACGCCACGGATATCTGTTGATTGGTACATGATGGCTTACTCCTCATCTCGGTCTGCAAGCACGGCGCCTTGTGCCGCAGGTAGCGCCCAGCGGCGGTATAAACGTAGGAATCCGCGTGGCACCTGTTTTTCAATCGGCGCCCAATGCTGGCGGCGCTTTGCCAACGTGGCTTGGTCAACGTTCAACATGAGTTCGCGGGTCGGAATATTGATGGTGATGAGATCACCATTTTCGACCAGCGCCAGATCGCCACCGTCACTGGCTTCAGGTGAAATATGGCCAACAAACAGCCCTCGGTTGGAGCCGGAGAAGCGACCATCGGTGATCAGCGCGCAGCTATCAGAAAGCCCCATGCCTTCTAGATACTTCATAGGCTTATACATTTCGGGCATACCCGGCCCCCCCTTTGGCCCTTCATAGCGCAGAACCAGCACGCTTCCGGGGGCGATCTCTCCGGAAAGAATGGCATCAACCGATTCTTGTTCGCTGTTGAACACGACCGCAGGGCCAGTGAAAGTCATCAGGTGTTCAGGCACGGCGGCCGGTTTTACGACGCAGCCGAGCGGCGATAGGTTGCCGTGTAAGACCGCAACCCCGGCTTCATTGCGTACCGGAATAGCCAATGTGTGGATGACTTCAGGACGATGGCTGACTGGAACCTGAGCCAGCCATTCGCCTTTGGTTTGCCCATTGACGGTGAGTGCGTTGAGATCCATCAGCGACGCGATCTCTTTTTCAACCGCCGCCACGCCGCCCGCTTCCCAGAAATCGATCATGTCGTATTCTGATGCTGGGTAGAGCGACGCAACGAGCGGAACCTGATGGCTTAACTTATCGAAGTCTGACAACGGTAGATGACCGTATTCCCCTTCGTAGTGAATCGCTTGTAAATGCAGGATCGCGTTAGTTGAACCGCCGGTTGCCAGCAGATAAATCATGGCGTTGCGGATTGACTGTGGGGTGATAATTTGCCGTGCGTTGACGCCGCGTTTGACTAAGTCAACGGCGGCTTGGCCGGTGCGGTAGGCGCATTCGCGACGCGCATGAGATATGGCAGGAAGCATAGCGCTGCCAGGCAAGCTCATGCCTAACACCTCTGAGATACTGCACATCGTATTGGCCGTGCCATACATGGTGCAGGAACCGGGGCCGGGTTCAGCGATATCTTCGATATGTCGGAACTCTGCTTCGTCGATTTCGCCGCGTTTTTTCCAGCCAATGGCTTCGGTAACGATATTACCGTCCCAATGTTTGCCGTGATATTCCGCTGGATACATTGGGCCACCGTTAACCAGAATAGCCGGAATATCCAGACGTGCTGCGGCCATGAGCATGGCGGGGACAATTTTGTCACAGGAGCCGAGCAGCACCATGCCGTCAAAACGGTGGGCGCGCATCATGACTTCGATGGAGCTGGTAATCACTTCGCGGGCAGCAAGAATGTAGCGCATGCCCAAATGCCCTTCGGCGATACCGTCGCAGGGCGCAATAGTGCCAAAGACCATGCCAACACCGCCGGCCTCATCAATTCCTTTCAACACTTCGGCGGTAAGATCATTGAGGTCCGCATGACCAGCCGTAGCGTTGGTATAGCTGTTTACGACCGCAATGACCGGACGACGTAGCTGCTCATCCGTATGCCCCATTGATTTGTATAGCGCACGCTTAAGCGCGCCGTCGTCGCCGCTTAATACTGGGTTAAAATGACCATCACCACAGGTGCCACAGCTTTTACATCCACTCATAAACAGCCTCTTTTCAATAACGATACAACGCCTACCGTGCTTTGCATTCAGGATCTGCCTGCATCACGGCGGGGATTAACCAGCTTGGCTGGTAACAAAAACATCAGGGGGGCGCACAGCAATAAAAATGCGGCGAGGATATACAGCCCGGCATTGGTGCTGCCGGTGTTGTCTTTGAGCCAGCCAAGAACCGTAGGGCCAAAGAACCCGGCTAGGTTACCGATCGAATTGACTAACGCGATGCCTGCCGCAGCGGCTGTGCCAGACAGCAACGTACCGGGAAGGCTGATATAGGTTGGGATCAGCGCCAACGTGCCGGACATCGCCAGACATATCCACGCCATCATCCATACGGTTGAGCCGCTGCAATATGCGCTGAGCGTGAGCCCCACCGCGCCCAGCACCGCAGGAATGGCAATGTGCCAGCGGCGTTCGCAGTGCAGATCGGAGTGACGGCTGTTCCACACCATGAAAATGGCGCCGAAAACATAAGGTAGCGCGGCGAGTAAGCCGATATGGAAATCGTCACTCACGCCAGAACTTTTAATGATCGAAGGAAGCCAGAAGTTGATGCCGTAGTAGCCAATATTGAAGCTGAAAAAGATCAGCGCCAGCAGCCAAACATAGCCATTACGAAACATCATTTTTAGGCTTTGCGGTGGTTTGCCTGCATTCGCTTTCAGGCCGCGTTGACGGTCGATTTCAAGGTCGTCGCTGACGACCTGCTTTTCCTCATCGCTAAGCCAACGGGCTGATTTCACGTCGTTGTCGAGATAACGTAATACCACGAATGCCAGCAAGAACGAGGGGATCGCTTCGACCACAAACAACCATTGCCAGTTATGTAGGCCTTCAACGCCTTCAAACGCTTTTAGAATAAAACCAGACAGCGGGCTGCCAATGATGGTGGATAGCGGTGTGACGAGAATAAACAGCCCTAGCGTGCGAGCCGATCGCCACGATGGAAACCACAGCGTGAGATAAAACACGATGCCGGGGAAGAATCCCGCTTCTGCCACACCGAGTAGGAAGCGAAGCACGTAGAACTGAGTGGGTGTTTTTACGAAGATCATCAACGCAGAGAGAGCGGCCCAACTGATCATGATCCGCGCGATCCAAAAGCGCGGGCCAAAACGCTGCATCAGCAGATTACTCGGTAGCTCAAACAGAAAGTAGCCGATAAAGAAGATCCCCGCGCCAACGCCGTATACGGTATCGCTGAAGCTGAGTGCATCCTGCATATGCAGTTTGGCAAAGCCGACGTTCACGCGATCCAAATAGGCGAAGAAGTAGCACAGGATCAAGAAGGGAATGAGGCGGCGGGTAATTTTGTTATATACCGCGGCGATCCTTTTTTCATTTTCAGAGGTATTACTGATGTCCAAAGCTGTCATGGGTGACCTCGACGAAACAAAAATAATCGTGAATTAAAAAATAATCTTGAGTTAGAGGGCGCTGCCGATGCTTCTCAGCGGTGAGCCAGCCATCAGTTTTTTCTCGATGTTTTCCAGCGAGATATTTTTAGTTTCAGGGACAAATAGCAGGGTAAGCACGATGCAAACCACGTTGAGTCCGGCATAGAGCCAGAACGTGCCCGCGCTGCCGATGGTGTCGATGAGAGTGAGGAAAAGTGGCGCCGATGATCATATTGGCGATCCAGTTGGCCATGGTGGAGCAGGTGACACCAAAATCACGGCCAGCCAACGGTTGGATCTCGGAACAGAGCACCCAGATCAACGGACCAGCACTCATGGCGAAGCCGACGATAAAGATCAGCAATAGCGTGACGGCGGTATATTGCTCGGTAGTGGTGGTGATACCGACAAAGAACATATAGCCCATTGATGCCATGCAGATCGCCATCACGCCAAAACCGAGTTTGAGGATCGGTTTACGTCCCCAACGATCCACCAAGCCAATCGCAATAAAGGTGGCGAGCACGTTGGTGAGTCCAGCAATAACGGTTCCCCACATTTGCTGCTCGGTAGAGGCAAATCCAGCAATGGCGAAGATCTTCGGTGCGTAATACATGATCACGGTCATGCCGGTGAACTGCTGCATAAACTGCAACAAAATGCCCAAGTAGGTGGAGCGGCGGAAATGGCTATTGGCGCGGAATAACTGCCAGCCGCGCTGCTTTATCTGCACGCTTTGGCGAATGGCTTCGAGTTCGGCATGGGCTTCTGTGTGGGTGGAACGCAGCAATAGCAGAACTTTTTCCGCCAGCGCATGTTTGTCTTTCATCATCAGCCAGCGAGGACTTTCAGGCAGCGTAAGCACGCCGACAAATAGGATCAGAGCAGGGATGGTGATAACGCCCAGCATCCAACGCCAGTTGCCGCTGGCGCTGAGCGCCGTATCGGATAAAAAGGCGGCTAAAATCCCAATGGTGATCATTAACTGATACAGGGAAATCATGCTACCTCGGATGTGTTCTGGCGCGATTTCAGAGAGATAGAGCGGCGCGACAAAGGAGGCTACACCAACCGCTGCGCCGAGCAAAAAGCGTGAAATAACCAGCATGTGCAAATCACCTGCCAGCGCACAGCCAATCGAACCAACGACAAATAAAATAGAGCCGATGAGCAGCGTTTTTTTACGTCCAATGCGGGTACATAGCGGGCCACTGCATAGTGCGCCGAGTGCCGCACCTAACATCATGATACTGACAACCATCTCTTGCTGGTGGCTGCTAAGGGCGAATTCTTTGGCTAAGAATGGGAGGGCTCCGGCAATCACGCCCATATCGAGGCCAAAGAGCAGGCCAGCCAATGCGGCTAAAAAACAGATCAGCAATGTTTGCCGATTGGTGTGGGGTACAGACTGCGGAATTGAATGCGTAGTCATGGTAAGCCTCTAAAATAATTAATTGTTTTAATGAGTATTTAGGGTGAACAGCGTGGCTCGCTGTCCGGTGTAGGAGGTTTGATAACGCAGAAGTGCGCCTTCGGTGTTTGAAGGCTCGACGAGCCCATCAGACGCTGAAGTGATATAGAGATCGTGTAAATCGGGCCCGCCGAAGGCAGCGCTTGTCGGTTGAGTGACGGGAAGTGAATGGGTTGCCAGCCATTCAGGTGCAGCATCGCCCAAGCGGTAGGCCGTGATACAGGCGCTTCCCCAACAGGCATTGAGCAATATTCCGTTATGCGTAAGCGCTGAACCGTCGGCCATCAATGAGGCGATCGGCCATTCATGGAGCGTGCTTTCGCTGATTCGCTGCGCATCACAGCGACAAAAACAATGGCGAAAAGTATCGGCAAACCAAGCGTGTTTGCCGTGCCAGACCAGCGTATTGGGAACATGCTGCCCGCTGAGCATTCTTTCTGCCTGGACGCTGCCGTAGGTAAAGCGATACCAACTGCCGATGGCTAACTGAGCAGTTTTGTCCATGGTGCTAAACCACAGCGAGCCATCTGGTGCAATGGCTGCTTCATTCGGGCGTGTTCGATGATCTTCAGGCCAACAACACAACAGGCGGTAGCTTTGCTGGCGATAGTCGTACAGCATCACGCCCTGCGTGGTGACCAGTAGGAATTGCTCTGGCTCAGTTGTGAGCAGCGCAGCGCTACAGAGAAAAGGTAATTCGTGGATCTCAATACGATCATCCCGCTGCGGCCAATAGCGCAGCAGGCGGTGCTGCAAAATATCCACCCAGATCAGCGACTGAGAGCGGAAACACCACACCGGAGATTCTCCGAGCATGGCGCGGTAATTGTCGACAATAGACGGATTTTGCAGCGCGTCGTGGTTCATTTTTTATCAGCCTGATGCCAAGCGTCGTGATAGGCCAGTGCTCGTTCACGTAGCGTGACGAGCGAAATACCTGGCTGATATAAGCCACCGCCTAAGCCAAAACCACGCGCACCTGATTGTCTGTAGCGGCGCATTTGCTCGGCGTCAGGATTAATACCGCCTACGGGAAGACAAACGGCTTCTGCGGGTAAAACGGCTCGCATCGCTTTGACGATGGTTGGCGTGATCAATTCAGCGGGGAAGAGTTTCAGCGCGTAGGCACCGGCACGCAGCGCAGTAAACGCTTCACTCGGCGTTGCGATGCCGGGCAGACTGGTAAGCCCTAACTCACAGGTGGCGCGGATTACAGAAGGATCCATATTTGGAGAAATAACCAGTTGTCCACCGGCGTCAGCGACCTGATGAACCTGATGCTCGGTTAGCACCGTTCCGGCACCCACGAACCCACGGTTACCGACGACCTTCGCCATAATCGCAATAGACTCGAATGGTTGAGGGCTATTGAGCGGCACTTCCAAATAGGTAAAACCGCATTCAAGCAGCGTTTCCGCCACGCCCTGCGCTTCTTTAGGCGTAACTCCACGCAAGATAGCGATTAGCGGCAATGAACACTGCTGCCAGCGAGATGCAAAGCTAAGGTAGTTCATGCGAATGCTCCGTCTAAGGATTGATAGATTTTGCTCATGCCGTGGATAAAGCAGCTATCGCCATCGACAGAGGTCAACGTGATGCCCAGCAGGCTGGCTGCGCGCGTATAGCGTTCAGAGAGTGCTGGTGAACCGACGATCCACGCTTGGGTTTCTGATAAAGCAGCCAGCTCTGAGCCAATGAGCAATCCGGATAGGTAGCTAGCAACCTGAGCCGCGCTGATTGCACCACTGAGCTTTAACGTGCGTGTAGAGAAGAGTGCGTTGCTGAGATAAGGGGCAGTTTGTGCATTCTGCACCCCAAGGGTGAAGGCGGGATTATCTTCACAAGGCTCCGGTAAATCTTTGCCTAGCAGTGAATGGTTCAGCATCACGGCGTAGATTTCGCCGGTCATAAAGGTGTTGAAATGCAAAATATGGTCGTGTTCAAGCGTGGCGTGTTTGCTGTGAGTGCCCGGCAGAATGACCAGATGGCGTTCCTGCGGGTATTGCGCTGCTAGCCCAATTAGCTGAATTTCTTCGCCACGCATGACATCTGGCAAACCGAAGGCGTTGACGCCACAGGCTCCGGCGATAATCCGACAAGGGCTTCCCCATGAGGTAACAACCTGTGCGATTTGCTGAGCAAAACGTTGGCCACTGGCGGGCAATTCTACATAAGGCACTTCTTGCCAGCCTTGCTGTGAGCCGACCATTCCCGCCATGAGTAAAGGAATGTTAGGGGATTGCGCCAACCAGGGGGCAATTAGAGGTAAAAGCGCAGCGTCAAACTGACGATCGGGCACGCTAAGCAGCCCGCGATGCGCGCTGACGGTATCAATGCATTGGTTATGGTTCATCAGGAACGCTCGAAAATTTGAGGTTCCCCAGTCGATCGCAATCCAGTGGTTATTCATTCTTGACCCACAACAAATCAATTCTTGTATGACAAGAATGATGGCGAATAAATAACCTTAGATCTGTGAGGGAGATCGAAAGTTAGCTACACGCGTAGAAGAATGATGAAAAAAAGCTTAGAAAAAGTGCTGATACTTTTCTGGGATTTCACGCCAAATATGCTTATGGGCTGCGCTCAATAAGATGTGGCGCATACATTGGCGCGCTGTATCAGCCTGTTTTAAACGAATTGCTTCAAATAGATCGCGGTGCTGCTGGACGGCGTCTTGGGTTAATTGGAGATCGTCTTCCAGCGTCTGCTTGAATGACAGCAGCATGGCGGCAGAAAGCGCGTTGCCCACGGAGGCGAGAAAAGGGTTATGACAGGCGCGCAGCACCGCTGTATGAAAGGCCAAATCGCCGCGCTCAAACTGCTCTGCGGAGTTATTTTTTTGCCCTGCCTGCATGGTAGTCCAAGCATCTTCGATGGTGGCTAAATCATGGCCGTTGGCGTTAAGCGCCGCCATTGCCGCAACGTCGGGTTCGAATATAAGGCGCGTTAGCATCAGTTGCTCAACCAGTTCGGATTCAATCCCAACGTCCTCTAACCAAGAGAGAACTTCGGCATCCAGAAAGCTCCACTGCTCACGCGGCGTGACCGTACTGCGGCGCTTAGCCTGAATCAGTAACATTCCTTTAGCTCCCAATACCTGAAGCGCATTTCTTACCGACGTTCTTGATGCGTCGTACTGCTGCGCCAGTTCATGCTCGCCTGGGATCGCCATGCCTTCTGCTAGTTCGCCACGAATGATACGAATAGCCAGATCACGGGTGATGGATTCAGAAACAGAAGAGGTTGGTTTGCTCATGACTCTCTCGGTGGTCACAGTAAGAAGAAAACAGGGTTCAATTGAACAGAATAAGCATCACGCTCGCGCTATCTTAACATTGTTACTTCTGAGGGGATATTGGTGAGAAATGAACATATTAGAGATGAATAGATAGCAAAAAGGCGCTTTATCTTTCGATAAAAGCGCCTTTTTTCAATACGTTAACTGATTAGTATCAGTTCATGTCGTATCTTGAAAAATTATGTTTTTCTTCGCTCGCCGTTGCCATGTTTTTTATTGGTTACAAGTTGAATTAATATTTACTAGCCCTGTTTACGCATACGGACGTCTATAATTGGTGTCGTATTTTATGTTTTCTTATTACTTTTCTAATCAGGCATTCAGCCACGATGATGAGCGGGATCAGAATTATAGAATCCATAACCAAAAGTACCAGCACATAAGCCTCATCTTCAGAGTTATTGATAGACGAGATGTAAGGCAAGTTTCCTATGGTAGGCCAATGAGCATCTACCCATGAATTAAAAATGCGAAAGCTACCAAGTATGAATTCAGCCAATAGGGAGGCAGTAAACCGAGCAAAATACACTACAATCCTAGAAAACATACAATGCACTATCTCTCCTGGCGCTGAAATTTTAACGCAATGAGCTTCCTAAGCAGAAATTCAGAAATGAAAACTGCAGGTATCGCTAAAACAGAGGACACAAGAATCAGCACCAAAAAGTAGGCATTATCTTCTGCATTATTTATTGACGAGATATAGGGCAAATTACCAATGGCAACCCAATGAGAATCTACCCAGTGATTGAACACGTGTGACATTCCCACGGCATTGACGAAAATCAGATAAGCCATAAATCGCATGAGATAAAGAGCAAACCTGTTAAACACACAGCGCATTCATATCTCCTAGTACCGTCACCTCTCCATAAGCCCGCAAGTTGCTATCTGGTACCGGCTCAATATGGGCAGCTAATAAAGCATGTCTTAGGGTCTGGAAATCATGCTGATTAAAAAAGGTTATGCAGCCGTCAGAATATCCAGAGCCATCCGGCCTCAATGGATGCAGACGAAAATTACCTCTATGGGTATAGTATAACCATGTACCATCATCTAAAACACCATCCTGGCGGTATAGCGCAAACCATTCATCATAATTGTTTCCAGTCCATAGTGACTGAAACTCATTTCTAACCCTTGTACGAATACCTCCCCTTGGCCGGTCTATAATCCAATACTTACCCGTAGGTATTGGGCCGTTCTCTCTGCTAGCACAGCCCGCTTTATTGGTATAAGGGGCTAATCCAGTAAATACAGGAAAGATGCCAACGCCAGAACAGTACAACAAGATTGTTTTCCCATCGGGTGAAACCTTATCTAGGTCCATTCGGCAATAAATCATAAATCGCCTCGCGCTATAATGTTTGAGTTCCATTCATCGGAGTATGTCATATTGCCATTAGCGGGAACGGGCACGCAGTAGTTGAAACTTTGAGTTTCAATACTACTCTCACGAACGACAATACCAGAACCACCCTTGATTAGAGCGTTTTTGTTATCGTATAACCACAAATGAGAAGGTACAGACATTTTACATTCTCCACATAGATAAATTACTTAATGCTTTGGTTAAGTCTTTTAATTTATTTAATGGATTGGTTAATAATGGAAGGTTATTTTTGCGTAATCAATGTTGTGCACACTAATCTCCTCAAAGTCTTTTCTAGGGTTTAATATGAAGCCTAATCTGTTATTAACGACAACAACGTGATGCCTAACACCTGAATTATACTCTCTGTTTTCAGCTATAGAATTTAATTTTTAATATATGTATTTTCAATGTTTTCTAATTTTAATTTAATAAAATAAGTACCTAATTCGCTTATGGTACACAGGTACGCAATTACATCCGTGTATACCAGAAATAATCATGATATTTCAGTCGTTAACTATTTTTTTAAAGTATTAGTAACTAAAATAATTATGAGTACCAACTCTAAGCTATCTAGTTTACTACTTCATAAAAGTATAGTTTATCACGCAGGGAAACCATAAATCCAAGAATAAAGTTCGGGGAAAGGAATCTATCAAAACCTGTCATTTTATAATGGCAAGAGGAAGACACTCGGCGTAATGATTAATAGTGCTTTCCGTGGACGCACCAGCGCCGGCGCGGTATTCAGGCTTGCTCAAACCGGATATTAATGAGCCACAAAAAAGAACTGTAAATCGAATCCGGGTAAATTTTCGGAGTTCCTAAAAAAAGGAATGTAAACCAAGCATGTTAAGTTTTGTTAAGGTTTTGCAGACTATATGGAAAGACGGAACAACCAATCCTATTTGCAAGGTATCCATTGAGGTATCCACCAAAAGCAGTCTTTTAAAAGTGTATACTAAGCTGGTTATATTTTTTCTGGTCAACATATCACCGGTGACAAACAAAACCACCGCGCCAAGCCTGCCAGTAAAAGTCTAGAAAGTTCTTTCTGGCTGGCCTGCTTACCAATGTCATTAGGGCGGAGTGTGCCAGTGCTAAAGTTTACGTCAAACGCTGGAGAATTTAGGAGGCGCAATGGATTATCCCATCAAAGATTTATGCCAGAAAATTAAAATCTCACCACTACACGGTTGCATTTTTTTGTGGGGTACCCCATGGGGTATTCATAATAAAAAAGGCGCTAATCCATAAAGGAAAAGCGCCTTTTTTCAATACGTTAACTGATTAGTATCAGTTCATGCCGTATTTTCAAAAACAGTGTTTTTTACGGTTTATATACGTTCGTAGTTGTTCACATAACTTTATGATATACATTGAATAAATGATGTTTATCGTTCATGCTTGTTTATCGTTGTTTATGGAGAAACATCGAGATGTGTAGTCAACGGTGTAGTCAATGAAACGTATGAACTGATATTTTTAACGGCTGGTGGAATGAAAAAACTAAGCGACACATCACTAAGAAAATTATTAGGCCGAGTAAGCTCCTCAGATAATTTTTATGCTGATGGTGACGGGTTAAGTGTGCGTGTCTCGAAATCAGGTGTGATGACATGGCTTTTCGCATATCGAATTGGTGGGAGAGAGGCCAAGCCACAGAGATTAAAGCTCGGTAACTACCCAGATATGCCGTTAAAGCTGGCGAGAGAACGCCGCGAACAATGCCGAGCATGGTTAGCTGAGGGAAAAGACCCACGACACCAACTAAATTTAACCACGGCACAGACATTGAAGCCGGTAACGGTTAAAGAGGCCATCGATTACTGGATCAGAGAGTACGCCACCGAAAATCGCGCCAATGTAGAACGCCATAAAGCCCAACTTAAAAAGCACATATATCCCTATATCGGCTCCTATCCTCTCTCAGAGTGTGAAACTCGTTACTGGTTGGATTGCTTTGACCGTATGAAGAAAACAACGCCTGTAGCCGCAGGTTACGTTTTTCAGATGTGTAAACAGGCTCTCAAGTTCTGCCGTGTGCGTCGGTACGCCATTAGCAATGCGTTAGACGATTTAACGATCACTGATGTGGGCAAGAAACAAGAAAAGGGTGACCGTGTTCACTCTGATGAGGAACTAGGGCAATTATGGCGAGCAACGGAAGAACTAAAATTTTTGCCTTACTATGCAGCAATGATCCGTTTGCTGGTGGTGTTCGGTAGCCGTTCTCAAGAGGTACGGCTCTCGAAATGGTCAGAGTGGAATATGAAACGCTGGATCTGGACGGTGCCGAAAGAGCATAGCAAAGGCGGTGAAAAAATTATTCGACCCATACCCGAGGCCATACAACCGTTGATTAAATCGTTGTACCAGCAACATAAAGACACTGGCTTATTGCTTGGTGAATTGAAAGAGTCCAGCGCCGTGAGCGCGTGGGGAAGATTAGTTTGGAAGCGGTTAGGGCACTCCGAGGCGTGGTCACTACATGACTTGCGGCGCTCGTTCTCCACTAAGCTGAATGAATTAGGGATAGCTCCCCATGTTGTTGAGCAGCTATTAGGCCACACGATGCCTGGTGTTATGTCGGTATACAATCACAGCCAATATTTACCAGAGAAGCAAGACGCACTAAATAAATGGTGTGAGAGATTAAATTTACTGTCTGGTGAATATGAAAACGTCATTCTATTGCAGGTGAAAAAATGAACCTTCCTGAACGTGCTTATTATCCATTAAGTAAAGCAGCAAAAAAATTATGCTGTGATGAGGATGATTTAATCCATTTTGGATCCACTGGGGAATTAGAAATATGTTTGTTTATAGAGGATTCATTTGAAAATTATTCTATAAAATCTGAGCCAGTAGATGTCGGCGGAGAAACTATTAGGGTTTACGGGGTGTATTGTTCGTTTGCTGCTGTATATTTAGATGATAAACCATCCAAATTGCACTTCAATGGTATGATGGCAATTTCACCAACTATACTGAGAAATATAGAATTCTATGGTGAAAGCGATTTTGATAGTATCTATGGTTGTACACCATGTGAAAATAATGACAGCGTATATTTTTTTGATATAAATACCGATGGAGTAAGTGTTACTAAAGATCGGCTATATATAACAGCAGATGAAATATATAAAATTCTAAGCGGTAGCGTAAGAAATAATAAAGAAAAATTTTTAATTTCTGGTGATTCGCCAAAAACAACAGCTAAGGCATCTGAGTTAATTCCTCCAATACTGAAAATGATACCTGAATTATCAGATATAGATTTTGATAATGAAAAAGTGACTAAAATAGTAAATATTATTGAATCCGTTGCTGCTTCTAAAGGCATTGGATTACCTAAGACCCATTGGCAAACATGGAAAAAATACATTGGCAGAGATTGATATCACACTTTGGTTATGTGATATCACACAAAAATCACTCATACATCTAAATAATGCCCGTGAACTTCAATGAACAAGGGCATACATTAGTGAACAATCAAAAAATTTATCAAGACCGAGCTATCCGCGAATCAGAGTGCCGCCAGTTAACAGGACTGGCGCGCACAACCCGATACCAGCTAGAGAAGGCTGGAAAATTCCCCCAACGCCGCAAACTTGGCGGTCGTTCTATTGGTTGGATGCTTTCAGAGGTTCAATACTGGATCGCAAATCAACCTAAAGTATCCCGTAACACTGCGACTGGTCGCTAGTGTAGCCATTTTTAACCGCGCATAATTTTATTAGCAGGACATAAAAATGAAACCAATAGAAAAGCGGCCTAACGGTCAGGGGCTTCTCTACGCCCAAAATCAGGTAGGTAATATTTCGATTAATGACCTACCAGTCATTGAATGGTGCGGCGCTCGTGTCGTTACCACCGAAACCCTCGCTATGGGCTACGGCGTACCGGAAAATACGATCCGTAAGAACCTTTCCAACAACCGGACTCGCTTTGTAGATGATGTGCATATTTTCACGTTGAAGAACGCGGCTTTGAAGGCGTTCAGGAACCACGTGAACGATATTCACTCGGTTAGTAAACATACAACATCACTCATCCTCTGGACAGAACGCGGCGCTGCCCGTATGTCAAAAATAGTTGATACCGATGAGGCATGGGAATTTTTCGAGAAAATGGAGGAAAGCTATTTTTCTCGTGGAAAGACTACTGATATGGCCACGCCGAAATTTTCCGATCCTGCCGCTGCAGCTCGTGCATGGGCTGACGAGTATGAGGCCAAAAACAAGGCAATCACTTACGTACACCGTCAGGCGCGATACATCGGGCATCTTGAAAACCTATTCACCGAGGGGTTAAGCCCCGTCCAGTTCTGTAAGCGGCTGAACGGCGTCAACACCAGCAAGGTTAATGCTTTTCTCAAGTCTACAGGTTGGCTGTACGACGATCGCCAAAATAACCACCACTCCCGCTGGCGCGTGTATTCCTACGCCCGAGATAAATACCTAACGGAAACCTCTCACACAATAGCCAAACAAGACAAAGAATCCTTTGAAGCACATAAGCCTATTCTTTTGCACAAGGGGGCCGTGTGGCTGTACCGCAAGTATTTAAAGGGATCGCTACCGATGAAAAAGAATTGGGACGGGGTTTTTACTCACGATAAGGAACTGGAGGACGCTAAAAATGATGATGGCCAATAAAACAAAAGCGGCCTTGCAGGGCCGCCAATGTAGAAACGCTTATCAAATTCCTAGCCAGCTTATCACGCTGATCGATCAGGTCAATAGCTTGTTAGCTTGTGGTGCTAAATCAACTGCGCCATTCGCGCTGGTTTGCGTGACACTGCGTGACACCCGTTGCAATCTCGTTGAACGGGGAGGCAACGGCGCACGATATAGAGTCAGTAATCAGCGCTTTGGCCTTGCGTGTAACTGCTCGATTTTCTGCCTCGCTTCGCGTGAAATTTCTTCAAGCTCTTTCGCTGCCTTATCGCTGGTGTCTGCGATGCTAGCGAGCGTACGAACGGCAGAAGCAAGCGCATCATATCCAACGTCCCCGAGCTGGCGACGGGCTATTTCACCACGTACGGCGGTTACGATAAAACCTGCGGTGCTTTCATCATCTCGCTTAAGCATTTCCATTTCTTGTATTAAATCATGTGGAAAGCGAATGTTTTTCATTTGTGATTTGTTGTTTACGTTTCCCGTAGCCATAAGTTCACCGCGTTTTGTTTTGGTGTGCATACATTACACGAAAAAGTGTGTAAGTAAAATGCTTGACCTAAATACACACCTTGAATTAATGTGTGTATACACTAATTATTTCGGTGTACAAACGGCAAAACCCCGCAGTGCTCGAACACTAGCGGGGCTTCTAATCACAACGTTAAGAAAGGTAACGCTATGACTACGATAAATAGTAACACACCACCACGCCCAGCATTCACATGGTTATTTTTGGCTACTCCAACGGGACACCCAAATGTAACGCCTATCGTTGTACGTACTGAGGCCAATACCGAGGATGAAGCCCGTAAACGTTTTATCGGCTGGTCATTGGTATTTGCTGCGCAAATCCGTACCGGAACGCCCTATCAAGTCGGCTGGTATGATCCCATTACTGGTATGTCATGGCACGTTCACGGTTCATCGGTAGTAGAAGATATTACGGGGGTGCTGCATGCGTAACATGTCTGTATCTGACCTGAGCACCTTACGGATTGATCCTGCGATTACTGGTCGCATTCTTTTGCAGGTTCTCAATGGGCGCGTTGTATCTAGTACGCTGATACCGAGCGATCACATTGTGGCTAGCGTTGATGCGTTTATGGAGTTAGCAGAACGAGCGGGATACAAAAAAAATGCGTATGAATCCGTCGCTATTCGAGAAGGATTTACGGGCGATATTTTGGTTCATGCAAAAAACGGCAAAAAGACCAGCCAGCGAGAATTAAGCCCTGACCATAAAGTAGCGACACTGCCTGACCTACTTGAGCTAATGGAACAGGTTGGCTATCAGATCACCGCACCAGTAACGGAGTAAAAATCATGACTATAAAAAATTCCGGCTTAGTTGCTGGTGGTCACGCTCAACCTAAAAAGGGCGATAAGTATAAAGATAGCCACGGTTCACTAATAGAAATCACTTATGTTTTTGGTGAACGGGTGACATACAAGCGTCAAGGCTATGCAAATGAATGCGTATGTTCGTTGGGGCGTTTACAGCGTGAATTTACCCTTGTGGAAAAAATGACGTTCGCCCAATGGAATGAACGAAATAAAACCGCAGAAAAAATCGAATCCCTACGTGCTGTTCTCACGGCAAAAAAAGAGGCAGGTAAAAAATGAGCGCTGTAAAAAAGATCCCTGATGCTGTTTTTTGCTGTCTCTATCGTTGGATGCAAACGGGCGGCGAGCTGGACAAGGTGACATTATCCGCCGCAGTTAACCAAACGAGTGAAACGGAACCGGTAGGCGTATTGGTACGCAAGCTGGAAGAGCTACGTAAAGCCGGATATGACGATATACAGGGTGCAGGTTATATGTCTGTACGCCATCCCGAACAGGCGAGAGAAAGACGATTTGAGCTGGTGGAAAGCGTGATCGGAAAATCTGAGGCGGCGGGGATCCTGAAAGATAGCCGTGTGACGTTATTATTCCCGCCAACGCCTGTAGGGATAAAGAAAACAACACTCCCGTTAAGTGTTGGCTCAACGGGGTATGACCGCCAGCAGGACTACACAATAAAAGGCCACCTACCATCAAATAGCCTGTGTAGCGTATATGGCCCAAGTGGTTCGTATAAATCATTTCTTGCGGTGTCGTGGGCTTGTCATATTGCGGCAGGGCTTAAATGGTCAGGCAAGAGTGTGTCTGGTGGCTCTGTGCTGTATATCGTCGGTGAGGGTGGTATAGGTGTGCCACGCCGCATTAAAGCATGGGAAAACGTCTACAACGATGCGGTACCGCTCGATAATTTTTATCTTGTTAACCGTCCTGTGTTTCCTGTTCGTCCAGATGAAGCTAATCAGGTTGTTATTGCCGCCAAACAGGTAGAGGCGACAACGGGTGAACCTGTGAAATTTATTGTCATTGATACGCTGGCGCGTTGCTTTGGTGGGAACGATGAAAACGACGCACGAGACATGGGGGCGTTTATTGAGGGATGCGACCTAATCAAGCGAGAAACAGGGGCTACTCTTCTGGTGGTGCATCACTCAGGCAAAGACGAGGGGAAAGGTGCGCGCGGCTCTAGTGCGTTCCGAGCGGCGTTAGATGCTGAGTTTCATGTAAAGCGTGAGGGTGACGGTGGCGCGTTAGTTCTGACCTGCACCAAAATGAAGGATTCAGAAGAACAGCCACAAAGAGCCTACGACCTGCGAACGGCGGAGTTGTTCACTGATGATGATGGTGAGCTAATATGCTCGCTGGTGGTTATCGATGTACCACGTGAGGCGAAAGACGAGGATCCGGAATTGTCTGTCGTGGCGAACCTATCTAAAAACCATACGGCATTATGGCAGTGTATACGCAGCCGAACGGCTAGCGGTGAGGACTGCACCCGCGCCCTACTCCGCGACGATATGATCGCCATGTTGGGTGATAACGGACGCCGAGGGTTTAACCGCTGGTTGGAGAAATTGGAGCGTGACGAACTGATAAAAATCGATGGGGATGAGGTTAGCCCGTTAGGTAGATTGGAGCGTTAAAAAGTACGCGGAAAGTGCGCACAGGTGCGCGGATTTTTGGGCAATAACCTGTTTTGCGCACTTTTCATGTATATATACGACAAAAGTGCGCAAACAGGAAAAAACATCTCTGAAAGCCGCGCCAATACTGGGTTTTACTCGTGCGCACCTAGTTATGCAAGTGCGCGGAAAATGCCGGACTTAAAAAGTGCGCGGAAAGTGCGCACAGGTGCGCGGAATTAGTCGGTAATTAATCATAACCATGAGGACATTTTACAAATATGAAAAGCCAAATCCAGAACGATATTGAAAGGTCACAACGTGTGCTACAGGAAGCTATTGAACATCGAGAAATGTTTGGTATTCCAGAGTCGCTATGGCTGCTCACCGATGATGAGTATCGAGCCATTGTTAATGGAGGGGCTTTCTTTTGCGTGGATCACCATGACTGCTTGCGCCATGAGTTTTCCGGTGAAATTATCGCATCGACCCAAGAGCAGGTTGATATTCTCATTGAGAATCTAAAGGAGCTGAGAAAGAAAATGGCACCTGCTTTGGACTGTACGAAAAAAGATTTGTAAAGATTTTGTTCGTATTTGTTCGTGGCTGTTTTTGTGAATTTACCCCTATTTACTATTAAATTTCACTGTATATTTTGATGAGTGGCACTCAGACGTGAGCCGCCACTTTGGCCGTTTAATCAAGCTGTAGCGACTACAGCCTGTGAGATGCAGAAAAAGGTTAAACGGCCTAATCCCTCCCGCGCTGGTTTCACGTCTCAACATTCATTGTTACGGAAACCACTCATGAAGAAATTACTCGAACTCCGTCAGGAAAAAACCACCCTTAAAACTCAGATGCGCTCACTGCTGGATAAAGCCGATAGTGAAAAACGTAGCCTGAACGATGATGAGGGTAAGCAGTTTGATGAATACCGCGCCCGTGTTGATTCGCTTGATATTGAAATTTCCCGCCTTGAAGCCGTTGCCGACGATGAACGAAGTCAGGCAGGAAAACCTGTAGATGAAAAAGGTGTGAGCAATGGTGAACTACGCCATTACATCATGACCGGTGACACTCGATCCCTTACCACGCTCGTTCCTGCCGATGGTGGCTATACCGTTATCCCTGAGCTGGATAAAGAGATCATGCGACAGTTGCAAGACGAAAGCGTGATGCGCTCTATTGCTACGGTTAAGACCACCAAAACCAACGAATA
This sequence comes from Hafnia alvei, assembly GCF_034424155.1. Classification (NCBI taxonomy): domain Bacteria; kingdom Pseudomonadati; phylum Pseudomonadota; class Gammaproteobacteria; order Enterobacterales; family Hafniaceae; genus Hafnia; species Hafnia alvei. Next base: position 4,180,787 of record NZ_CP139992.1, on the reverse strand, counting down.
TCAGAAATTGATCTCGGTAGGTGGTGTAACGGTTAAGCGCGGTACCGAAGGCGAAGAGCGAGAAGAAACATCAACACCTAAACTTGAGCGCGTAGATATTAAGCTAAACCCGATCTATGCATACCCTAAAACCACACAGGAAATTCTCGACTTTTCCGAGGTTGATATTCTGGGTTGGTTATCTTCCGAAGTTGCTGACACGTTTACCAATACCGAAGAGAACGATTTGGTGAATGGTGACGGCGATAAAAAATCTAAAGGTTTCTTAGCTTACCCACGTGTGGACACCAGCGATAAAACCCGCCCATTCGGCACGCTGGAAAAAATGGATACTGCCGAGGTAACTTCTGATGGTCTTATCGATCTCCTGTATAAGCTCAAGGCCAAATACCGCAAAAATGCCGTGTGGGTGATGAACTCCAATACCGCGGCTACATTGCAGAAACTTAAAAACGGTAATGGTGATTATATTTGGCGCGATCGTTTAGTTGCCGGTTCACCTGACACCCTTCTTGGGCGCCCTGTCCAATATCTAGAAACGATGCCCGATGCTGAGGCTGGAAAACCTTTCTTAGCTGTAGGCGATTTCAAACGCGGTTATTTCATTGTTGATCACACTACGGGTGTACGTACCCGACCTGACAACATTACGGAACCGGGATTCTACAAGGTCCACACAGACAAATATCTTGGCGGCGGCGTGGTGGATTCCAACGCTATCAAAATACTTGAGCTCTCAGGCGCTACGTCCTGATCTGATGTGTAAAGGGGCTACGGCCCCTTTTTAGCCTTTATGGAGTCCCACAATGAAAACAATCGATTTTGAAATTAGAACCTCAGAACTTACCGCCAGCAATAAAAAGCTGGTGGGTTACGCTGTGCGCTGGAACAGTCTTTCAGAACTTATCTGGGATGAGTTCAGAGAACAGTTTGCTCCTGGTGCATTCAGCGAAAGTCTATCTTCCGGTACAGATGTTAGAGCCTTGTTCGAACACAACAGCACCCAGCTATTGGGGCGCACAAAATCCGGCACACTCAAACTGTCTGAGGATGATACGGGTCTGCGTTTCGAACTGACGCCGCCAAATACTCAACTTGGTAATGACGTTATCGAGCTGGTGGAACGCGGCGATATTTCAGGCATGAGCTTTGGTTTCCGAGCTTTGAAAGAATCTTGGGATATTGCCCAATCCCCTTACCTACGCACTGTCACTGCTGCTGAATTACGGGAAATCACCGTCACATCGATGCCTGCCTATCCTGAGTCTGATGTCGAGATTGCACATCGTTCCCTTTTTGCCCAACACCCAGAATTACGCCGTGCTAGCGATAATCGCCGCCGCTGGGCTGAATTAGCGGGGATTTGATATGTGGAATATTTGGCCTTTTAGCCGCAAACCAGAGCAACGAAGCATGACTATCGATGAGTTCATGGCGCTGGCAGGTATCCCTAATACTGGCTCCGGTGAATATGTGTCTGCAGGTACGGCTGAGTCTCTTCCGGCTGTAATGAACGCGGTGGCTGTTATCAGTGAAGCCGTCGCCACTATGCCGTGTTATCTCTACAAAGTGAGGAATGACAAGGGGCGAGAGGCGCGGGAATGGCTGAGCAATCATCCGGTTGATTTTCTACTCAACGAGCATCCTAACGACTGCCAAACACCGTACCAATTTAAACGTACTATGATGCGTCATTGCCTGCTTAACGGTAACGCCTACGCCGTTATTCAGTGGGATAAGACGGGGCAACCAATTTCACTGCACCCCTACGCCCCCGGTTCAGTGGTTCCCGAGCGCATTGCTGAACATCGCTATAAATACACTATCACTGAGCCATACACCGGAAACGTGCGTACCTATCTGCAGGAAGAGATTCTGCACCTACGCTACGCCACTGATGATGGTTTTTTGGGGCGCTCCCCTATCACTATTTGCCGTGAAACATTGGGGCTTGGTTTAGCCCAACAGCGCCACGGTGCCAGCATCATGAAAGATGGAATGATGGCAGCGGGCATTATCAAATCAGGTGAGTGGTTGGATAGCGTCAAAGGGGCAAAGGCTCTCGAGGCGTTAGAGCGCTACAAGGGGGCGCGTAACGCGGGTAAAACACCCATCCTTGAAGGTGGTATGGAGTATGAGCAGCTCGGCATGAGCAATCAGGATGCCGAGTGGTTGGCCTCTCGTCGTTTCACCATTGAAGACATAGCCCGCATGTTCAACGTCTCGCCCATCTTCCTGCAGGAATATAGCAACAGCACCTACAGCAACTTTAGCGAAGCAAGCCGCGCCTTTCTCACGATGACCATGCGTCCTTGGCTGGCGAACGTTGAGCAACAGATTAAGTCATCTTTACTCATTACCTCACCCGTTCCGGGTATCCGCTATCAGGTTGAATTTGATTCTGCTGACCTCTTACGCGCTACACCTACCGAACGTTACGAGACTTACGAGACAGGTATTAAATCTGGCGTGATGTGTCCAAACGAAGCCCGAGAGCGTGAGGGTATGCCACCTCGAACAGGTGGTGATGAATTCAGTCAGGCATGGAAACAAACGGTAGAGGTGAAAGGCAGCAAAGGCGGTGAAAAATGAGAGCAGGAAAAATGCGCGATCGCATAACCATTCAGAACTTTACCACCATCGAATTGCCATCCGGTCAGGAGAAGGAAGTCTGGGCTGATGTTGCTACCGTCTGGGCAGAAGTCAAAGCAATCAGCGGGCGGGAGCTCATAGCCTCTGGTGCTGAACGTTCTGAGGCCACGTTCCGTATTTGGCTACGGTACCGGACAGATGTCACCAGCGCCAGCCGTATCTTGTGGCAACAGAAAGGACACGAAAAACAGGCTTACGACATTGTGGCGGCTATCCCTGATATCCCCTACAGCCGATTGGAATTGCTGTGTAAAGGAGGCGTCAAGCCATGAGCGAATTACTCGACCTAACAGAGGTGAAGCTGCACTGCCGTATTGATTCGAATGATGAAGATGCTTTGATTCAGGCGTACATGGCGGCAGCGCTAGAGGTATGCCAACGCCATATTGGCAAGCAGTTTAGTAACGGTCTGGAGTTCACCCCAGCTATCAAGATTGGCTGCATGATGTACATCTCACAGCTGTATGAATATCGCTCACCAATCAGCGATATCGAAGCTAAAGAAATCCCTATGGCTATTTCGGCTTTGTGGTCTGTATACCGTGATGTGGGGGTGTACTGATGCCATGGCAACCATTACGTCGATGTACAGAGCCGGGCTGTAACAAGCGGGTGCCGTCAGGTAAGTGTGATGAGCATAAACGACAGGCGCAACGTATGCATGACTCAAGGCGAGGTAATCGCCGTGAGCGTGGTTACTCAGCCAAATGGGATAAGTACCGCCTCCAGTTCCTCAAGCTTCATCCTCTGTGCGTGGATTGCGAGAAGCTAGGTCTTTACGTTCCTGCAAAAGTTGTTGACCACATCATCCCTATCAATGGTGGCGACGATGTTTTGTTTTGGCCTGAGTGGAATCATCAGGGCTTGTGCCAAACACATCATAACCGCAAGACAACACAGCAAGACCCTATAACTAAAGCCAATCGAAAGGCTGGAATGTATCGGGAGCAAGAGCAACGAGCAGCCCAGCGCAATGATTGGATATATGAGGTTGGACGTGAATGAGAAAGACGTGGTGAATCTATATCGATCATTAAGCCAATGCTGTGACAGCTTCATGCAGGATCGCGCCAAATTCCACCAACAGCAGCCAGTCACCCGCAACGCTCAACGTGAACGGGAGCTAAGAGAATGCATGCGCAACCGCTGACAGGAGGCACAGACCGGGTGGGGGGTGTTTTCAGGACAAAACCCTCATTGCTGGGCACCGACCCCCCCCTCAAATTTTTACGCACAGTGATTTTTTTGAAAATAAAAAGCGATGGAAACGAGAAATTTTTATGGCAAGACCACCAAAACCGCCTGCTTACCTCAATGAGTTAGCCGCGCAACAGTGGAAAGCGAAGGCAAAGCAACTGGCAGAACGCGGGGATCTGACTCCGGCAGATTGGAACAACCTTGAATTGTATTGCGTGAATTATTCGATGTATCGAAAAGCGGTTGAAGACCTTGGCACCCGAGGGTTCAGCATCAAGAACAGCCAAGGCGGAGAGAGTCGAAATCCAGCATTAAGCGCGAAGTCTGACGCAGAAAAAATCATGATTAAAATGTCGTCGTTGCTGGGATTTGATCCCGTCAGCCGCCGCCGAAACCCGGTAGAAACGGAAGATGAAGATGAAATTGACCGTATGGCATGAGTATGCGAACGCCATAAAATCAGGGGAAATTAACGCCTGTAAGCGCGTAAAACAGGCCGTGAACAGGTACTTTTCAGACCTGAATGACCCCCGTTATGAGTTCGATACCCCCACTGTAGAGCGATTTATTGCTTTCTCTCGCTTGTGTCCACACGTCAAGGGGCCACTACGAGGCAAGCCTATTGATCTCGAACCATGGCAACAGTTTGCTTTTGCTAATTTGCTGGGTTTTAAGGTTAAGGATTCTGGGCGCCGGAAGTACAGCAGCGCCTTTATCGAGGTGCCGCGCAAAAATGCAAAGTCTACCGTTGCCGCGATGCTGGCTAATTGGTTTTTGGTCATGGAGCAAGGCCAGCAGGATATTTACACCGCTGCGGTAAGTCGTGACCAAGCCCGTATCGTATTCGATGATGCTAGGCAGATGTGTTTATTATCAAAGCCGCTTAAAAAACGCGTCAATATTCAAGCTCACAAGCTTATCTATCCCAAGAATAATAGCCTGTTAAAACCGCTGGCAGCTAAAGCGGCAACCATTGAAGGGACAAACCCCAGTTTAGCTATTGTGGATGAGTATCATCTTCACCCCGATAACGGCGTGTATTCCGCACTTGAATTGGGGATGGGGGCTCGTCCTGAGGCCATTTTGTTCGCGATCACTACGGCTGGGAGTAACGTTGTTTCGGCCTGTAAACAGCATTACGACTATTGCTGCCAGATTTTATCCGGCGAGGATAGCAATGATTCATTGTTTGTCTTGATCTATGAGTTAGACGATGAAAATGAGGTGGATCAGCCGGAAATGTGGATTAAGGCCAATCCCAATTTAAATGTATCAGTTGATGCAGCAAAGCTTGAGTCCACCATTCAAAAAGCCCGCGGGATCCCCTCTCAATGGGTCGAAATGCTCACCAAGCGTTTCAATATCTGGTGTCAGGGCTCTACACCGTGGATGGGGGCGGGTGCTTGGGATGCCTGCAAGGAGGATTATAGCGAGAACGATTTAGCTGGAATGGAGTGCTACGCAGGTTTTGACCTATCTTCAACCAGCGACATTACTAGCGTTAGCTATGTTTTTCCGTTCAATAAAGAAATCCGTCTACTTACCCGCCACTACCTGCCAGAAGCTCAACTTCAGAATGTTGCTAACAAAAACCGCGCGATTTATCGCCAGTGGGTAAAGGCGGGATGGATACGCACTACTCCTGGTGATTGCATCGACTATGACCGTATCCGCGACGATATTTTACATGATGCAGAGATTTTTAATATCAGGCTGGTGGGCTTTGATACGTGGAACGCTACGCATCTGCGCACACAACTACAGGGAGCAGGTCTCGATGTTGAGCCATTCCCGCAAACTTATCTGAAATTCAGTCCCGTAGCGAAATCTTTTGAGGTGTTCGTTAACCGTAAGGTGGTGCGCCATAACGGTGATCCGGTGCTGACTTGGGCTATTGGTAACGTGGTGATGGAGTCTGACGCTAACGCCAACATTAAGCCCAACAAAAAGAAATCTTCTAACAAAATTGACCCCGCAATTGCTGGGCTAATGGCGTTCGGCACCTTCCAAGCTGAGCACGAGGATTTCGCCTTTGATATGAGCGACAACTACAAACAACGCCTTAGTAAATTTGACGGGGTATAGGAGACAATATGGCAACTTTGCGAGAATTAATTATCAAGGTATCGGCAAACTCGAGTTCTTTTCAAACCGAGATCGCCCGAGCCTCCCGCATGGGGAATGATTATTACAAAACGATGGAACAAGGAGGAAAGCGGGCATCTGCAGCAACAAAACAAACACAGAGAGCGCTTCAAGACCTAAATTCAGAAATGGCCTCGGTTAAATCGAGTGCAGCGAGCATGGCTGGGGCATTTGCAGGGGCTTTTGCAACTCATCAGCTAATCCAGTATGCAGATACTTGGAGCCAGTTGAGCGGTCGCCTTCGCTTGGCGTCAACATCAACGGACGATTTTTCTGCAGCTCAAAGTGCCTTGATGGAAATTAGCCAGCGTACAGGGACGTCTCTCGAAGCAAACTCGAGTCTATATAGCCGTATTGCCTCCTCTTTACGTGACGCGGGATATGCATCAAAGGATGTGGCTTCCGTCACCGAGACTATCGCAACTTCACTAAAGCTTTCTGGTGCCAGCACGGAGGAGGCGAGTTCCGTTATCACTCAGCTAAGTCAGGCTCTTGCTTCTGGTGTATTACGTGGTGAAGAGTTTAACTCCATCATGCTGAATGGGGGCAGACTGGCAAAATTGTTAGCAGATGGGATGGGGACAAGCGTTGGTGGTTTGAGAAATATGGCAGAAGCCGGAAAACTCACCACTGACCGCATCGTTCCGCTACTAACGAACGTTGAGCAATTGCGTAAAGAGTTTGATACGTTGCCGGCGACAGTAAGCGGATCCGCTCAGAAGGTTCAAAACTCCTTTATGGCGTGGGTTGGTGGTGCCAACCAAGCCTCAGGCGCGTCGGCAATGCTGGCAGGTACGCTAGATAGCGTCGCTGAAAATATGAATACCGTTGCCGCCGCTGCTGGCGCATTAGCTGCCATTGGCGGGGCGCGTTTTGTCGGTGGAATGCTCGGAAACGTTGGCACTCAGACAGCGCAGTTGATTGACGCCCGCAAGAATGAGATTGCCTTATCTGCCGCACGCGCAGAAGCGGCGATTCAGTCGCAACGTAAAGCAGCTGCAGACGCCATTGCTGCCGAACAAGCACACCAGTTAGCGGCAAAAGAACTTGCGCTCGCAAAAAATACCAACGAAGAAGCGATGGCCACACAGAACGCCACCGCCAAGCGCAGTGCGCTGATTGCTGCAAACGCGACGCTCGTACAATCCAATAAAGCGGTATCTGCGTCTCAATTGGCGTTAAATAAAGCCACATCGGCTATGTCGCTGGTGCGTTCTGGGGCTGCTGGACTATTGTCGCTTGTCGGTGGTATTCCGGGGGCGCTAATGCTAGGTGCTGGGGCGTGGTACATGATGTACCAAAAACAAGAACAAGCCAAAGAATCGGCGATACAGTACGCAGGCACACTTGATGAGGTTGTCGCTAAATCTCGGGAGATGAGCCAACTGCAGCTTAAAGGGGCTATCGCTGATGCAGGATCTTCTATTGATGCTCTTAGGGATAAAATAAATGAGCAGGCCACATCTCAACGAGAAGCTGCAGAAGCAGTTTCCGAATATCGTAAGCAACTTGACGGGTTAAAAGACTCTGAAGCCCCGATAGCTATCATTTCTGATGCACAGGAAAGATTAAATGAAGCACAAAGAGAATTCGATAAAATTTCTCGAGACGTTTCGGAATCAACCTACAAGTTAAATAATGCTACAGATAATCAAGCAAAGCTTCAGGGGGAATTGAACGGTAAGGTTTCTGCCTCTGATGCTGCTTTTGCCAAGTATCAGAAAAACCTATCAGATACTACGAACCTTGCTATTGCCAATGTAAACGCAATGGCTACAACCTTACAATTTATTGACTCCTTAAATCAAAAAAGCAATCAGTCAGGTACTTCTGGTGCATCGAAAGGTTTGACACAAAAGCAACAAGAGGCGATGGATAAGGCACAGCGCCAGAATATATTGGCAGGATTGCAGGGATTAGAAAAAGCGAGACAGCAGGCAACGTTTGAGGCTGATGATCTTAACCTCCCCTCTGGGCAGTATGAAAAATATATCAATCTTGCCGTTGAGGGAGAAAGAAAGCTCGAGGCATTACGGCAAAGTAAACCGCATAAAGGTGCCAAGACCGAGGAAGAGAAAACCGCTGATACCTATGAGAAGCTGATTAAGCAGCAGAAAGAGCAAATTGCATTGGATGGCCAGAACACCGAACTCGCGAAAGCTAAGTATCAAATTAGCCAAGGTGAACTACAAACGCTGACCGCTTCACAGAAACAAACGTTACTACAAAATGCCGCGCTGATTGATCAGCAGAAAATAAAACAGCAAATCGCCGCCTATGAGGCCAATCTCGCTGATAGTAACGCCAGTGCACGCGCTTCTAACAATGCTGAGCTGGTGGGCTATGGTCAAGGTTCATTGACTCGTGGGCGTATGCAGGAAATGCTCAAAATACGTGAAGAGTTTGAGCAGAAAAATGTTGAGATCCAACGCCAGTATCAGGGAGGGGAAATCTCTGAGAGCCTGTATAAACAGGAGGTTGCACTCAACAAAAAATATCTTGATGAGCGTTTACGTGATCAGGAGGGCTATTACTCTGCGTCTGATGCCATGCGTAATGACTGGAATGCTGGCTCTGCCGAGGGCTTATCTAACTGGATGGATACCGCCTCAAATTATGCTGATCAAACTGCAAGCCTTGTCAGTAACACCATGAGCGGGTTTGTGGGGAGTATTTCTGACGCTCTTAGTGGGAATAAATCTAGCTGGGAGGATTGGTCTAAATCCGTGCTGCAATCTATGCAAAAAATTATTCTTAACGCCATGCTTGTCAACAGCATTAAAGGACTGGGTGGCGCAGGATTCATGAGCATGTTCGGAGGCGGCGCTTCTGGGGCTTCGGGTGACGCCGGAGGGGCATTTAGTAGTGGTGCTTACGGTAATCTCACTCTTAACGCCAAAGGTGGTGCGTATGCCTCAGAGGGGCTAAGCGCTTACAGCAATAGCATTGTTGATACTCCTACTTATTTCGCATTTGCCAAAGGTGCGGGACTTATGGGTGAGGCAGGGCCAGAGGCAATCATGCCGTTAACTCGCTCGCCGGATGGTTCTCTTGGGGTAAGGGTGATGGGTAGTCAGCCAGAAATGAGTAACGGATCATCCTCGCCTAATATCACTCAACACATTCATGTCAATGGTAACGGTGATGCTGCTTTGATAAGGGCCATGGAGGAAGCCGCCCGCAAGGGTGCCAACGATGGGGCTAAAAAAGCGCGAATGGATATATTGCAAGATTTCCAAACGCGGGGACAGGCTCGACGGTTGCTGGGTGTTTAACCAATATGCAGTAGAGAAAATAATTCCGTATTGGTTCGCTAATGTTTAAGTTCGTTCAGAACCATGTGTAGTCAATGGTGTAGTCAATTCCAATAAAAAGGCGCTAATCCAGTCAAGGAAAAGCGCCTTTTTTCAATACGTTAACTGATTAGTATCAGTTCATGCCGTATTTTTTCAATTTCTTACGCAGAGTTCCGCGGTTAATTCCCATCATCAGCGCAGCGCGGGTTTGGTTACCGCGAGTGTACTGCATCACCATGTCTAACAGTGGCTGTTCTACTTCAGCCAGTACCAGCTCATACAGATCATTAACGTCCTGACCATTCAGTTGAGCAAAATAGCCTTTCAGGGCTTGTTTAACCGAGTCACGCAGTGGCTTTTGAGTCACCTGGTCCTGGGAGTTTACGGTAGAAACGGTCAGTACGTCAGAATTTACGCGTTGTTCGAACATAGTTCTGTCAGCTCTTTTTTTACGCTAAGATTTTCGAAATATGCCTCCAACGCCTCCAGCTGTTCGCTGGCATCCTCTATGGCGTTGAATGTGCGCCGAAACTGGTCACATGGGGCGTGTTCTTGGAGATACCAAGATACGTGCTTGCGGGCAATGCGAAATCCCTTACCAGAACCGTAAAAATGATGCAGTTCTTGTACATGCCCTAATAACAAGTGCTTAACTTCCTCCAACGGCATGGGCGGAAGCAGCTCCCCTGTGTCCAGATAATGCTGGATTTCCCGGAAGATCCAGGGTCTCCCCTGAGCGGCACGTCCTATCATCAGAGCGTCGGCTCCGGTGTAGTTGAGTACCTCTCTGGCTTTATGCGGGTCAGTTATGTCTCCATTCGCGATAATCGGGATGGAAACACTCTGCTTAACTGTCCGAATGCTGTCGTACTCCGCCTCGCCGTTGAATAAGCAAGCACGTGTTCGGCCATGAATAGTCAGGGCCTGAATTCCGCAGCGTTCAGCCAATTGGGCAATCTCAACACAGTTACGGTGTTCTGGGCTCCAGCCCGTGCGAATTTTTAGCGTTACCGGTACATCCACAGCGTTAACTACCGCGCTGAGGATTTTTTCAACCAAGTCGGGATACTGCAAAAGCGCAGAACCCGCGAGTTTGCGGTTCACTTTTTTCGCTGGGCAACCCATATTGATATCAATGATCTGCGCGCCGCTATCAGCGTTGATTTTGGCCGCAGCAGCCATGTCATCAGGGTCACACCCGGCAATTTGCACGGCTCGGATCCCAGGCTCGTCTAAATGCACCATACGCAGACGCGACTTATCTGTCTGCCACACTTCCGGATTGGAAGAGAGCATTTCAGAGACAGCCATCCCTGCACCCATTTCGTAGCAAAGCGTCCGAAAAGGGCGATCGGTTATGCCGGCCATAGGCGCAGCAATAAGGCAATTTTTAAGTTCAATGTGTCCAATGCGCATAGACAAAGACTGACCATACTGTGTCCGCAAGGGCGCGTATATTACGCATTTTTGCTTGGATATGAAAGGCCAAACTTTGAACAATCCTCTGTTGTAGATCAATGAAATCGCGGGCTGAGGGCTGGTGTTTGATTATTTTTGTTGTTTAACATATGGTTATATTGCGATGGTTAAAAAATGCTCTTTTATTTTTTACCTTTAGTATTCGTGGTTTTAACCTGTTTTTGGCAGCGTCAGTCAAACAAATTGCTGATTAAAGCAGCAATAATGACGCTATAAATGGGATGCATATCGCATTTTAGAGGATGATATGGACAGTGAAATCGCATTATTTTGGTCGAAAATAGTACAAGCACACCCAGATTTAGCGGGCCGTCCTTATCATGCTGAACAGTTTGGTTCGCCGGGTGAGTTAGCGCAGCAGCTTGCAGACCTTATCGTCAGCGGCGATAAATATGCTACCTGCGGTGCCTTGGTGGAGTATCAGCAACAGGGAAGCACCATTCCTCACGTGGGTTACCTGACTATTGTGCTAGATGGGCGTGAAAAGCCCGTGGCGGCGATAGAAACCACGCAGGTGTCTTTGCGCCGCTTTCGTGATGTAGACGCCGTATTCGCGGCGGCAGAGGGGGAAGGGGATAAGTCTTTGGCTTATTGGCGGCAGGCTCATCAGACATTTTTTGAAGAGTCCCTTGCGGCGATAGACAAAAACTTCACTGAGGATATGTGGCTGGTCTGTGAGTATTTCCGGTTATTGGGTATTGCTGAAACAAAAACAGCGCCAGAATAAGGCGCTGTTTTTAATGGTGGTTCGTTGTGAACGTGGGAATATCGCTTAGCGGCGAATACCGGTAATGCGGCACCACTCTTCGCGTTCTGCTACCGGATCGATAATAAATTTATCTTCGTAGGCTTCTGCAACGCTTGGCGCCTGCGTGGCCAATACGCCCGATAGGCCCAAATGGCCGCCTGATTTTGGCAGATCGCTGATCAGCGGTGCGAGTTCACGTAGCGGGCCTGCGAGGATATTGGCGACAACCACATCGGCACTCAGGTCGGCTGGCTGATCTTTTGGCAGATAAAGCTCTAAACGTTCAGAAACGCCGTTACGCTGGGCATTATCGCGGCTAGCTTGAATTGCCTGCGGATCGATATCGATCCCAATAGCGCGTGCGGCACCCAGTTTCAGCGCTGCGATCGCCAGAATGCCTGAGCCACAGCCGAAGTCGATCACAGTTTTGCCTTCCAGATCCAAGCCATCCAGCCATTGTAGGCAAAGGGCGGTGGTTGGATGCGTACCCGTACCAAACGCCAGACCCGGATCGAGCATAACGTTCACCGCAGTTGGATCGGGAACATCACGCCAGCTTGGGCAGATCCACAGACGACGACCAAACTGCATTGGGTGGAAGTTGTCCATCCACTCGCGCTCCCAGTCTTTGTCTTCGATCTGCTCGATTTTGTGGTGGAAGCCTTTGCCTAGCGCAGGATCGTTTTCCAGAATCGCGACAATCTCTTTCATGTCGGTTTCAGCATCGTACAGGCCGATCACGTCGGTATCGCCCCACAGCAGAGTTTCACCCGGCAGCGGCTCAAACACCGGATTGTCATGAGTATCTTGGAAGGTAACGGATACCGCGCCGCTTTCCATCAGCGCATCACTCAGTGATTCTGCCTGATTGCCGGTCGTATTGATTTTGATTTGAATCCAAGGCATCTCGAAGTCTCTATTTTGAATTTAATTCAGTGGCAGCGGACGTGGACGCACCACGTTCGCCAAAAAAGTTTCCGATCCAGAATGCCGCCAAGCTGATTAACAGTGACGGAATAATCGGATGTAAGCCGAATATATGCCAGTCGGCGGTGGCAAGAACGGTATAGCAAACGGCACCAGCAACCATTGAGCTAAGCGCCCCGTGTGCATTAGCGCGTTCCCAGTACAAACCCAGAACCAGTGGCCATAGGAATACCGCTTCAAGGCCGCCAAACGCCAACAGGTTCAGCCAGATGATCATCTCAGGTGGACGCCATGCTGCCAGCAGCAATAGCAGACCTAAAATCAGCGTAGACAGACTGGACATTCTTGCCAAACGCTTTTCATTTTTGAGCGCGTGAGGCTGCATTCCCAAGTACAGGTCTTTGACGATGGTCGCCGACGATTGTAACAGCTGAGCATTAATGGTGGACATGATCGCGGCCATCGGCGCGGCCAAGAAGATACCTGCGGCAAACGGCGGCAGGACTTTCACCATCAGCGTTGGAATAACCAGATCGGGCACTTTGAGATCGGGCAGAACCGCGCGCCCAAGCGCACCGGCTAAGTGCATGCCAAACATCAGAATGGCGACCACGATGGTGCCAATAATAATGGCACGATGTACCGCTTTGCTGTCTTTGTATGAAATACAACGCACGGCGGTGTGTGGCAGGCCAATCACGCCAAAGCAAACTAATACCCAGAATGACGCCATAAACGGCGCGCTCAGAATATCGTCAGCCCCTTCCGGTGCAACAAGTTTAGGGTCGATATTTTTCAGGGTATCTACGGCAGCGTGCAAACCCCCAGCGGCGTGGATAACACCGGCCAGCAGAATAATGGTGCCGAGCAGCATCACGAGGCCCTGCATGGCATCGTTAAGCACGCTAGCACGGAAGCCGCCCACCGACGTATAGAGCGCAATACTGACGCCAAAAATCAGCAGGCCGGTATCGTAAGGAATACCCGCAGCGGTTTCCAGCAGGCGTGCACCACCAATAAACTGCACGGTCATAGCACCGATGAAAGCGACCAGCAGACTCAGGCTCGCCACCCAAACTAATAAACGGCTTTTATAGCGCGCGTACAGCATGTCGTTAAGCGTAACGGCATTATATTTGCGTGCCAGAATAGCGAATTTCTTACCGAGAATGCCAAGCGACAGCCAAACGGCAGGCAGCTGAATCATTGCTAACAGTACCCATCCTAGCCCATATTTATAGGCTGCGCCGGGTCCACCGATAAACGAGCTGGCGCTAATATAGGTGGCGGTTAGCGTCATCGCGAGCACGAAGCCGCCCATTGACCGATCGCCAATGAAGTAATCGTTAAGGAAGTTGCCCTTTTGGCGGCGACGATAGGCATATACCGATAAACCAAATACCAATAATAGGTAGCCTACCAGCGGTAAAATGACATCAGTCTGCATCATTGTTCCCTAAAGGTATGTCTTTAAAAATCAGGCGAACCATCGCCCAGCACAGCAAAATAAACACCAGCGGCAACAGTAAACAGGCCATTTCAAACCAGTGTGGTAATCCTGTTATGCCCTGCAAGTTGTTTGGGATATATGCGGCAGCGATCCATAGCACCAAATAAGCAATGGTTAGCCATAAAGCCCAGCGTGCTTCACGGTTCGCCTGCGAAAAGCGTGCATCCATGGGGATCTCCCCTGTTTGAATAAGAAGTCAGAAGGTACGGGATTTTACGGCAACCCTACTTTTAATGCAGCGTTATCGTTTCTCTGGACGATTCGGCAGCTAAAAAGCAAAAAGGCCGGTTACCCGGCCTTTTTAGGGAGCTAAAACTCACGCGCAGTTATTTTTCCTGCAAACCGAGTTTTTTCTCCAGATAATGAATGTTAGTACCGCCGTGTTGGAAGTTCTCATCACTCATAATCTTCTGTTGCAGCTCAACGTTGGTTTTGATGCCGTCGATGATCAGTTCCGCCAACGCATTTTTCATGCGAGCGATAGCTACGTCACGGTTTTCACCGTAGCAGATAAGCTTACCAATCATGGAATCATAGTACGGAGGTACAGTGTAACCCGCGTAGATATGAGATTCCCAACGAACGCCAAAGCCGCCCGGCGCGTGGAAGCGCGTAATTTTACCCGGGCTTGGCAGGAAGGTATCAGGATCTTCGGCGTTGATACGGCATTCTACCGCATGGCCACGAACCTGGACTTCGTGCTGTTTGATAGACAGAGGCTGTCCTGCAGCGATACGCAGCTGTTCTTTAATCAGATCGACGCCGGTGATCATTTCAGTCACTGGATGTTCAACCTGAATACGGGTGTTCATTTCGATGAAATAGAACTCGCCGTTTTCGAACAGGAACTCGAAAGTACCCGCACCGCGATAGTTGATGTCTACACAAGCTTTAGAACAACGTTCGCCGATGTAGCGACGCAGCTCAGGTGTGATGCCTGGCGCTGGTGCTTCTTCGACGACTTTCTGGTGACGACGCTGCATTGAGCAGTCACGTTCAGCCAGATAGATCGCGTTGCCTTGACCATCTGCCAGCACCTGAATTTCGATGTGGCGTGGGTTTTCCAGATACTTTTCCATGTAAACCATGTCGTTGTTGAAAGCCGCTTTGGCTTCCGCTTTCGTCATGATAATGGATTGTTCCAGATCTTTATCGCCGCGAACAACACGCATACCGCGTCCGCCGCCGCCGCCAGAGGCTTTGATAATCACTGGGTAACCGATGCGTTTGGCGATGGCTTTGTTCTTCACCATATCGTCGCCTAATGGGCCGTCAGAACCCGGTACGCAAGGGACACCTGCTTTTTTCATCGCGCTAATCGCAGAAACTTTATCACCCATCAGGCGGATAGTTTCAGCGCGTGGGCCGATAAAGATAAAGCCAGAACGCTCGATTTGCTCAGCAAAATCAGCGTTTTCAGACAGGAAGCCATAACCCGGATGGATCGCTACGGCGCCAGTAATTTCAGCCGCAGAGATAATCGCAGGGATATTTAAATAGCTTTTGACTGATTGTGCAGGGCCGATACAGACGGTTTCGTCTGCCAGCAGCACGTGTTTCAGATCGCGGTCAGCCGTGGAGTGAACTGCTACGGTTTTGATTCCCAGCTCTTTACAAGCGCGCAGGATACGCAGGGCAATTTCACCACGGTTGGCGATAACAATTTTATCTAGCATGACTCGCCTCGTTATTCGATGACGACCAGAGGCTCGTCAAATTCAACCGGTTGGCCGTTTTCCAGCAGGATGGCTTTCACCACACCGGATTTGTCGGCTTCAATCTGGTTCATCATTTTCATTGCTTCTACGATGCACAGTGGATCGCCAACATTCACTTTTTGGCCCACTTCAACAAACGCTTTCGCATCTGGGCTTGGAGTACGGTAGAAAGTACCGACCATCGGAGAACGTACAATGTGACCGCTAATCGCTGCCGGAGCGTCTGCTACAGGTGCTGCCGCAGGCGCTGCTGCTACTGGAGCTGCCGCTTGCGCAGGTGCTGCTGCATAGTAAGGCTGCATCATAGGCATGCTGCCTGCTGCTGGGGCACGACTAATGCGTACTGATTCTTCACCTTCAGAGATTTCCAGCTCAGAAATGCCAGATTCTTCAACCAGTTCGATCAGTTTTTTGATTTTACGAATATCCATGTGTGATTCCGTACTCTTTGTTGTTACGTAGAATATAGATGCTCATCTGTCTGAATCTGAACCCTGGGTTCGGATCGACCGAGATGACATCCTTAGTTAAATTTTTTCAGGCGGTTAACTGCCGCCTGCAGGGCGAATTCGTATCCACCTGCACCCAAGCCGCAGATAACGCCAACAGCGATATCAGACAGATAGGAGTGATGACGAAAAGGCTCGCGTGCGTGCACGTTCGACAGGTGGATCTCGATGAACGGGATTTGAACTGCCAACAGTGCATCGCGGAGTGCTACGCTGGTATGCGTAAATGCCGCAGGGTTGATCAGAATGAAGTCAGTGTTGCCTCGGGCAGCATGAATACGATCGATAAGCTCAAATTCGGCATTAGACTGCAAATGACTGAGCGAAACATTCAGCGCATCGGCGGCCTGTTCTAAATGGCTGACAATTTCTGGCAACGTGGTGCTGCCGTATTTGTCTGGCTCACGCGTTCCTAACAAATTTAGGTTAGGCCCGTTTAAAAGCAAAATGTTGAACTTATCTGCCATTGTGCTGCTATCTCCGGCAATCAGACGATCATCGTCAAAATAACCCTATGTCACCGACTTGTCACCTTTTCTGTGTCAATTTGTGGCACAGATCTGCGTATAAGGTCGGGCATTATAATGATTTCGTGGCAATTAGCAGCTAAATACTGGTCGAATCAGCGAAGATATTCAACTACGAATTCCGATAGATAGAAACACGTTGAATGAATTTGAATAGAAAAATACTAATAAGTTCCAACCGTTACCGCCACCATTGGCGAATTTTCTGATAACGGAATGCTAACAATATAATTGCTCCAATCGCGTAAAAAATAGGCAATGGTGAGAGTGTTTTCACCGACCACAGGTAGTGAATCGGCGCTAGGATGGCCACAATATAGACAAAATTATGTAATTTCTGCCAGCCAGAACCCATTTTTCGCATCGCCCACTGGGTGGATGTCACCGTTAAAGCAAATAAAATCAGCCAACTGATGATACCTAAGGTGAGATAAGGTCGCTTGATCAACTCACTGCCCAGCAGGGTGAAGTCTAACCCAAGTTCCAGAATTGTATAGCTGGCTAAGTGAATTGATGCCCAAACAAAACACCAAACTCCAAGCAAACGGCGGCAGCGAATTAGCAACGGTTGTTTCCCGTAGCGCGCCAGTGGGCTAATAAGAAGGGTGGCCAGCAGCAGTTTTAGCGCCATTCTGCCGGTGAAATGCTGAATATCTTTGGCGGGATCGGCGCTAAGCAGTCCCTGTGTGGTCGCAAATACTAACCAGAGCAGCGGCAGGCTTGCCGCTAGCCAGATCAGCACTTTGACTATCTTTATCTGTTTGAGCGTGAGTCTTTTCATGTTTGGGCTGTTGACCTCGTACTCTAGGCTTCTGATGGATCATCTTGAGCGCATCGGGTTAGATGGTTAGAAAAACTTCCTCAGATCCATGCCTTGATAGAGCGGTGCGACCTGTTCGGCATAACCATTAAAAAGCAGCGTTGGTTGACGTTTGACGTCCAAAATGCCGCCGGAGCCAATAAAACGTTCGCTGGCCTGCGACCAACGAGGATGATCGACATGTGGATTCACGTTGGCATAGAAACCATATTCGTCCGGTGCGCTGGCATTCCAGGTTGTCGGCGGCTCATCGTGAGTTAAGCGGATGCTGACAATCGACTTAATCCCTTTGAAGCCATATTTCCACGGTACCGTGAGACGCAAAGGGGCACCGTTTTGCGGCGGTAGCGCTTTGCCATAGACGCCCGTAGTGATCATGGTGAGTGGATGCATGGCCTCGTCTAAACGCAGACCTTCAATATAGGGATATTTAAGCCCGCCGCCGATAAAGCGATCTTTTTGCCCCGGCATGTTGTCAGGGTCATAAATAGTTTGAAACGCCACGTAGCGAGCTTTGCTGGTGGGTTCCGCCATTTTTAGCAGTTTTCCCAGCTCAAATCCTATCCACGGCACCACCATCGACCAAGCCTCAACGCAGCGCATGCGATAAATGCGTTCTTCCAAGGCAAAGTGTTTATAGATGTCATCCATATCGAGCGTGAGCGGTTTGGCGACTTCGCCGTCGATGCGAATTTTCCAGCCTTCGGTTTTTAACGTTCCGGCATTGGCTGCGGGATCGGCTTTATCCAAGCCGAACTCATAAAAGTTGTTATAGCCTGTCACTTTATCTTCCGGCGTGAGCGCGAGCTTTGCTTGGTACTCTGCCGGTTGGGTAAATTTCAGTGGTTTGCCTGCCGGAGCCGCTGGGCGATCGTGACCCTTAAACCAAGAAAGAAGATCGGCCTGAGCAGCATGGGGAAGTGCTAAAGATGCAGCGGTAATGCCTAACGCTTTGAGTACGCTGCGGCGTTGCTGAAACACGCTCTCCGGCGTGACATCTGATTCAGTGAATCTTGGAAATTTAACCATGATCGATGCCTCTTGTTTTTCTTAATTATCGTCGCTGTTGAAAAACATGATGGCAGGAATTACGCGTAATGGAGGAGTATCACGAAATTGTTATAAACTCGTCATACTTAGCGTGAAGGTTCCCTCTCCTTAGTGGGAGAGGGAAGTGTTTAGTGTGAACTAGCAGGACGCTGCTTAGCGAACTTTCACTAAGGTGCGGCCCGTGACTTTGTTATCGATTAAGGCCGCGGCTGCTTCTGCGGCTTTTTCCAGCGCAACTTCTGTTGATGCATGTTCATAGAAGCTTTCCGGCAGTAAATCAGCCAGACGCTCCCATGCTTGGGTGCGACGTTCATGCGGAGTCATCACGGAATCAACGCCTTGCAAGCGCACATTGCGTAAAATAAATGGCATCACTGTGGTGGGTAACTGATAGCCACCGGCTAACCCACAGGCGGCAACCGTGCTGTTGTAGTCCATCTGAGCCAAGACTTTCGCCAGCACTTTATCGCCAACGGTATCAATGGCACCGGCCCAAATTTGCTTTTCTAATGGACGGCTGTCGGCGGTGAAATCACTGCGTGGCAGAACTCGCTCTGCGCCTAGTGATTTTAGATATTCTTCATTGCTATCACGGCCACTCACGGCAACAACGTGGTAGCCCAAGCGAGTCAGTAACGCAATAGCGGTACTGCCCACGCCGCCGCTGGCACCTGTAACCAGAATTTCACCGCTTTCTGGCGTCACGCCGCCATCTTCGAGAGCCATAACGCACAGCATGGCGGTAAAGCCCGCTGTGCCAATAATCATGGCCTTACGCGCATCCAGCCCCTGAGGTAATGCAACGAGCCACTCACTGCTAACACGAGCTTGCTCAGATAAACCGCCCCAATGATTTTCTCCCACGCCCCAGCCGGTGAGGATCACGGATTGACCAATATGGAAACGCGGATCTTCGCTGTGATGGACGGTACCGGCAAAATCAATGCCGGGAACCATTGGGAAATTACGGATAATTTTGCCTTTACCGGTGATCGCCAAGGCGTCTTTATAGTTAAGGCTGGACCACTGGACATCAACGAGAACATCTCCTGCGGGGAGATCGTCAGTTTTCAGAGTCTGAATATTGGCAACGGTTTTGCCATCAATTTGTTCAAGCACTAAAGCTTTCATTCGGGAGCCCTCGTTGAGGTCATTAAATTGCCAAAAGATCGAGAAAATACCGCGAGACGCCTCATTCATTGACAAAAATCGTCTCGGATTAATTAGGAATTCGCTATGCTAATAGATTAATCAGTGTGTGAATAATTTCAAAAGTTGTCTTTGATATAGAGCAATGAAGCTCTTAGGATGTCGGTGTGCGCAATGGAAAGGCGCTTGGGAGCCAAATTTACGGCTAAGTTACATTATATAGGTGGGTACTGACAGGGATGCGTATCACAACCAAGTTGTTTGCGTTTATTACGGTCTTAGTGGCATTGGCGATGTTGCTGATGTTGCTGGGAAGTACATACAGTTTTTTCAATCAAAGCCATCATCGGGCTGAAAACCAGCTTAATGCCCTCGCGACGACTATTGATCAGCTGTTGTTGACCGAGCCGCGCAGCAATATCAAAAAATGGCTGCCGGTGGTTATGCGCTCATCTGGCGTAAATGAAATCATCGTCCACAATAATTCTCATCAGGTCTATCAGCTTAAATTACCGACCAGCTACAACGCGTGGGATACGCTAACCAACCAGCGCTATGTTGACGCGCCTTTAATGCATCATCCAGGCTATAGCCTAAAAATGGTGTATATCGATCCCACGGCGAGCTATACACGCTCGCTGGAAACCATGTTTCCCGTGACGGTTTCTATCGGTCTGATGATTTTGGTGCTGCTATTTAGCTATCGCTGGCTACGTGAACAAACGCTGGGGCTCGAAAAGCTAGAGCGGCGGGCGCGGAAAATCTTGGGCGGTGAGCGAGAAAATGCGGTTCGTGGCGACGTACATGAGTTTCCACCTAACGCGAGTAGCGCTGTCGATCGTCTACTCTCCGATCTGGCCGATGCGCGCGAAGAGCGCGGGCGGGTCGATACCTTGATCCGCGCTTTTGCGGCGCAAGATTCTCGCACTGGCCTCAATAACCGTCTCTTTTTTGATAATCAACTGACGACGCAGTTAGAAGATGAAGGTGCGCACGGCGTAGTGATGGTGATCCGTGTGCCAGACTGGGAATCGATGGCGGGTCTGCCAGGTAAACGCGAGCGTGAAGAATACCGCTATTCACTGGTGAATATGCTGTCGACGTCGGTCATGCGTTATCCATCTGGGCTATTAGCCCGCTATTTCCAAAACAATTTTGCCGTGTTGCTTCCTCATCGATCGTTAAAAGAAGCCGAAGGGTTTGCATCTCAGCTCATTAACTCGGTCAGCGCTATTCCTCCTGCCAACGGGATTGATAGCGAGGAAGTATTGCACATCGGGATTAGCCTTTACCATTATGGGCAAAGTACCGAGCAGGTGATGGATCAGGCCGAACAGGCAGCGCGCAACGCGGTGCTACAGGGCAGTAACGGCTGGTTTATTGATAGTAACCCCGTACCGGAAGTGGTACGCGGTAGTGTGAAATGGCGCACGCTATTAGAACAAACGCTTGCACGAGGCGGCCCAACGCTGTTGCAAAAAGAAGCGGTCAGCGTGAGTGGAGAAGTGCATCATCACGATATTCTTCCTTATATTTACGATGGGGGGCAGGCGCTTCCAAGCGCGGAATATTATCCGCTCGTTCAACAGCTTGGCATGGCTGAAAGCTATGACCGGCAGATGCTGCTTCAGATTATTCCTTTATTACGTCATTTTTCTGCTGAGAAACTAGCCTTTCCGGTTAGTATTGACTCATTATTGCAGCGCAGTTTCCAACGTTGGCTGCGTGACACGCTGCTTCAGAGTGAAAAATCGCTTCGCCAGCGTATTTTGTTTGAACTGTCTGAGGCGGATGTGAGCCAGCATATTGACCGTTTGCGCCCTGTTGTGCGCTTGCTGCAAGGTTTGGGCTGCCACATTGTTATCTCTCAAGCAGGGCTCAAAGTGGTTAGCACTTCTTATATCAAGCAATTACAGGTGACGTTGGTAAAACTTCATCCTGGCTTGGTTCGTAATATCCATAAGCGGGTAGAAAATCAGCTGTTTGTTCAGAGCTTGACGGGCGCGTGTGAAGGCACGTCGGCACAGGTTTTTGCCGCAGGCGTACGAACTAAAGAAGAATGGCAGGTACTAAAAGACAAAGGGATCGCCGGTGGCCAAGGAGATTTTTTTGCAAAACCAAGGCCTGTTAGTCGTGTGTAAAAAAAATATTCACATCGACAATAAATTGGCCTTTTTGTCGCGTGAAATTCACGTAGAATAGCGCGCGACCAAGTCATTCATAGTTGGTAGGTGCTAACGTTAGTGACCACCTGCCGATTGATACAAAAGACCGTCCGCAGTATTCGACGCATTAATGTATCGAAACTGTTCAGCAATAGGTTGTCTATTGGTCAAATATTGTCTGTCGGTCAGTTTCAAAGCTCATGTGTGCTGTGTTTTACCGTTCAACGAATTACCGGCGTGGTGTTTCTGTGGCCGCTGAAGGTGAGATTGTGCTGTTATTTCTCTGACCTGTAGGCCTAATTCATTGAATCTCAAACATGGTGTAAATTTTCACCGAAGTAGGACGTTTTTGCGCCTTGTCGCTGCTTCGCGTGGTTGGTAAAGTAGGCGGATTTTATTTTTCGCCCCCAGCTTTCAGGATTATCCTTCAGTTATGTTTAAGAAATTTCGTGGCATGTTTTCAAATGACTTGTCCATCGACTTGGGTACAGCCAATACCCTGATTTATGTGAAAGGACAAGGCATTGTATTGAACGAACCGTCCGTAGTGGCGATTCGTCAGGACCGCGCAGGCTCCCCGAAAAGTGTAGCCGCGGTAGGGCATGAAGCTAAGCAAATGCTGGGCCGTACGCCAGGTAATATTGCCGCGATTCGTCCAATGAAAGACGGCGTTATTGCCGATTTCTTCGTGACTGAAAAGATGCTTCAGCACTTTATCAAACAGGTGCATAGCAACAGCTTTATGCGTCCAAGCCCGCGTGTCTTGGTGTGTGTGCCAGTAGGTGCAACGCAGGTTGAACGTCGTGCAATCCGTGAGTCTGCGCAGGGCGCAGGTGCTCGTGAGGTCTTCTTGATTGAAGAACCAATGGCAGCAGCCATTGGCGCAGGTTTGCCTGTTTCTGAAGCTACCGGCTCAATGGTGGTGGATATCGGTGGTGGTACCACTGAAGTTGCCGTTATCTCCCTTAATGGCGTGGTTTACTCTTCTTCTGTACGTATCGGTGGTGACCGCTTCGATGAAGCTATCATTAATTATGTGCGTCGTAACTATGGCTCACTGATTGGTGAAGCAACCGCCGAACGCATCAAACACGGCATCGGTTCTGCTTACCCTGGTGATGAAGTTCACGAAATCGAAGTTCGTGGCCGTAACCTGGCAGAAGGTGTTCCTCGTGGCTTCACGCTGAATTCCAACGAAATTCTGGAAGCTCTGCAAGAGCCTCTGACCGGTATCGTAAGCGCGGTGATGGTTGCTCTGGAACAGTGTCCACCAGAATTGGCTTCTGATATTTCCGAGCGCGGTATGGTTCTGACCGGCGGCGGCGCACTGCTGCGCAACTTAGACCGTTTGCTGATGGAAGAAACCGGTATTCCAGTTGTTGTTGCCGAAGACCCGCTGACCTGTGTGGCGCGTGGTGGTGGTAAAGCGTTGGAAATGATCGATATGCATGGCGGTGATTTGTTCAGCGAAGAATAATCGGCCAGTAGGTAGGAGCTTGGCTCCTGCTTGCCGGTGATGCCACGTGTTTGCCACCGGATTGGGAATTCCCAAGCCGGTGGTTGTGCATCGTGGAATCGCTAAAACCGCTCGGGAAACGCTTGCCTGTTTCCCTGCTGTCGAGGATAACGCAATTTTATGAAGCCCATATTTAGCAGAGGCCCTTCTCTGCAACTCCGACTTTTTCTGGCGGTGGTTGTTGCTATTGGATTAGTGATTGCAGATAGCCGTTTTGGTACTTTTCTGCAGATTCGTAGCTATCTTGATACCGCCGTTAGTCCTTTTTATTATCTGTCAAATGGACCTCGTCAGATTCTGGACAACGTTTCAAGTACGTTGGCCACCCGCGAACAATTGGAACTGGAAAACAGGGCATTACGCCAAGAACTCCTATTAAAAAATAGCGATACCCTGTTACTCGGTCAGTTCAAACAAGAGAATGCCCGTCTGCGTGAGCTGCTGGGATCGCCGTTGCGTCAGGATGAGCACAAAATGGTGACGCAGGTCATCTCCACATTGCCCGATCCCTATAGCGATCAGGTGGTGATAGATAAAGGTAGCAACAGCGGCGTTTATTTTGGTCAGCCTATCATCAGTGATAAAGGCGTAGTCGGTCAGGTTGTTGCCGTCGGCAAAATGTCTAGCCGAGTGCTGCTGATCTGTAATGCTTCACATGCTTTGCCTATTCAGGTATTGCGCAATGACATTCGCGTGTTAGCCGCGGGTAACGGTTGTACTGACGATCTCCAGCTTGAGCATCTTCCTGCCAATACCGATATTCGCGTCGGTGATGTCTTGGTGACATCCGGCTTGGGTGGACGTTTCCCTGAAGGCTATCCGGTTGCCGTGGTTTCTTCGGTTAAAGTGGATAACCAACGTGCGTATACCGTGATCAAAGCGCGTCCAACGGCGGGGCTACAGCGCTTGCGCTATCTGCTGCTGCTGTGGGGTGCCGATCGCAATGGCACCATGCCGCTGCCGCCAGATGAAGTACATCGTGTTGCCAATGAACGTTTGATGCAGATGATGCCGCAGGTGTTACCGACGCCGTCAGAAATGGGGCCCCAACAACCCGCGCCAGCTGCAGGTATTATCCCGCCGGGAACGACTCCCGTTGCGCCAGTAACGCCTACCAATAACGCTACCAGCTCAGCCACTCCTGCGGTTTCGCCTTCAGCCACAACGCTTCCTGCTCGTGCGCAAGGAGGTCGTTAATGTCGGGATATCGTAGCCAAGGACGGTGGATTATTTGGTTGTTCTTTCTGCTGGCCTTCGTATTGCAAATAATGCCGTGGCCGGACGAATTGATGATGTTTCGGCCGAATTGGTTAGCCTTGTTTCTGATTTACTGGGTGATGGCGTTGCCGCATCGGGTTAACGTTGGCACGGGTTTTGTGCTGGGCCTGATCTGGGATCTCATTTTAGGCTCCACGCTCGGCGTTCGCGCGTTAGCGTTTAGCCTGTTGGCATATCTGGTCGCATTCAAATTCCAACTATTCCGCAATATGGCACTCTGGCAGCAGGCTCTGATGGTGGTATTACTCACGGCTGCCATGGACGTTGTTGTTTTCTGGGGTGAATTTGTTGTGGCAAATGCCTCTTTCCGTCCAGAGGTATTCTGGAGTAGTGTGGTTAACGGCGTGCTGTGGCCGTGGCTATTCTTGCTGATGCGCAAAGTTCGTCGTCGTTTTGCGGTGCAATAATTTACCTTAGGGTAAAGCTCATTTATTTATAACGAGAATTATCAATGGACTCTATCTATCTGGGATCTGGATCGCCGCGCCGTCGCGAATTATTAGCGTTAATGGATATTCCATTCGAGCGCTTGATTATTGATGTGGAAGAACAGCGCCAGCCAGAAGAAACGCCATTGGAATACGTTTGCCGTTTGGCTCAGGATAAAGCGCGTGCAGGTGTTGATGCTGCGCCAGAAGACAAACCGGTGCTGGGTGCTGACACGATTGTTGTGCTAGATGGCTTAGTGCTAGAAAAACCTAAAAATGAGGCTCATGCGGCACAGATGTTGCGCCAACTATCTGGGCAAACTCATCAGGTGATTACCGCGGTTTCATTGGCAGATAGACAGCATCAGTTATATTGTCATGTGGTAACCGACGTGACATTTCGATCTCTCAGCGAACAAGATATTCACGACTATATCGCCAGCGGCGAACCCATGGATAAAGCGGGTGCATACGGGATACAAGGAAAAGGTGGCTGCTTCGTCAGATCTATTACCGGTAGTTATCATGCCGTAATGGGACTACCGTTAGTAGAAACACAAGAGCTACTTAAACAGTTTATGGCGTTACGGGACGTGAGGAGAGACCATGACAGCTGAATTGCTAGTTAACGTTACACCTTCAGAAACACGGGTCGCCTACATTGACGGGGGGATCCTGCAAGAAATCCATATTGAGCGTGAATCTAAGCGTGGCATTGTGGGTAATATTTACAAAGGGCGCGTCAGCCGTGTACTTCCCGGCATGCAGGCGGCTTTTGTCGACATTGGATTAGATAAAGCGGCATTTCTACATGCCTCGGACATTATGCCGCACACCGAATGCGTGGCGGGTGATGAGCAAAAAAACTTCCACGTACGTGATATCGCTGAGCTGGTTCGTCAGGGACAAGACCTGATGGTTCAGGTTGTCAAAGATCCCCTTGGAACAAAAGGCGCACGCCTAACCACGGATATTACGCTGCCTTCTCGTTATCTGGTCTTTATGCCGGGAGCGAGCCACGTTGGCGTTTCTCAGCGTATTGAAGGCGAAGCGGAGCGCAATCGTCTGAAGTCTATCGTTTCTGAATACTGTGATGAGCAGGGCGGATTTATTATCCGCACGGCGGCGGAAGGTATTGATGACGAAGAATTGGCACAAGATGCCGCATTTTTAAAACGTTTGTGGACCAAAGTAATGGAACGCAAGCGTCGTAATAAAACCAAATGTAAGCTGTATGGCGAATTAGCCTTAGCGCACCGCGTATTGCGTGATTTTGCGGGTGCCGCGTTAGATCGCATCCGCGTTGATTCGCGCCTGAATTTTGATTCATTGACCGAATTCACCCGTGAGTACATTCCGGAGATGACGTCTAAGCTTGAGTTATATACCGGCAAGCAGCCCATTTTCGACCTCTATGACGTTGAGAACGAGATCCAGCGGTCGCTCGATCGCCGTGTTGAGCTAAAATCGGGTGGCTATCTGATTATCGATCAAACGGAAGCCATGACGACGGTGGATATTAATACCGGTGCGTTTGTGGGCCATCGTAATCTGGATGAAACCATTTTCAACACCAACGTTGAGGCGACTCAGGCGATTGCTCGTCAGCTACGGCTGCGCAATTTAGGCGGAATTATCATCATTGATTTCATTGATATGAGCAGTGAAGATCACCGTCGCCGCGTGCTGCATTCGTTGGAGCAGGCGCTTAGCAAAGATCGTGCGAAAACCAGCATAAACGGTTTTTCCCAGCTAGGATTAGTGGAAATGACGCGCAAAAGAACGCGCGAAAGCATTGAACATGTGCTGTGCAGCGATTGTCCAACCTGTCGCGGGCGTGGAACGGTGAAAACCGTCGAAACCGTATGCTACGAGATTTTGCGTGAGATCGTTCGTGTACACCATGCTTATGACAGCGATCGGTTCTTGGTTTACGCGTCACCTGCCGTTGGCGAAGCGCTGAAAAGCGAAGAATCTCATTCTTTGGCTGAGGTGGAGATTTTTGTGGGTAAACAGGTCAAAGTACAGATTGAGCCGCTTTACAACCAAGAGCAATTCGACGTGGTTATGATGTGATTTGAACGCTCAGCTTACGATTATGATTTCAAGGAGAAGAGCGTGAGGCGACTGTCTGGATACTTACTAGCGACACTGGTGGCATTGATTGTTCTGGTGGCGTTGATAGTGAGTGGTCTGCGCTTGGCTCTGCCTCACCTTGAAACATTTCGCCCGCAGATCGTTGAAAAGATTGAACAGTATTCTGGTGTGCCGGTAAAAATCGGCGCGCTGAATGCAAACTGGCAGTCATTTGGCCCCACGCTGGAAGTGCGCAATATTTCTGTTGCGCAGCCAAAAGGTAATATCAGCATTCAGCGAGTAACCGTTGCGCTGGATGTTTGGCAGTCCCTGCTGCATTGGCGTTGGCAGTTCCGCGATCTCACTTTTTATCACTTACAGGCCGATAGTAATGAGCCTTTAAGCGGTTCCTCGTCCGATTCAAAGGGCATCGAAAGTGACGGTATTACGGACATCTTCCTTTACCAGTTTGACCACTTTATCCTGCGCGACAGCAAGATCACCTTTCCAAGCCCGTCGGGCCCGCGTATCCAGCTTGAAATCCCTAATCTGACTTGGCTAAACACCGCCACGCGCCACCGCGCAGAAGGTCAGGTCATGTTCTCTACGCCAGAAGGTCAGCACGGCAATATGCAGGTCAGAATGGATCTGCATGACAAAAACGGCTTGCTCAGCGATGGCACCGTTTATTTGCAGGCCGATGAAATAGAGATGAAGCCATGGCTGAGCCGCTGGGTAAACCGCAATACTGGGTTGCATAGCGCGCGGTTCAGCTTAGCGTCTTGGTTAACCGTGACCGATGGCGAAATCCAAGGTGGGCATCTGTTGTTAAAACAGGGCGAGGCCAACTGGAGCACTGCGGATAAGCAACATGAACTGACGGTGGATAATCTTACGTTACAGGTTGGGCGCATTGCCGGCGGTTGGACGTTTGATATTCCGCAGCTTAATTTGAGCACCGATGGCGTTGCATGGCCGAAAGGCTCGTTGAGCGCCATGTATCGTCCCGAAAATACCCATTTTATCGGCCCAGATCAGCCTGAAGAACTGCGTCTGCGTGCGACAGATTTACAGTTAGAACGCATTGGACCTATTTTGCCTACGCTGGCGTTTCTTACGCCTGATGCCTTAGGGCGCTGGGACGATATTCGCCCCAAGGGCCATATCGCCTTCGCGGGTGTTGATATTCCCCTGCAACAACCTGAACGAGCGCGCTTTATCGGGGAATGGCAAGACGTCAGCTGGCAGCCGTGGAAATTGCTGCCTGGTGTTAATCATTTCAACGGCAGCATATCCGGTAGTGCGATGAACGCGGGCCTGAAATTCTCGTTGAAAGACAGCTTATTGCCGTATGGCGATATGTTCCGAGCGCCGCTCGAAGTGAGTCACGCCAGCGGTTTCGCCACGTTTATCAACAATGACAAAGGCTGGTCGCTGTCGGGGGATAATCTTGACGTACAGGCGAAGTCTTTGTGGGCGACCGGCGAGTTTAATTATCAGCATCCTAAAGAGGGCCAGCCATGGTTGAGCATCTTGTCAGGGATCCGTCTGTATGACGCGGCACAGGCATGGCGCTATTTCCCAGAGCCCTTGATGGGAACGCATTTGGTTGATTATCTCACCGGCGCATTGGAAGGTGGGAAGGTGGACAATGCTACGCTGGTCTACGCAGGGAATCCGCATTATTTTCCTTATCTGCATAATGAAGGGCAGTTCCAAGTCTTTGTTCCCCTGCGTGATGCCACTTTCCGTTTCCAGCCAAACTGGGAGCCGCTGAATAATCTCGCTATCGATTTGAATTTCCTCAACGATGGTCTGTGGATGAATGCGCCGCACACCAAGTTAGGCGACGTTGACGGCACAGATATCACGGCCGTAATCCCTGTTTACCAAAAAGAAAAGCTGCTCGTTGACGCAAAGGTGGCAGGTTCTGGCAAGGCTGTTCATGAATACTTTAAAACATCGCCATTAGCCGATTCAGTCGGCGCGGCCTTGGATGAGTTGGAAGTGGGCGGCGATGTCAGTGGGCGCTTACATCTTGATATCCCGCTGGATGGCAAAGAAACTCGTGCCACCGGTGACGTTGCTTTTAAGAATAACTCCTTGTTGATCAAGCCGCTGGATAGCACCTTTACTCAGCTCAATGGTTCACTGCATTTCGATAATGGCAATTTAACCAGTAGCCCAATGAATGCCGCTTGGTTTGGTCAACCGGTAAACTTCACCTTCTCAACGGCGGAAGGTGCACAGGACTTTGGCGTAGATGTGGCGATGAACGCTGATTGGCAGCCCGCGAAGCTGCCGTGGATGCCGTCGGCGTTAGCGAAAGAGGTTGCGGGCTCTGCGCCTTGGAATACCAAAGTGGCGATTAAGCTGCCGCATAAGGGCCATCCATCGTATGACGTTCAGGTTAACGCGGATCTGAAAAATGTAAGCAGTCACTTACCGTCACCGTTAGATAAACCACATGGCCAGGCATTACCATTGGTAGTGAATGCTAAAGGCGATTTGAATGGTTTCATGCTGACAGGGAATCTGGGGCCGAAAAATCACTTTAATAGCCAAATTATTCTGCAAAAACACGGTGTGAAGCTGGCTCGTGCCGCGTGGAGCGACAATAGCCGTAAAATCCCTGCGTTGCCTGAAAGCGAGTCGTTAACGTTGAATCTGCCGGCTCTCGATGGTGAAGAGTGGCTCGCGGCGCTGGCTCCCGCGCTGGGAGAGAAGGCGGGAACCGCAGCTTCAAACTTCAGCTACCCGCAACAGGTTAACCTAACCACACCACAGCTCATTTTAGCGGGACAAACGTGGCATCAGTTGACCGTTTCGGCTTCAAAATTGGCGAATGGCACGCATATCAGCGCTAAAGGACGTGAAATTAACGGCGAAGCTGATTTAGATAATAACAACGTGTTACGCGCCAACGTGGCCTACCTATATTACAACCCGCAGTGGAGCACTGTGTCTCCAAGTGCTGCGCCTTCAGCAAACAGCGATGCGCCACCGGCCGTGGAACGAGTCTCCTTTAGTCAGTGGCCAAGCATGATCCTGCGTTGCCAAGACTGCTGGATGATGGGACAGCGTCTACGTCAGGTAAATGCCGATCTAACGCCGAACGGCGATCAACTGATGCTGAAAAACGGCCTAATTGATACCGGAAATACCAAAGTTACGCTGAGCGGCATGTGGAATCAGAGTAACAGCAAAGATCATACTTGGCTGAAAGTACAGGTTAAAGGCGCTAACATTACCACCAGCAGCGACTATTTTGGTTTTAGCTCGCCGCTGAAAAACTCTCCGTTTGATGTTCATCTTGATTTGAACTGGATAGGCGAACCGTGGCGGCCGCAGGTGAACTCGCTTAATGGTTCGCTAAGCAGTAAGCTGGGTAAAGGTGAAATTGATAATGCGGGCGGCGGTCGCGCTGGACAACTGCTCCGGTTAGTGAGCTTCGACGCCCTGCTGCGTAAACTAAAACTCGATTTTAGCGATACGTTCGGTCAAGGGTTCTACTATGACAGCATTCGCGGCAATGGTAAGTTTAAGGATGGTATTCTATCCACCAATGATTTACTGGTAGATGGCTTAGCCGCTGATATTGCGATGGATGGTAACGTGAACCTTGTGACTCGCCGTATCGACATGCAGGCGGTCATCGCGCCGGAGATTTCGGCTACCGTCGGCGTTGCAACGGCATTTGTTATCAACCCTGTCGTTGGAGCCGCCGTGTTTGCTGCATCAAGAGTATTGGCGCCGTTGTGGAATAAAATATCGCTGATACGCTACAACATTACAGGCAGTTTGGATCACCCAACCATTAACGAAGTTTTACGCCAGCCAAAGGAGAAATAGCACGATGAGGAATGCAAATATTGCTTTATTGCAACTGTGCAGCGGAGATAACACCCGTTCGAATCTGGCGCAAATAGAACAGCAAATCAAGCAGTTGAATAACAATATCAAGCTGGTGATGACGCCAGAAAACGCACTGTTGTTTGCTGATTCGAAAGCCTATCACGAGCAGGCCGAGCAAGAAGGCAAAGGCCCGTTGCAGGATGCTATTCGTGATATGGCGCGCCGTTACGGGGTGTGGATCCTGATTGGCTCAATGCCGCTAATTAGCCGTGAAGACAGCAAGCAAATCACTGCCAGCAGCCTGTTGTTTGACGATCAAGGCGAGCTGAAAGCGCGTTACGATAAGCTGCATATGTTTGATGTTGATATTAAAGATACGCATGGTCACTACCGTGAATCTGATACCTATCAGCACGGTGAACATCTGACCGTGGTCGATACCCCAGTGGGAAAATTGGGTATGACTATCTGTTACGATCTGCGTTTCCCCGGTTTATTCCAAGCGTTGCGTGATAAAGGCGCCGAAATTATTTCCGTGCCTGCGGCGTTTACCCGCGTAACTGGGGAATCTCATTGGGAAATCTTGCTGCGTGCTCGCGCAATTGAAACTCAGTGCTATATTTTGGCTCCGGCTCAGGTTGGTCGTCATGGCGCAACGCGCCGTACGTGGGGACATACCATGGCGGTGGATGGCTGGGGCAATGTTATTGAACAGAATGCCGATTTGGTCATGCCGATTAAAGTGAAGGTGAATACTCACTCACTTGAAAATATTCGCACCCAGATGCCGGTCGCACAACACAACCGATTCCAGCCGAAGCTGGTTAATCCTTTGGATCAATAAGAGTAAAACGCTATGAGTCTGACGTTCGTTAGTGAGCAGCTATTGGCTGCTAACAAACTGAGTCATCGAGATCTGTTTTCAGTATTGGGTACACTGGCTGAACGTCAGCTTGACTACGCCGATCTCTATTTCCAGTCCAGTTACCATGAGTCTTGGGTGATTGAAGACCGTATCATTAAAGACGGTTCTTACAATATCGATCAGGGCGTTGGCGTGCGCGCTATTAGCGGTGAGAAGACCGGCTTCGCCTACGCTGACCAGATTACCCTTAATGCGCTGAATCAAAGCGCACAGGCGGCGCGTAGCATTGTACGTGAACAGGGTAATGGCAAAGTTCATACCTTGGGCAACGTGCCTTATAGCTTGCTGTATCCCGCCATTGATCCGCTGCAAAGCCTGCCGCGTGAAGAGAAAATTGCTCTGCTGCATCGCGTTGATAATATTGCGCGTGCGGAAGATCCCCGTGTGCAGGAAGTGTCTGCCAGCATTACTGGGGTGTATGAGTTAATTCTGGTGGCTGCAACAGATGGCACTTTGGCGGCAGATGTTCGCCCGCTGGTGCGTCTTTCTGTCAGCGTGCTGGTAGAAGAGGATGGTCGCCGTGAACGTGGTTCAAGCGGCGGCGGTGGTCGTTCTGGCTACGAATATTTCCTCGAGCTCGTCGATGGTGATGTGCGTGCCGATGCTTTTGCCAAAGAAGCGGTACGTATGGCGCTAGTAAACCTGTCTGCGGTGGCGGCTCCAGCCGGTTCAATGCCGGTCGTGCTTGGCGCAGGCTGGCCGGG
Organism: Hafnia alvei; assembly: GCF_034424155.1. Taxonomy (NCBI): domain Bacteria; kingdom Pseudomonadati; phylum Pseudomonadota; class Gammaproteobacteria; order Enterobacterales; family Hafniaceae; genus Hafnia; species Hafnia alvei. The sequence goes on along the minus strand of NZ_CP139992.1, from coordinate 4,148,113 downwards.
CGTGCTGTTGCATGAAGCGGTTGGTCATGGCTTAGAAGGTGATTTTAATCGTCGTGGTACGTCGGTGTTCAGTGGCCAGATGGGGCAACTGGTAGCCTCCGAACTGTGTACCGTTGTCGATGACGGCACGATTAGTGGACGTCGTGGCTCTCTGGCAATCGACGATGAAGGCGTTCCAGGTCAATACAACGTACTGATTGAAAACGGCATTCTGAAAGGCTTTATGCAGGATAAAATGAATGCTCGCCTGATGGGGCTTGCGCCAACCGGTAACGGTCGTCGTGAATCTTATGCGCATCTGCCAATGCCGCGCATGACCAATACCTATATGTTGGCGGGCAAATCATCGCCGCAGGATATTATTTCCAGCGTTGAATATGGCCTATATGCGCCGAATTTTGCTGGTGGTCAGGTCGATATTACGTCGGGTAAATTTGTCTTCTCTACGTCAGAGGCTTATCTGATTGAGAATGGCAAAATCACCAAGCCGGTGAAAGGCGCAACGCTGATTGGTTCAGGCATTGAAGCCATGCAGCAGATTTCTATGGTCGGTAACGATCTGGCGCTGGATAAAGGCGTTGGCGTATGCGGCAAAGAAGGACAGAGCGTGCCGGTTGGCGTTGGTCAGCCAACGCTGAAGCTGGATTCAATGACGGTGGGGGGAACGGCGTAAGCTACATCTTCCTCGCCATAGACCCCCTCCCAGCCTCCCCCTTGTCAGGGGGAGGAGCAGATCGAGATCTTTAATTGAGCGCCGATCTGTTCCCTCCCCCGCGAGGGGGAGGGTTAGGGTGGGGCAATCGGACCCTCACTCCTCCTGCCGATAATCCTGATAAATCTCCCCAACCTTGGTGAAGTATTCACTGAGGTAGTTAATACAAACCTGCACCTTGAGCGGCAGCTTATCTTTTTGGGTATGTAAGGCGTAAACCGGCCTTGGATCGGATTGGTAACGGCTGAAGAGAATTTCAACTTCACCGCGTTTTATCTCTTCGATGACCCACATCAGTGGCACGTAGGCAATTCCCACGCCTTCACTCAGCCAGCGGATGAGCGTTTGTGAGTCATTGGTGACGAAGCGGCCCTGAGGCGAGAGATGCAGGGTTTGCCCTTCTGGCGCAATCAGCTCAAATTCACTGTCGGGGCGAACGCTGTAGGTTAACCAGCTAAAACTGGTGATGTCTGCGGGTTTTTCTGGCGTTCCGTGCTGCTGAAGGTAGCTTTTTGCTGCGCAGACCACCATTGGCATAGAGCCTAGGCGCTTAGAGAAAAGGCTAGAGTCTTGTAATGCACCCACACGCACCACCAGATCGAGCCCGTCAGCGATAAGGTCTGGTGCAGGTACACCGGTGACTAAATCAATCGATAATCCTGGATATTCACGCAGCATTCTGGTCGTCATTGGCGCCAATACATTTTGTGCCATGGTGGATGAACTACCGATACGTAAGGTGCCCGTTGGCGTATTGTTGAAAGCGTAAATCTGTTCGTGGACTTCTTGCGCCTCAAGCAACATTTTCCGGCAGCCTTGATAATAAATTTTCCCTGCCTCGGTTAAACCAATGCTGCGCGTGCTGCGGTTGAGTAGCTTAATATTCAGCTCATTTTCCAGCTTGGAAATGGTTTGGCTTATGGACGAAACGCTCATCTCAAGCTGGCGTCCTGCGCTAGTAAAGGAGCCGCATTCAACTACTTTGGCAAACACGGCCATGCGCTTAAGTCGTTCCATTGTTCAATCTACCTTAATAGGGAAGTGAGGCTGCATGGGAGAAAACGCCTTACAATCAGCCTTTGAGGTAACGATGATAGCTTAAAAAAACGACTGATTGTTTATTTTAAATAAAAAGTGATTTAGCTCACATATTCTATACATGGTGATTATTATTGCGCTAAGATATTGTCATTGACGATGCGGAAATAATCCTCTGTGTATCGAAACGACGAAATGTCCTTCTGCCATCAGATCCTGTAGCTCACATCCTCTGACAGACATCCTTTTTCTGAGTTAAACGCCATCAACCAGCATTTCAGGGTGAGGGCGGTTAGTGGATCGCGCAAGGCAAAAGTTATCGTTCGTCACGCTATGCAGCCAACGAAGAATGCCGCGTTGAGCTAGGCTAAATATTATTTGAGTGGAGAGAATTATGGGGCTGCTACCGGTAATGGTCGTTTTTGGCCTGTCCTTTCCACCGGTGTTTTTTGAACTGCTGGTGGCTTTGCTGCTGTTTTTACTGTTCCGGCGGGTATTACAGCCGACGGGGATCTACGATTTTGTTTGGCATCCGGCGTTGTTTAATACCGCGTTGTACTGCTGTTTGTTCTACTTGATTACCTGCTTATTTGTCTGAGGTCACTGTGAATCAAATTATGATAAAAATGACCCGCATCGCTATCACCGTGATTATCGTGATAGTAGCGGCAATTGCCGTGTTTAAAGCATGGGCCTTTTATACCGAATCCCCCTGGACGCGTGATGCCAAATTCACCGCCGACGTCGTTGCCATTGCGCCAGACGTCAGTGGCCTGCTATCGGACGTGCCTATTCATGATAACCAGTTGGTGAAGAAAGGGCAGATTCTGTTTGTTATCGATCAGCCACGTTATCAAGAAGCGCTAAATCAGGCTGAAGCCGATGTGCGCTACTACCAAACTCTGGTCAGTGAAAAAGCGAAAGAGGCTGGGCGTCGTGTACGTTTAGGTGTTCAGGCGATGTCTCAAGAAGAGATCGACCAGTCAAGCAATATGCTGGCAACGGTGCGTCAGCAGTTGGCTAAAGCACAGTCAACGCGCGATCTGGCAAAACTGGATCTAGAACGTACCGTGGTGCGTGCACCGGCCGATGGTTGGGTCACCAACCTAAACGTTCATCAGGGCGAGTTCATTAACCGTGGGGCTAAGGCAGTCGCGCTGGTGAAAAAAGGCACCTTCTATATTCTGGCCTACATGGAAGAAACCAAACTCGACGGCATCCAGCGCGGCGATCGCGTGGAGATTACGCCGCTAGGCAGTAACCGTATCCTTTACGGCACCGTAGACAGCGTATCTGCAGGGGTGAATAACAAAAGCTCTACCGCGGATAGCAAAGGCTTGGCGACCGTTGACTCTAACCTTGAATGGGTTCGTTTGGCGCAGCGTGTTCCGGTGAAAATTCTGCTCGACAACAAAGAGCAAGAAACGCCTTATCCGGCTGGGACAACGGCCACCGTGGTAGTGAGCAACCAGCAAGACGTTGAGCGTAAATCATCATCGCCGATTGTGCAGTTGCTACATCGTCTGCGTGAATTTGGTTAAGCCCTCCCAACGATATTTACACTTATTTTCACTGGGGATTTGTACGCACGTTAACGTGCAAGTCCCTATCACTTTTTAGCGCAGACAGAGGCAATGATGAATAATGGTGGCATGTTTTTGCGCTTACGTTTTGCCTGTAAGTTAGCATTTGCTATCGTGCTGGCGCTGTTTCTTGGCTTTCATTTGCAACTGGAAACACCGCGCTGGTCGGTTTTAACCGCGGCTATTGTCGCCGCAGGCCCGGCGTTTGCCGCGGGTGGCGAACCTTTCTCTGGCGCGATCCGTCACCGTGGTTGGCTACGTATTATCGGGACATTTATCGGCTCGATTGGCGGTTTGCTGATCATGATGTTGTTTATCCGTGCGCCGCTGGTGATGATGCTCCTGTGCTGCGCATGGGCGGGCATATGTACATGGATCTCTTCGCTGGTACGCGTGGAGAACTCTTATGCCTTTGGTTTGGCGGGCTATACCGCGCTTATTATCGTGGTGACAACGGCAACGGAACCCTTGTTGAGCCCGCTGTATGCGGTTGAGCGCTGTAGTGAAATCGTATTAGGGATCGTGTGTGCGGTGCTGGCCGACATTATCTTTTCGCCACGTTCTATCAAAAGTGATATCGACCGCGTGGTGAGCTCGCTCATCGTCGATCAATTCCGATTACTGCAAATGTGCGTTCGGCCTGACGAGCGAGACGTGCTGGATAAGTCGTGGAACGATTTAGTGAAAGGCACCAACGCGCTCAATGGGATGCGCAGCAATCTGATGTTGGAATCCACTCGGTGGGTGCGTGTAAACCGCCGTTTGAAAGCGTTGAACACCGTTTCTTTAACGCTGATCACGCAGGCCTGTGAAACCTTCTTTATCAGCTCAAATGCACCGGAGCGTATCCCTAGCGAAATGCAGGTTCTGATCCTCGAGCCGGTAGAAACTATCGGTGATGTTCACAAACGGATGAAACAGCTGCGTCAGTTGCTATCGATGCAGCCCACGGACTCGGTGCCGCTAACCATCAGCAGTTGGATTGGCGCCGCTACGCGCTACTTGCTCTTGGCAAAAGGGGTGCATACCAACAGCAGTATCAGCTCGGTAGAAGAAAATATTCTGGAAGGCGAGTATGTGGTCAAACCCGCCTCCGCAGAGCGCCATCATGCGATGATCAACGGCCTGCGTACGTGGGCAGCTACGTCCATTGGTGCAATGTTCTGGCTATGGACCGGTTGGACATCCGGCAGTGGCTGTATGGTTATGATTGCCGTTGTGACCGCGCTGGCGATGCGCACGCCGAACCCACGCATGGCATCGATTGATTTCCTGTTAGGCACGATTATGGCGCTGCCGATAGGCTCGCTGTTTTACATGCTAATCCTTCCCGCGACCCAGCAAAGCATGTTGTTGCTGTGTATTAGTTTGGGGCTGATGGCGTTTGTTATCGGTTTGGAAGTGCAAAAACGTCGTTTAGGATCGCTGGGGACCTTGGCTTCGACGATTAACATCATGGTGTTAAGCAATCCGATGTCGTTTCCGGTAAGCAGCTTTTTAGACAACGCGATTGGCCAGATCATCGGCTGCTTTGTGGCGATGATCGTGCTGTTCTTGATCCGCGATCGTTCAAAAGCTCGGACAGGACGCGCCTTACTCAATGGTTTTGTGTACAGCGCGGTATCGGCGTTAACCACCAATCAGGCGCGGCGCAATGAAAACCATTTACCGGCGCTGTACCAACAGCTCTTCCAGCTGTTGAATCTGTTCCCGAATGACATTGCTAAATACCGTTTGGCGCTGACGTTGATCATCGCCCACCAGCGTTTACGCAATGCGCCGATTCCGGTCAACCAAGAGCTGTCCGATTTCCATAAACAGATACGTGCGACCGCCAATAAGGTGATTTCAGCAGGTGGCGACAGCAAGCGAAGAGGATACTTTTTCCGCTTGTTAGACGAACTGAATCAGTATCAGGAACGCTTGGTACACTATCAGGCTCCGTACACTGTTACGATCCCGGTCAAACGGCTATCGACCATGTTGGAAAAATACCAGCATGCGCTAATTGATTAAATCCTAACCGTGCGACGAATAGGGCTTAGGAAAAGAAATCGTTTGCGTAGGATCATAAAAATCGTGATTTAGCGCTTGCAGCATCGCTGCGGGTGAGTATAATGCCCGACAATTTGCCGGGAGACTGCATGAAAAACGTTGTGGCTATCAGTGCTGTTTGGGTCGCTTGTCGACTAGACGCCCTGCCTGAACAAGGCGGCTGCCACCGTTTTTTTCTTCCGTTGCTAAAACGATCGTTAATCGCCCCTCAATGAGGGGCTTTTTTTTGCCCAGCGATCGGGTTGATTACATTTTAAACATCCAGTAGTCCCGGCCAGCGGGCGCGAAAAACAGGAGAACAAGAAATGGCTAATCCGTTGTATAACAAAGATATCATCTCCATAAACGATCTGAATCGTGAGGAACTGGAGCTGGTATTACGTACTGCTGCAAGCCTGAAGGCGAATCCGCAGCCAGAATTGTTGAAACACAAAGTGATTGCCAGCCTGTTCTTCGAGGCCTCAACGCGTACCCGTCTCTCCTTTGAAACCTCCATGCATCGCCTCGGTGCTTCGGTCGTGGGTTTCTCCGACAGCAGCAATACGTCGCTGGGTAAGAAAGGCGAAACGCTGGCGGATACCATTTCGGTTATCAGCACCTACGTGGACGCCATTGTGATGCGTCACCCGCAGGAAGGTGCGGCACGACTGGCTACTGAGTTTTGTGGTTCGATTCCGGTCGTTAACGCGGGTGATGGTTCGAACCAACATCCAACCCAAACGCTGCTCGACCTGTTTACTATCCAGGAAACGCAGGGACGTTTGAATAACATCAATATCGCAATGGTCGGTGACCTAAAATATGGCCGCACCGTACACTCATTGACGCAGGCGTTGGCGAAGTTTGAAGGAAATCGCTTCTATTTCATCGCGCCAGAGGCTTTGGCGATGCCCGCATATATCTTGAAGATGCTGGATGAAAAAGGCATTCAATACAGCCTGCATACCAGTATCGAAGAAGTGATGCCGGAGCTGGATATTCTGTACATGACCCGCGTACAGAAAGAGCGCTTGGACCCGTCTGAATACGTCAACGTGAAGTCTCAGTTTGTGCTGCGCGCTGTGTCCTTAGAAGGCGCTCGCGACAACATGAAAGTGCTGCATCCTCTGCCACGTATTGATGAAATCACCAACGACGTTGATAAAACGCCGTATGCCTATTATTTCCAGCAGGCAGGAAACGGCATCTTTGCCCGTCAGGCTTTGTTGGCTCTGGTTTTGAATGCTGAACTGAACTTTTAATCGAGGACGCTAAGATGACACACGATAATAAATTACAGGTAGAAGCGATTAAACGTGGCACGGTGATTGACCATATTCCAGCGCAGGTTGGCTTCAAACTATTAACGTTGTTCAAACTCACCGAGACCGATCAGCGCATTACTATCGGCTTAAACCTGCCTTCGAATGCGCAGGGCCGTAAAGACCTGATTAAAATCGAGAACGTCTTTTTGACCGAAGAGCAGGTCAACCAACTCTCGATTTATGCGCCAAAAGCGACGGTAAACCGCATCGATAACTACGAAGTGGTTCTTAAGCTCACGCCGACGCTGCCAGAGCAGATTGACCACGTATTGGACTGCCCAAACAGCAACTGTATCAGCCGCAGCGAACCGGTGTCTTCCAGCTTTAAAGTTCGCGTGCGCCAAGATGAAGTGTTATTGAAGTGTAAGTACTGTGAAAAAGAGTTTGAACATCATGCCGTAATGCAGGGTATTTAGATTAAAGCTCAATACAAATTTCCAGATTTAACTCGGGTTTGCGAGGCAGCGGGTGGGTTTTAGTAGGCTGCTTCCCTATAATGGTGACGAATTTATTTTTAATGTTCATCATACATCCGAAATCCTATAGGAGCAGATATGTCACGCATCATCAGTACAGAGAACGCACCTGCCGCCATCGGTCCTTATGTTCAGGGCGTTGATCTGGGTAGCATGATCATCACTTCTGGTCAGATCCCTGTGAACCCGAAGAATGGTCAGGTTGCTGAAGACGTTTCCGCACAGGCGCGCCAGTCTCTGGAAAACGTGCAGGCTATCGTTGAAGCTGCTGGTCTGAAAGTATCAGATATTGTGAAAACGACCGTTTTCGTTAAAGATCTGAATGACTTTGCGACCGTTAACGCGACCTACGAAGCGTTCTTCACTGAGCATAATGCGCCGTTCCCAGCGCGTTCATGCGTTGAAGTTGCACGTCTGCCTAAAGACGTGAAAATTGAAATCGAAGCGATCGCAGTACGTCGCTAATATCTCGATTATCAATGCTATACAGGCCAGCAAAAGCTGGCCTGTTTTGTTTTTAGCGCGGTAACAAATTGAGGTTAAGCGTCTTTCACTGATGACGTATTACCGAAGAAGAGCTCGGTAATCAGTTTATCGTCGATGGGCTCACCGCTCAGCGTGCGCACCAGTAATTCACTGCCGAGCAGTTGAAGTGAGAACACCATATCAGGCTGCACACGCTTAATTTTCTGTAGGTGTTTGCTGGCATTAACTACCGAAATGGTTTTGGTATTGGCATTGGCGACCTCTTTCGCCGCCAGCACGATAAATGCATTTTCTGCGTCATCGTCACGCAGCGCCAGAATGAATTTCGCCTTCGCCGCACCGGCTTCGATCAGCACTTGGGCATTAGACGGATCGCCGATAATTAAGTCCGTATCCGGTGGATATTCGTGAGACACATTGGGCGGTACGATAACGGTGAGTGCATCTCCACGCTGTTTAAGCCCGAGATAAACGCTCAATGCGAGCGGAGTGGCACCCGCGATAATAAAGTGGTTTTTACGCATCACGTGAGAAATCCTGCCTTTCACCAATCGTTTTAAATTACCGCCAATCACTGGCCCAATAATGGCACTGATTGACGTCGCAAATACGGTAATCCCCATAACGATAACGGAGACGGTAAATAGCCGAGCGGTTGCCGTATGAGGAACAATATCGCCAAAGCCTACCGTTGACATACTGACGACCGAGAAATAGAACGCCGTTGGCATATCTAAAATAGGCGGAACAAATTCGCCACCTAAATAGAGCGAACCAAAAACGGCATACAGCAGTAAAGACGCAAAGCTGACTAACGCAAATAGACCACCGGCGGCTAAGCTGGCGTGGTCAAAGCGCCGCCAATAGGCGATCAGTAAAATCAGCAATATCACGGCGTACAGAAACAGGTTCAGCATTTCCTGAGGTGAAAGAAAGCTGAGCAGGCCGGTCACGAATAACAACAATAACGAGAATGCCCAGGCTACGCGTGCGCGCAGCAGCAACCCAAAAGCCATCAGTATTAAGCCAAACCCAAGCACAAACTGCGGGATTTCAAGTAGGCCAGTAACAGAAAGCGTCTCTTTCCATGAGCTGAACGAACTGATGGCGTTTGGCACATAGTCAAACGCTCGCAGCATCACCGGACGCATGAAGAGATAGCCATACGCGGCCACCAACACGGCCAGACACCAGTGCGGTTTAAACAAAGATATAAATCTGTGGAATAGTTTTTTCACGGCAAAGGGACTGATTCAAATAAAAAAAGTGTAGCGCGAAACGCCAGTGATGAACAGTTTGAGTCTGGGCGCGTTGCTCGCCAGTTTAACTCTCCCCGGTGAAGGGGAGAGTTAAATGGGGTTTATTGAGCTAATACTTTTTCGTATTAGAAGAACCCTTGAGGTTTTTCGCTATAGCTAACCAGCAGGCATTTCGTTTGCTGGTAATGCTCTAACATCATTTTGTGGGTTTCGCGCCCGATGCCAGACTGTTTATAGCCACCGAATGCGGCATGTGCCGGATAGGCGTGGTAGCAGTTTGTCCACACGCGACCGGCCTGAATACCGCGGCCCATCTGATAAGCGACGGTGCCATTACGCGTCCATACGCCTGCGCCGAGACCGTAATCGGTATCGTTAGCGAGCTCAAGCGCTTCCGCCTGATTTTTGAACGTTGTGACGGCCAGTACTGGGCCAAAAATCTCTTCTTGGAAAACGCGCATGCTGTTTTTGCCAAACAGAATGGTAGGTTCTAAATAATATCCACTGCCTAGCCCGCCCTCTAGAAGTCGTTTGCCACCGCCGGTTAGTACGCGAGCGCCCTCTTTTTTACCAATTTCGATATATTTCAAAATGGTATCCATTTGGCCTGCGGAAACCTGAGCGCCCATCTGGGTATTGCTATCGAGCGGGTTGCCCGAGCGAATGGATTCCACTCGCTTGATTGCGCGTTCCATAAAGCGTTCGTAGATCGATTCCTGCACCAGCGCGCGGCTTGGACAGGTGCAGACTTCGCCTTGGTTAAAGGCGAACATGGCAAACCCTTCCAGCGCTTTATCAAAGAAGGAGTCTTCTTTGTCCATCACGTCGGCGAAGAAAATATTGGGGGATTTTCCGCCCAGTTCAAGCGTAACGGGGATCACGTTTTTCGCCGCATAGCCCATGATTTGCTGACCCACTTCCGTGGAGCCGGTAAACGCCACTTTAGCAATGCGCGGTGAGGTTGCTAGATATTCGCCAATTTCGCCACCTGCACCGTTTACCACGTTGAGCACGCCTTCTGGCAACAAATCGCCGATCAGCTCCATCATGATCAGCACGGACATCGGCGTTAGCTTAGCGGGTTTTAATACGATGCAGTTGCCCGCTGCCAGCGCAGGTGCCATTTTCCAACAGGCCATCAACAGAGGGAAGTTCCACGGGATGATCTGTCCTACGACGCCAAGCGGCTCATGAAAATGATAGGCCACGGTTTCGCTATCAATTTCGCTGATACCTCCTTCTTGAGCGCGAATACAGGAGGCAAAGTAACGGAAGTGATCGATGGCAAGAGGAACGTCGGCGTTTAGAGTTTCACGGATCGGTTTGCCGTTATCCCACGTTTCAGCGTGAGCCAGCAATTCTAGATTTTGCTCCATGCGGTCAGCAATCTTAAACAGCACGCTAGCGCGTTGCTGTACTGAGGTTTTTCCCCAGGCATCTTTGGCGGCGTGGGCGGCATCGAGCGCTAAATCCACGTCTTTCTTACTGGAGCTGGCCACTTCGCAAAGTGCTTGTCCGGTGACAGGGGTCAGGTTAGAGAAATATTCTCCTTCAACGGGTGGCACCCATTTTCCGCCGATAAAGTTGTCATAACGTGATTTGAGTTTGAGGGGGGAGTTGCCACTACCGGGAGTGAGAATATCAAGAGCGTGATTCGTCATTACTGTCTCCTTGAGTCCATAGTGTCAGGTACAGTGAAACGTATATATATTGCTCTATAAGCGTAGCGTGGCTGAATATATGAGGGACAAGGAGGGCGTATTTATTCGGAAGGGATCACAGTTTGGTGCGCAAATGCGCACCAAAAAGCCATGATAGATGGTTAATCGTCTTTGAACAGCGCGCTATCTCGCAATAGATGATCGTTTCCACGACGGCGAGTGAAGCCGCTGCGATCAAAAAACTCCAGAATTTGGATCGCCAATTTACGGCCTACGCCCAGACGATCACGAAAATCTGCGGCGGAAGTGCTGCCCTGCGTGGCATCCATGGCGCGGATCAAATCGGCAAACTGATGCATACGCTCGGTGCGATAGTAACGATCTTTGACCACGGCGGTGATGTAGCCAAGCAATGCCGCCTGACGCAGTAATTGGCGCATTTCATTTTCTTCGGCGTTCACTTCCTTGGCGAGATCGCGCACCCACCATGGTGCATCCTGAATCAGCGGTTGTGTACGCTCCCACAACACCTGCTGGGCGTCGCTCAGGGTTAAACCATGCTGTGGCAGATGTAGCCAGCCGCGGCTGTTGACGATTTGCTGATTAGCCAGCAGATGATTAATGAGGGCAAACACCAGCGATTCGGGTTCGACGGGCAGTGCCATACGGCGCAGGCGCGCGCGACCAACGCCCATCTGATCGTTATGCTGCTCGTGGAACAGCGCCAACGTGTCTAACAAACGCTGTTGGAAGCGTTCCGCTATCTCGCGTGATAACGCGTAGTCACCGACCACCAGCAGATTATCGGCATGGAAAAGCTCGCTACAGCGTTCTGCCGTGAGCTGGCGCTCCCAGGCGAACTGAGGAATAGAAAGCGTGCCTTTAGGCAGGCGTAAGGCTAATACCTCGGCATCACTTTGCGCATGGGCGAGCTGTTTGAGCCAATCTAAAAATGCAGGCAGACGCTTACCACGGCGCGGAGAGGTGGTTTGCAATACTCGGGCTGCACCCAGCGTGAAGCGTGCTGAAATATCACGCATGATCAGGGTGTCATTTTCGACCAGCCATAGCGGGCTATCGAGCACCAGCTCAGCCAACTGAACGCCTTCCATCGGAGCCTGCTCATCCAATAATGAGATACGCCCCGTAATGTGGCTCGCGGCATGATGCAGATGTAGCGGTTGCCAGTGCTGGATGGGTGCAATGAGATCAAGCGCAACTAAAATACGCGTACTCGCTGTTTCCGAAGGGCGCTGTGCCAGCAGCCAATCACCGCGGCTGATCTGCTCTTTGCTGACGTCGCCGCTGAGGTTTAGCGCAATACGCTGACCCGCATGGGCATGTTCAGAAGGCTGGTTCTGGGCATGAATGCCGCGTACGCGCACGGGTCTATCACAACCGGTTAGCCACAGATTTTCACCCACTTCCACGCGGCCTGCGAGCGCCGTGCCGGTAACCACTAAACCCGCACCTTTCACGCTAAAAGCACGGTCGATGGCTAAACGGAAGCGTTGATCGAGATGGGCTGGTGTTTCGGTTAAGGCAATAAGATGCGCACGCAGCTCATCGATTCCCTCACCCTGAGAGGCTGCCGTGGTAAAAATCGGCGCGTCAGACCACCCCATTTCATGCAGTACGTCGGTGACTTGCTGGTGGACTTCATCCACACGGGCGCTATCGGCGCGGTCGGCTTTGGTTAACGCCACGGTTAATGCCGGTTTGCCCGCTAACCGCAGCAGCGTTAGGTGTTCGCGTGTTTGCGCCATAACGCCATCGTCGCAGGCCACGACTAACAGGGCGTGGGGAATACCGCCAATACCGGCCAACATATTGGCCAGAAATTTTTCATGGCCGGGAACGTCGATAAAACCCAGCACGTTGCCATCGTCTAATGGCAAATAGGCGTAGCCGAGGTCGATGGTCATACCGCGGCGTTTTTCTTCCGGTAAACGGTCAGCATCCACGCCCGTCAGCGCCTGTAACAGCGTGGTCTTACCGTGGTCAACGTGCCCAGCGGTAGCAATAATCATGGACGTAACTCCTGTAATAACGCGTATAAAAGTCCGTCTTCATCTTCTAAACAGCGCAGATCGAGCCACAGTTTTCCTTCACTGATGCGACCAATCACTGGGCGGGATAGCGCTCGGCATTGCTGAGACAGCGCTTCGAGTTCGCCGCCTTTTCCGCTGTGCGGCATCAGGGTGATGGCAATACTTGGCAGGCGATCAACCGGCAACGATCCGCTGCCGATTTGCGACTGGCAAGGTGCGATGCTCACGTTAAACTGCTTGGCGAAGCGGTGCTGTAATGGCGGCAATAGACGCTCGGCGCAGGCGCGGATCTCAGCTTCGGTGCGGGTCATATGTCGCAGCGTCGGCAAAGCCTGAGCGAGTTTCTCTGGCTGTTGATAGAGCTGGAGCGTGGCATCAAGCGCTGCCAGCGTCATTTTACCGCAGCGAAGCGCGCGCTTGAGCGGATGGTTTTGCAGCTGTTCAATCAGCTCACGTTTGCCCACGATAATACCGGCCTGCGGCCCGCCTAATAATTTATCGCCGGAAAAGCTGACTAAATCTACGCCGTCGGCAATCAGCTTTTGCGGCATTGGCTCGGCGGGAAGACCGTAGGTGGTCATATCAATCAGCGAACCACTGCCCAAATCAGTAATAACGGGGATCCCCGTTTCACGACCTAACGCCACCAGCTCGGCTTCATCTACGGCGGAGGTAAATCCTTGAATCGCATAATTGCTGGTGTGTACCTTCATCAGCAACGCGGTGTTTTCGTTGATGGCCTGACGATAGTCTTTGAGGTGAGTTCGGTTGGTGGTGCCCACTTCTGTGAGTTCGCATCCGGCCTGCAGCATGACGTCAGGGATACGGAACGCACCGCCAATCTCAACCAGTTCGCCGCGTGAAACGATAACCTGTTTATGGCTCGCCAGCGCGGCCAGCATTAGCAGCACTGCAGCCGCATTGTTGTTAACGATACAGGCATCTTCCGCGCCGGTTAATTCACACAGGCGGTCGGCGATCGCGCGATCGCGATGGCCACGGCCTGCGCCGTCGAGATCGTATTCCAGCGTGACGGAGTGGCGCATTGCCATGACGCTGGCGTCGATAGCCTGCTCTGCTAACAGGGCGCGGCCAAGATTGGTATGTAATACGGTTCCCGTCAGATTAAAAACCTGCTGGAGTGCGTCTTTTTGGCTGAGCGAAAGCTGATGTTCAACTGCAAGAGCCCAGTTTTCACACCATGCAGGAAGCTGTTGCTGAACGCGAATGCTGTCTCGCGCCTGCTGTTGCAGCCTGCGTAAGGTTTGGGTGACGAGCTGTGCGCCATAATTTTCCAACAAGGGTTGGAAAGTTTCGTCGCGTAACAGCGTATCGACGGAGGGGAGCTGGCTATAAAGAGTCTGGCTGTCTACGGACATGGTGATCTCACGCCTTTATCATCGTAATAGTGAATATGATAAAGGCTGAGAGCCTAAGAATACAGCGAGTATCAGGTTACCGGTGGTTCTGTGCGGGTAAAGCTCTCCCGTTGGAACAAACGCTCCGCCAGTTTAACCAGCTCAGGGCGCTCTAAACTCCAGTTCGGCGCGACCCGACGAAAATTGAGATAGCCAAGACAGCATCCGGTAGCGATATCTGCCAGCGTCATCTGTGCTCCGTTGAGCCACTTACCTTCTTTCGCGTGTTGTTCTAAAGCGTCTAAGCCACGATCGATTTTGCCACGCTGGCGCACAATCCAGTCGCTATTCTGCTTGTCGGCTGGGCGCATCATTTCCTGAACCAGTAGCACCGCGGCGTCACAGATGCCGTCAGAAAGCGCTTCTAGCTGACGTACACGCAGCGCCTGTTGGCGATCTTCCGGTACGAATTTTGGCGCGGCGTCTAACAGATCGATGTATTCGGCAACGATGGGGGAGTCATAAAAGATCTCACCGTCGGCGGTGACGAGCGCGGGAATTTTCCCTAGCGGGTTATATTGCGGAACATGGCTGGTGCTTTCCCACGGAATGTCGTTAACAAATTCAAATGTCAGCCCTTTTTCCAACAACATAACAAAAATTTTGCGCACGTAGGGGCTGGTATAGCTGCCAATGAGTTTCATAGTCCCTGTCCTTATCCACTAACAAAACGATGAGTTTAAAAAAGGATACTGGGATGAGTATGGCAGAAACGTTAGGGTAAGGAAGTGAGAACCGACCACGGAATAGTGGTCGGTGGCGCAAATAGTTTACTTCTTCTTGTAAATTTCGGCGGTGCCGCGGGCAATATCGCCCATGCCCTCTGTTCCGACTGAAGTGATGCGGTAAGCGTCAGCGTCTTTCTCTTCGGCTTTTTTCTCCAGCTTTTTCACGATGTCATCCATGGTGCCGTCGCGCACTTCGGCGCTGACGTCGCCAATTTTGGTGTATTTTTCCATATCGGAATGTTTGATTTCATCAGCCGCGTTAGAAAATGCAGAGAAAGAGAGCAGAGAGGCACCGGCAATAGCAAGTAAGTATTTATTCATATCTGTATCCTCGGTTTTATTTGTGAGTGACCGGCCTTAACGACAAAGCCAGCAGTTCATCCTTCAAACGATGGATCTACGACGTAGTACAGCATGGAATATAAGGACGTAGGCGGAAGGCAACCGCTTTAATCCTGAGTTCAGTGTTTGAAACCGTCGAAATTCGATGATTAAAAAAATTAATCAGACGGTTTTTTAATCGCCTTTCAAGCTTAGTGTAGATTTTCAGGATTGATAGGGAGGAAGGGAAAACGATGTTTATGCGGGGGCGAAAGCCCCCTGTGAAAGGGTAAATATTATTTATGTTGTCCCTGTTTCTCAAGGAACTGAACGCCCTTGTCTGGGAAGTCAGTGAATACGCCGTCAACGCCTGCTTTGTTGTAGATCAGATCGTAAAGCTGGTCACCGTTGCTGACGTAATTTGGCAAGGCGTCAACGCGAATGGTATAGGGATGCACTACCATTTTCGCGGCGTGAGCATCGGTTACCATCTCGGTTAGTTTTGGATTAGCTTGGGTAGCATCTTTGCCCACCAGCATGTGGTAATCCGGCCCAATGCCGTCGGCATATTGCGCAATCTGCTTCATCGCACCCGGTTTAAACATCCAGTCGTAGTCGTAGTTCACCCACGTGCCGTCTGGTTTTTTCTCATAGGTTTCATTCCAGTCGGTATAAGCAATTAGCTGAACCAGTTTGAGATCCATGCCCATCTTAGGCTCTAGCTCGGTTTTGATGCGCTTAAGCTCGTTTGGATCGAAACATTGCAGATAAACATTGTCGTTCTTGCCGGTGTAGTCGTATTGCTTCAGCACCTGTAGCACTTTGGTGGAGATGTCTTTGCCTTCTTGCTGGTGGAACCACGGCGCTTTTATCTCTGGGTAAATCCCGATGTTTTTGCCCGTTGAGTGGTTAAGCCCTTGGACAAACTCGATCTCTTCTTCAAAGGTGTGAATGCGGAAATCAGATTTTCCCATTGGGAAACGGCCCGGATAGCTTTGCACGCGCTTGCCGTCTTTAATGTCAAAACCTTCGGTGAATTTCAGCGATTTGATTTCGTCGAGGGTGAAATCAATCGCGTAGTAGCGCCCATCTTTACGTGCGCGATCGGGGAAACGGTCGGCAACATCGGTCACACGATCCAGATAATGGTCATGCAGGACAACTAATTTGTCGTCCTTAGTCATCACCAAATCCTGCTCGAGAAAATCTGCGCCTTGAGCATAAGCCATGGCCTTAGAAGGCAGGGAATGTTCCGGCAGATAGCCGCTCGCGCCGCGGTGCGCAATAACCACTTTATCGGCGGCCTGTGCGCTCATCGCCAGCGTGCCGCTTAATAGCAATCCTGCCATGATGGTATTGAGTCGTAGGGTCATAGAGGTTTTCCTTATTTTTAGAGGTCTATACCCGCCATACTTCAAGCTGCTCATGCGTTGGCTGCGTTCAATCACCCGAATCACTTACCAGAGTAAGTTCATCGGGATTCTTTCTCTTGCGGCTTTCAAGCAACTCGAATTATTTTGGGTCTATTTGGGTAAAAAAAAGGCCGTGACGCAGGAAGCAACGACACGGCCTAGTGAAACTTTTTAAAGATTAGTTCCCGCGGTTTGCCGCGATTTCTTCGTGATGTTTTTTCTCGTTGATCATCACGACTAACAGCAGGATAACGGCGAGAATGCTACCGCCAATCATCACCATAAAGCCGCCGTCCCAGCCGAAGAAGTCAACGGTGTAACCCACGATGGCGCTGGCTGCAACCGAGCCACCTAAGTAACCGAACAGACCGGTAAAGCCCGCTGCGGTACCCGCTGCTTTTTTCGGTGCCAGCTCTAAGGCGTGCAGGCCGATGAGCATAACAGGGCCGTAAATCAGGAAGCCGATGATAATCATACAAGCCATATCGACGCCAGGGTTGCCGGCTGGGTTCATCCAGTAAACGATGGTGGCGATGGTGACCAGCACCATGAAGAACACGCCGGTGGCGCCACGGTTGCCGCGGAACACTTTATCCGACATCCAGCCGCACAGCAGGGTGCCTGGAATACCCGCATATTCATACAGGAAGTAAGCCCAAGAGGATTTATCCAGCGCGAAGTGTTTCACTTCTTTCAGATAGGTTGGTGACCAATCCAGAATGCCGTAGCGCAGCAGATAAACAAACACGTTCGCGATAGCGATGTACCACAGCAGTTTGTTAGGCAGCACGTACTGCATGAAGATTTGCTTAGCGGTCAGCTCTTCTTCGGCTTTCTCAGAATAATCATCCGGATAGTCGTTTTTATACTCTTCAATCGGTGGCAAACCACAAGACTGCGGAGTATCGCGCATCAGGCCGAAAGCGATCAGAGCAACAACAATGGCTGCGATGGCTGGCATATACAGCGCCGCGTGCCAGTCGTTAAACCACGCCATCCCCAACAGGAACAGAAGTGGAGGCAAGCCGCCGCCGACGTTATGCGCACAGTTCCACACGGAAACGATGCTGCCACGCTCTTTCTGTGACCACCAGTGAACCATGGTACGTCCACATGGAGGCCATCCCATCCCTTGGAACCAACCACACAGGAACAGCAGAACGAACATGACCGCAATGCTGGAGGTTGCCCATGGCACAAAGCCCATAAAGAGCATCACGGCAGCGGCCAAAATCAGACCGGCAGGCAAGAATACGCGCGGGTTCGAGCGGTCAGAGACGGAACCCATAATGAATTTCGAGAAACCGTACGCGATTGAAATCCCGGAAAGGGCAAAGCCCAGATCGCCACGAGAGAAACCTTGTTCGATAAGGTACGGCATTGCTAGCGTAAAGTTTTTACGCACCAGATAGTAGGCAGCGTAGCCGAAGAAGATCCCCATGAAGATCTGCCAACGTAAACGACGATAGGTCGGATCGACCTGAGCGTCAGGCAAGCGCTTCGCGTGCGCTGCGGGTTTAAAAATACTTAACATGTAGATATGCCTCCGATGGCTTTCTCTTCTTTATATGTATCCTGAACCGATTCCCCAGTGAGCCCGGTTAAGGTTTGCTGTGTGCCAACAAAAAATAGAACAGCAATGGTGTTGTCTTACGCTATTTTCCGTTCAGTGGTGGTCATTCCATTTTCTTTTTCGAGCGTAGAGTATTCAAACGCGCATTTCGTTACTGTGAGAGATCGCGCAAATTGTTACAGTTTTATGAATGCGATGCTGATTTTGAGCGGTTAGTTAATTTTTTGAAACCAAAAATCACATACATCTAGTGATAATGATCACAAAAATGGTGAAATACGCGCTAATCACTTTCGTTTTGTGCGCGTATTTGCTCCTTATCAAACAATTTCTGTGTGGGTTATGTCTTAATAAGCACAACTATTTATCAGTACATTCATTGTTGTGATTAAGGTCGGGAGCCACACATGCTACAAAGCCCAGCGACACAAGAGACTGATGTCATCATCATCGGGGGCGGTGCGACCGGTGCAGGGATTGCACGTGACTGCGCACGCCGTGGCCTGCGTTGTATTTTATTGGAGCGCCACGATATTGCGACGGGCGCAACGGGGCGCAATCACGGCCTTTTGCACAGCGGTGCGCGTTATGCGGTAACCGACGGCGAATCCGCGCGTGAATGTATTGAAGAAAACAAAATTCTTAAGCGCATTGCTCGTCACTGCGTTGAACGCTCAGATGGCCTGTTTATCACGCTTCCTGAAGATGATTTAGGTTTTCAATCTGGCTTTATCGAGGCCTGTCAAAAAGCGGGTATTGATGCGGAGGCCATCGATCCTAAAGAGGCGCTACGTCTGGAGCCTGCGGCTAACCCCGCTCTGATTGGCGCGGTACGCGTGCCTGATGGCACCGTTGATCCATTCCGTCTCACCGCCGCCAATATGTTGGATGCGCGTGAGCATGGCGCACAGGTGCTGACCTATCACGAAGTGAGCGGATTATTACGCCACGGCGATCGCATCACCGGCGTGCGCGTTATCGACCATAAATCGCGTGAAAGCTATGAAATTCATGCACAAATCGTGGTGAATGCCGCGGGGATTTGGGGTCAGCACATTGCTGAGTATGCCGATTTACGGGTACGCATGTTCCCAGCCAAAGGCGCGCTGTTGATCCTTGGACATCGCATCAACAATATGGTGATCAACCGCTGTCGCAAGCCCGCCGATGCCGATATTTTGGTACCGGGCGATACCATTTCGCTGATCGGCACCACCTCAACGCACATCGATTACGATCAGATCGACAACATGATCGTGACGCCGGAAGAAGTCGATATCTTGATCCGCGAGGGCGAGAAGCTTTCGCCTAAATTGGCGAGAACGCGAATCTTGCGCGCCTATGCGGGCGTGCGTCCGTTGGTTGCCAGCGACGACGATCCAAGCGGGCGTAATGTGAGCCGCGGCATTGTGCTGCTCGATCATGCGGTTCGAGATGGCCTAGAAGGCTTTATCACCATCACCGGCGGCAAGCTGATGACCTATCGCCTGATGGCGGAATGGGCGACAGATAAAGTCTGTGAGAAACTCGGCATTACAACCGCGTGTACCACCGCGACCGAGGCGCTGCCGGGATCTCAACATTCCGCCGAAGAGACGCTACGTAAGGTGATCTCGTTGCCTGCCACGATCAGGGGGTCGGCGGTTTATCGTCATGGCGATCGCGCCGATCGTATGCTGGCGGGCGATCGTCTTAGCAACAGTTTGGTATGTGAATGTGAAGCCGTTACCGCCGGGGAAGTGCGTTATGCGGTTGATTCTCTGACGGTGAATAATCTGGTGGATTTGCGCCGACGTACCCGTGTGGGCATGGGCACCTGTCAGGGCGAGCTTTGTGCCTGCCGCGCTGCGGGTCTGCTTAATCGTTTTAAAGTTACCACGCCGAAGCAATCTATCGATCAGCTCTCTCATTTCCTTAATGAACGTTGGAAAGGCGTGCGCCCAATAGCATGGGGCGACGCGCTGCGCGAAAGCGAATTTACGGCTTGGGTTTATCAAGGTTTATGCGGCATGGAAGCACCCGCGCAGAATCAGGGCGCTCAGGAGAATGACAATGAAATTTGACACGGTAATGATTGGCGGCGGCTTGGCTGGGCTATTGTGCGGTATTCGATTAGCTGAGGCTGGGCAAAAATGCGCCATTGTGAGTTCGGGTCAAAGCGCGCTGCATTTTTCTTCTGGCTCGCTGGATCTGTTATGTCATCTGCCTGACGGCAGCGCCGTAGAGCAACCGCTGGCCGCGTTGGAATCTTTGTCGGCTCAGGCTCCACAGCATCCTTATAGCTTAATGGGGCATGATGCCGTGGTGCGTTATGCCGCGGAATCGGAACGTTTGCTGGAACGCAGCGGGCTGGCGTTAGTGGGAAGCTGCCAACAAAACCATTTACGCGTCACGCCGTTGGGAACGCGCAGAGCAACGTGGCTGAGCCCAAACGAAGTGCCGGTGAGCGCACTGGATCAGCCGCTGCCGTGGGAACGCGTGCTGGTTGCCGGTATTGAAGGATTCCTCGATTTCCAGCCGCATCTCGTGGCGAATTCGTTGGCCGAGCAGGGCATAGAAACCAAAATCGCGGAGCTCACGCTGCCCGCGTTAGATCGTTTACGCAATAACCCAAGTGAATTCCGCGCGGTGAATATTGCGCGCGTGTTGGATTTACCTGATAACCAACAGCTGTTGATTGACGAACTTAACCGTCTTGCCCAGCAGGTGAATGCCATCATCATGCCTGCCTGTGTTGGCATGGAACAAGCTGACGCATTAGAACATCTGCGCTCACGAGTCAGAGTGCCGTTATTACTGTTGCCAACGCTGCCGCCATCGGTGCTGGGAATGCGTTTGCATCATCTGCTTCGCCGCCGTTTTCAGGCGCTGGGCGGCGTGATCATGCCCGGTGATGCGGTGTTAAGAGCCGATCTGGAAGAGGGGCAAGAAGCGAGAATTTACACGCGTAACCACACTGACATTCCTTTGCGGGCGAAAAATGTAGTTCTGGCGAGCGGTAGTTTCTTCAGTAATGGACTTAAGGCTGATTTCAACGGCGTGACTGAACCTGTGTTTGGCTTAGACGTTATCAGTGAAAACGAGCGGGCTAACTGGAGCACTGAAAATATGTTCTCGCCTCAGCCGTATTTGCAGTTTGGTGTGAGCACCGATGAGCAACTGCGCCCAACAGTAGGTGGCAAAGTCGTGAGTAATCTACGCGTCATTGGTGCTGTTCTGGGGGGATACGATCCTATTCAGCAAGGCTGTGGTGCCGGTGTTTCAATGCTAACGGCGCTGCATGCAGCGGAACAAATTTTGGCAAAAGCGGAGGGCGCGCTATGAACCTGCTCGCAGATAACAGCTTTGAAAACTGCATTAAATGCACGGTGTGCACCACCTATTGTCCTGTTGCGAAGGTTAATCCGAATTATCCGGGGCCAAAGCAGGCAGGGCCAGACGGTGAACGTCTGCGTTTAAAAGATCCTCTGCTTTATGATGATGCGTTGAAATACTGTACCAACTGCAAACGCTGTGAGGTCGCTTGCCCATCAGACGTAAAAATTGGCGATATTATTCAACGCGCTAAGGCGAATTATAGCCAGCATAAACCGACGCTGCGTGACGCTATCCTCAGCCATACCGATCTGATGGGGACGCTATCAACGCCGTTCGCGCCGATTGTGAATATGACTACCGGTCTGAAACCAGTGCGTAAGCTGTTGGATAAAGCGCTGAAGATCGACCATCGCCGTGAGTTGCCAAAATATTCGCTGGGGACATTCCGTCATTGGTACAAAAAACAGGCCGCAGAACAGGCTAAGTTCGCCGAACAGGTCGCGTTCTTCCACGGTTGTTTCGTTAACTATAACCATCCGCAGCTCGGCAAAGACTTGGTGAGCGTGTTTAACGCGATGGGTATCGGCGTGCAGCTGTTGAAGCGTGAAAAATGCTGCGGCGTACCGCTGATCGCGAATGGATTTATCGAACAGGCTAAAAAGCAGGCTCGCGTTAACGCAGAGTCTTTGACCGACGCCGTGATTGGCAAAGGCATTCCGGTGGTTGCCACGTCTTCAACCTGCGCATTTACCATCCGTGATGAATATCCGCACGTGCTGGATGTGGATACCACACAGGTGCGTGAACACGTTGAGCTGGCAACGCGCTATCTCTACCGCTTATTAGACGGTGGACGTGAGTTAAAGCTGAAATCGACGCCGATGAAGATCGCGTACCACACGCCGTGTCATATGGAAAAAATGGGCTGGACGCCGTATACGCTGGCGCTGTTGCAAATGATCCCCGGCGTAGAGCTGACGGTTCTGGATTCCCAATGCTGTGGTATTGCGGGAACTTATGGCTTCAAGAAAGAGAACTACGAGACATCGCAGGGAATTGGTGCGGGGTTATTCCGCCAGATCGAAGAGAGCGGGGTGGATCTGGTGGTAACGGACTGCGAAACCTGTAAGTGGCAGATTGAGATGTCGACGAGTAAGAAATGTGAGCATCCGATTTCGTTGCTGGCGCGGGCGTTGGGGTAAGGTTTCACCCGTCAGTCGCTAGTGCTGTATATGTTGGATCTGTGAAAGATTTCGTTCGCCTATCAATAACGGTTTGCACATGTAACGCCAATCGAAGGCGTCCGATGAGAGCCCCGTTGCGCGGGGGCTCTCAACTCGCGCGCTTTTATCCGAGACGCCATCTCCGCTACGGTTTGGTATCGCCCATCCAGGGCGCCCCAAACTCCGCCGGTACATCCCTGTACCGGCGGCTCTCCCTACCAAGACTTAAACAATTCAAAGAAAATAAAAAGATAGAAAATATCTTTTGTTTTTTCGTGTTAAACGAAATTTTATGTTAGGGCTGTGAAGGTTTCGTCCGCCTATCAGTAACCATTTTATATGTAATGCCCATCGTAGGCGTCCGATGAGAGCCCCGTTGCGCGGGGGCTCTCAACTCGCGCGCTTTTATCCGAGATGCCATCTCCGCGCCGGGTCGGCATGCGCCATCCTTGGCGCCTCCTCCCCTAGTGGAAACATCCTGTTTCCACTGCTCCCACTACCTAAACTTAAACAAGAAACCAGATAGGGTTTTGTCTTTTGTCTTTTGTCTTTTGTCTTTTGTGTTTTCGTGTTGAAAGAATGCATTTTAGAGCCGCCAGCAGGGATGCTGGTGGCAGGTTGAGGGCGTACAGGATGTACGCTCCGAGACCGGTCGGCCAAACGACTCGGTAAAAAGCGCGAGAGTGAAGAGGTTGCGCGCTGGCAACCTCTTCTCGGACGCCTACGACAGCGGTTTCATGGGAATATAAAAGCTAACTGGCGGACGAAACCCTCCACCGATCTAACATATACAGTACAGGCGACTGGCGGACGAAACCCTCCACTGATCCAACATATACAGTACAGGCGTACGAAACCTTTCACTGTCTAGACCGCTGCCATTCTCCTCCCCCTCCCTCATCCCCCACCACAAATCTTGTGATCAATACCTAGTTTCGGGAACGTTCCCGTTCCATAAAACCGTCATAGTGACTACGCTTTATGCAACTCAGTTTTTATGGATCGAAAGTATGGCGCCGATCCACGTTACTCTGAAATCAGAACGACTCTACAGGTACTCAATATGAGCAAGGTAAAACAAGATCAGGTTGATCGGCTGATCGCACTGGTGGGCGGGCGTGAAAATATTGCTACCGTCAGTCATTGCCTTACCCGACTGCGGTTTGTACTGAACGATCCGGCGCTGGCTGCGCCTAAAAAGATTGAAGAATTGCCGATGGTGAAGGGCTGCTTCACCAATGCAGGGCAGTTTCAGGTTGTCATTGGCACGGACGTGGGCGATTGGTATCAGGCGTTGATTAGCACGGCACACGTCGATGCCAGTAACAAAGAGCAGGCCAAGAAAGCCGCTCGTCAGAATATGAGCTGGTGGGAAATTGCGATTTCGCATTTCGCCGAGATCTTCTTCCCGTTGCTGCCTGCGTTAATCAGCGGTGGTTTGATCCTCGGTTTCCGTAATGTGATCGGCGATATTCCGTTGGTGGATGGACAGCCGTTGACGGCATTACATCCGGCGTGGAAAACGGTTTATGACTTCCTGTGGCTACTGGGCGAAGCGATATTCTTCTATCTGCCGGTAGGTATTTGCTGGTCAACGGTGAAGAAGATGGGCGGTACGCCGATCCTCGGTATCGTGCTGGGGATTACGTTGGTTTCTCCACAGCTGATGAATTCGTACATGCTGGGCCAGCAGTTGCCTGAAGTATGGAATTTTGGCTGGTTCACGATTGAAAAAGTTGGCTATCAAGCACAGGTGATTCCATCCGTGATGGCGGGTTTAGCCTTGGGTTGGATTGAGACTCGCTTAAAACGCCTGATCCCCGATTATCTGTATCTGGTCGTCGTGCCGGTGACGTCACTGCTTCTGGCGGTGTTCTTGGCGCACACCCTGATTGGCCCGTTTGGTCGCATGATTGGCGACGGCGTTGCATGGGCTGTGAAAGCGGTGATGACCGGCAGTTTTGCTCCGATTGGCGCGGCGCTGTTTGGCTTCTTGTATGCACCGTTGGTGGTTACCGGCGTGCATCAGACAACGCTAGCGATCGATATGCAGATGGTGCAAAGCATGGGCGGAACGCCGGTATGGCCGATTATCGCGTTGTCGAATATTGCTCAAGCCTCTGCCGTGTTGGCGATTATTTTCATTAGCCGCAAAGCTAACGAACGTGAAATTTCGGTGCCAGCGGCGATTTCTGCCTACCTCGGCGTTACCGAGCCTGCGATGTACGGTATCAACCTTAAATACCGTTTCCCGATGCTGTGCGCCATGATTGGCGGTGCCTGTGCGGGATTGATTTGTGGGTTGTTTGGCGTGATGGCTAACGGCATCGGCGTGGGTGGATTGCCGGGGATTCTTTCTATCCAACCGAAATTCTGGGGAATTTATGCCGTGGCGATGGTGGTTGCGATTGTAGTGCCTCTTGCCCTAACTATCTTGATTTATAAGCGTAAACAGAAGCGCGGCGAGTTGCCGGTATAACGAATGAATACGGCTGCGAGTCTCGTGGCCGTAGAGTGAAAATAGGAATATGACGATGAGCGAAACAGTGCCGTGGTGGCAAAACGGTGTGATTTATCAAATCTACCCGAAAAGTTTTCAAGACAGTACCGGCAGCGGCACAGGCGATCTCAACGGGATTATTCAGCGTCTGGATTATCTGCAAAAGCTTGGCGTGAGCGCACTGTGGCTGACGCCGGTCTATCCGTCGCCGCAGATTGATAATGGCTATGACGTTGCTGATTACTGCGCGATCAATCCTGATTACGGAACGATGGCGGATTTTGAGCGTTTGGTTGATGAAGCTCATCAGCGTGGAATGCGTATCGTGATGGACATGGTGTTTAACCATTCGTCGACTCAGCATCCATGGTTTGTTGCGGCGCAGGATCCTAGCGACGAGAAGCATGATTTTTATATCTGGCGTGACGGCGAAGCGCAGGCGTTGCCGAATAACTGGCGCTCGAAGTTTGGTGGCAACGCGTGGCAATGGTCTGAAAGCGCAGAGAAATATTATCTGCATTTGTTCGCACCTCAGCAGGCAGATCTCAACTGGGAACATCCGCCGGTGCGTGAAGCACTGAAAGCCGTGTGTCATTTCTGGGCGGACAAAGGCGTTGATGGTTTGCGTTTAGACGTGATCAATCTGGTGTCTAAACAGCAGGATTTCCCAGACGATCTGCAAGGGGACGGGCGTCGTTTTTATACAGACGGTCCGCGTATTCATGAGTTTCTCAGCGAGTTTGGCCGTGATGTCTTTAAGCCTCGGGGCTTAATGACCGTTGGTGAAATGTCGTCAACGCAGCTTGAACATTGTCAGCGCTATGCGGCGCTAGACGGCAGCGAGCTTTCGATGACGTTTAATTTCCATCATTTGAAGGTGGATTATCCCGGTGGTGAAAAATGGACGCTGGCGAAGCCAGACTACGTTGAGTTGAAGAGGATTTTTGCCTATTGGCAGCAGGGAATGCATAACCGAGCGTGGAATGCGCTGTTCTGGTGTAACCACGATCAGCCGCGCATTGTGTCGCGTTTTGGTGATGAGGGTGAATGGCGGAGCCTGTCGGCAAAAATGCTGGCAATGGTGCTGCATGGTATGCAAGGCACGCCGTATATCTATCAGGGTGAAGAGCTGGGTATGACTAATCCGGGCTTTACCGATATCGAGCAGTATCGCGATGTTGAAAGCCTGAATATGTTCCGAGAGCTCAGCGAACAGGGGCGAGACAGCGCAGAGCTGTTAGCGATTCTGGCGACTAAATCACGCGATAACAGCCGCACCCCAATGCAGTGGAATGCGAGTCCAAATGCGGGCTTTACGCAGGGAACACCGTGGATAGAACCTGCCGACAACTATACCGAGATCAACGCTCAGGCGGCGGTCGCCGATGAAACGTCGGTGTATTACTGCTACCAGTCGTTGATTAAGCTGCGCAAGCAATTGCCGTTGCTGACCCACGGCGACTATGAGGATTTGCTGCCGAATCATCCGGCGCAATGGTGCTACCGTCGTAGCTATCAGGGGAAAAGCCTATATGTATTGGCCAACCTGAGCGCGCAAACGCAGACGCTGGAGATAAGCGGCGAGTTGCCGAAACAGGGGCGTGTGCTGATGAGTAACTATCCTCAGCAAAGCGCAGTTACTCAGTCGCTGCGGCCATATGAAAGTATTTATTGGCTTGTAGACGCATAACTGTCTGACGTGAATCCCCCTGATTTGGGGGATTTTTGTTGGCGGCAATCCTCATTAAATTGTGGTTGGCACCTCGTTTCGGATGCTACTGTTTCTTTATACTAAAACGATGTTTCAAAATAATTTAAGAGAAATGTCGAGGAATGTATGATCACTGGAAATGTTAATCATCTAGAACTATTGCCTTATTTACCTGCTCAGCTCAAGCAGGTGATTCAACATGTTATGGCGAATTTCAATGCGGATTCTGCGCTAGGCAAGTTTGATGTGGATGGCGAAAATCAGTTCGTGATGATTTTTAACGATTCAACCTCTCCAGCGGAAGAGCGCCGTCAGGAATTGCACGGTAAATATTTGGATATCCAAATTGTTTTAGCCGGGCAGGAAAAAATGGTCTTTAGCAATCTAGCCGCACCGCAAGGCCGCGCTGAATGGCTTGAGGGTAAAGACATTGCCTTTTTGCCTCTAGAGCAGCAGGGCTTAGAAGAGAAAAGCTTTATCATGAACGCAGGTGATTTCGTGGTGTTCTATCCCGGTGAGTTACATAAGCCCATGTGCACCGTGGGTGAGAATGCACCGGTTAAAAAAGCGGTCGTGAAGATTTTAGTGAAGTGATTGAGTGTCAATAGATCGGTGATTCATCGCAGTCTACGCGACTGCGATGACTAAGTCTTGCAGAAACCCTCACCGCAGCGTGTATTTGTCGATATTGGTCAGAAAACCACGAATCCGCTCATCCCCATGTTTAAACAGTGAAACAATTTCCTGCACCGCTTTGCCATTGCGGTCTTTGCTCCAGGCGAGCGACAAAGGCGAGGGCTGGCGTTTGTTGTCGACTTCCCGCGTTAGCAACTGGCCGCGATCGATGAAAGGCTGGCAAATATTCTTAGGTAAAAAACCCACGCCGAGCCCGTCAAGATGGCACTCGAGCTTGGTCTGCATATCTGGCACTTTAATTTCTTTTTGTCCAGGTAAAAGCCAAGCCACGCGTTTGGTTAAGTTCCGCGACGTGTCTTCGATATTGATGGCTGGATAGCCGCGTAATAGCGTGTTGGTTAAGGGCGTAGTGCTGGCGGCTAAGGGATGATGGGGGGCAAGCACAAAGACCCAGCTTACTTCGCCGAAGGGGAGAGTGCGTATCGAGTTGGAAAGTGATTCGGAGCCGGTAACGCCAATCGCAAGTTGAAAATCATCATAAAGCATCGCATCCCAGACCCCCATGTAGACCTGACGTGAAAGTTGAAACTGGGTGAAAGGAAAACGATGATTGAGCCATGTCAGCAGTTTTGCCGCCGATGCTGCGTTATAAAGCAGGTTATTGACTACGATATTAACCTGTCGTTCTACACCGTCGTTGACTTGACTGAGTTCATCGGGCATGGCGTCAATCCAGCTTAGCCACTGATGGCAACGTTCTAGCAAATGAACGCCAGCGGGCGTGAGGCTGACGGTGCGCGTGGTGCGCAGGAACAGCTGTGTTCCCAAGCTTTCTTCCAGCGTTTTAATACGATAGCTGATGGCCGCGGGCGTTTTATGTAGGTATTCCGCCGCCTTAGAGAAGCTGCGTGTTTCAGCGACTCGAATAAACGTGCGGAGCGTCTCTTGATCAAACATCGTATTCAACCCTCCGTTGATGAGCGTATTGCCAGCGCAGAGTGAGATCCATTCCCAATAAAGTATCCGCCCCCGAAGTATGTCCATGCCGCAGGACGCTTTCAAGCGACCTTTCTGTAGCCTGTGAGCCACGTGCAAGTCGGCGTAGCAGAGAGTGTATTGTGGTGCTGAAATAACCCCGTTTTGCGTAGTAAAGATAGCTGGCACTGACGCTGGTGGTTAACGCTATCAGCAGGTTGTCGCTGGGAAGCAGTGAAGGGCGCAGCGCCGTCTGTGACGTGGCGTGAAGAATGGCCATCATGCCAACCAACATGTCATCACCGCTGGGGGTTAAACCGGGGCCTAAACCAATAATAGAACGCCAGTCTGGGGCGAAGCCCTGCGCCCAGCGAGAAAGCTGCTGGGTGAAAATAGCGGTGTAAGGTGACGACGATTGGGGAGCTTGATTAAGCGGCCCACATAATCCGGTGATAGCGCTATGGCGCGAAAGGTATTTTTCAAAGCGCTGTGGCGCAATGGAAAGCTTTTCGGATATGCGTAAATACAGCGTTCGCCGTGGTTTGAGCAACTGAATATGCGGGGTAAATAGCCCACCGTTAATCGCCGTCAAACGGGTTCCGGGGGCTAAATAATGGCTGAGTTGGTCAAACTCAGCGCGGCGTATGAGCCATCCCATCGGGCTAATCCCGTGCCCATAGCGATGCAAGGTTAATAACTGATTGGATGCATTACGCAGATTAATGGCGTGATTAAATCGATTATCGCATACCCAGACACCGTGTATTGGCGGCAGGCAGTCACTGGCGGCTAAAGGAGAGCAAATCATTATCCGTTCTCCTAAGAGTTGAAGGGGAGAAAGCGCCTACGGTGAGTCATAATACTGATTGTTTAAGCGATCGAGATACACGGGTCTAGCACACCGCGGGGCGCTCCGGCGGCTTACGCCGCTACGACCCCATCGGTGTGCTCCCCCTAAAATCAGGCTTAAATGAACAACATTACAGCCAGTAGGCAGGCGCTTGGTGTGTTATGCATAGACCTTATGCATGAATATTCATCGCTTCAGCCAGCGCTTCTAGCGCTTGCTCAAAGCAGGGCAGCGGTGCTCGCACGGTGCCTGCGCCGACTTGGCCAATACCCGCTTCGCGATGAGCAATGCCGGTATTGATGAGCGGCGTGATCCCTGTTTCGACGACGCGACGGATATCCAGACCTAAACAGGCACCTTGGAAATTCCATGATGGGATCTGCAGCAGCGGGTTGTGTTGCAGATAGATTTCGCTCATTTCTTCCGAAGTTTCTTGAGCTGCATCCATGCCACCGGCACCGACAAATCGGGTTACGCCAGGTGCCGCAATCATCGCCGCACCGCCAATGCCGAAGGTTTCCGTAATGGCGCTATCGCCGATGTCAGGGTTGGCATCATCTTGGCTAAAGCCGGTAAAGAACAGCCCTTGCGGCGTATTCACCGGCGCCGTAAACCAGCGATCGCCCAGCCCGCTGACGCGAATGCCGAAGTCTCGGCCATTACGTGTCATGGCTGTCACGATGGAACCGGCTTTGATATCTGCGGCGGCATCCATTACCGCTTTGCAATAGGCCATCGCGAGGTTTAGGAAGAACTGATCGGTCACGCTGAGGAACTGTAATACTTCACCCAAGCGTGCTTTATCGTCATTCTGTAGCGCAATTTTAGGTGCTAGTGTGCGCATCAGCAGCGCTGACGCGGCAATATTACGCTGGTGGAATTCATCCCCCATGGTGATGGCCTGAGCCATCAGTGCGCTAAGATCGATGCCGTTTTCAGTTTCGCTGAGCGCTTGCTGCAATACTGGTGCTAAGGTGTCACGCATCCAGCACAGGCGGCGCTGGACGTCTTCACCGTAGGCACCGAAACGCATGACCTTGCCAATACCTTCGTTCAAATTGCAGTAGGCGCTGTTGCCGTGGACGTGATTTTTAACTTCAAGTACCGGCATATTGGCCGAAGTGATCCCGCCCATAGGGCCAACGGCGTTAACGTGATGGCAAGGAATAAAGGTGATCTCACCCGTTTCCAACAACGCATGCGCCTGTTGTTCATTCTGAGCCCAACCTTCATAGAGGCACGCGCCGAGGCATGCTCCACGCATTGGTCCCGTCATGTCCTGCCATTCAATTGGAGGGCCTGCATGCAGCAAGGTTTTTCCTTCACGTAAAGCAGGGATCACCTCTTTAGCCAAATGAACGCCGGTCCAGAATGGACGGGCTTCTTTAATGCGTGCAACGATCGCCTCATTGGCGTGCGCAATAGATGAGTACATAGCAGACCTCTTAATTTAATTGTTTTAGCAAACTGGCTAAATGAGCATTGCCGCCCGCGATAGGGGCCCATTGGTAATGCACGACAGGACAACCGGTGCTTTGCAAGTCTTGAGCAAAACTGCGCAGGCCAGCGTTGATGACTTTGACGCCATCAAGCAGTGGATTACGGGGGTAGTGAGGGGGTTCTGGCACGCGAACAATCAGATGATGAGCCAGTAACACCGCTTCTTGCAGCGTATTCATGACGACGATGTCGCCGTTAATCAGCGTGTCGATCTGCTCAGCGCGCGGCTGAGGATCTTGCTGTGTACCGGTTACGGTTGCGATGACCACTAGTGGATTCTCGGCGCCCCGTGCCGTGCGGACTTTATCGACCGCTTCTAACACTGCGGTGGCAGGATCGGCACATGCGCCATAGCCCAACACCACATCGACTAGCAGCACGCCAATGTCTGGCTGGTGGGCAATTTTTTGGATCTCAAGTGAACGGCTGGTAGGGTCAATCATTGGATGTGGGCGGCCAACGGTATACGCATCGTCACCCAGATCGATAAGGGTATGCCCCTGAGCGTGCAGCATGATGCCGCGATCGTGTTTGCTATCGGTTTTGGCATTTATCTGCTCAGCCAATAACATTGCGGCTTCAGCCGCCAGCGTACCACCGGCATAGAGACCTAGGATTTTCTTGCCGATGACGCTCGGCTGGGCAGCGGCAATTTCTTCGACGCTAGCGAGCATCACAGCAAGGTGAGCGGCTTCGGCTAATGAACTGGCTAACCAAACATTACCTTCATGTTTTTGCTCAGGTTTAGTGCCAAGGAAAAGCGCGACAACCGGTTTTGCCACTGCTTGCATGGCGGTTATCACCCGCTTGCGTACGCTTTCGGCCGGAGGTTTAGACACGAAGGCCAGTACTTTGCTTTGATCATCACCCGCGAGAATTTCTAGGGCGCTTAACGCGCTGATGCCGCCAATGGCCTCGCTAAGATCTCGGCCGCCGAGACCCAGAGCATGGGTGACGCCGTGGCCGAGTAGCGCGATCTGCGAGGTAAGTTCTTGAATACCCGTGCCTGAGGCCCCAATCACCCCGATAGAGCCTTTAGGGAGTACGTTGGCGAAGGCTAAAGGCGCACCGGCGACCATGGCGGTGCCGCAGTCTGGCCCCATCACCAGCAGCCCTTTTTCACGTGCGGTTTGTTTCAGCGCGAGTTCTTGTTCAACGGGCACGTTGTCGGAGAACAGCATAACGTTTTTGCCGTTTTCCAATCCCTGACGCGCCAGATCGTTGGCATATTCACCGGCAACGGAAATGAGCAGCAAATTAGCATCGGGAAGCTTTTGTTGTGCGCTGTCCCAGCGGCGAACTTTTTGCAAATGTTGTCCAGAAGCTTGCCCTTGGGCGATAGCGCTCAGCTCGATTTCTAGCTGACGGCCAATAAGCTGCGCAATATCTGGGATCTCTTCATGAGTACGGATGGCTACGCAAATATCATTTGGCGTAGCGCTGGTAAAACTTTCATGCCAAAAACCGGTGGTCTCCAGAAGTGATTTGTTGGCTGGAGTGCCCATCATGACGGAGACCTCATCCACCTGCGGTGACTCACTGAGCTTGCGTGATATCAGCATCAGGCTTACAGAATCCTGAAAACTGCCTTTTTTTACAGATGCATAAATCATTTTAATTCCCTCGGATTATTTCTTTTCTTTCAGGAACAACATGCCGCACAGGCCAATGACCAAGAGGGCTGCTGATACATAGAAACTGGAGGCCAAACTGCCGGTGATATCGCGAGCGGCACCGGCGATGATCGGCGCTAAAATAGAGGAGCTCATGCCGATGAAGTTGAATAAACCAAAGGCGGTGCTGTAGTTATTTTCGTCCACGCTGTCGGCGACCAACGCCACCAGAACGGGATCAAGCGCCAGCTTGCCCACCAGACCATAAATACACAGCGCTGCAATAACGCCGCCCATGGTTGGCATCCAAACAATTGAGAGCATGCTCAGAATCGCGAGAGGAACCAGAATCAAAATGAGCGGTTTACGTTTTCCCAAACGGTCAGAAATGGTTGAGAACAGCAGGGCGCCGGGGATCGAAATCCATGCCACTAAGGACGAGATAAAGCCGGTTTCACTGCCTGGGATCCCACGCTCGCTTTGGAGGTAATACGGTAGCCATGTCAGAATGACGAAGAATCCGAACAGACTGCAAAACACCATCAGATAGACCAGCAGCAGATTGCGGTTTTTTAATAAATCGCTGAATTTACCTTTTTTAACCGCAACGCCATCGGCGGTGACCGCGCTGCGTTTCTTTTCTTTAACGAAGAACCAGATCGCTAAGCCGGTCAGAATGCTAGGCACGGCCATGGCGTAAAATGGCATTCTCCAGCTGTGGCCCTGATCGTAAACTAACCAGCTTGATGACATCAGCCCGAGAGCAATGCCGAATGCCATACCGCTGTTAATGATGGCACTACCGAGAGAACGATATTTTTTGGGAATTTGTTCCGAAGATAAGCCATATTGAGGGCCGTAATAAGTTCCTTCGCCTGCGCCGGTGACGACACGGGAAAATAGTAGCGTTGTCCAACTTTTCGCCCATCCTGTGACGGCGGTAAAAATACCGAATAATAAGAATCCAGGAACTAATACTTTTTTCTTGCCTATTTTATCTCCTAAGATCCCTGCCGGAACTTGCAACAATGCATAGGAGAAATAAAACACTGAATTTAATATTCCTAGTTGTGTTCCATTTAATCCGAATTCTTTTTCCAACTCACCCATCACCGGATTTAATACCGTACGGTCTGCATACATAAATATCCAGCCGAGCCAAAATAAAAATACGGTTATCCACCAAGCGGGTATGCCTGTTTTTTGCGGTGCGCCCGCATGCTCTATCGATTGTGACATAAGATACTCCCCTGAATACCCAGCATCTCTTGCTTATGGCGCGTTAGCCGTCCTGCTCATCCCTATCACTGACTTAGATCAGAGGTACTGGGGTCAAGAATGCTTACGACCAAAATATTGAAATTATTGGGCATAGCTATAATAAAAATGGTTCGTGCCAAATCGCTATGACGGTAAACTATAATAATCGTAGGGGGATTCTGGTGAGATAAATCACATTTGATCTATTGTAAGGGAAGTTTTCTTATTCTACGGTCTATTAATAAAAAAAATTAAAAAATCTATTATTCAATTTTATTTAATTAAACAGCTCTGTGATATGCCAATTATAAAAAAATAATAGACTGTATTTTAAATGTAGCCACCATCACATTTTATATTTTAAATAAACTTAATTTTATCCCAACAAATTAACGTTTTTTATGGGGTATAAAATGAAACCAACCGTCGTCATAGCGCTCGGGGGAAACGCTATTTTACAGCGTGGAGAAATTCTTTCGGCTCAAAACCAGTACAAAAATATCGCTCAGGTGGCTGAGGTGGTTGCTGGGCTAGCCAACGATTATCGCGTCGTGATTGTGCATGGCAACGGCCCGCAGGTGGGATTGCTAGCGCTGCAAGGTGCGCTAGATCAGCAAACCCCAGCGTATCCGCTGGATATTTTAGTGGCTGAAACGCAAGGAATGTTGGGCTATATGATTGCTCAGTCGTTAGGGCAGAAAGAGAACATTCCTCAGGTGGTTAGCCTGCTGACGCGTATTGAAGTTGAGGCAGACGATCCTGCATTCCAGCAGCCGAGTAAATTTATTGGCCCTGTCTATCTGCCTGACCAACAGCATGAACCTAAACTCCGCTATGGTTGGACGATGAAAGCGGATGGCCAATATTTTCGTCGCGTGGTGGCTTCGCCTAAGCCGAGAAAAGTGGTTGAGCTGGCCTCGATCAAGTGCCTGTTAGATAGCGATCATATTGTGGTTTGTGCGGGCGGCGGTGGAATGCCGGTTGTCGCAAGCCAACAGGGATATTGCGGTGTTGAAGCTGTTATTGATAAGGATTTATCAGCCGCGTTGTTAGCCGAAGAGTTACATGCGGAATATTTAATGATTTTGACCGATGCGGATGCGGTTTATCAGGATTGGGGAACGCCACAGGCGCGGGCATTACGACATGTTACCCCTGAGGTATTGCGCCCGTTTGCGGCTCCTGATGGCGCGATGGGGCCGAAGGCAGAGGCGGTGATTGCGTTTGTTGAACAAACGGGCGGAACGGCATTTATCGGTGCATTAGCTGATGCCGAAGCGATTTTACGTCGGGAGAAAGGTACCTGTATTACGCCAGAAACTGCGGCTGTTCTATAAAACAAAATCAGCGCGCCGTGAATACCAGGCGCGCTGATTTATTGAGTTATTACAGTTTGCCTAACGTCGCTACCATCACGGCTTTAATGGTGTGCAGACGATTTTCCGCTTCGTCAAACACGATGCTGTGCTCGGATTCAAATACTTCGTCGGTGACTTCCATACCGCCATTCAGCCCATATTGCTCGGCCATCTGTTTGCCCACGGCGGTTTGATCATCATGGAAAGCCGGTAAACAGTGCAGGAATTTCACCTGCGGGTTGCCGGTCAGTTTGATGACGTTCATGTTGATTTGATAAGGCAGCAGTTGGGCAATACGCTCTTTCCACACCTCTTTTGGTTCGCCCATGGAAACCCAAACGTCGGTGTAAAGGAAATCGGCGTCTTTCACGCCTTCCGCCAGATCTTCGGTTAAAACCAGCTTCGCGCCGGTTTTGTCGGCTATTGCCTGACATTGAGCCACCAGTTCGGCCTCCGGCCAGCAGGCTTTTGGCGCAACGAGACGCAGCTCCATCCCCATCAGCGCCGCGCCTTCCAGTAATGAATTACCCATGTTATTACGCGCATCGCCAAGGTATGCCAGTTTCACCTGTGACAGCGGCTTATTTGGCATATGTTCTTGAATAGTGAGCAGGTCGGCTAAAATTTGGGTTGGATGAAACTCATTGGTTAATCCATTCCAAATCGGCACACCGGCATACTGTGCCAGGGTTTCCACCACGTCCTGCCCCCAGCCGCGATACTGGATGGCGTCGTACATTCTGCCCAGCACGCGCGCGCTGTCTTTGATGGATTCTTTGTGGCCGATTTGGCTGCCGTTTGAGCCTAAATAGGTGACATTAGCGCCTTGGTCGTAAGCGGCAACTTCGAAAGAGCAGCGGGTTCGGGTGGAGTCTTTTTCGAAGATGAGCGCGATATTTTTGCCTTTCAGCGTTTGTGGTTCATTCCCTGCCTTTTTAGCCTGCTTAAGCTCAGCGGCTAAAGTGAGTAGATATGCGATATCTGCAGGCGTGAAGTCCAGTAATCTAAGAAAATGATGCTGATATAGCTGACTCATAGTGCTCATCCCCAGTTGTGTTTTTATTGTGCTGCATGAATTAATATTCACATTATGTGTATTAAAATTCAAAATCAACCCCTGAGAGATAAATATTCACGTTTCTTATGGAGGCATGAGCGCGGCTGTGGGAGAATGAAAGTAGCGTGATTGCATACAGATTGAGGACAAAGGCATGGCAAATCCTGAGCTATTAGAAGAACAACGTGAAGAAACCCGCCTGATCATTGAAGAACTGCTGGACGACGGCAGCGATCCAGACGCGTTATACACCATTGAACATCACCTTTCGGCGGATAACTTTGAGCTGTTAGAAAAAGCGGCGGTTGAAGCTTTTAAACTCGGCTACGAAGTGACTGATGCTGAAGAGCTGGAAGTTGAAGACGGTACGCTGCTGATGTGCTGCGATGTGATCAGCGAAGTTGGCCTGAATGCGGAAGTGATCGATACTCAGGTTGAACAGCTGGTGAACCTCGCTGAGAAGATGAACGTGAACTACGACGGCTGGGGCACCTACTTCGAAGATCCTAACGGTGAAGACGGTGACGACGAAGAAGATGATGACGCAGAAGGCGTTGATGAAGATGACAATGGCGTTCGCCACTAATCTTTAACGTCGTATAGTTAGCATAGTTGACGTCATAGTGAGAATAGCGAATCCGGTGC
Source organism: Hafnia alvei (assembly GCF_034424155.1). Taxonomy (NCBI): domain Bacteria; kingdom Pseudomonadati; phylum Pseudomonadota; class Gammaproteobacteria; order Enterobacterales; family Hafniaceae; genus Hafnia; species Hafnia alvei. The sequence goes on along the minus strand of NZ_CP139992.1, from coordinate 4,111,390 downwards.
CAGCGATGGCACCGGATTTTTTTATATATTAACTATGCGTGGGTCGCTAATACGCCTAAGCGGATGGCATATTTTTTAATTTTATAGTGCAGGGTCGTTCGTGAAATTCCCAGCCTTTTTGCCGCTTCTGCCACATTGCTATTCGCCTGATTCAACGCCTTTGTGATGAGCTGTTGTTCAAAATATGCGACTTGGCTGACAAGGTCGCCATCGCATTCAAATGTTCTGGCGGACATGGGCTGCTCTTCGGTAATTGGAGCTGCATTTTCAGGGAACAGTTCTGGGCATTCTTCATCGTAGGCAATGTTTTCTAATGGCCCATCGTGTTCTTGCATAATCATGCTGCGCACGATGGTATTTTCTAGCATACGCACGTTACCCGGCCATGCGCGTTTTAGCAGAATACCGCAGGCATTCTCGCTGATCCCCTGAATATCATGCTCAACATCATCGCGGTATTTATCGATGAAATAACGACTTAGCAGCAGGATATCCTCTGGGCGAGTGGAGAGCGGCGGCAGCGCCAGCATTCCGACGCCGAGCCGATAGAAGAGATCGGCACGCATTCTATTGTGTTTAATCAGCTGCGTTGGCGACTCGTTCATTGCTGCCACAATGCGCACGTTGGAGTGCAGTTCATGATTTCCGCCGAGTTTCCAGAAGCTTTTATCCTGTAGAAAGCGCAGCAATTTGCTTTGCATCTCGATGGGCATGGCATTGAGCTCATCAAGAAATAGCGTGCCGCCGTCTGCCAGCTCAAGGTAGCCTTGGCTATTTTCAGCGCCGGTGAATGCCCCTTTAACGGTGCCAAATAAGGTACTTTCTATCAGCGTTGAGGGGAGCGCACCGCAGTTGAGGGCGATAAATGGCTTATTCACGCGTTTACTACAGCGATGTATTAAGCGAGCAAACAGCTCTTTGCCTGTCCCTGTTTCACCCACAATAACAACCGGAATATCGTTGACGGCTAGACGTTTAGCTTTGTCTATCAGCGCCAGCATAGCGGGATTTTCCGTAATGATATCGTGGGTGTTTTCAGCTTGATTCGAATAAAGCAGTTGGTTTAGTTCCACCACCTGCTCTTGTAGGCGGCGCACGCTAGACATATTTCTACCAATTTCAATCACGCCTACCATCTCACCGTTGCGTGCATACAGCGGCGCAGTGGTGTGCTGGTAATCCACCGCCTGCCCTTTAGCGTTGTAATAAACCTGATAATGGCCGATGTATTCCACTCCTTGTTTTAGTGAGTGCAGCATGGTGCTCTGTGACTCTTTCATCTTGGGGTAGACGTCTAGCATGTGGTGGCCGAGTGCTTGCTCTACGGTATAGCCATCCAAATCTGCGCTTTCTTGGTTGTAATAAACGTATTCACCATCACGATTAATTATCGCTAACGGTTGATGAATAAGATCAAAAAAGCGCGAAAACATCTCAAGGGCATACTGCAATTCTGGGTCGAGCGGAGGCATTTTTTGGTCCTTTCACTGGGTGACGGATTTTCGTCACTTAGGCAATTTTTAGAATATATGACCGAAATTATTAGTAGGGCTTTTTTTATTTTATTGATTTTAAAGATAAATAATTATGGCATGACGGTTGCAGTAACAATGTTATCTGTAGGGACATATCACGCATTAAACCATCGATAAGCAGAGGATTTTATGTCAGATAACATCGTTAAGAACTACAACCAACTGCGTCAAAATGTTATTGAGCACGATCGTCGTTTCACCAGCAACAATGGAAAACTATGCTTTGAAGGTTTAGATGTCGAAGCACTGGCAAAAAAATACGGTACCCCGTTTTATGTGTTTTCTGAGCCTGAGATTGTGCGCAATATCAAAGAAATCGAGCAGGCTTTTTCCGCACATGCCAAAACTAAAACGTTCTTTGCCTCAAAAACCTGTTCGGTGATGGGGGTGTTAAAAGCCATCAAAGATGCGGGCATTTGTGCGGAAGCTAACTCACTTTATGAAGTGCGTAAGTGTTTGGAAATTGGTTTTTCTGGGAGCCAAATCGTATTTAACGGCGTGGTGAAAAAACCAGAAGATCTCGAATATGCGATTGATAATGAACTCTATCTGATTAACGTCGATAGCCTATATGAACTTGATCATATTGATGAAATTTCTCGTCGCCTGAAAAAAACCGCCAACGTTTGTGTGCGCGTTGAGCCAAACGTTCCTTCCGCAACGCACGCTGAGCTTGTGACCGCGTTTCATGCTAAATCAGGACTGGATCTCGAACAGGCCGAGGAAACCTGCCGCCGTATTTTACAAATGCCTTATGTGAAGCTGCGTGGTCTGCATATGCATGTGGGCGATCAGGTGCCAGAGTCTGAGCCATTTGCTAAAGCGACCAAGGTTTTGGTGGATGAATCGCGTCGTTTAGAAGAGGTTTTGGGGATCAAATTTGATTTGATCAACGTGGGGGGCGGTATTCCAGTGCCTTACAAATACGACGAAGAGAATGGCGATCCGTTAAAAGACAATATGTATGCAGGGATCACGGCTCAGGACTTTGCTGATGCGGTGATTCATGAAGTGCATAAATGGCGTACCGACGTTGAGATTTGTATTGAGCCAGGGCGCAAAGTCACGGGTTCTGCCGCTGTTCTGTTAACCGATGTTTCCTGTGAAAAACGTAAAACCAACTATGACCTAGACGGTAACGTTGAATGCCACGTTGAATGGAAGTTTGTCGATGCAGGCTACAGCGTATTGTCTGATAGCCAGCATTTCGACTGGTTCTTCTATGTCTATAACGCCTCTCGGATCACCGAGCAACACGATCAATATATCAAGCTGGCAGGCCCGCTGTGTGACGGTGGCGATTACTTCCATATGGGCGTCAAAGGCGAAGAGTTTTTACTGCCACACGATACTCAGATTGGCGATGTTGTGGTGTTCCTTGATGCGGGTGCTTACACCATTGAGAGCCAGACGGTTTATAACAACCGCCCACGTACTGCGGTCGTGATGATCGACAATCAGGGTAAAGATCGTCTGATCCGCCGTGAAGATACCTACGAAGATATGGTCAAGTACGACATTTTCTAATTTGCCCTTTGCGACAGAGGGCGGTTGTCGCCCTCTGATTTTCTCTCTGGAGATGATCATGAGTAATAGCAACTCAAGTCTGCTTGGAATCAAAGACATCGTCTTTATGAACGTCATTGCGATTCTGAGTTTACGACAAATACCCAACGTGGCGCCCTATGGGGCATCGGCTATGCTGCTGTGGGTAATCGCGGCTTTCTGCCTGTTTTTCCCATTAGCCATGGTATGCGGTGAGCTTTCTACCGGGTGGCCAAAAGACGGCGGTATTTTTGTTTGGATTAAAGAAGCATTTGGTAAACGTATCGCGTGGATTGTGGTGGTCTGCTTCCTGTTTTCTTGCGTCCTTTTTTTCCCGCTGATGCTGCAATTCGGTTTTACTGCGCTGGGCTATATGTTTAGCGACAGTCTAGCCGAAAGTAAGGTCTTTATCGGCGTGGGCTCGATGGTGATATTTTGGCTGCTGACGCTGCTTAATATTCGCGGCATGCAGTGGACTAAAATTATTAATAGCGTAAGCGCATGGTGCGGCGTCTTTATTCCTTCTGCCATTTTGATTCTATTAGCCGTTGTTTGGCTATGTACCGGACACAAAATGCAAACCGATTATGCCACGGCGGCTAATTGGATCCCTGATTTAAGGCATTGGGATACCGTGGTGTTCTTATCTAGCATGATGTTTGCCTTTGCTGGATTAGAAGTTGCCCCAATGATTGCAGGCCGTACACGTAATCCTCAGCGTGATTTCCCACGAGCCATGGCGGTTTCCGCTGGCGTCATTGTCGGTATTTATATGGTGGGAACGTGGGCGCTGAATACGCTTTTACCTGCGGGGAATACTGATATCGTAGCGGGCGTTATGCAGGCGATGCGCTCGGCGGCTGATACCTTGCATATGCCTTGGTTATTACCTGTGATGGCTATCTGCATGTTTTTCGGGGCGCTGGGGCAAATTAACTCTTGGCTGGTTGGCCCTATTTATATGCTGCAAGAAGCTTCGCGCGAAGATAATTTGCTTGGGGAACGCATTGGCAAGCTGCATCCCAAATATCAAACACCTGCTTTTGCACTAACAATGCAGGCGCTAATTGTTACCGTTTTATGCTTTTCAACCTTTGTGTCACCTAGCGTTGCCGCTGCGTACTGGATGCTGACCGCGCTAACTACTATCACCTATTTTATTCCTTATCTGGTGATGTTCCCTGCATTTTATCGTCTGCGCATGACTCAACCGGATACGCCTCGTAGCTTTAGAATTCCCGGCCGCATTTTACCGATTCTATTACCTGCTCTCGGCTTTATTTCAATCGCTTTTGCCGTATGCCTGCTGTTTATTCCACCTTCGCAGATCGATATGGGGGGATATTTCCAATATGCCGGAAAAATTATCGGTGGGGCACTATTAGCCGTCGTTGTGGCAGAAGTGATTTATCACCGTGCTCAACGCAGAAATGCAAAATTGTTTGCTGGTGAGGTGAAGTAACATGTATATGCCAACGCTTGAAATTAATTTAAAAAAACTGACTGACAATGCCCGCATCGAGAAAGCGCTTTTAGCCGCACATGGCATAGAAGTGATGGCGGTGAATAAAGTCTTTGATGGCTGCATTGAAACGGCTCAGGCCGTGATAGACGGCGGGATTAACGTGATTGCAGAATCACGTACTTATAACTTAAAAAAAATCCGAGCCACGGGCTGTACGACCTGCCTATTACGCAGCCCTTGCCTGAGTGAAATTGAAGACGTAGTGCGTTACGCAGATATCAGCCTGAACAGTGAGCCTGCCGTGATGCAGGCGCTGTCAGATGAAGCTCAGCGTCAGGGAAAAACGCATCAAGTCCTGTTAATGATTGATATGGGCGATTTACGGGAGGGAATTTGGTTTGCGCATTATGAGCAAATCTTATCAACCGTAAAGCTGATTGAAGAACTGCCTGGACTGGCATTATACGGGCTAGGGACTAATTTCAACTGCTATGGCACAGTGCTGCCAACGGTAAAAAACGGGGAGGATTTTCTCGCCATTGCCGCGCGTATTGAAGCCGATACCTACACGAAAATTAAGCATCTCTCGGCTGGGAACTGCACCAGTTATCACCTATTAGATAAAGGTATTTGGCCGGTAGGATTAAATCATCTGCGGATTGGTGGATTACACGAGTTTGGCATTGAATATGTCGATATGAAATATTTGGACGCTTTCCACCATTCGCAAAAAGATGTCGGTAAAGCCTGTTCAGACATGTATTTGCTGCACGCAGAAATTATTGAGCTGAATAGTAAACCAACGGTTCCGGTGGGCGAGTTAGGGGTGGATGCTTTCCTACAGCCGAAGTCATTTACCGATCACGGTACGCGTAAGCGCGCATTGCTGGCGTTTGGCCGACAAGATGTACCCGCGGAAAACTGTGTGCCTCAAGATGAAACCATCACGGTGTTAGGCCAAACTAGCGATCATACGCTGGTTGATATTGAAGACAGCCAACAACAGCTAAAAGTCGGGGATATCATTAGCTTTGAGCTGGATTACACCGGTTTACTGATGGCCTGCCAGACACGTGGCGTACAAAGACATTTCAAATATTGATACTTAACCTGATGCCGGTAGGTGAAGCCTACCGGTAGGGGAAACCTATGGGTTATATACAGGAAGTGCCTGATTCGCAAGAGGGAACGAAGCTACGACGCACGCTGAAAAAACGTCATTTATTGATGATGTCTTTAGGCGGCACCATTGGAACAAGGCTGTTTATAGGTATCGCCGAGCCGTTACATTCTGTTGGCCCACTAGGAACGCTGCTGGCGTATCTTATCGCGGGTGGGATCATGATGATGACGATGATGTGTTTAGGCGAGCTTTCTTGCGCATTTCCACATTCTGGCTCATTTCAACACTATGCTTTGAAGTTTCTCCCCCATCCGATATGGAGCTATACCATTGGTTGGCTTTATTGGCTGAGCTGGGTCTTTTCTCTTGCTGCCGATCTGACCGCGGCGGGGTTGATTGCCCATCAATTTATACCGCATATCCCTGTCTATTATTTTTGTTTAGGTATTTTATTACTATTAACGGCGGTTAACCTTTTATCCGCAAAAATATTTGGTGAGTGTGAATATTGGTTTTCTGCAATTAAAGTCTTTGCCATTATTCTATTTATTTTGGTTGGCCTTTATTTAATTTTCCAAATGTATAGCAGCACGCCGTGGCAGCCTACGCTAAAAACAGCCGATGGTTGGTTCCCTCACGGGCAGTGGAGTATTTTTATCTGCATGACCATCGTGGTGTATTCTTTTCAAGGCGTTGAACTCGTGGGGAACGCGGCGGGTGAAACCGAATCGCCACAGACAGTGTTACCCAAGGTGATTAAAGGGATTGGCATTCGTATTATTCTTTTCTATGTTCTGGCTATTTCTATTTTGGCCTTGGTTTATCCTTACGATCACCCGATACTTGGCGTAAGTCCATTTGTCTGGGTATTTGAGCGTGCGGGGTTACCTAATGCTGGCACATTCATGACTATTGTTATTCTTTCGGCTGCGCTTTCTGCCGCCAATTCGGCGATCTATGCCAGTTCACGTATGTTGTGGTCAATGGCAAAGGATGGCTTTGCGCCAAAGATGTTCGCAAGAGTGAATACGCAAGGTGTTCCGGCTCGCGGTATTTTATTTACCGCAGCGATTGCGCTAGTTTCATTGCTAACCAAATATATTTCTGCTCAAACACTCTATCTATATCTTATTTCAAGTACAGGGCAGGTCGGTTGTTTGGCATGGATGGTTATTGCATGGTGCCAATATCAGTTTCGTATGCAGGTAAAAGCGGGACGTTATTCTGCGGAGAGCATAAAATACAAATCGCCGTTCTTTCCGTGGATTGCGTGGATTTCAATCATACTGAATGCTGCGGTTATTATAGGTACGTGGTGCAGCCCGCAGGGAATAAGTATGCTGATTGCCGAAGGCGGTTTATTGGTGGCTATATTAGCGTCCTATCGCTGGATGAACAGGCAAGATGGCGAATCACTTGAAGCAGGCCGAATATATCGACCTGCCAAAAAGTAGCGCTTACAGCTCTCTCAGCATTCTGACTTCGCAGTCCACATGGCGTGTGCTGCCGAGTGCTTCGGTAATATGGCTAAACCCAAGCTTCTCATAGAGCGCAATAGCCGCGGTGAGAGAGGCCGTGGTTTCTAGATAGCATTGGCTAAAATCGTTCTCACGGGCAAAATCCATCGCTTGGATAGCCAATTGTTTGGCTAAGCCTTTTCCGCGCAATACCGGAAGAAAATACATCTTTTGTAGCTCACACAGGCTGACGTCTGCGCCTTCAAGCGGGGCAATGCCGCCGCCGCCAACCACTTGCCCATCAAGCTCAACCACCCAATAAGCGCAGCGTGGCTGGCTATAAACGTCGAAGAGATGATCGAGGTTTGGATCAGATACGGTATAGCCTTTGTCGGCGGTGAGGCCGCATTCAGCTGAAACTTCACGAATAACCTGCGCAATGGCGGCGTTGTCGTTTGCCGTGATTCGGCGCACCTGAAGGCGTAAAGGCGTTTCTGTTGTCATAGTCATTACCCGGTTGTTCCGTTGTGTAAACGTTCCGACGCACATCGCTATTTTAGGCTGTTGTCACGGGGCGTTTGCTCCGCGTGATGGCGCACGAAATTCCTTAATACCACCGCTGATAGTGAGGATGCAATAGAGGCTAGTGCTATCCGGTGATTTTTTTACTTTGGGATGTGCTTCAAAGCTTATTTTATCGTGACAGTTTAGTTTTAAACCAGTTTCATTGAATAGTGTCAAGAAAACAGCATCGTTGATAACGAATAACTAAATTTTATTTATTTTATCTGAGATATGCTTATGAGTATATTTGTTAAAGTAAAATTATTGATTGGTGCTTTTTTACTTCCAAGAACGCTACGTTCTAGGATGATCTGTTTAGCTGTATTTATGGTTTTTTTGCCAATCTTGGTTATATCCTATCTTGTTGAGGAGCAAGGAAAGGATGCCTTACTAAATGAGAAGAAAAACAAGTTACTATCTATAACCCATTTACTTGATCAATCTTTAGGAGATGATTTTTCGCGGTTTTCTCATTTATTACGAAAAGATAGAATTACAGCATTAAATAATACACTTACTGAAAGAACAGAGGTTATAACTCGTGATTTTCCTCGTGTCGGTGCGGGATTTTACAATAAAGAACTTGATGCGATTATTACCTATGCCCCGAAAAAATTATATGGAAATAAAGTTGGAGTATCGATTGATGAAAGTCATCCAGGGCGAATTGCGATGGAAACCGGTATTACCCAGATAAAATTAGGTACGCAGGTTCGAGGGGATATTTTAAATGTAATGTTGCCCATTCGGCGAGATGGGAAAGTCATTGGTTATATATGGGCAAACGAATCCTCTAATGATATTAATAAACAGACATGGGCAATGGATGCGAGCATTATCAGCGTTAGTATCGCTGGTTTAATGAGTAGTTTATTATTAATTATTTCGTTTTCTCGTCGACTATCGCGCGATGTAGATATGATTAAACAACGGTTAAGCAAACTACCGTTCGATCTCAATACTAAGCTTCCTCCCCTTGCCGGTGAAATGGAGGGGATTGCCGATAAGATCAATCATCTATCTTATGCCTTGAAAGAAGCTAAAACGTTGAATGAGTTGATTATTGAAAGCGCCGCTGACGGAATGATAAGTATTGATATTCATGGGCGAATTATTATGTGTAATCCTGCCGCATCAACGATCACTGGATATTCTTTTAATGAGTTATTTAATAAAAGTTACGCTGATATTTTTGAAAAAGAGGGCTTCCACAGCCCTTTACTGGATACATTAAAACGTGGTGTTGAACATATTGGTATAGAAGTTAGCTATCCCGCTAAGGATCATATATTACAAATCAAGGCCAGTAGCAGTCAGTTGCGCAATGCTGACGAAGAAATTATTGGTGCCTTGGTTACTTTTACCGATCTCACCGAGCAAAAAGAGATGCAACGCCATATGGCTCAAGCAGAGAGACTTGCAACGTTAGGTGAGCTCATGGCCAGCGTGGCGCATGAAGTGCGTAATCCATTAACAGCAATCAGTGGTTTTGTGCAATATTTAAAAGAGAGCGAACGAGATCTGCAGCGCATTGAATATATAGATATTATTTTGCATGAAGTACGTTCGATAAATAACGTTATCCAGCAGCTGTTGAATCTCTCACATGTGCACCCTCAAATATTTCATAAATCTTCAATTAATAAAATAATACGCGATAGCTTAATCCTCGTTCAAACTAATGGATTAACCAGTAGAGTTGATTTTAATATTCATCTTGATGATAGGGTTCCTGATATAGATGTGGATGCTAGCGGTTTAAAACAGGTTTTCCTGAATTTACTGATTAACGCAGTTCAAGCAATTAAAGCTAGAGGTGAAATAACGATTTCAACAGTTCAATCTGCGATAGATAAGATAGAAATAAAAATAGAAGATAATGGTGTTGGAATGAATGATGACATTAAGAAAAAGATCTTCATGCCTTTTTTTACCACAAAACCGCTTGGCACTGGCCTTGGACTATCGATTGTACAACGGATTATCAATGAGCACGGCGGTCATATTGTGATTGAAAGCTGTATGAATTATGGCACTAAAGTGATTATTACATTACCCATGATAAGAAACAACCATGATGAATTATAAAATACTGATTGCTGATGACGAAAAAAATGTTCTTAAGATGCTGACGACTGTATTTTCTCATGCAGGAAATCAAATAGCCTGTGCTGATAATGGCAAAGATGCATTGCGGCTGTTTAAACAGGATAAGCCTGATATTGTTTTAATGGATATACGAATGCCAGAAATGAGTGGCATTGAATCGCTACAGTTGATGCGTAAATTTGATGCGGATACGCCGATTATTCTAATGACCGCTTATGCAGCGGTTGAAACCGCAGTTGAAGCTCTTAGATTGGGCGCGTTTGACTATGTGATCAAGCCGTTTGAGCTGGATGAGTTAAAGCTTCTCATGAGTCGTGCAATACAACTGCGAGAGATGAAGCAAGAAATTAATATTTTACATCGTGAGCTTTCTCAGAGTTATCACTGTGACTGTATCTTGACCAATAATTCTAAAATGATGGAGTTGTGTCGCGCGATTGCGAAAGTTGCCCAAAGTCACGCCAACGTGCTGATCTCGGGAGAAAGCGGTACTGGCAAAGAGCTTATTGCTAAGGCGATTCATTATAATAGCCCGCGCGCCAAACAACCGTTTATTAAGGTCAACTGTGGTGCATTGCCTGAGTCGTTGTTAGAGAGCGAATTATTTGGTCATGAGAAAGGGGCGTTTACCGGTGCGCAGATGCAGCGACAGGGATTATTTGAGCGCGCTCATCAGGGAACACTGTTGCTGGATGAAATTGGCGAGATGCCGCTTAACTTACAAGTGAAGTTGTTGCGAATATTACAAGAACAGGAGTTTGAACGTGTTGGTGGCAGCCAAACCATCAAAACGAATGTGCGTATTGTGGCTGCAACTAACCGTGATTTGAATGACATGATCGCCCAAGGTGAGTTCAGGCGCGATCTTTATTACCGTCTTAATGTGATGCACTTATATTCGCTGCCTCTACGTGAAAGGCCTGAGGATATTTTATTACTGGCTCGCTATTTTCTGCAAAAATTTAGCGTAGAAAATAATAAAGACATTATTGGCTTTGATGTAGCTGCTATTCGTATGCTGGAAAGTCATTCATGGTTAGGTAATGTGCGTGAACTTGCTAATGTCGTTGAGCATGCAGTTATTATGAGTACGGGTTATATGATTTTTGTTGATGATCTGCCAGTAGGGTTTCAGCGAGAAATTACTCAAAATATTACAGTGATGGAAAGAGAGCCTAAAGTAAAAGAACGGCTTGATACACCAATAAAATTAAAAGAAAGCTTAAAACAGTATGAGAAAGAGGTAATTGAACGAACTTTAACAATATATCAAGGTAATCGAATTGACACAGCTAAAGCATTGGGGATCAGTCGTCGCGCTTTAATGTATAAACTTCAGGAATATAGTATTAATTGACTGTCGTAATGTTATTTACGCTCATCTATTTTTGGTTACCTTTGTCACATTAATTAGTGTTCAGGTGAAATTTCTTGCAGCGGTGAGTGCAAGAAATTGCACCTGCTAGCGCTTGCTACTTTCTTGTTTTTTTAGCTGCGTAAAATACTCCCTTAAAATTCATGTAAATAGGTTTGCATATATTCATTTTCTTCTGCTGATAAATAATGGCCTGCTCATTGCAGTTACCTTGGTGTAGCCCAGTAAGGGTAAATTCTAAGGAGCCGCAATGAAAAATAAAAAAATACCTCTCACTGATGTGATCCCTTATTTCCGTGATGGGATGACGATTATGTTTGGCGGGTTTATGGGGGTTGGGACACCGCCATTATTAATCGAAGCCTTGCTTGAATCTGGTGCCAAAGATTTAACAATTATTGGCAATGATACCGCATTTGTAGATACCGGCGTTGGCCCGCTGATTAGTCGTGGTCGAGTCAAAAAAGTGATTGCCTCTCACATCGGTACTAATCCTGAAACTGGGCGTCGGATGATCGCTGGCGAAATGCAGGTTGAGCTTGTCCCGCAGGGGACGCTGATTGAGCGTATTCGCTGTGGCGGTGCTGGGCTAGGGGGATTTTTAACCCCAACGGGCGTTGGAACCGTGGTTGAGGAAGGCAAACAAAAGATTGTCCAAAACGGTATTGAATATTTATTAGAACTTCCGCTACGTGCCGATTTGGCACTGATCTATGCCTATACCGCCGATAGTGTCGGCAATCTTACTTATCAACTCACCGCCAGAAATTTTAATCCCATTATTGCCTTAGCAGCCGATCTGGTTATTGCTCAAACGGACCAGATGGTTGATGTCGGTTGTATCCAGCCCGATCAGGTTGTCACGCCTGGCGCATTGATTGATTACGTTGTGGTTTCACCGGAGGTTTGCTCATGAATGCGAAAGAGTTAATTGCGCGCCGTGTTGCGCTGGAACTTGAAGACGGCAACGTTGTGAATTTAGGCATTGGGCTGCCGACGCAGGTGGTGAATTATTTGCCTGAGGGAATTGATATCACCTTGCAATCAGAGAATGGATTTTTAGGTTTAGGCCCGGTGACTGTAACCTGTCCAAACTTGGTGGATGCCGGAGGCAAACCTTGTGGCCTGCGGACCGGGGCTGCAATGTTTGATAGCGCGTTTTCGTTTGCGCTGATTCGCGGTGGCCACGTAGATGCGAGTATTCTCGGGGGGTTGCAAGTTGATCAGCAGGGAAACTTAGCGAATTGGATGGTGCCGGGGAAAATGGTTCCAGGTATGGGCGGAGCGATGGATTTAGTGACCGGAGCTCGCCACGTGATTATCGCCATGGAGCACTGCGCCAAAGATGGCTCGGCGAAAATATTACCGCGCTGTACTTTGCCATTAACGGCTAAAAACTGCGTTGATATGATTGTTACTGAGCTTGCCGTATTTGTGTTGTCGCAAGGTGAGCTCGTTTTGAAAGAACACGCACCAGGCGTAACTTTGCAAACCATCCAGCAGAAAACGGCAGCGGCATTTCGCGTTGCACCTGATCTTTCTGTAATGCCGATTTCGGTTGATGGAGCGCAGGTATGATTGGACGTATATCACGCGCGATGTCAGCGTTGGTGAGCCGCTACCTGCCTGACCCTCTTATTTTTGCCATGTTGTTGACGATAATTATGTTCGTCATCGGATTCTCTTTTACCTCGCATTCTGCGCTGGATATGGTGCAAATGTGGGGCGACGGGTTCTGGAACCTGCTGGGATTCGCAATGCAGATGGCGTTAATTATTGTTACCGGCCACGCTTTAGCCAGCTCCCCGCCGGTTAAACGAATTCTGAAAGACGTAGCATCTCTGGCAAAAACACCCGCCCAGGGCGTGATGCTGGTGACGTTCTTCGGGCTGGTTGCTTGTGTGATTAATTGGGGATTTGGGTTGATCGTTGGTGCTATGTTTGCGCGAGAAGTGGCTCGCCGAGTTCCTGGCTCTGATTACCCGCTGCTAATTGCCTGCGCTTACATTGGCTTTATGACATGGGGAGGTGGACTATCTGGTTCGATGCCGTTACTGGCGGCAACTCCTGGTAATCCTGTTGAGCATATCGCCGGGTTGATCCCCGTTAGCCATACGCTATTGTCTGGCTCCAATATTTTTATCACCTTGGCGTTGATTATTGTATTGCCGTTCGTCACCAGAATGATGATGCCAAAAGCGAGCCAGGTTGTTTCGATTGATCCTGCGCTTTTAGCCGACGATGTTGATTTTCAAAAAACATTGTCAGCAGAGGCAACGGTGGCTGAAAAAATGGAAGAAAGTCGAATTATTACTTTCATTATCAGCCTACTGGGCTTGTGCTATCTCGCGTTCTATTTCTGGAAGAACGGTTTCAACCTCACCATCAACATTGTCAATTTGTTGTTCATGATTGCGGGTTTGCTGCTGCATAAAACGCCAATGGCGTATATGCGGGCAGTAACCGCAGCGGCACGCAGCACAGCCGGTATTTTGGTGCAGTTTCCTTTCTACGCGGGTATCCAACTGATGATGGAACACTCGGGGCTAGGCGGAATGATTACGCAATGGTTTATCGAGATTGCGAACAAAGACACTTTCCCTGTAACGGCTTTCTTTAGCTCAGCGATTATTAATTTTGCTGTTCCTTCTGGTGGGGGTCATTGGGTGATCCAAGGGCCTTTTGTAATACCCGCAGCCCAAGCACTCGGCTCTGATTTGGGCAAAGCCACCATGGCGATAGCCTATGGCGAGCAGTGGATGAACATGGCGCAGCCTTTCTGGGCATTGCCAGCGTTGGCCATAGCGGGATTGGGAGTACGCGACATTATGGGTTATTGCGTCACTGTGCTGCTCCTGACGTGTCCCATTTTCATCATTGGTTTGGTCTTCTTCTAGGGAATTTCATTATGGAAAATGTAGTTATTGTTAGCGCAACCCGTACTGCCGTTGGCAGCTTTAATGGCTCACTCTCTTCTATTTCTGCGGTTTCCCTTGGGGAGATCGTCATTCGAGAGGCATTAAAGCGTGCTAGCGTGGATGTGAACTTGGTTGATGAAGTTATTATGGGCAATGTGCTTCAGGCCGGGTTAGGACAAAACCCAGCACGGCAGGCGGCTCTTAAGGCCGGTATTGGGCAGCAAGTGCCTGCCTATAGCGTTAATAAAGTATGTGGATCAGGCTTAAAATGTGTCGCTTTGGCTGCTCAGGCTATTCGTGCAGGTGATGCCAGAGCTGTTATTGCCGGTGGTATGGAGAATATGAGCCGAGCGCCTTATCTGTTGGAAAGTCAAGCTCGCTGGGGATACCGGCTAGGTGATGGCCAAGTTTATGATGTGATTTTGCGCGATGGGCTTATGTGTGCAACCGAAGGTTATCACATGGGGATCACCGCAGAGAATGTGGCTAAGGAGTACGGTGTTAGCCGTGAAGAGCAGGATCGCCTAGCCTTTTCCTCGCAGCAAAAAGCATCGTCAGCGATTGCCAATGGGCATTTTGAGAAAGAAATTACGCCAGTAGTAATTAAGAGTAAAAAGGGCGATCAAATTTTTTCTGTGGATGAACACCCGCGTATGACATCGTTAGATAAATTAGCCAGCTTAAAGCCAGCCTTCATATCTGATGGAACGGTAACGGCGGGCAATGCCTCTGGTATTAACGATGGCTCAGCGGCTCTAGTTTTGATGTCTGAAAGCATGGCAAAAGAACAGGGTTTAATGCCGTTAGCACGGATCCGTAGCTATGCTAGCGCGGGTGTTGAGCCAGCACTGATGGGGATGGGGCCGGTACCTGCAACGCAATTGGCGTTGAGCAACGGTGGTTTGGCTTTGGCAGATATTGATCTGATTGAAGCTAATGAAGCCTTCGCTGCGCAGTTTGGTGCCGTGGCCAAAACTCTGCGTTTTGATGAAGATAAAGTGAACGTCAACGGTGGGGCGATAGCATTGGGTCATCCTATTGGTGCAAGCGGTGCTCGTATTTTGGTGACTCTGTTACACGCTTTGGCCGCGAGAGATAAAACGCTAGGCTTAGCAACCTTGTGCATAGGCGGAGGGCAGGGGATCGCCATGGTCGTTGAGCGCATATAGCGCATAAAAAAGGGGAGAGCTGTTTTAGCTCCCCCCTTCAGTGATACAAAACCAAAATGAATTACAGCGCTGCAATTACCGCTTGCTGTTCGATGAGCTTCGCTTTGGCATCGGCGTAACCGTTCATCTTCTCACGCTCTTTGGCAACAACGGCCTCAGGTGCGCGAGCCACGAAACCTTCGTTAGACAGTTTCGCTTCGATGCGGCCAATTTCAGCTTCGATCTTAGCCACTTCTTTCGCTAAGCGATCGAGCTCGGCGTCTTTGTCGATAAGGCCAGCCATTGGGATCAGCAATTCTGCACCGTCAACCAGCTTAGTGACAGAAACTGGGCCTTTATCACCCGCCGCCAGCACGGTGATGCTTTCCAGACGCGCCAGAGCTTGAATGAAGCTTAGGTTTTCCTGTACGCGACGCTGAGCATCCGCGCTGCATTCACGCAGCAGCAGTTCCAGTGGCTTGCTTGGCGCAATATTCATCTCGGCGCGAATATTACGCACGGCGATAATGGTTTGCTTGATCCATTCCAGATCGGCCAGCGCTTTTTCATCAACCTGAGATGCGTCGTATTCTGGGAATGGCTGCAACATGATGGTGTCTGCAGTAATCCCTTTCAGGCCTTTCACACGCTGCCAAATGGTTTCGGTGATGTATGGGATCACCGGATGCGCCAAGCGCAGCAGGGCCTCCAGCACGGTGACCAGTGTATTACGGGTGCCGCGCAGTTCAGCTTCAGATCCACCGTTCATGACCGGTTTAGCCAGTTCCAGATACCAGTCACAGAACTGGTTCCACGTGAACTCATACAGAATATTGGCAGCCAGATCGAAGCGGAAGTTATCCAGTGCTTCGCGGTAAGCTTTTACCGTCTGGTTGAATTCGGACAAGATCCAACGGTCTGCCAAGGACAGAACCATGTCGCCGCCGTTCACACCGCAATCCTGATCTTCCGTGTTCATCAGTACGAAGCGACTTGCGTTCCACAGTTTGTTACAGAAGTTACGGTAACCTTCCAAACGCTTCATATCCCAGTTGATATCACGACCGGTAGAGGCCAGCGCTGCCAAGGTGAAGCGCAGGGCATCGGTACCGTGTGGCTCGATGCCTTCTGGGAACTGTTTTTCGGTACGTTTAGCAATTTTTTCAGCCAACTGTGGCTGCATCATATTGCCGGTACGCTTCTCTAACAGTTCTGGCAGAGAAATACCGTCGATCATATCCAGTGGATCGATGACGTTACCCTTAGACTTAGACATTTTCTGTCCTTCGTCGTCACGGATAAGACCGGTCACATAGACGGTTTTGAATGGAACCTGTGGTTTGCCATTTTCATCTTTCACGAAGTGCATGGTCAGCATGATCATGCGCGCGATCCAGAAGAAGATGATGTCGAAACCGCTGGTTAACACGTTCGTTGGGTGGAACGTTTTCAGCGCTTCGGTCTGTTCAGGCCAGCCCAGCGTTGAGAAAGTCCACAGACCAGAAGAGAACCACGTATCCAGAACGTCGTCGTCCTGTTTCAGTTCAACGTCTGCGCCCAAGTTATTTTCACGGCGTACTTCCTCTTCGTCACGACCAACGAATACGTTGCCTTCGTTGTCGTACCAAGCGGGAATGCGATGACCCCACCACAGCTGACGAGAAATACACCAGTCTTGAATGTCGCGCATCCAAGAGTAGTACATGTTTTCATACTGCTTAGGTACGAACTGGATTTCACCTTGTTCAACGGCTTCAATCGCCACTTTCGCCAGCGGCGCAGTGCGAACGTACCATTGGTCGGTCAGCATTGGTTCGATAACCACGCCGCCACGGTCGCCGTAGGGAACGGTAAGATCGTGAGGTTTGATTTCAACCAGCAGGCCCGCTTCGTCACAGGCTTTTACCACGGCACGGCGAGCGGCAAAACGCTCCATGCCACGGAGCTGTTCTGGGATTTCGTTGCTGTAAACGTCGGTTTCTTCGCCGTTGGTATCCAAGACTTCTGCTTCGTCACGAATGTCGCCGTCGAAGGTCAGGATATTGATCATTGGCAGTGCGTGGCGGCGGCCAACTTCATAGTCATTGAAGTCGTGCGCAGGGGTGATTTTCACGCAGCCGGTGCCTTT
The DNA here is from genome assembly GCF_034424155.1 of Hafnia alvei. NCBI lineage: Bacteria > Pseudomonadati > Pseudomonadota > Gammaproteobacteria > Enterobacterales > Hafniaceae > Hafnia > Hafnia alvei. Next base: position 4,094,023 of record NZ_CP139992.1, on the reverse strand, counting down.
TTCCATATCGGCGTGTTCATCACCGACGATAGGAATGCGACGGCCAACCAGTGGCAGAACCACGAATTTACCGATCAAATCTTTGTAGCGCGGATCTTCTGGGTTAACGGCAACACCGGTATCGCCCAACAGGGTTTCAGGGCGCGTAGTAGCCACCACCAGATAATCTTTACCATCGGCGGTTTTAGCGCCATCGGCCAGCGGATAACGCAGGTGCCACATGGAGCCTTTGGTTTCACGGTTTTCTACTTCCAGATCGGAGATTGCCGTGCGCAGTTTTGGATCCCAGTTAACCAGACGCTTACCGCGATAAATCAGGTCTTCTTTATACAGACGAACGAAAACTTCTTTCACCGCATTAGACAGGCCATCGTCCATGGTGAAGCGCTCGCGCTCCCAGTCGACGGAGTTGCCCAGACGGCGCATCTGACGAGTAATGGTGCCGCCAGATTCTTCTTTCCACTGCCAGATTTTGTCGATGAAGGCATCACGGCCATAGTCGTGACGAGTTTTGCCTTCTTCGGCTGCAATTTTGCGCTCGACGACCATCTGAGTGGCGATACCGGCGTGGTCGGTACCAACCTGCCACAGGGTATTTTTGCCCTGCATGCGCTGGTAACGGATCATGGTATCCATGATGGTCTGCTGGAAAGCATGACCCATATGCAGGCTGCCGGTGACGTTCGGCGGCGGGATCATAATACAGAAGCTTTCTTTACTGGTGTCGCCATTCGGCTTGAAGTAGCCCTGCTGTTCCCAGTGCTCGTAGAGCGGCTGCTCAATGTCTTGCGGGTTATATGTCTTTTCCATGGTTCGTCTGTTCTTTGATTTGATCGATCAGTGAGTTGGCGGCGTAGCCGTGGTCAATTGAAAGCCGACGCTGCGGTAGATTTTATAGCGCTCACGCGCCAACTGTTTTAAAGCGTCTTCATAAGGAACGAAGTCTATCACTTCATGGAAAGCAGTAGCAAAATCTGCGAACTCGGTCTGCAAGCAGATCATCAGTTCACGCGGCGAATTGCCCCGTTTTCCCGGCCATGAAAGTTCGACAGGAGCACCATAATGCGGGCCTTCACCGGCCAGATTATGCGGCACAAACTGGTGCGGGTCGCGGGCCCAAAGGGCTTCATCTAACTTTTGAGCCTGTTCCTGACTTTGGCAAGCCAATAAAATTCGTTTACCGGAGCGCCAGTGTTGGGCGGCGAGATCACAGGCCAAAGCCTCAACGGCATCCAGTTCACCATCGGGTTGATGATGCTCCATGAGATAGAAGGTTGCCTGTTTCATGATGTGATATAGCCTTACGCTTGTGCAGCACTTATGAAGTAATGAAATACAATAACGAAAGACCCCCTCCCAGTCACCTCTCAAACCGAGGGCTGGGGTGGGGGTTCTCTTTATTTTAACTCAATTTTGTTAATCGTCGCCGTTTAGGCCTGCGCGATTGAGCAAGAACTGAGAAAGCATGGCAACAGGACGACCCGTTGCACCTTTTGCTTTCCCTGAACGCCATGCGGTGCCTGCGATGTCCAGATGCGCCCAGCTATATTTGCGGGTGAATCGAGACAGGAAGCACGCTGCGGTAATCGCGCCGCCAGGGCGACCACCGATGTTGGCCATATCGGCAAAATTGGAATCTAGCTGATCTTGGAATTCATCCATCATCGGCAGACGCCATGCGCGGTCACCGGCCTGTTCTGATGCGCTGATAAGCTCTGAAGCTAATGGGTTATGGTTTGCCATTAAGCCCGTCAAATGATGACCCAGTGCGATAACGCAGGCACCCGTTAACGTAGCCACATCGATAACCACGTCAGGTTCGAAACGCTCAACGTAGGTTAACACGTCACACAGAACTAAACGTCCTTCGGCATCGGTATTGAGCACTTCAACGGTTTGGCCGTTCATGGTGGTCAAAACATCCCCAGGACGATAAGCGCGACCGCCCGGCATGTTTTCACAGCCAGCCAGTACGCCCACGATATTCAGCGGAAGCTGAAGCTCAGCAGCCATGCGCATTACGCCGTATACAGAAGCGGCACCGCACATGTCGTATTTCATCTCGTCCATGCTGTCAGCAGGCTTGATTGAAATACCGCCAGAGTCAAAGGTTAAACCCTTACCAACCAATACGATAGGTTTAGCATCTGGATTTTTGCTGCCCTTATACTCAATCACGGACATCAACGATTCATTTTGTGAACCTTGGCCCACGGCGAGATAGGCATTCATGCCCAGCTCTTTCATCTGCTGTTCACCGATAACGCGGGTGCTAACGTTCGGGCTGAAGCTATCGGCAAGCTGACGAGCCTGTGAAGCCAAATAGCCTGCGTTACAGATGTTTGGCGGCATATTGCCAAGATCTTTTGCAGCTTTAATACCGGCAGCAATGGCTAAGCCGTGCTGGATAGCGCGCTCGCCGCTGGTGAGTTCACGACGCGTTGGAACGTTGAACACCATTTTACGCAGTGGGCGGCGTGGTTCTGCTTTATTACTTTTCAGCTGATCGAAGGTATAAAGCGTTTCTTTTGCCGTTTCGACCGCCTGACGCACTTTCCAATAGGTATTACGGCCTTTGACGTGCAGCTCAGTCAGGAAGCAAACCGCTTCCATAGAACCGGTGTCATTCAGGGTATTAATCGTTTTTTGAATGACTTGTTTATACTGACGTTCGTCCAACTCTCGCTCTTTGCCACAGCCAATCAGCAAAATGCGTTCTGAGAGTACGTTAGGTACGTGGTGCAGCAAGAGTGTCTGACCCACTTTACCTTCCAGTTCGCCACGGCGCAGTAGGGCACTGATATAGCCATCGCTGATTTTATCGAGCTGTTCGGCGATTGGGGACAGTCGGCGCGGTTCGAAAACACCGACGACGATACAGGCGCTACGCTGTTTTTCCGGGCTACCGCTTTTTACACTGAACTCCATGCACTCTCCTGAATCTTAAAGGCAGCGGCGCGGGGCGATGACTAAGCTATACTCGTTTCTTGAAGCCAGAAACATTGCTCAAGTCACTATTATCTCGGCCCTTTGCCGTTGAACTGACTGGAACACTCATTCACGGTTTTCTCTGATGATGGTGGCTTTTATCCACTTTTTCATAGGAAATCGCGCGATTTTCTCTCATTCTGCAAGGCTTTTTATGGGCTGTGCAGAGGGACGTTATATAATCGGTAGTTATTTTCTCGTTTTCGTTGCTAACGATTACGGTACAATTGTTTTACTGTACAATCAGTTTACCCTGCTTATCGCGATGTTGCTGCGGTGTTCGTTGTTTGCTGCAACGACAACAAGTTTGGGTATGCATCATACGTAGTGGGTGATTAGCCTTCTACGATGTGTCAGTTATAAGTGTGTTCCTATAGGTTACACTTGAGACACATGCTGTAATGCTATTCTGATTGTAACCGCCGCCATAATCATCATAAAAATGGCGGGTTAGCGTAGAAATTATCTATTTTCCTGCAAAAAGACAAGTTTTCACAGGCGTAATAAGCGTGATCATCATTAGATATCTGGTACGGGAAACGTTTAAGAGTCAGATTGCTATTCTATTTATCCTGCTGCTGATCTTTTTTTGTCAAAAGATGGTGCGGATACTCGGAGCGGCGGTTGACGGCGAAATTCCGACAAACTTAGTGTTATCTCTCCTTGGGCTGGGTGTGCCCGAGATGGCTCAGCTTATTCTGCCTCTTAGCCTGTTCCTTGGGCTATTGATGACGCTGGGTAAACTGTATACCGAAAGTGAAATCGTGGTTATGCACGCCTGCGGCTTAGGCAAAGGCGTACTGATAAAAACCGCGATGATCCTTGCCTTCATTACCGGCGCGTTTGCATTGGTCAACGCGTTTTGGGTGAGTCCGTGGTCGTCGTTCCACTCTGATGAAGTGATGGCCGAAGCCAAGGCAAACCCTGGTTTAGCTTCGATGGTAGAAGGACAATTCCAGCCGTCGAAAGATGGCAACTACGTGCTGTTTGTGGGCGACGTGAAGGGCAAAAAGTTTGAAAATATCTTTTTAGCTCAGCTCCGTCCTAACGGCACCCAACGCCCATCGGTGGTGGTGGCGGATACTGGCCATATGGAAGGGCGCCCAGACGGTTCTCAGCAGGTGGTATTGGATACCGGTACGCGCTATGAAGGCACCGCGATGCTGCGTGATTTCCGTATCACCGACTTTGTGAATTACGAAGCCGTTATCGGCCATCAGGCGGTGGTGCTTAATCCAAGCAATGCCGATCAGGCGCCGATGACAGCGCTGTGGGAATCCAAAGAAAACGACTTCCGTGCGGAGCTGAACTGGCGTATTACGCTGGTGTTCTCTGTCTTCGTGATGGCGCTGATGGTGGTTCCTTTGAGCGTGGTTAACCCACGCCAAGGGCGTGTGCTGAGTATGCTGCCAGCCATGTTGCTCTATCTAATCTTCTTCCTGCTGCAAAGCTCGATACGTTCTAATGCGGCGAAGGGCAAAATTGATCCGTTTATCTGGGTTTGGGCGGTGAACGGATTCTATCTGTTGCTCGCAGTTGCGTTGAATATTTGGGATACGCTGCCGATGCGCCGGATCCGTGCGCGAATCACCGGTAAAGGAGTCGCCTGATGCTTGGAGTATTAGACCGTTACATTGGGCGCACGATTTTCAGCACCATCATGGCAACGCTGTTTATGCTGGTGTCGCTGTCTGGGATTATCAAGTTCGTTGATCAGCTACGTAAAGTGGGGCAGGGCGATTACTCTGCGGCAGGCGCGGGTCTTTTCACCTTGCTCAGCGTGCCAAAGGATATTGAAGTCTTCTTCCCAATGGCTGCCTTGCTGGGTGCGCTATTAGGCCTCGGTATGCTGGCTCAGCGCAGCGAGTTGGTGGTGATGCAGGCGGCAGGTTATACCCGCATGCAGATTGCCTCTTCGGTGATGAAAACCGCGATTCCGTTGGTGATCCTCACGATGGCCATTGGTGAGTGGGTTGCGCCACAGGGCGATCAGGCTGCACGCAACTACCGTGCCCAACAGATGTATGGCGGTTCGTTGCTATCGACGCAAAACGGACTATGGGCAAAAGACGGTAGCGATTTTATCTTTATTCAGCGTGTGACCGGTGAGAAGACGATTCAAGGTATAAGTATTTATACCTTTGATAAAGAACGTCATTTGCAAAAGCTGCGCTATGCCAACTCAGCAACGTTTGAGGGCAATCAGTGGAAGCTTTCGCAGGTGGAAGAATCAAATCTCACCGACAGCAAAAGGATCACCGGTTCACAAACGATTAGCGGTATGTGGAAAACCAACCTAACGCCAGACAAACTGGGCGTGGTTGCCATGAGCCCTGACTCGCTGTCGATCAGCGGCCTCTACCACTATGTGAAATACCTCAAGCAAAGCGGTCAAGAATCTAGCCGTTATCAGCTCAATATGTGGAGCAAAATTTTTGCACCGCTGTCTGTCGCGGTAATGATGTTGATGGCGCTGTCCTTCATTTTTGGTCCATTACGCAGCGTTCCGATGGGCGTGAGGGTATTGACGGGTATCAGCTTTGGCTTCTTGTTCTACGTACTTGACCAGATTTTTGGGCCGCTAAGTTTGGTATACAGCGTACCTCCAGTATTAGGCGCTCTGCTGCCAAGTCTGCTGTTCTTGTTGATCAGTATTTATATGCTGCTCAGAAAATCGTAGTGACGTAGCGTAATCTCTAAATATAAAACGGGCCATTCTTATGGCCCGTTTTTTATGTTTAAATCCAATGGGTATCGTGTGGATCTGGCCTCGGTGTTAACTCAAGATTCTTTTTTGGCTCCTGCCATAGCTGCTCGGTGAGTTGAAAAATAGAGACTGCCTTGGCTAGCGTATCGGCCTGCTCTTCTACATTCGCAGCGGTAGTGGCAACTTGTTCCACTAACGCAGCATTCTGCTGGGTCACCTGATCCATCTGGCTAATGGCAATACTTACCTGAGCAACACCGCGGCTTTGTTCGTCAGAGGCATAAGAAATACTGTCTACGATGCTGGTTGCTTTGTTGACGTTAAGCACGATGTCGGCCATGGTTTCTCCTGCGTGCTCAACGAGTGACATCCCTTCTTTAATATCGTTGCTAGACGTTGCAATGAGATCGTTGATCTCTTTTGCTGAAAGTGCGCATCGCTGAGCCAAGCTACGGACTTCACCGGCAACAACGGCAAAACCGCGCCCTTGCTCTCCCGCTCGAGCGGCTTCAACTGCGGCATTAAGGGCTAATATATTGGTTTGGAAGGCGATGCCGTCGATTACGCTGATAATATCGCTCATTTTCTGTGCGCTATGGTTAATCGTACGCATTTTAGCAATGACCGACTCCATCACCTGCTCACCGCTATGGGCAATGCTGGCGGTACTATTGATCATTTGGGCGGCTTGCTGCGCATTATCGGCGTTTTGCTGCACGGTGGCGGTGATTTGCTCCATGCTGGCGGCTGTCTGAGCCAGCGCCGCCGCCTGTTCCTCGGTTCTGCTCGAAAGGTCAGTGTTACCCGCAGAGATTTCGTGAGTGCCTATATTGATAGACTCAACGCCCTGCCGCACGCTAGAAACGGTTGTGCGTAATCCATCCTGCATTTTTTGCAACCCAGCCATTAACAGTCCAATCTCGTTGCTATTTTGTATGTTAATGACGCTACGTAGGTCACCCTGCCCAATGAGTTCGAAGTATCCAGTCGCTTCTCGCAGTGGATGAACGAGGACTCTTTTAATCCAAAAATGTACGGCTAAGCACATTAATACGCATAAAATTAGGGCAATGATGAGCAAACGAATAAATTCGGAATAGGCCTGTAGGGCTGCGTCTCTAGCGTCGTCGTTGTTTTTAAGCGAGATGCCAATGTATTTTTTCACCCATCCTTGAAATATGGCTCGCGTTTCTAATTTTTCGGTTTTCAACTGAAAAAGCTTATCAACCACGATGCTTGCGGAGGGTTCTGATAAAGCAATGCTTATCTGTTTCTCTATATTATCGGCGTTGTTTTTGTATGCATTTTTTATCTCATCACCTAGTTTGAGATCGTGATTAGTTAACCCGGGGATCCCCCAAAAAATATCAAAAGACTTATTGGCTAGCGCCATCTTTTCACGAGCGACTTGGAGAGACTCTTTATTGATAGCGCCTTGTGGGTTAACGGCATATTCGAGAACAATATTATTGATGGCCGACTGAGCTTGTTGGAGATACGCGCCGCTGCTGCTTAATGCATTTTGCTCATCGGCGATAACACTCATCGTACTAATGCTATCGCTATTTTTTTTGATGAAATAGAAGCCAATCAGGTTAGAGCCTATTTGTATCAAACCAAATAAATACAGCACCAACAGCATCCCGCTGGCGATTTTAATATTTTTAAACATAGGTGTAGCTCCATTAGTAAACCACATCTTTGGAAAGGTTTTTCCGTGGTAATTGCGTTATCGGAGATAACCTAAATTTATTTAGGGTGAAAATTATTATATTTTTCAATATTAAAATATTATTATTGGTTGGGTGGAATAGGTTTTATGTATATGTTTAATATAATTCTTAGATCGAATTAAGGGGCATAAATATGCCCCTTAATAGATATGATTATACTCAAGCCAAAGTTATTGCTGCTGCTGCGCGAGCTCGCTGACTAACTGATTAACACCATCGCTCATATTAGTAAATTTGGTTAGTTCAGTGCGGGCAACAACCGCAAATACGCCAACGTTTTTGTCTGGGATCATCGCCATATAGGTAATGAAGCCTCCGCCGCCGCCGGTTTTTTGTATGATACCCGGCAAACCGTTTTGCGGTGCCATATATACCCAGCCTAAGCCCAGCGCCGAGGCTTTACCCGGAACATCCATTCCTTTAACCAAAGTCAGTTTTTCGCGCTGATAGTACATTTTCAGCAACTTATCGGCATAAGGGCTACGAGGATGGGTTGATGAGGATAGAAACTGCTGCATCCAACGCTGCATATCTTCTGGCGTGGAATAAACACCACCGCTGCCAATCGCAGCCAAACTACTTTGGCATGGGCTTGCACCGCGTGCGGGGACGATCATCCGCGAGCACTGTTCAGGTGAGGGCGTATATGTGGTGTCTTTCATGCCTAACGGTAGAGTGACTTTCTCTTTGAGCAGGCTTGGGTACGCTCTGCCCGTGGCCTGCGCAAGCGCATCGGCCAGCAGATCAAACGCCAAATTTGAATAAGATGCTCGAACGCCCGGTGGCACCGCGACTTTGGCGCTTTTCATCCATTGCCAGCGATCGTATTTCGTTGGCCAAGTAAACACGTCACGATGTGCAACGCCGCCTGGCTGTTCACGCGGTAAACCGCTGGTGTGAGAGGCGAGATTCATCAGCACAATCGGCTGGTTGGCGGTATAGGACGGAACCCGCATTCCACTTGGCGCGTATTTTCTCAATGGATCATAGAGACTGACTTTCCTTTCATCGGCGAGCTTAACCAATACTTCGCTGGTCATGAGTTTGGTAAGGGAAGCAATACGGATTAAAGAGTCTTTACGTGGGCGGGTATCATTGCCGGGGCGAGTTTCGCCAAAACTTCTAAACACCTGCTGGTTGTTATCGATAGCAACCATGGCCATTGCCGCGGCACCGCTATTATAAAAAATATGTTCGGCGTAACCATCCACCACCTGTGAAGCGAGAGGTTGAGGTTGTTGAGCATAGCTTGTGAGTGGCACTACCGCACAGGCGACGCCCAGCAGCGTCGCAGGGAAAAATTTCAACACGCGTTTATCCATTTATTCAGGCAAGAGACAGGTCAGATTTTCTAGTGGGAACATCTTAATGCTAACCGTGTGCGCTGGCAGAGCGGAATTCATCAGTTTTTTGTAAATAAAACCAAACGGTACATGTGGAAACAAAAATGGTTGTGACGTAGCTCACACACACAGCTAATCTTAGAATAGAACCCAGTCTGGTTTGGTGATGACAAAAATACGTTAAGAAGATGAGCACTAATGTTTTCCTCTTTTGCGTTTGTGCACATATAATGCGCATCCAGTCTTCACTGGCTAAAATCGACAACCGCCTGCGCGCGGTACTAGCACCCAACAGGAATATAAACATGAAAATGAGTATCCGTGCGCTCTTCACGGTGCTTCTGGCAACGACTGCTTTTATGCAGTCTGCATTTGCCGTGGTATACCCTTTACCGGCGAATAACAGCCGTCTGATTGGTGAAAACATTCAGGTAAAAGTGCCAGAAGATAACAAACAGCCTCTGGAACATTTTGCTGCTCAGTACCAAATGGGCCTGAGTAACATGTTGGAAGCGAATCCGGGCGTAGATGCATACCTGCCAAAGCCGGGTATGACGCTGACTATCCCGCACCAGTTGATTCTGCCTAATACTCCACGTGAAGGCATTATCATTAACAGTGCAGAGATGCGTTTGTACTACTATCCAAAAGGCTCTAAAACCGTCGTGGTTCTGCCGATTGGTATTGGTGAGTTAGGTCGTGATACGCCGATGAACTGGGTCACTTCGGTTCAGCGTAAAAAAGCGGGCCCAACGTGGACGCCAACCAAAAAAATGCACGAAGAGTATGCCGCTAACGGTGAGACTCTGCCGCAGGTATTCCCTGCTGGTCCAGACAACCCAATGGGTCTGTACGCGCTGTACATCGGCCGTTTGTATGCCGTTCACGGTACTAACGCCAACTTCGGTATCGGCCTGCGCGTAAGCCATGGCTGCGTGCGTCTGCGTGATGACGACATCAAATACCTGTTTGATAACGTTCCAGTTGGTACTCGTTTGCAGTTCATCAATGAGCCTGTAAAAGCGACCGTAGAGCCTGATGGATCTCGCTATATTGAGGTTCACAATCCGCTGTCTACCACTGAGCAGCAGTTCAACTCTGATGCGCCAGTGCCTGTGGTGCTGACCGACGCCATCAACAAAATTGTTTCTGATCCAAGCGTTCAGACCAGCGCAGTGGATAATGCAGTAGCAGCACGCTCAGGCATGCCAATTAAAATCAACTGATTGCATAATCACTTGATGTGAGTTACCGAAAGGCGGGATATATCCCGCCTTTTTTACGTCTCACGCTCAGAGATGCGCTGCGGTTTCATGCAGATGACGCCATAACACTTTCCCCTGACTGTCTTTTTCAAAGACTGCCGTTGAGAAGCGAACGGTTTTTGGCTGCTCCGGCTGAGTCTGTGTTTCCTTATAGCTAACGACCGCGCCATTTTCCCATTCAGCGATGATGGTCATCTCCGAGACCTCAATGTTCAGCCCCGCTTTGACTCCTCCATTTGCACGGAAAAATGTACACACCGCAGGATAATTCAGCTGCATGCCACTCATCCCCACCATGGTGAATGCAGGGCTAAAATGCGATAGCAGCTGTTCACAGAGCGTTTCGCTGGCAGACGCATTGGCAAACCACCGCTGAATGAGCTCATGTGATTCGACAACTTCAACAAAATACGGGTTATTTGCGGACATAAGGTTTCCTAGAGAGAAGCGTATACCGCAATGTAATGATGGAACTTACGAACAGCAACCCCAGAGAGACAGGGGCAAATGTTACAATCTCTCCTGTAGGCATATGGAAACGGGATTACGTTAGGTAAAAACGGCGCCCCAACCGCTGCTAGACCGCAGATTAAAGGCGATAATTGTTGATAAAATACTCGCGCAGATGTTTTTTACCGCGCCTTCGCCGTTTTTTTAGGCACTTAAACAATTGAATGCAGGATAAGTATTGCGTGAGGGTCGTGGCTAGGTATAATGCACTCGTTTTCCGCATACTACTTCTGTGCCGAAGTGGCGAAATCGGTAGACGCAGTTGATTCAAAATCAACCGCCGCAAGGTGTGCCGGTTCGAGTCCGGCCTTCGGCACCATGACTCAATTAAATCCTTATTTTGTAAGGATTTTTTTGTTTCTAGACCTCAATATCGCGTTACCCTATTACAAAAGGGTATACGAGGCGATGTCTCAGCGTTATAACCTCTATCGTCGAACCAGCGGCATTTATGTTGTCCGCATTAGCGTTCCCCAACGTTTTCGTCGATACGCAGGACAGTGTGAGATTCACACTTCAACAGGCACACACGATCTTCATAAAGCAAAGCAGAAGTCCGCGCTCCTGTTGGCGGTCTGGTATCAGACCTTACAAGAGTATGAAAAATTGGATTATCGAACTTTAAGTGACTGCGCCCCGCTGCTTGCTGGTGAGGGTATGATCTCGTTTTCAAACTTTGCTCAGTCAATCGAGCTGCCTGTTGCTCAGCTAATCCAGGCGGTGATGAACCGCAATCTGCCCGTGTTCTGGCTGTCGACGGGGCAGGCTGGCTTTTATGTTGCAGCTCTCTCTGAGGCTGAGCTAGACCCGCTTGATGGCAGTTACGTTCTTAATTATGGCGAAGAGCAAGGTATCGAGGGGATTGCTAAAGGCTATCTGCAACTCACTGCGCAACCAGCGCATTTACGTAAGATTATAAGCGACGGGTATTCAGAAGCTTCGGTGTTCAAAACTGCTGGAAGCGAAGCTAAAGGAGGTTGGTTTTTCACCTCCATTTGCCCGGTAATTAAACCCGATACGCTATTGATCAATAAAGTCCATGCAGAAAGTCTCCGACTAGATTGGCTGGCTAAGAGCACCCCACCCGCGATTAGCGTTTCTCACGCTGCGCCTCTTACTGCTCCCGCTATTACTAACGAGTATGTTCACCGTAAACATTACGCCAAGAATCTTTCGTGGTTATGTTCTGAGTATGTAAAGCATCGAAGTAAGGGCAAAGTGTCGGAGTCAGCGATTAGTGATATCCGCAACTACTTTGCCTTTATGATTGAAGCGATGGGTGATATTCAGCTTGAAAAACTTGATCGTGACTTCTTTCGGGCTTACGAGAGCAAGTTGCGCACAATCCCGGCAAACCGCAATTTGGTGAAAGCTAAATATGAGGTGAAAACGTTGGATGAGTTAATCGTTAAGGCGGCGGAATGTGGCGATAAGTTGATGACTGAGGAATCCGTCAGGAAGTATGTAAACGGTCTCTATGGCGCAATGAAGTGGGCTGTTGATGATGGGAAGCTACTGAAATCGCCATGCGAAAACTTTTTCCCCCGTGACGATAAAGACGAGCGAGACCAGGATCACACTGACGTTTTCGAATCGCATGAGATTCAAGCGGTTTTCTCGTTACCTTGGTTTGTTGCTGGGACTGGAGAACGTAATGCGCAAAGGCGATTCCATCAATATTGCCCGTTTCATTACTGGGCACCTTTGCTGGGTTTGATGACGGGCGCGCGAGTTAATGAAATCGCTCAGTTACTGTTGGATGATGTTCTGGCAGACGATGGCGTCTATTATTTGAACCTTGAAAGCGATAGCGAAAGCGGAAAGAAACTAAAAAATGCTAATGCTCGCCGCAAGATTCCGATCCATTCCAAACTGATTAGTCTCGGTTTCATCGACTACGTTAACGCCCTAAAAAATGCCGGGTATATCCGTCTCTTTCCCGAGCTTAAGCCGCATAAAACCAAAGGCTATGGCAGGCCAGTTTCCGCATGGTTCAATGAATCGCTACTGGCGCGTCGATTGAAAATTGAGAGGAACAGAGCCAAGTCTTTTCACTCGTTCCGCCACTCCGTCTCAACCTTACTTAAAGAGAAGGGCGTCAGCCCGGAACTACGTGCGCAGCTAGTCGGGCATGTGCGCGGCGAAACGGAAACGGAAGTGCGATATAGCAAAGACCTCAAACCGATCCATATGATTGAAGTTGTGGAGAAAATTGATTTTTTGTTGCCTGAGATAGCTAAATTCAACATTCCTGATGGATTGGATGCTGTTAGAGATGCGCTACGAAGAAAGCGAGGCAAAGATTCGAAGTAGTTGGTTATCCGACTAATAACGGCTGAGGCGCTCTGTATGGCTCTCAGCCGCGTTTTTTAATTTGGGTAGTAGAATCTACGGGGTGGAATTTGCGGCGTGCTTATGGCTCGTTTGATCGCGAATGACTGCCAGCAATTCTATGTATAAGGTTCTGTTTTTAAAGCACCGAAGTTTTTGAATACTCCCCCTCTCTAGGGGCTGTTTAAACCTAAGACTCCTCACTTTCCAGAGGCTGTTTTTCGATGCTTTGTTGATGAAGTTCGCCGCTCCGTTTCTCACTTCCGCTGCTTGCTCTGTTAACTTTGTTGAGTTTAAACGTAGTTGGTTAAAGGCAGTAGTATTTAAGTTATTAGGTCACTGCGCGTCAGCCCAGCAAGCAAGCGGATCCCTGCCTCGAAATTCCCGCACTTTTTTGGAATGGAATTTACGGATGTAGATTCCGCAATGCCTCTCTAACTCGGTTACTTAGTTCTTTGTCAGCGGTGAGATGACTGCTTTCCTTTCGTATTCGACCTTTCTTGTCGCGCTGCCCTACGCTGCTGAATGCGTGTGTGCCGCGTCCTGTTGTTGCGTCCATGTATGTGCGTATCCAGTTGATTGAAGTTAGCCGGAATAGATCTCCTTTAGCCATCTCTGCCGCTGGTATTGCACGACGGAACGTGAACAAGCTAGCTAGCGTTTCGAACTGGAAGTGTTGAATCGCGGAGAGAATACCCAAGCCATACCGCTGTAACGCATCACCCTGTAACGTCACCTCAACTCGAGCGCGTTGCTGACCAAGAGGCAGCGGCTGTTTTTTGTCGGTGCGCTTGTGATAGCAGTGCCATGAAACGGGTTCATTTTCGTTACCAATACGCAGGTTAAACACCGGGTTGATACGATCTCCCGGTTTATTCAGGAACTGATTGGCTTTTGTGTAACTGTTATATTGACGCTGATTGAGGCCCGGTGCTAACAGGCTTGTTTGTAGTCGGTATGTTAGGGCACGGGTTGCTCCGACAGATTGCTGTTTGTGCCAGAAGTCACAGCTAATCTCGATCCCGGCAATAGTTGGTTCAGAAGCAAAATGAAATCGTCTGGCTAACGCATCAAGTGTAGTGTTTAGCTTCTGATAGTTGTTCGCCAGCTCGTCATGAAAGCGAATGCGAAATGTGTTTGTAACATCACCCGGCTGTATGTCGATTGCGCCAGCCCACCAGCTATAAATCCCCGTTATTTCTCTCAACACAGCACGAACGTGTTGATGTTGTGTGCGGCTTACGGTGTGAATCTTAACATCGAGCCAGTCAATGACAGCAGTTGCCCTGAATTCATTCAGGGCATTTCCTAACTTCTGTTTACTTAGGCTCACTGTATATCCACCTCAGAATGCTGATGATGGCACCCGGACGCTCCAGTGGCGTTTATCTGTCGGATCGATCTCTACTTGCTGTATAGAAAGCATGTGTGGTTTAGCAGGTGAATGGCGCAGCAGTGATACTTTATCAATAAAATCTTGAACATCTGTTAGTCGATAAGCAGGACGGGGCAAACCGCTTCCTTGAATCCTACAAAAAGGAAGCAAAGTTAAGCCGTAATAAGAAGATTTTCCACGACGCATATCAGCTAATACATCTTCCCAAGAGCGGAGGTTACCTAGCTGGAATCTGAGGAAAAAAGCAGTCTCGCTTGCTGAAAGAATATTCACAATCATTTTAATTTATCCCTCTTGACTCGGTTACATACATTTAGGCCATCAATTAATTCGCAGCTTAATTTTTCTGCTTGTTCAATTTCTAGCCGGAAAATTAGAAATGGATCATTTAAAATAATTTGTATGTATGGAGACTGCGTAACCTCATCAACTTGAGGAATGATACTGGCTTCCCATTGTCTCCCAGTAATACCACCTTTTTGTTCACCAATACCGTAAGCTCGAAGCACCTCGGCTGCTCGGCCTTTTAATTCAATCTTTCCGAGTTGTCGCGTTTTCTCAAACTCGATAAATTTTTTGAGTTCCTCTGGTTCATAGTGCGCAGATCTCATACCAATCACGTTATGAAATGGGATGCGATAAACTGTCCGGCGTGAATGGTTACGATTATTAGTTAACCATTGCTGCCAATATTTTATTGAATGACCTGGTAAAGCTTCATGCAATCGCTCTGCTGCCAATTTGCTGCTAAGTAGCTCCATTCGATCCCCTACCTCAACTCAAAATGTGTGAGTATTTTATGATCTAATCATTAACTGATCAAGTGTTGATTTGATTTTGTTTTGATGTATGCTGACCACACATTAAACGTTCGATTAGCAATGAGGTCAGCGACATGGCAAAAGGTAAGTTCATCGCTTACTACAGAGTTTCCACAGCTAAGCAAGGAAAGAGCGGCTTAGGGTTGGCGGCTCAACGGGAGGCAGTCTCCGCTTACATCAGAATCACTAATGCGGAAGTTGTCGACGAGTTTGAAGAAATTGAGACAGGTAAGGGTTCAAATGCTCTCGAAAGACGTCCACAACTACGTGCAGCACTGGCCGCGTGTAAGAAACAAGATGCTACTCTGCTAATCGCTAAGCTTGACCGCTTAGCCCGTAACGTGCACTTCGTTACCGGGCTAATTGAAACCGGGATTAACTTTGTGGCCGCTGATATGCCGCAAGCTGACAAGGTGATGATCCAGATGCATGCGGTTATGTCTGAGCATGAGCGCGACCAGATTAGCGCCCGGACAAAAGCAGCTCTCGCAGCCGCTAAAGCACGTGGTAAGGTTCTGGGGGTGGCGGGTAGTGCTAACCTCAAAAGTAACATTGAAGCCCGCCAACATGCGGCAGAGAGCTTCGCAGTGAATATGCGGCCGCTAATCGAAAGCATGAAAGTGCGCGGACTATCGCAGCGCAAAATGGTTGAAACGCTAAATGCTTCACGGACACCAGCACCGAAAGGTGGTGAGTGGGGATTGTCGCAGCTCCAAAGGGTGATTTCACGGCTAGGTTTATATTAATTTATTGTTAAGTAATGATTTTTTCCGAAAAAAAACAGTAGATGTTTGTTGATTTAGAAACCAGTTGGCTAGATACATTGACCAATAGAAACAACATGGTTACGATTGTGTTGGGCCTCAGGACCCGCATTTCTGAGATGTATACGTCTCGGCTTGTCGTGCCTTTACCTTTGACGCTAACGCGTCGCGCCGCCACGGGTTACTCGCGGTTGTTGGGGTCCTGAGTTGCCCTCTCATACCAGAAGGAGCATGAGCCAGTGATGGATACATTTTTCCCTTTTAATACCTCGCCAAAATATAAGATAGAAAACAATAAAGAATTAGCTGCGCTATTGGGTATTACTACTGCTAAGTTAACTTATTACGCCTATTATTTAAGTGATGATGATAAGTATCATTCATTCAAAATTCGTAAGCGAATTAATGGGGAAAGATTAATTGAAGCTCCAAATAGAGGGCTTAAAGATATCCAAAAAACAATTTCTCATTTTCTGGAGAGAAACTATACACCTCGTTCTTGCGTATTTGCGTATGTTAAAGAAAGAGATATAGTTGAACATGCCTCAATTCATGTTGGGCAACGATGGCTATTACGCCTGGATTTAAAGGATTTCTTCCATTCAATAAGTTCGGCTCGAGTTTCAGGAGTGTTAAGACGCGCTCCATTTTGCTTTGCTAAATCGCCAGCAAATACTGTAGCACGTCTTTGCACAAAAGATGGGCGCTTACCACAAGGTTCACCAGCTAGTCCAGTGATTAGTAACATCCTTTGCAAGGGATTAGATTATAAACTTAAGCAACTAGCTTCCTCAAACAAGTGTTACTACACTCGATATGCTGATGATATATTTATCTCTAATAATGGAAGTGTATTCCCTTCGGCAATAGCAATAAGAGGCGACGATGGTAATGTAGAGCTTAGTGAAGCAATAAAAAATATTATTATAAATTCTGGTTTTGAAGTGAATGCTGGTAAGACGACTCTTCGTAAAAAATCCGAGAGGCAACTTGTTACCGGAGTTGTAGTTAACAAAAAAACCAATATACCAAAGGAGTATATAAAGTCTATCCGTGCAGGACTTTATGCATGGGAAAAATTTGGCTTGGACGCTGCTGAAGAATATTGGAAGAAAGAAATAGAAAGATCTAATAAATTTGATGCTCAACCGCCACAAATGAGATTGGTAATACGCGGTAAAATAATCCATGTTGGTCATGTAAAAGGATATACCGATGCAACTTTCCTTACACTTGTTAGACGATTACAAGCACTTGATAGCGAATTTAAAATTGATGAGCAGAAATTTCGACGAGAGATAACCGACGAAATTCATATTTATACCGAGGGTGTGACGGATACAAAACATTTCCAAGCTGCGCTGAATGCATTTCAAAAGCGTGGTGAATTCCTTGATTTGAAAATAATATTCAAAAACTCAAGCAGACCTGGAAGCGCAAGTCTTAAAACGCTGTGTGAAAACCTGCGAGAAACATCACAAAAACATCTCACTTTATGCATCTTTGATAGAGATGAAAAAAATATAGTAAATGAGATGAGTGGTTCTCCGGGTAATTACAGAGATCACGGGAATAACGTATTTAGTCTAATCATCCCTATTCCTGAATTTAGAAAGGGGAATGACTCAATATGTATTGAGAATCTGTATCAAGACTCGTTACTTTTTACTTGTGATAGCGAGGGAAGGCGTTTGTATTTTAAGGATGAGTTCGACAACCTTAACTGTCATAAAACTGATCCTAATCTCTTCTGCCGGATTAGCAAGAGTTCTCTTGTGTATGACGACAATGTGATTAATCTCTCAGAGAGGAAAAATGTAGCATTGCCTAAAAACAAATTTGCAGATTATGTTTGCAGCGGCCAACCACCTTTTAATAATGTCGATTATGGTGGTTTTTATGAGGTTTTCAAACAAATACTTGAAATAGCCTCTACTTATAATAAGTAGATTTTTAATGATGAATGAGTAATAGATAAATTAATTAAAAAGTTTTTTTAATCGAACTGTTTTTATTGTTTGCTTTGTTAGTAAAGAAGAAAGCATCTTTAGGATACTTTCTTCAAAAATATTGGGAAGCATTACTCACTCAAATGCCGCAGCGATAATTTCTCCGGTGTTAGCGTTGAAAATACAAAAGTATTGGAGTGGCGTTAATATTCCTAAACTGTTTATCGCTTTAGCCTGTTGACCGAAGATCTGTATAGTTCGTTTGGTCTGGTCGTGCCAAAGATATTTTTCAAAAATCTGTTGTGATGCGTTTTCCAACCATATATGGCGAAATTCTGCTTTTTCATCAATTGCCTGCTTGCACTTTCTTACGGGGTTATAGTGCGCTTTCGCATAACATTCCGGGCTGTTATTTGAACATCTGACGTTTTGCTTATTTACCGTTTGTTCCGCTCCTATAGCGGAAAAAGCGCTTACGCCAAGCATCAGTGTGAGAGTTGCAAGAACGCCCCATGATATAGCACGTAGCGTGTTAATCTGCCGTTTCGATGTAACGTGAGCGACTACATTGTAACTGGCCCAACCAAGCACGGCACCCATTGCCATCGGTAATAAAAAGTATGATCCCGTCATGATTCCCTCGTTTTCCAAACCACATCTACCTGATAGAGAATGCTGGCTTCGCCCAGCCGATAATGGTCATCATACTTGTTGGGTTCATAATGTCACTATTGATGTTCATTTTGAATCTAATGGCGGAGGGATGAAAGATGTTGATGATGGTGATGTTGCTCACAAAGGAAGTTGTTAGATTCGAAATGTCTCAATTGGAGCGTGGCCTTACAGAGGTCAAACTTGCACATTCAGGGCATGAAGAAATCTTTAAGAATCCTGTTTGGACAACGAGTAAAAGAGTTGCGCATCGCCACCGGAATGAGCCAGGAAGCGTTTGCTGATCTATGCGGATTTGCGAGAAGCTATCTGAGTAGAATTGAACGTGGTGGCTCCAATGCGTCTCTTGATGCGATTGAGGTGCTGGCTGATGCCTTGAGCGTCGAGCCGTGGGAGTTGTTATCGTCAGACTCATCTGAAGATAACGATCCGGAAATTCTGGTTCCTTATGCGGCTGATGGCTCATGTTTTCATCCAGATCTGGCAAGCACCCGCGATGGTTCGTTTGGCGTTGGCGATAAAGCCTCTCAGAAGCGTTTTGGCACGTTTTCCGAAGCACTTGAGTATTTACGTAGCATGGAGACTGCAAAGTGGCGTAGGCCCAATGCTAGTGGCAATTGGGGTATTGTGTCAGCGGTGCGTTGGGACAAACTGAGAAAGTAGAGCAAGTGTAAGATTAAGAATTCTAATGCTGTATAAATGAACTGTATTCATTCGATGCTAGTAGTATCCCGTTTCATCAGCTTTTTGTTTCTATAAGAGTGGATGAAATACGAAAATTCAGGTGCGTTACATAGGCGTTTCGGTTGCATTTCATACAAATGATTAACCTCTTATCTCATGATTTTCACACTTTTCGTATGAGAGGATGATCATACACTTTAGAGGAAAGAGGGATGATTAAAGGAATTTTGAATATCAGTGGGTTGGGAGTTTATGAAAATTATACTCAGCCTGCTGGGATGCAAGAATTCGGTGTTAAGAATTTAATATACGGCTGGAATTACTCAGGTAAGACAACTCTTTCAAGGCTGTTCGCACAGCTCGAGAGTAAAACGTTAAATCCTGATTTGCAAGGGTGTTCATTTACACTTTCTACTGATGGGGATAGGATCACACAGGATAATTTCACACAGTCAAATTTAATTATCCGAGTATTCAATTCGGATTTTATTCGAGATACTCTAAATTTTAGTGGTCAGAATTTTAGACCAATTCTTCTTCTGGGCAAAGACTCTGAAAAGGCTCAGGAGAAGCTTACTCACTACGAAGATTTAACCAAACGAACTCTCGCAAGAATTAATGCGTTGAATAAAGAACAAGAAGAGCTTGAGTCTAATTTTTCCTCTGCTAAAACTACTACGGCTGCAAAAATTAAAAAGACACTTGGTCTTATAGAAACATACACTGCACGTCATTTATCAAGTGATATGCAAACCATCACAGACAACAATAATTCTCAACTTCTAGACGAGGATAAACTGCGGGATGATTTAAAGCTTGCATTGACTCCTGATAACGTTCGACCGCTAACAGTAACTAGAATTAATTTAACCCCATCAATTTCTCCTCTGTATAAAGAAGCACGTGAAGTGCTTGCGACAACACCAAGTCTCAGCAATACCATCAAACATTTAGAGGAAAATCCCCTTATTGAAAAGTGGGTTGAATCTGGCTTGCATTTTCATTCGGATAAAGAAACATGCGAGTTTTGCGGAGGTTCTTTAGATAGTGAGAGATTATCAGCTCTGAAAGCGCATTTCTCTAAAGACTTAGCAGAGCATAAAAATAGAGTCGAGCGCCTATATAATAAAATTAAGGCTACATTAATAAATTTAGACTTGCCAAAAGAAGCTGAATTTAATGCTCAATTTCGTAGTAGATACCGTGCTTCTGTTCAACCGTTAACCAACTCTGTTGGAACATTTAACGATGCAGTTGAGATATTGGCTAGTGATGTCCAAAAAAAAATCGATTCTCCTTTCAAATCGCTCGAACCGCAAGCATTGCCAGAAGACCTTATAGATGCTATTTCCAATGCTGTAGATAATATCAATCAGGTGATTGAGGATAACAATAAACTAGCAGCGAATTTTGTAACGGAGAAAAAACGGGCTGTAGGACGTGTTAAACTTCACTTTGTTCAGGAATTTATAAATGAACAAAATAAAACTGGCCGTGATATAAAATTAAAATGGCTGGGTGCTAAGAAAGAACGCCTTGCTAGATTTGAATCAATCCTTAAAAATGAGTCTGACACTCAGAAGGCTATAATAAGTTTGGCTCAGTTGGGGCGTGAGGAAATCAATAAGAGATTATCTTCCATGCTTGGTAGTGAGGCTGTTCAAATTCGAGTCGTTCAGGATAATGGGCAAGAGCGCTTTCAGTTGGTCCGTAAAAATGGCAGGGTAGCAAAAAATCTTAGCGATGGGGAAAAGACAGCTATTGCCTTCTCTTATTTCTTGACAAAACTTAAAGAGTTAACTCCACAACAATTCAGTGACGCAATTGTCTATATCGATGATCCGATTTCTAGTTTAGATGCCAATCATATTTTTCAAATAACGGCAGCAATTCGCGAATTTTTCTTCCATCAGGTTCAGGCCAATGGGAATTTTGAATGGACAACACAGTGTAAACAGTTATTTGTATCTACTCATAATTTTGAATTTCTGCATTTGCTTAGAGAACTTAAACCAGATGGGCCTAGACAAGCTCGTATGTATTTAATTAAAAGGATAAGTGAGAACTCCACGACCTTCGGCAACATGCCTAGCTCTCTTGCTAAATATGCCTCTGAATATCATTTCCTTTTTGGTGTCATCCATAAGTTTCACAATGCTCCCGTCAAAACTGATCATGAGATACTTATGCTTTTACCAAATGCTGTTAGACGTTTCGTTGAATTATATACTTACTCTCGACTTCCCGGGATTTACAAGGGCACAGTAGACCAACGCGCTGAGATACTTTTTGGCGATGAAAAGGCCAAGAGAATTCTAAAGGTTGTCCATTTCTTTAGTCATGCAAATAGCATAGAGCGTTTAGCTGGCAACAATGATTTAATTTTCGATCTGGAGCACGCAGTTAAAGATCTTTTTGACATGATTTCTGTTAACGATCCGTTACATTGGCAATCGTTGGTTGAATCGGTTTCTCCTTAGGTGTAACGGGCGGGCGCTCTGCATGGTGGTAATGATTTACTAGACCATCTTACAGAGCGCTACTACAATTTCCTTTCTCAATCATATGGTATGCGCGATTACAGTAGGTTACGGAGAGTTAGGTTCGAGTCCGGCCTTCGCACCATTAGTATGAAAATCAAGTCACCTCAGGGTGGCTTTTTTTATGCCTGAAATTCAGTCCCCGCAAGGTTTTGCTCCGTTTTTCAACCAGCCTAATTCAACCTGATTCAATCTACATTAGCTTACTGATGTGGGTACATCTGCGGGTATACTCGCCATTATATTGTTTATAAAAATACTCGTTGCGAACAGTCGGTTGCCTCATCGAGTCAGAGAACAGCAAACTTGAGTTCATTTGGTTTGAAGCACTTAAGTTCAGCTGATTTTATGAGATAATCTCGGCCAATATCATTTCGCATACAGTGTCTGACGCTCGCTAGATAGTCATCAATGATGGGTTTTCTTCTTGTTGGGGCTTTCCCCCAAAGCTTGGGCGTCGATTATTTTTCATAAGAAAAAGAGAACGCATTTACATGGCTAAATCACCAACCAAGAAAGCTGGCAAAGGCTTCGAAGAAACACTTTGGGATACCGCCAACCAGCTGCGCGGCAGCGTGGAGTCTTCCGAATACAAGCACGTAGTGTTGAGCTTGGTATTCCTGAAATTTATCAGCGATAAATTCGAAGCCAAGCGTCAGCAGTTAATCGACAACGGCCAAGAAGCCTTTGTTGATATGGATGTTTTCTATCAGCAGGATAACGTCTTCTTCCTACCGCCAGAAGCCCGCTGGTCTTATGTCAAAGCCCGCGCGAAGCAAGATGACATCGCGGTGATTATCGACACAGCCCTTTCTACTATAGAGAAACGCAATGCGTCGCTGACCGGTGCCTTGCCGGATAACTACTTCTCCCGTCAGGGGTTAGAGGTGAAAAGGCTCGCTTCGCTCATTGATACTATTGAAAACATCGACACCCTCGCCAACGAATGCGATCTGAGCGAAGAGGATCTGGTTGGACGCGTTTACGAATATTTCCTTGGCAAGTTTGCCGCCAGCGAAGGTAAAGGCGGCGGTGAATTCTATACCCCGAAAGCCGTGGTGACCTTGCTTGCTGAAATGCTCGAACCCTATCAAGGCAAGATCTATGACCCATGCTGTGGTTCTGGCGGTATGTTTGTGCAGTCCCTCAAATTTGTTGAAAGTCATCAGGGTAAGAGCAAGGACATCGCTATTTACGGTCAGGAATTGACCAGTACCACCTATAAGTTGGCCAAAATGAACTTAGCGGTGCGTGGGCTTTCCGGCAATTTGGGAGAGCGTCCGGCTGATACTTTCTTTGCCGATCAGCACCCAGATCTCAAGGCTGATTTCATCATGGCCAATCCACCGTTTAACCTGAAGGACTGGCGCAACGAGGCGGAGCTCACCAACGATCCGCGCTTTGCGGGTTTTCGCACTCCTCCAACCGGCAACGCTAACTATGCTTGGATCCTGCACATGCTCTCCAAGCTGAGTGAAGACGGCACCGCGGGGTTTGTGCTGGCCAATGGTTCCATGAGTTCGAATACCAGCGGTGAAGGCGAGATCCGCCAAAAGCTGATTGAAGATGACCGTATCGAATGCATGATCGCCTTGCCGGGGCAGCTGTTCTTCACCACCCAGATCCCGGTATGCCTGTGGTTTATCAGCAAAAACAAACAAGCTAATCCTCAATATGGCTACCGCGATCGTCGCGGTGAGACCCTGTTTATTGATGCCCGCAATCTCGGCACTATGGTAAGCCGTACTCAAAAAGAGCTGACTAAAGAGGATATCGCCACCATCGCTGATACCTTCCACGCTTGGCGCAGCAGCGAGAGCGAACTCAAGCGTCGCATCGAGGCCAAGGAGATCGGTGTCGAGCAATATCAGGATCAGGCCGGTTTCTGTAAAGTTGCGACGCTTGATGATATGAAGGCCAACGACTTTGTGCTGACTCCGGGCCGCTATGTGGGAGCTGCTGATATTGAGGATGATGGGATTGCTTTTGAAACCAAGATGCAGGAGCTGACCCAAACGCTTTATCGACAGTTGGATGAAGCGGTAACGCTGGATCAGGCGATCCGCGCCAATATGGAGGCGCTGGGGTATGGAAAATAAAACAACATTAATGACTCTTGGCGATGTTTGTTACATAACTGATGGCGCCCATGCAAAAGTTGAGCGACAAGTATCCGGTATTATGTATTTAACGTCGAAAAATATTGGTGACGGAAAATTAAAACTTGATAATTTTGATTTTATCTCTGAATCAAGTTTTTCAAAGCTATTTACGAATACAAAAAAAGCACAAAGGAAGTTACAAGCTGGCGATGTGCTGATGGGAATCATAGGGACATTCGGGAATTGTTATTTATACAAGGAAACGGATTACTTTGGGATTTCAAGTTCCGTTGCAATACTGCGTCCGGCCCAAAGTAAATTGCTGCCAGAGTACCTGTATTACTACATATCAAGTGCCTCGTTCAAAAAAATCTTAGAGAAATTTAAAGGTGGTTCAGTTCAAGGCTATACAAATATTGCAACTATTAAAGCTTTACCGATTCCCATACCTTCGCTTGAAACACAAAAAGTAATTATTGCTAATCTTACGCCACTAGACAAAAAAATAACTCTCAATTGCCAAGTCAATAAGACCCTAGAAAATATGGCACAAACCCTGTTTAAATCCTGGTTTGTAGACTTCGATCCCGTGGTTGATAACGCGTTGGATGCAGGCTTTTTCGAGCAGGATTTAGAATTCTCTGATGAGCTGCTACGCCGTGCTGAGGCCCGCAAAGCCGTGCGCGAAAGTGCCGACTTCAAACCATTGCCGGAGGATATCCGCCAGCTATTCCCTGCAGCTTTTGAGGAGTGCTCTGAGCCTTCACTTGGTTTGGGGGGTTGGGTGCCGGAAGGGTGGTTGGAAACAAAACTTTCAGAGTTAGTTGATACTGTTTCAAAAACCTATCCGTTAAAAACAGTTGATGAGGTGATTTTCCTTAACACCGGAGATATTGAAAATGGTAATTTTCTTCACGCAAATTATTCTAAAGTAGATGGATTGCCTGGACAGGCAAAAAAATCAATTCGAAAAGGTGATATTCTTTTTAGTGAAATTAGACCGAAAAATAAAAGATTTGCTTATGTGGGGTTTGAATCAAACAATTATGTAGTTTCAACGAAATTAATGGTGTTAAGAGCTAAAGATGTTTTTAACCCATTGTTTGCATATTTTTTGTTAACGCTTAATCAAACTACAGATGAACTCCAAAGAATTGCTGAACTTCGTTCAGGAACATTTCCACAGATAACTTTCAATGAATTGTCATTGATACAATTTGTTCTTCCCTCAACTGGGGGAATAATGGAGAGATTTGTCTCACTTTATTTAGAACCTTTCTTTGAAAAGTCGTCTTCAAATCGACAAGAAAATGAATCGTTAGTCAATCTTCGCGACACCTTGCTACCTAAACTGATTTCCGGCGAGATTCAACTTAACGAAAATGGAGCTGAGATCGCAAACGCGGTATTGATATAAACAGTTCATCTGCCCCACTGTTTACCTGCGGTGAGGCAGCATTTGTTATCTGATCGGCCATACCGACAACAACACGAATAAGAAGCCATTGCCATGAGCCATATTTTCACGGAAGCGAAGCTGGAACAGGCCATTATCTCCCTACTGGGGCAGCACTCGAATGCGGAGGGCCAACCCTGTTACCCTCATTTTGTGGGTGGCAATGTGCCGCGCAAAGAAAAAAGTGAGGTGCTGATTACCGATGACCTGCGCCAGTATTTAGCCAACCAGTATCAGGCAGAGGGGATCACGGAAGGGGAGATTTCTCACATCCTCCATCAGTTGCAGACGCTTCCTGCCAGCGACCTCTACCAGAGCAATAAAACCTTCTGCCACTGGCTCAGCAACGGCTTTTTACTTAAACGTGAAGATCGTAATAAGAAAGACCTCTATATTGAGCTGATGGATACCCGCACCTTGTCAGAGCAGTTAGCCAGCTTATTTACATGGCATGGCGAAGAGATGGCCGAGGTGGGCAATAATATCTACCGGTTGGTCAATCAACTGGAGATAGAAGGCCAGACCCGTGACGGGGGGCTGCAACTGCGCATCCCCGATGGTATCTTGTATGTGAACGGCCTGCCGCTGGTAGTCTTCGAGTTTAAGTCGGCGGTACGTGAAGAAGAGGCCACCACCTATGACGCTTGGCGCCAACTTTGTGTGCGCTACAAGCGCGATATTCCTAAGCTATTCGTCTATAACGCGCTGTGTATTCTCAGCGACGGGGTGAACAATAAGCTGGGAAACCTGTTTGCCCCTTACGAATTCTACTACGCTTGGCGCAAGGTGAACGGTAATGAATCCACCGAGCAAGATGGCATCAATGGTCTTTACACTCTAATCCAAGGGTTATTTCATCCGGTCCGTCTGTTGGACGTGTTAAAGAACTTCGTTTTCTTCCCAGACACCAGCAAACAGGAAGTGAAGATCTGCTGTCGCTATCCGCAGTATTACGCCGCCCGCAAGCTTTACTACAACATTAAAAAAGAGCGCAAGCAGATAGCGGCCAACGGCGAGAATATCGGTGGCACCGGTAAAGGGGGAACCTACTTTGGTGCTACTGGCTGTGGCAAGAGCTACACCATGCAGTTCTTGGCCCGCCTGCTGATGAAGAGCGTCGATTTTGCCAGCCCGACCATTGTTCTGATTACCGACCGTACCGATCTCGATGAACAGCTCGCCAAGCAATTCTGCAATGCTACCGCTTTTATCGGCGATGCGGTGATTGAACCGGTCACCAGCCGTCAGGATCTGCGAGACAAGCTGGCCGGATGCGCTAGCGGCGGGGTATTCCTGACCACCATTCACAAGTTTACTGAAGATATTCAACTGCTCTCCAATCGCAGCAATATCATCTGTATTTCTGACGAAGCCCACCGCAGCCAGATCAACCTCGACCTAAAGATCAGCATTGATGCTGAAAGCGGAACGGTGAAAAAGACCTACGGTTTTGCTAAGTATCTACACGACTCGCTGCCTAACGCGACCTATGTTGGCTTTACCGGCACCCCTATCGACGCCACTCTGGATGTGTTCGGCCCTACCATCGATAGCTACACGATGACCGAATCGGTTAACGATGAAATCACGGTGCGGATTGTCTACGAAGGGCGAGCCGCCAAAGTGGTGCTTGATAACAGTAAGCTGGAAGAGATCGAGCAGTACTACCAAGAATGCGAAAAACTGGGTGCCAGTGAACACCAGATTGAAGAGAGCAAGAAAACCACGGCCAATATGAACTCCATCTTGGGCGATCCGGATCGCATCGAAGCATTGGCCAAGGATTTCGCCCAGCATTACGAAAAACGGGTGACGGAAGGCTCGACTATCAAAGGCAAGGCGATGTTTGTTTGTGCCAGCCGCGAGATTGCCTACGATTTCTATAAGAGACTGAAACTTCAGCGCCCCGAGTGGTTCGAGGCGAAACAGGCTATCGATGGTGTCACTCTGACCGAGCAAGAGAAAAATGAATTGATGAGTCTTCCTCTGGTCAACATGGTCATGACCCGAGGCCAAGACGATGATGAGGCCATGTATAACTTGCTCGGTACTAAGGAGTACCGCCGTGAGCTAGACAAACAGTTCAAGAACCCTAAGTCCAACTTCAAAATTGCCATTGTGGTGGACATGTGGTTAACCGGTTTTGACGTGCCCGAACTTGATACCATTTACATCGATAAGCCGCTACAAAAGCACAATCTGATTCAAACGATCTCGCGGGTAAACCGCCGCTTTGAGGGCAAAGAGAAGGGCTTGGTAGTCGATTACATTGGCATCAAAAGTCGAATGAATATGGCGTTAGCGATGTACTCGAAGGCTGATAAATCCAACTTTGAAGATATCCAACAGTCGCTGAGTGAGGTGCGTAATCACCTGCATCTGCTTGCTCAGGTGTTCCATACTTTCGATAGCCGGGGTTACTTCTCTGGCACACCGACGCTACAGCTGGAATGCCTTAACCGGGCCGCCGAGTTTGCTTTGCGGACCAAGAAGATTGAGCTGCGTTTTATGGGATTGGTGAAACGCCTGAAAGCCGCCTATGACGTTTGCGTGGGTAGTGAAGAGATCACTCAGGATGAGCGTGAGCGCATTCATTTCTATCTGGCCGTGCGTTCTATTGTCTACAAACTGACTAAGGGCGATGCGCCGGATACCGCGCAGATGAACCAGAAAGTGCGTGAGATGATTGCCGAGGCGCTCAAGGCTGAAGGGGTAGAAGAGATCTTCACCTTAGGCGAAGATAAAGCCGAGACTATCGACATCTTTGACGACGAGTACATGGCTCGTATCGGCAAGATCAAGTTACCTAATACCCGAATGCAGCTGCTGCAAAAGATGCTGGCAAAAGCCATTAGCGATTTCCAAAAGGTGAACCAGCTGCAAGGCATTAATTTCTCCAAGCGTTTTCAGGCATTGGTTGAACAGTACAACCAGCGCAAAGAGAACGATGTGCTCAACGGTGAAGAGTTCGACACGTTCACTCAGCAGATGGCCGACATGATCTACGATATTAAGACCGAGATGATGTCGTTTGCTGATATCGGCATCGACATGGAAGAGAAGGCGTTTCTCGATATCCTTGCGCATATGTGCGAAAAGTACGATTTCACCTATGACAAAGATAAGATGTTGGAATTAGCCAAGGATATGAAGGTGATTGTCGACGACAGCGCCCAGTACCCTGACTGGAGCAACCGCGATGACATTAAGGCCAAGCTGAAGGTAGATCTTATCCTACTGCTACACCGCTATGGTTTCCCTCCTGTGGCCAATGATGAGGTCTACAAAAGCGTGCTAGAGCAGGCGGAGAACTTCAAAAAGTACCTGCAGAGCTGATTGATCAAATTGAGGTTTGGCATGACGTTTCATGTAGAGCTGAATACTGCCTCAAACTGAGCTGACTCTGATGGTATAAAAACTTCAGAGTCATTTTTAAAGCGAACCGCCCAAGGGCTATTTAATAATTAAATTTACCTAGAGTTAGACTAGGGGGCGAATGTCAGAAACGTTCCGACACTTCGTACCTTTTAATAATGTTTTACCCTGCTGAGAGGCTATTAAATTATTGATTTGAGTGCATGCTAGCTAAAACCGATTGAATATATAAATTCGTTTTTATATTAGTATTTTTATAATACTCCGTTGATTAAGTTGATTAAGTTGATTAAGTTGATTTAATGAGTCCGGCCTTCGCAATAGTCTGAAAATCAAGTCATTTAAAGATCATGCCGGTCACCTTACGTGACTGGCATCAGGCGTCTGGGCTATTTTCACGGCCTCTAAATAATCCTCAATCCATTGAGCATCTTGCTTAATGAAGCAGACCATCACCCTAATTGCTGTGGCGTAAAAACCGAAGCTATCACGCTGGCCGCAGCGTTGAGAAAAATAGGGTAACCAGCTTAAAAGATGTTGTTTTAGGAATTGGCTCTGCTGTTCTAATCCTTCTGCCGTATCGCTGTTTTTTGTTATCAGAACTTCCATCAGCGCGAGCTGGATGGCGAGATGATCGGGGGCTTCGTTGTTTTGTGGTGCAAGCTCATAACCAACCAGCCATTGCTGCATGATTTTGCGCGCTTCATGCGAGGTGGTGTGCGGGTAGTGTCCCGCATAGGGTGAAACGCCAGCAGGAGGGGGAATTAAAAACAATGAAGCGAAATCTGCAGCGAGTTCAAGCTGGCGATCTTTGCGTTTTAATGCCGTGCGTAGGCGGAGCTGGAACTGTTGTACGTCCAACCACAGTTCTGGAATAGACTTCAGCGCCCTAAGTCGCGCCTGAGTATCGTCATCCCGCATATGGATGAGTGCCTCTTCAGTCAGTTCCTGATAAAGAATTTGAGCGAACCAGCGATAAATACTGGCCCGTTGCCGGGCCATCTCATTAAGCAGTGGCATGAGGTTCCTCTTTACCGGTGGTGAGTTGTATTTCATGCGGCCCTCCAAATCCTGTCACGTTAGGCAGTTCGCCCTTGTAACGTTCTACCTGCACTAGCGTGGTGTGGGCAGAGGGGCCTTGCGACAGGCTGGATGTGCCAATATCTGCGCTCAGGACATTCGGATCACCATAGGTACATAATGTGCCGCTCTTGCCGCCTTCCTTCGGGGAATACCATGCCCCTTCGTGAATACGAACCACGCCCGGTGCATAATCTGGGCTTATTACTACGCCTGCCAGAACCTGTCCGCGAGCGTTAAATACGCGCGCAACATCACCGTTTTTGAGCCCTCGGGTTTTAGCATCTTCCGGACTGATATATAGCGGCTCGCGATTTGCGACGGTGTAGGTTTTACGAAAGCTATCGCTTGAGCAAATTTGTGAATGCAGGCGTTTGTCGGGGTGACACGATTGCAGATGTAAAGGATGCTGCTCTGCACCGTGGCCTCCGTGGTTACGTTCAAAAGGCTCCATCCATACTGGGTGCCCAGGGCAATCTTGGTAATGAAAGTCGGCAATGGTTTTGCTGTAGATTTCAATCAGGCCAGACGGGGTTCCTAACGGGTTGAGATCGGGCTGATCGCGAAAATCGCCGTGGCGTACCCAGGGCTTACCCGCTGGATATTCGATATAACCTTCACCATTCCAGAAGGTGTCAAAATCAGGCATGGTTACACCGATGGCGGCCCCTTGAGTAACTCCTTCTTCATAAATGGCTTTTATCCATTCCATCTCACTGCGTTTTTCGCTGTACACCTCATCACGACCAAAGCGTTTACATAAATCAGTGAATACATCAAAGTCATGACGAGCTTCATATTGCGGTTTCACTATCTGACGAATCGCCATCAGCCCTTTATTGGAGTGTGTACCAAATTGCTCGATATCGTTTCGTTCATAACGTGTGGTGACGGGGAGTACGATATCGGCAAAACGACACGACGCTGTCCACTGATGATCCAGCACTACCACAGTTTCTAGTTTTTTCCACGCCTCGATCATACGGTTGCGATCCTGCTGTGCGTGGAAGGGGTTGGCCGCACTATAAATAGCCATTTTAATGTCGGGATAGGTAATGGTTGTACCGTTGAACTCGACCTTTTTTCCCGGTGAAAGTAGGCAATCGACGATACGCGAAACAGGGATCTGTTCTGAAGCACCGCGGAAGTCGGCAGCATGGATCGGGGCTGGGGGATTGTTGATACTGCCCAAACCGGATAGCACAGGCCCAAGAGAGGTTACGGTACCACCGCCATTGTAATGCCAGCCAAATCCCACGCCGCCGCCCGGTAGGCCAATTTGTCCTACCATGCTGGCTAGCACCACCAGCATCCAGGGGTATTGTTCCCCGTGATGCATACGTTGTGCACACCAGCCCCCCATAAACTGAGTTCGCCCTTTGACCAGCAACCGGGCGAAATCACGAATGTTTTCAGCGCTCAGCCCGCATATTTTTGCTGCCCATTCAGGATTTTTAGGCTGGTTATCGTGCTCTCCTAACAGGTAGGGAAGGAACTGTTCAAAGCCCACGCAGTAATCTTTGATGAATGCAGAGTCATAGAGCTTTTCTTGATACAGCGTCCAAGCCACGCCTAACATCAGTGCGACGTCAGTCTGTGGGTTGAGCGCTAATTGCTCACAGCCTAGATAGTTCTGCGTTTTACTGCGCACAGGATCGACGCTGATAACACGCATTTTACCCTGTGCCACGCGCTCTTTAATCTGTTGCCAATAATCAAATGGCTGATGATCGGGAACCAGGTATTCGATTTGTAGGTTTTTGATCGGATCGCAGCCCCAGAGTACGATGGTATTGGTGTTTTCAATGACCAGCGGGAGTGAGGTTTGTTGCTCATACACTTCCAGCGATCCCATCACGTGGGGCAGAATGACCTGGGCTGCCGCAGCCGAATAATCCCCCACCGTGGTGACATAGCTGCCGTGCAGACCCAGCCCACGGTCCATGGCACCACCTGCTTTATGCAGTTTACCGATCATCTGCCAGTCAGCTAGCCCGGTGAACACACCGGATGAGCCAGTCTCTTTTTGTACTCGCTCAAGTTCCTGATACACCAAATCTAACGCCTGATCCCAGCTCACGCGAACAAAACGATTATCGCCACGCTGGCTGCGGTCAGATTTTTCGCGTTGGCGTAGCCAGTCTAAACGCACCATCGGGTAACGCACTCTGGAAGGGTTGTAAACGATTTCCCGCACGGCGTTGAGCATGTCGCATGGGTATTTGTCGTGTTTGAAAGGGCGGGTTTCTATCCATTCGCCGTTAACCACTTTGGCTTCAAAAGCGCCAAAGTGCGATCCCGACTGGAGCCATTGCTCAGGCATTTCTCCGGCGGCCCAGACCTTGCCGATCAGAGGGTTGGGGGCCAGAATACTTGCCGCGCCTGTAGCCAGAACACCTGTCATAAACCGGCGACGGGATAGTTTGAAATCATTAAGTTCCATGTCAGTTCCTCGTTTTAATGAGTCGGGTTGTCAGTGGTGTCATTGGCGTGGGTTTGCAGATACTTCAGCAAGGTGCGCTCCTCCTGTGATGTCAGGCGATAGTAGGCTGACATCGCTTTTAATCCTGCAATCCAACCATTGGCATTAAAACGGGTCGTTGGAGGAACGCTGTGACAGGCGCTACAGGTGGACTGGAACATCTGGTCGGCATATTGCCAAACGGGTTCAATGCTGGCTGAGAATCCTTCTGAAGATGTCCAGGCAACAACGCTAATTTGCTGCCATTCCTGATGAGAGTCTGGATCAATCTGGGTCTTCAGAATTTTTACTGCTGGTAGCAATGATGGATCTAGCACGGCGGCAAATACCCGTTTACCCGGATATTGCGTTATCACGCGGCCACGTCCCACGCTTTCGCGCCAGCCAACGATCTGGATCTCTACCTGATCATCGAGTTTTTTCAGTACGGTAACCTGAGTCGCTGGCATCAAAAGGGCTTTTCCGGCCGGAGATGAAGCTGTGGCGGTGATGGCTTTTTCACCTAAGGTATACAGCGTGCTCTCGTCTGGTAAGGATGCACTTTGCCGCTGCAGCTTTTCATACTGGACCCGGAAACCATTGCTCATATTCGGCTTGTGGTGCGCAATTCCCTTATGGCAATCAATACAGTTACTGTCTTTCAGTGCCGCTGGCGTCATTTGCATCGCGGCGTTGGATGACTGTTTTGTGTGATCCATCGCGCCATAGCTATGGCAGGATTTGCAGGCCGCAGAGCGGTTTTCGGTCATCCTTGTCCATTCCCGCTGCGCAAGCTCCGCGCGTTTGCTTTGGAACTTCTCAGGCGTATCAATCGAAGGGGAGATAAACTCGTGATAGATATCGTTTAGCGCTTCCGTTTTACGCACTAACGTGGGAATGATGCCCGGCGGGATATGGCAGTCTTTGCACTCAGCCCGTACGCCAGAAGCATTTTTAAAATGAATGCTTTGCTCATATTCCTGACCCACCGTACTCATGGTATGGCAGGACAAACAGAATTCTGTTGAGCTGGTTTGGTGGACTCCCTGCCAGCCTCCCCAGATAACGACCAACATAGCGAGTGCCCCGGCAGCAACTAGCCAGAGTGATTTTTTGCGTATCAACGACATTATCAAGTTGCCTCAATCCTTGTAATTTTGCCGTTAAACTAAAGGAGAAACGATCGGACGCATTAGATACGGCCGCGGTGTGTCATAGGGCCAGCCTGCTCAGCATGCGTAGCGTCAAATACTGATCGGGGATGTTGACGTAGAGTGTGCAAATTGATTCTGGCAGTCTCTAAGAGGTAGGTTATTTTGATATGGGATATCGAGCTTGATAAAACCTGTGGTATGCCTCTGCAATCACAAATCTTCCAATACTATTATCAAGCAATCACACTTGGTGAATGTGTCGCGGGCGATATGCTGCCATCTATACGTATGTTGGCTGGAAAATTACAGATAGCGCGAATTACGGTCGTGCTCGCGTATGAAAAATTGATATCTGGCGGCTATATTAAAAGCCGTCCGGGTATTGGTTATCAGGTCATATTTGATAGACCCATAGAGATGGCGCTTCAGGAAATACCTTATTCCATAGGGCCTGAACCAACTGGGTTAATCGCCGCGGAGGTTCCGGGGGATTTATATAACCAGCCAACGGCTGAGCTTTATTGTCGGATGAGTATTCCCGATCCTAATGCGTTCCCTTGGTCAAGCTGGCGGAAATGGAATAACGCCCCTTCATACCTCAAAGAGCAATTAGCAACGCGCTATCACTCTCCGCAAGGATTGCTTTCTCTGCGTCAGGAGATTGTGCGCTATTTACGCTTGTCGCGCGCAATTAATACCCAGCCGGAAAATATTATTATCACAAATGGTACACAGGAAGGGCTGTCGTTATTAACTCAGCTTTTCGTACTTAATCAGGCCAGAATCAATCTTTCACGTTGCCATATAGTCACAGAATCGCCATGTTATTCAGGAGCCTGGCATTCGTTCAATTATTACGGTGCACAGGTCACCGCGGTAGATGTCGATGAGCAAGGGATATGTGTTTCCCGAATGCCTGAGTGTTCAACCCAACTTTGTTATGTCACTCCTTCACATCAGTATCCGCTGGGGAGCAAGCTTTCACTCTCTCGGAGAAAAAAATTATTACTTTGGGCACAACGCGTAGGGGCTTATATCATCGAGGATGATTATGATGCCGTTTTCTCATGGGAGGAAAAGCCGCTATCTGCGCTGAAGTCGATGGACAGTTGTGACCGGGTTATCTATGCCGGAACGTTTTCCAAAACTCTGGGGCCGGGTATTCGTTTAGGATATCTGGTTTGCCCAGATTCGATTCTTGAATCGGTGCAAAGTATGAAGGCGCTAAATAACAGTGGGAGTAACTGGTTATTCCAGCAGTTCCTAGCTGAGTTTATGCATAATCAGGTTTTTTATACCCATTTAAGTAAATTATCCTGTGTTTATGAAGAACGTCAGCGCTTATTACACGAAGGTTTACTACGTTTGTTTCCTGAAGGGAAAATATGGGGACATGCGGCAGGGTTACACTTAACGCTAATCACACCGCTTTCCGTTGAGTTTATTCAAACGTTACGCCAGCGTTGTTTGCGCGCAGGTGTGCGCTTTGACACGTTAAATGAGATGGCCAATGGCTCTGAATGTCTATGGCAGCAAATGAATAACCAGTCGGTGATACTCTTTGGGTTTGGAAGTTTGAATTTACAGCAGTTACAAAAAGTACTTACCGTTATTGAGCAGGAAATGAATAGCCTACGGGCCGAAGGTGTGTCAATAAACGCCGTTGCTTAAGGAAATAAGTCTCAGATAAACATAAAAAATATGCTTACGAGTGCTAGTTATTGTATCGGTGAAAAAATATTCGTGCTTGGCGATAGAGAATCAAGGATACCCGCCAACGACGAGCCAATATGACCGTGTTCATAGGGTGCTCGCTAATCCTCACCTACCTTGTGAGAGTCGAAATAGCGTCTCATTGCTATTATTGATACGTTCTATTTAAGAGTATCGAAACATTTAACCCGCGGAGAAGTGTGATCCGCATTAGAAAAAGTTTTAAGATAGATCTTTCCCCAACTGTTACTGCAACAGTGAAATTCGCGTAAGGCTCTCGCTATGTGTGTGAACACGCTCGAAAAACATGCCCCTTTCGGTACGTTGTTAGGTTATGCCCCCGGTGGCGTAGCGATTTACTCCTCGGATTATGACTCCCTTGAAAACCTTGACCAGATGGATGATGCGGCATTCCGTCACTATCTGGACAAAGAGTACATGGGGTATAAGTGGCAGTGCGTCGAGTTTGCCCGCCGCTTCCTTTATCTCAACTACGGCACCGTGTTTACCGACGTGCGCATGGCCTACGATATTTTTTCGCTGCGCTATCTGCGTCAGGTCGTGAACGATAATATTCTGCCGCTACAGGCATTTGCCAACGGCTGCGAGCGCTTGCCGGTGGCGGGTTCTTTGCTGATTTGGCAGCAGGGCGGTGAGTTTGAGCATACGGGGCACGTCGCGATTATCACTCAAGTGTTGGAAGACCGCATCCGCGTGGCGGAGCAGAACGTGATCCACCATCCGTTGCCCGCAGGGCAGCAGTGGACGCGTGAATTGCCACTGGTGTGCCAAGACGGCAAATACGTGATTCAGGATACCTTCGACGACACCGAAATATTGGGTTGGATGACCCAAACCGCTGACGATAGTTTTAGCCTGCCGCAGCCGCAGATCCCTGCGCCGTACCTGGCTATCCACAGC
Organism: Hafnia alvei; assembly: GCF_034424155.1. Taxonomy (NCBI): domain Bacteria; kingdom Pseudomonadati; phylum Pseudomonadota; class Gammaproteobacteria; order Enterobacterales; family Hafniaceae; genus Hafnia; species Hafnia alvei. The sequence continues at coordinate 4,058,058 of NZ_CP139992.1, read as the reverse complement.
GAGCGCGTAGAAAATCGCGGCCAGTTTAGCGGCGCGTGGTTGAACGAGCAGGATCCGTTGCAGCATACCTACGTGCAGGCCAACGGCGGCCATACGTTGAACGCCGATCCTTACCGCTATTTCACAATCTCACGCAGCGCGGAACAAGAGCTTATTCGTGCCACTAATGAGCTGCATCTGATGTATCTGCATGCCACGGATAAAGTGCTGAAAGATGACAATCTGCTGGCGCTGTTTGATATCCCTGAAGCGCTGTGGCCGCGCCTGCGTCTGTCTTGGCAGCGCCGTCGTCATCATATGATTACCGGTCGTCTGGATTTCTGTATGGATGAGCGCGGGCTTAAAGTCTATGAATACAACGCGGATTCCGCGTCGTGCCACGCTGAAACGGGGCTGATTCTAGGCCAATGGGCAGAGCAGGCCGGAGACGTTCTCGGCGGAGATCCGGGTGAGCATTTGCTGGATGCGTTGGCGAACACTTGGAAACACAGCGACGCCAGCCCATTCGTTCATATCCTGCAAGATCATGATGCTGAAGAGAGCTATCACGCGCAGTTTATGCAGCGCGCATTAGCCAAAGCCGGTTTTGAAAGCAAAATTCTGCACGGTTTAGATGAGCTGCACTGGGATGCGTCTGGTCAGTTGGTGGATGGCGATCATCGCCCTGTAAACTGTGTGTGGAAAACGTGGGCATGGGAAACCGCGCTCGATCAGCTGCGTGAAGAGAGCGAAGCGGAGCACTCGGCGCTGCCCATTCGTACCGGACATCCGGAAAACAGCGTTCGCTTGATCGACGTGTTGCTTCGTCCTGAAGTGATGGTCTTTGAGCCGCTGTGGACGGTGATCCCAAGCAATAAAGCCATTTTGCCGGTGCTATGGTCGCTGTTCCCGCACCATCGTTATCTGTTAGACGCCGACTTTGAGCTAAACGCAGAGCTGGAGCAAAGCGGCTATGCGGTGAAACCGATTGCCGGACGCTGCGGTAACAACATCGGTTTGATCAGTCATGAAGATCAGGTGCTGGATGAAACTTCCGGTAAGTTCTCCGAACAGAAAAATATCTACCAGCAGCTGTGGTGTCTGCCTGAAGTGGCGGGGCGTTATATTCAGCTGTGTGCGTTTACTGTTGGCGGTCATTACGGCGGTGTATGCGTGCGTTCAGAGACGGGCTTAGTGATTAAGAAAGAGAGTGATATCGATCCGCTACGGGTGATTGATGATAAAGATTTTATTCGTTAATCGACGCTAAAAACTGACGTTATCGGCGTGCCATATCTGTGTGTGGCGCGCCGTTTTTCGTTATGCGATCAGTTAAGCAACGCTTAACTGATTTCCCCTCTCGACTTATTCAACATTATCCTTGACCAATGACAAGGCAGCCCCACGCTTAGCTTCTTTATAATCGAGCCCGTTTTTCTTCTCACTGGTGTGAAAGCATGGCTTATCAACTCAATCTTAACTGGCCCGAATTTCTTGAAAAATACTGGCAAAAACAGCCAGTTGTATTAAAAAATGCCTTCCCGAACTTTGTTGATCCTATCACGCCGGATGAGCTGGCGGGTTTGGCGATGGAGCCGGAAGTCGATAGCCGTTTGGTTAGCCATAAAAACGGTGAGTGGCAGGCCAGCAACGGGCCTTTCGAAGATTTTGATGGCTTGGGCGAAACCGGCTGGTCGTTACTGGCTCAGGCCGTTAACCACTGGCATGCGCCATCTGCCGAGCTGGTACGTCCGTTCCGTGTGTTGCCGGACTGGCGTTTAGACGATCTGATGATCTCCTTCTCCGTGCCGGGCGGCGGCGTTGGACCACATATCGATCAGTACGATGTCTTTATCATTCAAGGTATGGGCAGCCGTCGTTGGCGCGTGGGCGATAAATTGCCGATGCGTCAGTTCTGTCCACATCCAGCGCTGTTGCACGTTGATCCGTTCGAACCGATCATCGATGAAGATCTCGAGCCGGGCGATATTTTGTATATTCCACCGGGCTTCCCGCACGATGGTTTCACCCATGAAACCGCGATGAACTACTCCGTTGGCTTCCGTGGACCAAACGGCAGAGATTTAATCAGCAGCTTTGCTGACTATGCGTTGGAAAACGATCTGGGTGGCGAGCACTACAGCGATCCTGATTTGACCTGCCGCGATCACGTGGGTCGCATTGAAGATTATGAAGTTGACCGCCTGCGCGGGATGATGATCGAGATGCTGAACCAGCCGGAAGATTTCAAACAGTGGCTGGGTCGTTTTGCGACTACGCCGCGTCATGAACTGGATATTGCGCCTGCGGAACCGGCTTATGAACCTGATGAAATTCTTGATGCGCTGCTGGGCGACGAAGTTTTAACCCGCTTAAGCGGTCTGCGCGTGCTGAACATTGGCGATAGCTTCTTTGTTAACAGCGAACCAATGAAAGCGGTTGAACCAAAAGCCGCCGATGCGCTGTGTCGTTACACCAGCGTAGGCAAAAAAGAGCTGGGTGATGCGCTGAACAATCCGGCCTTTGTGGCTGAGCTGACTGATTTAGTGAATCAGGGCTATTGGTATTTTGATGAGTATTAATCGTTTTCATTGATACTCAAATCATTCTAAAAGGGATAGCGATGGCTATCCCTTTTTTCTATCTGCTATTCAGCACTATCCGCATTTTTCATTTGAAATAGGCGGTTGTTGGCCTGTTCATACAGTTCGAACATCACTGGAATCACGTGTGCAGAGGCTTTCAGCCATGCGCCAATCTGCCCGAGACTTTCTTGGGGAATTTGGTTTCCACTTTCTAGTGATTCACTCAAATACAATAATCCATGACACAGTCCTTCAGCTGATTCGGCGGCAATTCCGCTGAGATCGTACAGCTGCGTGTCGATTAACGGTTCGAATGACAGATCGGAAATCAGGGAACGGAAAACGGTGATGGAGTTGTCGTGGATTGTAGTTTGAGAAAAAGTGTCAGTCATCGTTTGTGTCTCGTGTAAGTAAGAATTAGATAGCCACTTAAGACGCTAAACTTGGGTGGCAGCTCAGACAGGGTTAGCGTCACCGGCTTACACGGTCCGGTGCTTCTCTCGAAGCCCCTGCCTGAGCCACCATAATTTAGGGTGAATCAAAGCGTGCGGCATTATCACATAACACCACAGTGTAAGTCTCGGAACGCTAACTCCGGCTACGGATTTTGCCGCAGCCAGATGAATATATGCCTGAGATTTTGCCAATGAAATAGGCTGGATGGATTTACAGGCAGTTGTAGTTAAATATGGAATCGTGTTCGCAAGAAACGAGGAGAAAAGCCTAAGCAAAGTGGCTCATAATAGCTGCCTATAAGGAGAGCTCATTTATGGAAAAAAAATTGTTTAATGATTTGCTTAGCAGCATTAATGAAATGGTTGCTATCGAAAAGGGTGAGACGGCAGTAAATCCAGAAAATGTACACCGTCACGCGATCCCTGATGTGAAATCAATTCGCAAAAGTATCGGCCTGAATCAGGCTGAGTTTGCAAAAATGATTGGTGCTAGCTCAGCAACGATACAAAGCTGGGAGCTAAATCGCCGAGTGCCGAGTGGTATAGCGCTAAGAATGCTATGTCTAATAGAAAGAAATCCGAAAGTAGTTGAAACACTGAGAGCTATTTAGGTTTCATCAAGCCTTCGAACGCCAAATGGATAATTAATCCCTTCAAGGGCCGCATCCCCCGCAGCCCTTAGTCATCTCTACCGTTATTTAATATGCGCCGCAAAGCCGGTTAATTCGGGGGCGATATCGGGTTTCAGCGTTAGTTCTGGGATCGTGTAATCACCGCCGTTTTGCTGGCGGAAAGCGATGGGCGTTGTGCTCCATAAAGTATCGAGGCGCTGGCCTAATTTTTCACAGATTGTTGCATAGCTGTCTGGGTTAACTTTGCTGGTGTGGTAAATCACAAATGGCGGTAGTACGTCGAATCCCGGGTAGTGCAAGATACCGTGGTGGATAGGGAACAAAATATCGTCGATTGGGCCATTAATACCGCGTGCGCTGTAATGTGGCTGCCAGCCACCGGCGGTGACCATCAGCATAGCGCGTTTGCCTGCCAGTGTGCCTTCGCCGTAGCGGTCGCCCCAATGGCTATCATTATGTTCGCCCACGCCATAGGCAAAACCATAGGCGTATACGCGCTCCACCCAGCCTTTCATGATGGCGGGCATAGAAAACCACCACAGTGGGAACTGGAAAATAACCGTATCAGCCCACAGTAGCTTGCTCTGTTCAAGGGCAATATCATCGCTTTGTAGGCCGTTTTTAAACGCGTGCTGTGAGTCGAGAGAAGCATCGAAATAGGTCTCATCAAGTCGATTTTTGCTGTCATTTGCGTCTAACGCTGCTTTCCAGTCCATAGCGTATAAGTCTGAAATCTGTACTTCATGCCCCGCATTTTGCAGGTGTTGGATGGTAAAGTTTTTTAATGAACCGTTCAGTGATTTAGGTTCGGGATGGGCATAAACAAGAAGTACTTTCATTGTGGCTATCTCAGTCGTTATCTCAAAAATAAAGAGATAGCAGGGTAGAATTTTGTCATATTCATGAGAAATGAATTTCTGATATCTCAGGTATTACTATGAGTAATCTTCGTCGGCTGGATCTGAACTTGTTGGTGACGCTCGATGCGTTGCTGACCGAGCACAATGTGACGCGTGTTGCTGAAAAGCTTAATTTTTCTCAGCCTTCAATCAGCGTGCATCTGTCTAAACTGCGCGATATTTTTGACGATCCTTTGTTGCTGCCGGGGCCACGAGGCATGTTGCCAACGGCGAAAGCTGAGGCACTGCGCGAACCGCTGCGGCAGGCATTGAATGCATTAGAAGGTGTTGTTGCGCCGACCAAACCGTTTGAGCCCGCAACGGCGCAAAATGATTGGACGGTTTCTGCCGCCGACTACGGTGAGTCCACGGTTGTTTTGCCGGTTTTAATCGGCTTACGCGCCGTGGCGCCCAATACGCGGTTATCGGTCATTGAACTGGCGCCCGCTAAAATTGCTAAACAGCTTGAGCAGGGCGAAATCGATATTGCCTTTCACGTAAGCGATGAAGCCGCACCGGAACTGCATCTAAAAAAGCTCTTTTCTGAACGTTATGTGCTGGCTGGGCGGCGAAAGCATCCACAGCTGTCACAGGCTCTAACCCCTGCGCAGTTTTGCGATTTAGAGCATGTTATTGTGTCGCCCAGCGGCGGTGGTTTTTGCGGTGTGACCGATGAGGCTTTAGCGCAGGCGGGGCTTACGCGCCGAGTGGTGCTGTCGGTGCCGCATTTTCTGTTTGTGAAGTCGGTGCTTGCGAGCACGGATTTAGTGGCGATGCTGCCTTTGCGCTTAGCCATCGCTAGTCCCGAACTGCAATATATTGAGCCGCCGATGCCCATTGCTGGATATGAAATGTCGATGCTGTGGCATGAGCGATCTCATCGCGATCCTGCTCACCGCTGGCTGCGAGATTTTATCGTCGAACAGGTACAGAGTGCCGCACTCATCACGGCTCAGAATCAATAATATCAAGGATATAGATATGCCTTTAGAACCTGCAATCGCTGAACTGGTGAACGATTTTATTGCGGCAGGACGGCCATCGCCGCGTCGTCAAACCGTTGCCGAGCGGCGAGCGGGGTATGTGGCCAGCACGATATTGGCGGGCGAAAAAGAGATGCGCGTGGATGTGCGCGACGTGAGTCTTGAAGGGATGACGCTGCGCGTGATTTCCCCACAGGGAGCGCATGGAAATAGGCCTACGGTGATTTATTACCACGGCGGCTGTTTTGTCAGCGGTGGTTTTGCCACGCATGAAAAGCAGCTGCGGCAACTGGCTTATCACAGCGGATGCCGAGTGATTGCCATGCAATATCGCTTGGCACCGGAGCACGTCTATCCTGCGGCGCACGATGATGCGCATCATGCGGCAATGCTTGCGTGGCAGCACGCTGATTTTTTAGGTGTGGATCGCGAGCAAATCACGTTGGCGGGCGACAGCGCGGGCGGGCATATTGCGTTAATCACGGCGCTGCGTCTGCGCGATGAGAGCCGTTGGTTGCCGCATAAGCTCTTGCTGATTTACCCGATGCTGGATGCGACGGCCTCTTTTGATAGCTATCAGCGCAACGGCGACGACTATATTATTACCCGCGACACGCTGATCAGCGGCTATGAGGCTTATTTCTCAGAGATCGATCTTAAGCATCCTGAAGTCAGCCCGCTGTGGCGCAGTGATTTCTCCGGCCTGCCGCCAACGCACATTATCACCGCGGAATACGATCCGCTATGCGATGAAGGCGAGGCGCTGTTCGCACGTCTTACCGAGCAGGGCGTGAGCTGTAGTGCGCAACGCTATCTTGGCGTGATCCACGGATTTTTCCAGCTCGGTGGCGTTAGCCAAACGGGGCGCAATGTGATGAGTGATATTGCCGCTCAGCTTCAAACTGAGCGCTTTTAGCCAAATCGAACAGCGGTACTGCACAAGTCTGTACCGCTGCGCGACGCGGCTTACCGGTTGTCTAATCTTGCTTTAGCTTCGTTTTTCCAGATTGCGGCCAGTAAATCAAGCTTGCTCAGCGCGTCCAGATCGCTGGCAGATGCGTTGGGGTTGAAGATGATATTTTGCACGCGGCTCAGCGGCCAATCGGCATGAGGGCGCTCAACCAGCATGATGGCATTACCGGCCTGAACTTCCCCCGGCTGTAGAACACGATAGAACCAGCCGTTGCGTGATTGCTGATGCATAAGCTCCGGCGCGTTTGGGTCATTTAAGCGACCAGCCATGGTGTTACAGGCCACTCTTCCCCAAGATATTTGTAGCCGTGCTGTGCCAATGCTAAAGGTATCGCCAATGCAGATGGTGTGTTCGGTGATCCCGCGGGTGGCAAAGTTCTCGCCAAAAATTCCGGGGGTTTTAAATAGCTCAGCCTGAGCCGGATAGTGTGAGCGCCAAAAATCATAATGCTCAAGCGCATAGTTCATGACGGCGCATTCAGGATCATCAAAATGCTCTTGGTGTCCCGCTTCGGTTTCAATTCCGTGGGTGCCTACATAAACGCGCCCGTTAGCCGGTTTTTTTAGCTGTGCTCCATCGGCTTGGCGCTGGTTGCATAAAATCACATCGAGAGTGGCGAGCGGTTGCTGAGTGTTCATTTATTACTCCTATATCCATCATCGTGTTGGATATAAACATCGTTAAATCCCCCGCTTATACGGGGGGATTACTTAGAATTTATATTCGATGCCCGCCCAGTAGTTACGTCCTTCTTCGACGAAACCTTCGGTATAAGCATAAGCGGTATCGAACACGTTATTCACCGAGGCGTTAACGCTGAGGCCTTTCGCAATCTCGTAATCTGCCCGTACATTGGTTACGGCAAATCCGCCCGCTTTTTGGCTGCCATCGCTGTTGCTATAGCTTGAAGAACGGGCTTCTTCAGAAAGGGTAAGGCTAAGCGGCTGCCATGGCGTATAAGTAACCCAGCCCATGACCGTTTGAGTCGGTAGTCCGGTCACTTTACCAACGTCTTTGTCCTTAACATCGCTATGAATCAGGCTGTAGCTGAGGCCCACTTTTACTTCGTTCAGAATCAGTCCGTTAACACCTAAATCGAGGCCGGTGTAGTCAACGCGTCCGCTATTGCGGTTTTGTACCGTATTGGCATCGATGTTTTGCGTGAGAATGGCGTCGCTAATGCGGTTGTAATAAACGCTCGCTTCATACCCCCAATCTTCGCTGAGATAGCCGGTATAGGTGAGGTCGATACTGCGAGCGCGCTCGGCTTTGAGGTTTGGATTGACCAAGGCCACCTGTCCGAACGCGGGGCGAGATGTGGTGTAGCGCTCTTTCAGCGTAGGGAAACGGCTGCGATCGGAGACCGAGAGCGCAATATCATCACGGTTGTCGAAGTGATATTTCGTCATGGCCTGCCAGTTGAAGGCGTTTTGATTATTGCTGTCGTAGTGGGTAATCGAGCCGTCTTTTTCGTGCTTCATCCCTTCAAGGCTGTCTCGCCAGTCGTAGCTTATCCCTGCCACAACGTCCCACTGATCGTCGACTGCCCATTGGTATTCGCTAGAGAGCGACCATGTGCGATCTTTGTAACGATCGTAAGGTGCATTGCGATATCCCTGCTCGCGGTGAACGTCTTCTTTCCAATGAGCGGCGAACGAAAGCTGGTCACGCTCGCGCATATCGGCCGATAGCTGGAGGCCTGCGCCATCGGTGTAATCGTCATAGTGTCTGTAGCTGCCTTTTTTATTTTTCAGATCGCTCAGTGAGTTGTACATCAGCAGGGTGTTTTTAAAGGTATCTCGATAGGCTCGGCTTTTAAGGGTAAAGATATCGCCGAGCTTGGTGGTTCCCTGATAGTAATAACTTTCTTTATCGTATTCCGGCCACTGCCAATATTTCGGTTTTTGATCGCTGGTTCCGGCATACGGTGGGTTCTCTTTTTCACCATCCTGTTTGATATAGGTAAAGGTGTATTCATCATTTTCGCGTGGGGTAAAACCGAGCTTCACAATTCCACGTTTATCGTCAGATTTTGAATTAGTGCGCTTGCCGTCGGTGCCTGCGGTGCGGTTATCTACGCTGTCTGGCAAGCCTACAAATCGTTGTTTTAGCTCGCTGCCGCTGATCTGTAGATAGCCTAAATCGCCTTTCATACCCAGCGAGGCGTTGGTGTCAAAAGCATTGTCTTTGCCGCGCGCCCATCCTTGACGGTAGCTAATGTTGCCTTCTAAATCTTTTTTTGGTTTTGTCGTGGTGAGGTTGATTGAGCCCCCCATTTGGTTGGGGCCTTGCAGCAGAGAGGTGTAGCCTTTCGAGACTTCCAACGAAGCCAAATTTGACGTAAGGAAGCGACCTAAATCCAAATTGCCGTCATAGGGAACGTAGATTGGGACGCCATCATAAAAAACGGGAACCTGTCGGTTATCGAACCCACGAACGCGAACCTGTAATTCGTTACGTCCGCCCGATTTTTGCAAGGATACGCCGGGAACCACGCTGAGAGCATCGGCGACGTTGCGCTTATCGAGTTTGGTGATGGTGTCTTGTGTGAGGATCTCGCTGGTGTTTGCCACCGGACTACTCCAAACGGTCATGACATCATCGTCATCGGCAGCCTGAACGTCCATGGCAATGCCGCCTGACATGCATAGAGTTATTGCCGTACATAAAGTTGTTTTTCTCATTTTCATCATTATCCCCAGGATCGATATGTTTATTTTTATATAACGCTTATGGTGTCGATTGGCAGGCTGTCATTAGCCTGCCAATGTGGAACGCTGTGTTATTTAGTCAGAGGCGCCAAGCCGAACTTTGATGTCTGCCGGTGGCGCGTAATAAGGCGCAGAAGTGACCAGCAGTGAAATGCCGGTTTGCGCAAATTTATCAATGGTCGCGAGAGTAATTCCACCCGCTAAGGACAGTCGGCAGTGAGGCGAAAATCTCTGTGCATAGGCTTTGAGCGCGACAATGTCATCGGGTGAGAATTTATCGAGTTGCACAATATCGGGCATGCCCAATAGCGCCTGCTTGGCTTCATCCACGGTATCGGCTTCGACGATGATGGTTTTTTCCGGCGCCTGCTGGCGTAAGGTCGCAATGATGCTCTGCCAGTTATCGGGGGAGGGGCAAAATCGTCGATGGTTGGTGAACAGCAAAATAGTTTCGCCGCAGCCCGCACGATGAATAATGCCACCTGCGGCGATTACGGCTTGCATGGCGAGTAAGTGGGTGCCTGGAATAGTTTTACGCGTGCAGGCAATTTTTCCCTGTGGTGAATAACGCTGTAGGACCTGACGCATTTGATAGACATAATCAGATACGCCACAGCTCCACTCCAACAGGTTCTGGACGGCTTTCCAGCCCTGATGCAACGCATCGGCGCGGCCTTGGGCGGTGAGCAAACATGCGTCTGCCTCGGCGATCTCGCCGTCGTGGAGGTGCTGCTCAACCTCTAATCCCAGCCGTAAAAGCATACGGCGAGCAGTGTCGATGCCGCTGATACAGCCGCCTTGCCGATGGTGAAAGCGCATTGATCCTTTACGCGCACCGATGTTCAGCGCGCGTGTCGTTAGATCTCCACCTTGTATGTCATCCATCAGCCACTGATCGAGCTGCGCATCAGGGATGAAAATCATAGCGCCCCCTGCGGTGACGTTTTTTTCTCCCAAGAAACTAGCGCCCAATCACGAGTTGGCGAAGCAATGGTTAATCCGTGTTTTTGCTGGTGGGTGTAATAATCGAAAAGGCGCTGCTGTTCTTCATCATTTAGCGTGCCCAACGACCAACTGGTGCTTTCATAAAAACGCTCGAAAGTATCCGTATTTCCCTGACAGTTTGGCCCGGTGATGAAATCAACGCGGGCATGAATGCCCATCTGGTACAAGACGTTAACCGCGTAGATATAGTTTGGCAGTTCGATGACGGGGCGACCGATAACCCGCTGTACTTCGGCATTGACGAACGAAGGGCTGACGGTGTGGGTGGTGTAAACGCGCAGCCGTGCTTGCTGATGAAGTTTTTGCATGGCCGAGCGTAAATCACCGACCAGCGTTGAGCGCGAGGCAACGGCGATATCGCACTGCGGAAGATCGCTCCAATCATCCTCCCAAGCTCGGCGAAGTAGCGTGACGTTATCGAGCTGCATGGCCTGTGCGCGTTTGGCCGCAACCTCAAGCATCCCCTTGCTGTAATCCACGCCGTAAACATGGCTGAGTTTGTGTGCCACATTGAGGCACACCGAACCGGGACCACAGCCCATATCTAGCAAGGTTTCCGCATTGGAAAAATCCATTTTAGCAATGAGCTGAACCAAATAAGCATCTTGCGGGTTGGCGCAGATTACGGCCATTTTCTCAGCGCGCTTATCCCAATGTTCTGGTGCTTTTTCAGTGCGTTGCGCTAGCGCTAACTGTTGTTGGTAGAGTGCAGAAAAGTCGATTTCATCAATCAGCATGTGAGTTCCTTTTTTAGTTTTCATATTCCCAGATGTGCTTCGATTTCCTCTTCACTGACGTGATACAGCTGAGACAATGAAGCGCTATTAAGCATCGCTTTTGGCGTTCCCTGTAATGCCCCGTTCTGTGGGCTGAGGGTCACGATGGTATCGGCCACCGCTTTGGCGTGCATGGGATGATGGGTAGACATCAACAGCGTGATCCCAGCCGTTTTTAGCTGGCGAATACGCTTAAGCAGGGTTATCTGATGGCCAAAATCCAAGCTGGCTGCCGGTTCATCCATCACTAAAAGCGTTGGCTGTTGTACTAGCGCGCGGGCGATTAATACCAGCTGCCGTTCGCCGCCGCTGAGCGTTGGAAAGCTGCGTTGTTCCAAGTGAAGAATACCAAGAGCATCCAGTGCATCTCTGGCGAGCTGGTGATCGCGTTGATGAGGGGAGGAAAATAAGCCCAGATGAGCGCTGCGGCCCATGCTCACCATATCCAGTACGCTGTAAGAAAAAGGGCCACTGTGAGCCTGAGGAACATAAGCAACCTGCTGTGCAAGCTTAGCCGATGACCAATCCTGCAACGGTTTTCCTGCCAAGGTAATATCGCCCTTGAGCACGGGTAATAGCCCAAGCAGCGTCCGCATTAGCGTGGTTTTCCCACAGCCGTTAGCGCCCAGCAGACAACAGATTTCCCCGCGTTGGATGGCAAAATTAATATTCTGCAAAATGGGGCGATCGCGATATCCCAAGGCCACGTGGCTAAATGACACCATGCTCATCCGCGGCCTCCGCGAAGTAACAGCATCAGGAAAAAGGGAGCGCCGATCAGCGCCGTGAGGATCCCCAAAGGCAGCTCGATGGTGAATAGGCTACGGGCCAAGGTATCCGTGAGTAAGAGAAGTAGCCCCCCGCCCAGCATGGAGGCTGGAAATAAACGCTGATAGTTATCGCCGGTGACTAAGCGGCAGATATGCGGAACCACTAAGCCAATCCAGCCAATGATACCGGCGACCGATACCGCGCTTGCCGTGATCAACGTCGCGCAAATGATAAAGATCAGCCGCAGGCGCTTAACATTAACGCCCATGGTTTTGGCTTCATCATCAGGCAAGCTCAGTAGATTCATACGCCAACGCAGCAGCAAAAGCGGCAGCATGCCCAACAATAAAACGGGGATACTGCTGTAGAGATCGTCATGAGTGATGGTAGAAAGGCCGCCTAATAACCAGAAGGTGATCGAAGGGAGCTGAGTGTAGGGATCGGCCAAGATTTTTATCAGCGAAATGACTGCGCCACACAGGGTGCCGATGGCAATGCCAACCAGAACCAGAGAGAGCACCGGATCGTGGCGTTTTGCCATCGAGGCAATCAGACAGGTGAGCGCTACGGCCAGCATACCGCCAACAAAAGCCAACAGCTGAACGATAACGATAGGCAAACCAAGCCACATCGCCACGCACGCGCCCATTCCTGCCCCAGCGGATACTCCCAGAATGTCGGGTGAAACCAGTGGATTACGGAACATTCCTTGATAAGCCGCTCCGGCTGCCGAAAGCGCGGCGCCAATCATTAGAGCAGCTAAAATACGCGGCAGGCGTATTTGCCAGAACACGATAGCAACGCGCGGATCCGCCTGCGTCGTGTCTGAATGCACCAACAGATCTAACAGCTCAGTGGGCGTGAGTGGATATTTGCCAACCAAAAGCGCCAATAGAATGGCAATCAGAATACCGCTGGAAAAAAGAGCCAGATTTTTGGTCAGATTCATCCAGCCTCCAACAAGCGCTGGAGTTGGGTTTGGTTTAAATCCGAATGGTAGAACAGCCGGAAAAACTGCTGGAGGTCATCCATCCAGTTTGCCTGAATCTTGCCATCAAAATGCGCCTGTAGTCGGCGCATCCCTAGCAGGCGATTAATACCCGGTGGTGAATCGAGCCAACCAAAAGGCAAGCCGGAATAACACAAAACCTGACCTTTACGCACCGCCTGAAGGTTTTTCCATAGCCCATTCTGAGTGATGTAGCGATAGGTGTTGGCATCCTGAGTCAGAATAATGTCGGGCTCCCACAGCAATAGTTGCTCGAAAGACACCTGAGCTAAACCATGCTGCGACGGTTCGCTAGCCACGTTGATTAGCCCTAACTGCTCTGCGGCTTCCGTATGCAGAGATCCCTGCAAGCCCGTCTCCAACCCTGTGGCACCGCGTGCGGAATAAAAACGAGGAGGATTACTGCTCAGTTGCGCAAAACGTTCGGCATCTTGCAAGAAACGCTCTGCCAACTGAGCCTGCTTCTCTGCTCTTGATGAAACCCCTAACAGCGCGCCAACCTGACGCAGTTGGCTGGCCGAATCCCGCAATTTCCCATCCACTAAGACGTAGGGCACGCCAGTCTGTGCTGCGGTTCGCTGCGCAAGGGAGCGGAAGGTTTCATCGGCGCTGCCACAATCAATAATGATGTCAGGAGCCAGCGACACTATCTTTTCGAGGGAAAGCGTACTTGCACGGCCAGATAGACGCCCTAACTTTGGCAGTTTTCGAATGGTATCGGAAAGAAACTCACTGCCGGAAACTGAGAAATCAAACGAGGATAATCCCAGCAGCATCTCGGGCGCTAGCGCGAGCAATAAGAGATCGGCGGGAGCCCCCGCGCTCAATACGCGATGTGCTTTTTGTGGCGGTGGCAAAGTACCGAAAGGGACTAAAAGGGCGTCAGCGGCGTGGGTAGCAAAAGGGCTGACCGATAAAGCAGCGCCAGAAAGCAAATACCCAATCAGCTTACGACGGGTGATATCCATGTCATAACCAGAAGTTTTTTCGTTATATAATTATTTATATAATGAATTGGCAAAAACCCATAGTCAAGCTATGGGATTAGGTAAAGCGAAGAGGTGTGATCTAGGCGGTGGCTTAACAAAAATGAGAAAAGGAAGACTGGAGTGGTTGGCTTTGAGTCACAAAAACATTAGGGAAAGGGAGGTAGTAGACCTCCCTTTAACGGTTCATTTCTACTTTCTTTGTGATTTAGACAGCATCCATTTCCACCTCTGCTCCTGATTCAGCTCTGAAGGAGGAACCGGAATCAGCATTCTAGGCATTGATTCTGAGTCATTTTCTTCGCCATCAACGTTAACCGCGTTTTTAATTCGTTCGGCAATGTGATCGTCGATATGATCCACTTGGATCATGCGCTGACACTGACAGCCTCTGCCTTCTAGCTGATTTGGAACGGTTTTGGTTTGGCAGTCAATCTCATCAACGGCAGAAAGGATATAAGAGACAAGGTTGATGGCTTTGCACGGCGTGAGATCAAACTGCTCGGCAATCTCTCGCGAGCTTATCCAACGTTGTTGTTGCATTGCCCAACGCGCCACGGACAAATACAAAGGCTCTGGTACGTATTCTCTACACATAGGCTCACCTTTAAATTAAAGCAATTTTTTATCAGATTAGCATTTGTTTACCATATAAATGGATGGGCTCAAATATATGCGATCATATTCACATTTATAATCATGGTTTGATCTGAATATACCTATCTAATGACGCCTTCGCTATGTATTTTATTTGATTTGTTGCGAAGGATTGTAACCGCAATTATTGTTGTTTTATTGTAGTGATAATGTTTTATTGCTGTATGGTGTTAATTTATTTTTGTGATTGAGAATATGTTTATAAAAGCGAATTTTTTGATTTAAAATAATAAACAACATAATTAATTTGATATCACCAGAATAAGCAAAAAACTATGCGTATTGGCGCGCTTTTTGCTTGCTGATGACGTCATAGCTATCTGGTTTATCATGCTTTTTGTTTCTTAATGCCATGTGGCGTTAGCTCTATTTTTATAATGAATTAAATAGCTAATGAGATTGTGTAATGAATCCAATCAATAAAATTAATGTCCCTGATAAAATATCAGCAGAGATGCGTGATGTATTGCGTGTTCAGTATGAAAATGCAAAACCAATCGCAGCGGATGCTGATAATTCAACGATTAGACAAACTTATATTGAGGAGCGAAAGTATTGGAATGAGGAGGGGCCTAAAATGCTTAAGACCCTACATGAAAAGATAGCTACTTCTTACGGAGAAATCAGCGTAAGAATATATTATCCACAGCGTGAAACGGCGGCAACGATCTTTTATTTACACGGCGGTGGTTTTATTGTCGGTAATCTTGATACTCACGACCGTATTATGCGTTTATTAGCCGATTACACCGGATGCGCCGTGATTGGCGTTGACTATACGCTTTCGCCTGAAGCACATTTTCCGCAGGCTATCGAAGAGACGGTTGCGGTATGTCGCTATTTTTCTCAGCGTGCAGCGGACTATCAACTCAATATGCAGTCAATTGGTTTTGCCGGAGATTCTGCCGGTGCAATGTTGGCGCTAGCAACGGCGTTATGGCTGCGCGATCGCGAGATAGACTGTGGTCATGTTAAAGGCGTTCTGCTTTATTACGGACTTTATGGATTACAGGATTCTGCCAGCCGTCGATTATACGGCGGAGTCTGGGACGGTTTAACCGGGCCCGATATTGAATTTTATCAGCACGCCTATTTGGCTAATGAACACGATAAAGAGTCACCTTATTACTGTCTGTTTAATAACGATCTTAGCCATAACATACCCGCCTGTTTTATTGCCACCGCAGAATTTGATCCGCTGGTTGACGACAGTATTGCGCTGCATCGCACGCTTTCTGAACATCAACAACCTTGCCGCTATAAAATGTATCCCGGTACTCTGCATGCGTTTTTGCATTATTCGCGCATGATGGAAAGTGCCGATCGGGCATTGCGCGACGGCGCCCGCTATTTTTGCGAGCAGCTTGAAGCATGACAAAAATAGGGTGATGCTGCCAACTTACTGATTTAGTGTATGATGGTGTTTTTGAGGTGCTCCAGTGGCTTCTGTTTCTATCAGCTGTCCCTCCTGTTCAGCTACTGACGGGGTGGTGCGTAACGGCAAAAGCACCGCCGGACATCAGAGCTATCTCTGCTCTCACTGCCGTAAAACATGGCAACTGCAGTTCACTTACACCGCTTCTCAACCCGGTACGCACCAGAAAATCATTGATATGGCCATGAATGGCGTTGGATGCCGGGCAACTGCCCGCATTATGGGCGTTGGCCTCAACACGATTTTACGTCACTTAAAAAACTCAGGCCGCAGTCGGTAACCTCGCGCATACAGCCGGGCAGTGACGTCATCGTCTGCGCGGAAATGGACGAACAGTGGGGCTATGTCGGGGCTAAATCGCGCCAGCGCTGGCTGTTTTACGCGTATGACAGGCTCCGGAAGACGGTTGTTGCGCACGTATTCGGTGAACGCACTATGGCGACGCTGGGGCGTCTTATGAGCCTGCTGTCACCCTTTGACGTGGTGATATGGATGACGGATGGCTGGCCGCTGTATGAATCCCGCCTGAAGGGAAAGCTGCACGTAATCAGCAAGCGATATACGCAGCGAATTGAGCGGCATAACCTGAATCTGAGGCAGCACCTGGCACGGCTGGGACGGAAGTCGCTGTCGTTCTCAAAATCGGTGGAGCTGCATGACAAAGTCATCGGGCATTATCTGAACATAAAACACTATCAATAAGTTGGAGTCATTACCAAAAATAGGCAATTAAAAAGCGGGCAGTCGATGAGATTGCCCGCCAGTATTTTTAATACAGATCCATCTGGCTGGTTTTATCCAGCGATAAATTGCGTGTTTCGGGCGCTAAAAATATGGATACGACCATGCCAAAAAGCGAGATCCCCGCACCGGCCAGCATCGTCATTGCGATCCCATGCTGTTGCATAAACAGCGGAAGCGCATAGGTTGACACCACGGTGCCAATCCGGCTGAGCGACATCGCTGCGCCCACGGCGGAAGCGCGAATGTGAGTAGGGAAAAGTTCGTTTGGATAGAGCCATTGTAAAATGCCGGGGCCGCCTGAGAAAAATGCATAAAGCGCAAAGGCTGACACAATCAGCGTAATACTAGGGTCGGGAACAATTCCTAACACCGCTAACGCGAGCGTCATAATGGCAAAGCTGCCAATTAACAACGGACGGCGCCCGATGCTGTTGAGCCAATACATCGCTGGCAAGCAGCCAATCAAAAAGAACAGGCTAATCACCACGTTGCCGAGCACGGCCTCTTTGCCTTCGTTGAGCCCCAGCAGGCTGATAATTTGTGGGCCGAAGGTATAGATGCCAAACATCGGTATCACCTGACACGTCCAAATAATGGCGACAAACAAAATCGATGTTAGGTGCCTGCGGGTGAAAATCTGGCTATAACGCGTTTCCTGTGGGGCTTCGTCATCGAATACCACGTGTTCGCCAAACAGCTTAAACATCAGCGCACGGCACTCTTCAACACGCCCTTTACGAATTAGCCAGCGAGGAGACTCGGGCAGTTCAAAACGTCCTAACAAAATGATAATACAGGGAATAACCGCGCTGCCCAACATCCAGCGCCAGCCGTTTTCGACGTCATATAACAGATAGCCCACAACGTCGGCGGCGGTTGCACCGATGTACCACATCGCGGCGATAAACCCCATGGTGAAAGCGCGCTGACGCGTGGTAGAAAATTCGGCAATCATCGAGGTGGCAATGGGGTAATCTGCGCCGATCACAATACCTATCAGAAAACGCAGGATCACCAGCTCCAGCGGCGATGTCACAAACATGGTCGCGGCAGAGATAACACCGATGGCAATAATATCAATCAGAAACATCAACCGGCGGCCAAGCACATCGGCGATGTAGCCAAACAATGATGTACCGATAAACAGCCCAACCAGCGTTGCGATCCCGACTAACCCCACCCAGCGAGCGTCGAGCTGTAACACGGGAGTCAGCTGTTCGAGTGCAATACCGATGATGACCAGCACGTAGCCATCGAGAAAAGGGCCACCGCTTCCCCACAGCATAATTTTGCGGTGGATCGGGGTAAAACTGATGTCATCAAACCTTTTGGATTTTTCCATAATGGTGGTTTTAATCAGCCTGATAGCTGCTTAGCTCTGGCATTTATCGCAGAGCTAAGTGGCTATAGTGGGTAAAAAAAGTGACAGAGACGGGCAGGCCAGAATATCGTTTTTTAGCCGTAGCGATATTCAACGCCAAAGGTGCCACGCGGGTAGTTCCACTCATCTAAAACGGAATCACGGCATAGGATCCGGCAGGTGCCGCATTCTAGGCAGCCCGCGTAATCAAAGCGGATAGTTCCATCCGGCTGGAGCTTGTATAGCCCCGCCGGACAGGCCAGCGTGAGGGTATGAAACGCCGCCATATCAGGGTTTTCGCGAATGATGATATGCGGATGCCCTTCATCAACGTGGAACTTGTTAATGCCTAATTTCACATCAACGTTAACGGGCTCATTGACGGGGGAATTGGCGGGTTTGACGGATTCGGTCATAGCGCGGTCACTCCTTTAATGCCGTCTTTCAACAGGTTGAGATAGCCAATTTTCTTGCAGTGACGCATCACCATTTTGCGGATTGGCTGCGGCGGCTGGCCGTTGACGGTGAACACATTCGCCATGATGTCGGCGACCATCTGTGGGTATTGGGTAAACATGCGCGGATTTTCCAGCATGGCGGGGACTTTGCGGTAGTGGCGTAAATCCTTCATAACCGGCAATTCTTCTAGCAACGTGAGATAACCGTTCAATCCCTGCTCGCTGAAATTATTGGCCTCTTTGGCTTGCAGCACGGCGCGTGCGGCCGCTTCACCAGAGGCAATCGCCATATCCATTCCACGGATAGTGAATCCCAGATTCATGCACATGCCTGCGGCATCACCGGCGATAAGCACGCCGTTACCCACCAATTTGGGCTGCATATTAATTCCGGCTTCAGGCACTACGTGGGCGGCGTATTCCACGGTTTTGCCACCGGCGATTAATGGACGAACGGTTGGATGCTGTTTGAAATCCTCTAGCATTTGCGGTACTGATTTTCCCGCATCGGCAATATGGCTGAGGCCAACAACGATGCCTAAAGACAATGAATCACCGTTGGTATACAGAAAGCCACCGCCCATCAGGCCGTTAGACGGCGTTCCGGCAAACAGCCAGGCGGCGCCTTCATTTTCCGTTAGGCTAAAGCGCGCTTCGAGCAGTTCACGCGGCAGTTCAATCAGCTCTTTTACCCCAACGGCCACATGCTTGGCAGAAACCTGTTTCTGCACCATGCCCAGCTGTTCGGCCAACAGCGCGTTAACGCCTTCAGCGAGGATCACCACGTTGGCTTCTAAAATATCGCCATCGGCTTCAACGCCGATCACTTTGCCATCGCGCTCAATCAGTTTATCTACGCGGATCCCAGGAACGAATTGCGCACCGGCGGCTTCAGCCTGTTCCATCAACCAAGGATCGAATTTACTGCGCAAAACCGAATAGGAATCCTGCGCCGGTTCGGCCGCATTGGCATGGTGATAATCCAACGTGACTGCGCTGTCGTCGGTAAGAAACGATATTTTTTCGCGGGTAATGCGGCGCTCAACGGGCGCATGGGCCGCAAAATCGGGAATGATGCGTTCTAAGCTGTGCCCATACAGGCGACCACCGGTGACGTTTTTGGCTCCCGCATGGTTACCGCGCTCGATAACCAATACGTTAGCGCCTTCTCGGGCAAGCACTAGCGCCGCAACGCAGCCAGACAGGCCCGCGCCAACAATAATGGCGTCAAAGACATCTTCAGACATAGGCTCTCCAAATTCGATGGAGCACGGAAGCCATTGGCTAATCCGTGCTCCGTCGATATTTTATCGTTTTAGTTTTTCTGTCAGAGCAGGGACGATCTTCATCAGATCGCCGACGATCCCGTAATCCGCGTATTGGAAGATCGGGGCGTTTTTATCTTTGTTGATGGCCATCAGGATCTGCGCACCGTTGGCGCCGACCATGTGCTGGATCTGGCCAGAAATCCCCAGCGCCAGATAGAGTTCTGGTTTGATCATGATTCCTGAAATGCCCACGTAGCGTTCACGATCCATCCATTTTTCGTTTTCGGCGACCGGACGCGAGCATCCCAGCTCTGCGCCAATGGCATTGCTTAACGCCGCCGCAATGGCGATGTTTTCCTGTGAACCGATGCCGCGCCCAACGCTCACCACCAAACGTGCTTTGCCAAGATCGACGCTTTCGCCTTGCTTGGCTCGACGTGATACGCAGGAAATTGCATGGGCTGGTGGGATAAAGGCCAGCGTTTCGGCATTGCCTACTAAGGCACTGTCTTCTGACACCGCAGGGAATACGCCGCTGGCGAGCGTGATGACGGCGTAGTCGGTGGTGATTTTCTCTTTGCCGAAGGCTAAACCGCCGTAAACCATGTGCGTGGCAACCGGGTATCCGTCTTCGAGGCTTAGCTCCGCGGCATCGTTAACTACCCCAGCGTTTAGGCGAGCGCCTAAGCGCGCTGCCAGCGTTTTGCCGCGACGGGTTGCGGGCAGCAGCAATAAAGCGCGCGAGCTATGACTATGCGTCTTGATCGCCTGAGCCAGAGTATCGGCATAATCTTCAATGATGCGATCGGCGGGCTGTTCGCCAATATGGTAAACGGCGTTAGCGCCGAGACGGAAAGCCAAAGCTGATTGCTCAGCGCTGTGGCTGATGACGTGAATAATTTCACCCAGCTCGCGTGCACCGCCAATCAGCTCGGGTAGATGTGAGTGGGTGTCACTGAACACCCATACTGTTGCAAACTTGCTCATATTGCCCCCAATTAGCTAATGACTTTGCGCAGGTGCTCTGCGAATTCTGAAATTTGATCGTCGCTATCGCCTTCGATAATGACCCGCCCACGCGCTTTCTGCTGTGGAGCCTGTACGCTCAGCAACTCGGTGTATGGCGTGATCTCTGGCAGTTCCAGATCGGCTGGCTGCCACGCGGTTACCGGCTTTTTAGCCGCGCCGAGAATGGCTTTCATGGAGGGGATTTGAGGCGTATTGATGTCAGTGGATACCGAAATCACCGCAGGCAGCGGAATGGTTAAGGTTTCAACTTCGTCTTCTAGCGTGCGTTCAACCTGAATGCTGTCGTCACTGAGGGATACGATCCGGCTCACCCCGTTGATGGAGGCGACGCCTAGCGCCTCGCCGAGCAGTAATCCAACCTGCTGTGCATAAAGATCGGCTGAGCCGTCACCACAAAGAATTAAATCAAAACCGGTTTTTCGCGCAGCGGCCGCCAGCAGGGCAGACGTTTGGTGAGGAAGCATCTTCTCCAAACCTGCGCTGGAAACGACAACTAACTCATCGGGGCCGCGAGACAGCACGTCTTTGCGGCCTTTGGCGTTGGACAGCGCTTCGCCCCCCACGCTCATCGCCGTAATCTGGATGGTGTCATTGAGCGATTTCAAGCCGATAGCCGCTTCGATAGCGTTGAGATCGAATTGGCTAATTTTGGCATCCGCTTTGCTGAGATTCAGAGAGCCATCACTATTGACGGTGATATCCTGCTCCTCGGGGATGAGTTTGTAACATGCAATAATTTTCATCACTTCTCCGATTTCGATAGGCAATACAATATCCGTAATACCCTGTACATAAGACGATGCCCGTAATGACAGGTGTAATTATTTCTGCAGCGAGAAACGCTAGGCAAAGATAAATAAAAATAACGAAAGCGAAGGTTCGCTATATATATAAATGTGTGTACGCCATAGCCGATTTAAACGCTATTAGTGGTGTAATTAAAATCACTAAAATAAAGAATGGAGTAAATTAATTAATATCTAATAAAGGTATCCCTGTAAGTTGTTATTCGTGCCTTGTTATCACGCTAATAGAAATACCATGATTCACCAGACCAAAATAATACCTAGATCACCAATATTGAACGACTTAGGGGCGAAAAACCTTTGTGGATAATGTTTTGATTTTGTTATTTTGATGATTTTAAAGGATTTAATTTGTGTTCCTCATTCGAGGCGCTTGGGCATGTGTTGGGTGTCAGAAAATAGTTTGATTAAGATCACGGATTATTGAACAGCCAAATCTCATTATATCTCGGCGTTAAACGGTAAAGGCTTCACACATTCAATCAGATACCTTTAACTATTATTAGCCGAAGTTTTAACAGATATTTTTGGCAAGCTAAATAACTCGTAATAACTAGATCCACCATTAATTGAAAATTTACCTGCAAAATTAGTGTTGGTGTTCTGTCTTTTCATGACAGAAATTCTGACGTTTATTCTGAATATTGCATCTCAAGTTGTTATGGCAAGGAACTCCTTTCCATGAGGGAAATGTGTAAATGAAGACAGAAACGAGCAAACGGAAAATAGGGATAGAACCGAAGGTTTTTTTCCCGTCATTGATAATTGTCGCACTACTTTGTTATTTAACTATCCGTGATCTGAACGCCTCTAATATCGTGATTAATTCGGTATTCAACTACATCACAACGCAGTGGGGATGGGCGTTTGAGTGGTATATGGTCGTGATGTTTGTCGGCTGGTTCTGGCTGATCTTTGGCCCTTTTGCCCAGCGTCGTCTCGGCGAAGAAGCGCCGGAGTTCAGTACCGTAAGCTGGATCTTCATGATGTTCGCCTCCTGTACCTCAGCCGCCGTGCTGTTTTGGGGATCGATTGAGATCTACTACTACGTTTCTTCTCCGCCGTTTGGCTTAACGCCATTTTCAAATCCGGCCAAAGATCTTGGTTTAGCTTATAGCCTGTTTCACTGGGGGCCTTTGCCGTGGGCGACCTACAGCTTCCTCGCCGTGGCGTTCGGCTACTTCCTGTATGTGAAGAAAATCGACGTGGTGCGTCCAAGCGGAACGCTGGTACCGCTTTTTGGGGAAAAGCGATGCAACGGAATTATTGGCACCATCATCGACAACCTGTATTTGGTGGCGCTGATTTTGGCAATGGGAACCAGCCTTGGGCTTGCAACACCGCTGGTGACCGAATGTATTCAGTATCTGTTTGGGGTGCCGCACACGTTAGAGCTGGATGCGCTGATTATCTCTTGTTGGGTGGTGTTTAACGCCGTGTGCGTTGCCTTTGGCTTGCAGCGCGGGGTTAAGGTGGCTAGCGACGTTCGAAACTATCTCAGCCTGATCCTACTTGCGTGGGTATTCATCATCGGCGCGAGCAGCTTCACCATCAACTATTTCACTGATTCTGTTGGCATTCTGCTCTCTAACTTTACTCGTATGCTGTTCTACACCGATGCCGTAGGTAAGAGTGGATTCCCGCAGGCGTGGACGGTGTTCTATTGGGCATGGTGGATCGTTTACGGCATCCAGATGTGCATCTTCTTAGCGCGTATTTCTAAGGGCCGTACCGTGCGCCAGCTCTGCTTGGGAATGGTTGGTGGGTTAACGGCTTCAACGTGGTTGCTGTGGACCATCTTGGGCAGCAATACGCTCTCCCTGATCAATAACGGCAAAATCAACATCCCGCAGATCATCGAACAACACGGGGTGGCGCGCGCCATCATTGAAACCTGGGCCACGTTGCCGCTCAGCACCGTCACGATGTGGGCGTTCTTTATTCTGTGCTTCCTCGCCACCGTTACGCTCATTAACGCCTGTTCCTACACGCTGGCCATGTCGACCTGTAAGGGCGCAAACGGCTATGACGAACCGCCGATTTGGGTTCGCGTTGGCTGGTCTGTGCTGGTAGGCGTTATCGGCATCATTCTGCTGGCGCTCGGTGGGCTGAAACCGATTCAAACCGCGATCATTGCCGGAGGATGTCCGCTTTTCTTCGTCAACATACTGATAACCATATCTTTCTTAAAAGATGCCAAGGCTACGCACTGGAAATACTAAGCGTTTTACCCTGTTTGAATTCGAACGATATTAACCACCAAGAGGCCTGATTTATGAATTTTGCACTGTCTGACGAACAAGAGTTATTTGTTTCCGGTATCCGCGACCTGATGGCGCAAGAAAACTGGGAAGCGTACTTCGCGGAATGTGACCGTAACAGCGAATATCCAGAGCGGTTCGTCAAAGAACTGGCCGATATGGGCATTGATAGCCTGCTGTTGCCAGAAGAGCACGGCGGCTTGGATGCGGGCTTTGTTACCTTAGCCGCCGTGTGGGCGGAGCTTGGACGCCTTGGTGCGCCAACCTATGTGCTGTATCAGCTGCCGGGTGGATTTAACACGGTGCTGCGTGAAGGAACGGAGGAGCAAATCGACAAGATTATGGCTTTCCGCGGCACCGGCAAGCAGATGTGGAACTCGGCAATTACCGAACCTGGCGCGGGCTCTGACGTGGGCAGCATGCAAACATCGTATACCCGTAAAAACGGCAAAGTTTATCTCAACGGCAGCAAATGCTTCATCACCAGCAGCGCGCATACGCCTTACATCGTGGTGATGGCGAGGGATGCGGCTTCACCGGATAAAGCGATTTTCTCTGAATGGTTTGTGGATATGAGCAAGCCGGGTGTGAAGGTCAATAAGTTGGAAAAGCTAGGTCTGCGCATGGATAGCTGCTGCGAGATCCTGTTCGACAACGTTGAGCTCGAAGAAAAAGACATGTTCGGACGCGAAGGTAACGGCTTCAATCGCGTGAAAGAAGAGTTTGATCACGAACGTTTTATCGTCGCACTCACCAACTACGGCACCGCATTCTGTGCTTTTGAAGACGCCGCGCGTTATGCCAACCAGCGTGTTCAGTTTGGCGAAGCCATTGGGCGCTTCCAACTGATCCAAGAAAAGTTTGCTCACATGGCTATCAAACTGAACTCAATGAAAAACATGCTGTTTGAAGCAGCATGGAAGAGTGATAACGGTTTGATGACCTCCGGCGATGCCGCAATGTGCAAATACTTCTGCGCTAACGCCGCTTTTGAAGTGGTGGATTCGGCGATGCAGGTACTCGGTGGCGTGGGGATCGCAGGCGATCATCGTATTACCCGCTTCTGGCGCGATCTGCGCGTGGATCGTGTGTCCGGTGGTTCGGATGAAATGCAGATCCTAACGCTGGGTCGTGCGGTGCTGAAGCAGTATCGGTAATAGACAACAGATTAAGTCAGATATTAGGGAGAGCGTACCGATGGGGTCGTAGCGGGCTTGCCCGCTGACTACTTTGTCTGGAGCAAAGTTGAACAACGCTTTAGCGTTGGCCCGTAGGGGGGAACACAAGGATGTGTTCCATAACGGCCCCGCGGTGCGCTATGCCCGGGTATCTCGGGTTAAAAGGCGGTGTTGTAGTGACTACACCATCTCTCATTGTGAAGGAATATTTTATGTCTATGCCAACATTTGGCCCGCTGGCGGGTTTACGCGTGGTCTTTTCTGGAATTGAAATCGCAGGCCCTTTTGCAGGGCAAATGTTTGCCGAGTGGGGCGCTGAAGTTATTTGGATCGAAAATGTCTCCTACGGCGATACGATCCGTATTCAGCCAAACTATCCTCAGCTTTCACGCCGTAATTTACATGCGCTGTCGCTGAATATCTTTAAAGACGAAGGGCGTGAAGCTTTCTTAAAGCTGATGGAAACCACCGATATATTTATTGAAGCCAGTAAAGGCCCCGCCTTTGCGCGTCGTGGTATTAGCGATGAAGTGCTTTGGGAACGAAATCCCAAGCTGATTATTGTGCACCTGTCAGGTTTTGGTCAGTACGGCACGCCGGAATACACCAATTTGGCGGCTTACAACACCATTGCGCAGGCATTCAGCGGATACCTGATCCAAAACGGTGATAAAGATCAGCCGATGCCTGCATTCCCATATACCGCCGATTATTTCTCCGGCCTGACGGCGACCACCTCGGCGCTGGCGGCGTTGTATAAAATGCAGCAAACGGGCGTGGGCGAAAGTATTGATGTGGCGATGTATGAAGTGATGCTGCGCATGGGGCAGTACTTCATGATGGACTACTTCAACGGCGGCGAAGTATGCCCACGTATGACCAAAGGCAAAGATCCGTACTACGCGGGCTGTGGTCTGTACAAATGCCAAGATGGTTACATTGTGATGGAGCTGGTTGGCGTTAACCAAATGCAGGGAATGTTTGAGGATATGGGCATTGCGCACCTGCTGGGCACGCCTGAAATCCCTGTCGGCACACAGTTAATCCATCGCGTTGAATGCCCGTTTGGTGAGCTGGTTGAAGCCAAACTGGATGAATATTTGGCGACGAAGCCGTATGAAGAGGCGCTGGCGCGCTTTGCTGAACTCAATATTGCCTCGGCAAAAGTCCTGACCATCCCTGAATTAGAAAGCAATCCACAGTATATCGCCCGTGAATCTCTCACGACGTGGAACACCATCGATGGCCGTACCTACAAAGGGCCAAATGTTATGCCGAAGTTTAAGAATAACCCAGGGCAAATTTGGCGTGGAATGCCAACGCACGGCATGGATACCGCGGCCATTCTTGCCAGTATTGGTTATTCTGATGCCGACATTGAAACGCTGGTGGCTAAAGGTTTAGCCAAGGCTGACTAGGCACTGAAATTATTTGGGTAGATAGATATGGATATGATAGGCAAACGAAGCTTGCGTCAGGCTTGGGATGATTTAGCGGATATGCACGGTGATAAAACGGCGCTTGTCTTCGAAGATCAGGCAAGGCAGGTTTCTCAATATAGCTATATTCAGTTAAATAAAGAAATTAATCGCACGGCTAATCTATTTCATTCACTGGGTGTGAATAAGGACGATAAAGTTGCTCTGCATCTTAATAACTGTGCTGAATTTATATTTTGCTGGTTTGGCTTAGCGAAAATTGGTGCAATCGTTGTGCCTATCAACGCCAATCTATTACGTGAAGAGAGCGCTTATATCATAAATCAGTGTGAGGCCAAAATGGTGGTGACCTCCACGGAATTTTATTCTATCTACGCCGACCTCACGTCAAAGAATTCGTCTTGTTTGTGGCCCATTATTTTAATTGATAATGATATAGATCCTCAGAGTTCCCGCGATGTTCTTTATTTTCACCCATTGCAAAAGACTCAGCCTGATACGCTTATCTATTCGGTTGAGCTTGATAGCGATGATGTGGCGGAAATTCTTTTTACCTCTGGTACGACCTCCAGCCCGAAAGGCGTGGTGATCACCCACCATAATTTGTTATTTGCGGGCTACTACACGGCTTGGCAATGCGCACTACGGGCAGATGACGTTTATTTAACGCCGATGCCAGCCTTTCACATTGATTGTCAGTGTACCGCCGCTATGCCCACATTTACGGCGGGAGCCACCTTTGTGCTGCTTGAAAAATACAGCGCCCGGGCGTTTTGGGGGCAGCTATGCCAATACCGCGCCACCGTGACGGAATGCATCCCTCTGATGATAAAAACGCTGATGATGCAGCCGCCTATGCCGTGGGAAAAACAGCATAACCTGCGCGAGGTGCTGTTTTATCTTAATTTGTCCGAGCAAGAAAAAGATGAATTTATTCAGCGTTTTGGTGTGCGGTTACTCACCTCGTATGGCATGACCGAAACCATTGTGGGCGCCATTGGCGACAGGCCCGGAGATAAGCGCCGCTGGCCGTCGATTGGGCGAGTGGGGATGGGCTATGAAGCTCAAATCAGCGATGCGCAAGGCAATGAAATGCCGGAGGGAAAAACGGGTGAAATTTGGATAAAAGGCATTCCGGGAAAAACGCTGTTCAAAGAGTATTACAAACTGCCTCAGGAAAGTGTGCGAACCCTGAATGCAGACGGATGGCTGCGTACCGGTGATTACGGCTATATGGATGATGACGGGTATTTTTATTTTGTTGAGCGCAGCTGCAACATGATTAAGCGTAGCGGGGAAAATATCTCCTGCGTTGAAATAGAAAATATTATCTCAACCCATCCAAAAATTATGGACGTCGCGGTGATTGGTTTAAAAGATTCGATCCGAGATGAAGCGATAAAAGCCGTCGTGGTTTTAAATGACGGTGAGTTTATGACGGAAAAAGAGTTCTTCACGTTTTGTGAAAATAACATGGCAAAATTCAAGGTTCCCTCTTTCTTTGAAATAAGAACGAGTCTACCTAGAAGCTGCTCGGGAAAAGTAATTAAAAAAAGCCTGGTTGAAGTTTCTTATTAAGATGAGGTCTTAACATGAGTGAATTACATATTAAGCGGAATGGCTACATTCTAGAAATTACGTTAGACAGACCGAAAGCCAATGCGATTGATGCCAAAACAAGTTTTGCGATGGGTGAAGCTTTTATCGCTTTTCGTGACGATCCTGAGCTACGCGTCGCCATTATCACCGGTGCGGGCGAACGTTTCTTTTCAGCGGGGTGGGATTTAAAAGCCGCCGCTGAGGGTGAAGCACCCGATGCTGATTTCGGCCCCGGGGGTTTTGCTGGCCTCACCGAACTGTTTAATTTGGATAAGCCGGTGATCGCGGCGGTCAACGGTTATGCCTTTGGCGGCGGGTTCGAGTTGGCGCTGGCTGCCGATATGATCGTCTGCTCGCGCAATGCCAGTTTTTCAGTGCCTGAGGCTAAGTTAGGGATTGTGCCAGACAGCGGCGGAATGCTGCGTTTGCCGAAGATTTTACCTCCAGCGATTGCGATGGAAATGATGATGACAGGTCGCAGCATGGACGCGGAGGAAGCGCTGCGCTGGGGCGTGGTGAATGCGGTGGTGGAGAGCGAACAGCTCATGCCACATGCCCGCGAACTGGCGGCGCAAATTGCGGCTAATGCACCACTTGCCGTCGCGGCGATTAAAGAAATTTATCGTGAAACCAGCGAGCTGGCGGTTGAAGAAGGGTATCGTCATGCACGCAGCGGAAAACTAAAACACTATCCATCGGTATTGCACTCTGAAGATGCGCTGGAAGGGCCAACCGCCTTTGCGGAAAAACGTGAACCGGTCTGGAAAGGACGCTAGTTTCATGGCGTGTAAGCCGGAGAGACAGCAGCAGAGCGCCGGTACAGCAAACAACTCAGCAAGCAACTCAGCAAACAATGCGGGTATGCAAAGTTTGCTGGGGTCACGCTATGTGACGTGTCCGGGCTGCCAACAGCGCATTAGGGGCCAACTGTACAGCATGCTGAATCAGTGCCAAACGTGGTGCCCAAGGTGCAAGAAAAATGTCTCTTCATGCGTGGGATAACAGCGCGATAGGATTGTCAAAGCGGTCAGAAATAGGGCCGCTGCTTTAATTTTGAACGCCATATAAAACATGTTGCTGGAGCAATAGAAGATCAATGGCGACACAATAAATACAGAACTTAAATATTATTTTTTAAAGATCTCACCTTTCTGACATGCATCATAATGCGGTTAGCATTTCCTCAATACGTCGCTGGCATAAGATACAATTCGCTTAACCTTCTAAGGATATCTCTGCTGATGGCGGGGAGATGAAGCAATATTCTGCAATTGATTTATTCACATTGATTCATTCGCATTGATGTATTCGCTTAGATATCACTGTCGATATCCCCTCTCCCAATATCCTGTTAATTGGTTTTAAAAATTTTAGACAAAGCCCCATCGAAGCACTCTGCTATGGCTGGCTTTGCCCACATAATATGCTCATTGAGACAAACGCTATGACTACCCAAGCCCGCATGAAATTTGCCATCGATGATGGCTCTACCAACGTCAAAATCAGTTGGATTGAGAACGGCACGCTAAAAACCGTTGTTTCCCCTAACTCATTCCGTAAAGACTGGAAAAGTGCGGCCCTGCTGCGTGGGCAAAAGGTATTCAACTACACCATTGGCACCACCAAATACACCTACGATGCGACCTCCGATAAAGCATTATCGACCACGCATATCGAGTATCAGTATGACGATTTAAATCTGCTGGCGGTGCATCATGCCCTGCTGCAAAGCGGTCTTGAGCCGTGTGAAGTTGACGTAGTGGTGACGCTGCCGATTACCCAGTTTTATAACCCCGATGACTGCCAGCGCAACGAAGATAAAATTGAAGCCAAACGCCGCAATCTGATGCGCGAAATCTCGCTGAACAAAGGCGAGCTGTTCAAAATCGTTGGCGTTGAGGTGATGCCAGAAAGTTTGCCTGCGGCGCTTTCACATTTATTGAATTCTGAAACCAGCGAATTCACCCGCTCTTTAGTGGTCGACTGCGGCGGTACAACGTTGGATATGGGCGTCATCGTCGGTGAATTTGACGACGTATCTGCGATTTACGGCAACAACGAAATCGGTGTGGCGATGGTGACGGATGCCATTCGCAAAGCGCTGGCTTCTGCCGACAGCGATTCAAGCTATTTGGTGGCGAATGAGCTGATTAAACGCCGTCACGATATGGCTTTCGTGCGTAGCGTGGTGAATGACGAAACGCGTATTCCAGACATCTTGCAGCGCATTGAAACCAAAATTCGTGAGCTAGGCGATCAGGTGGCCTATGAAGCGAAGAAGTTTGCTAAAAACCCAAACCGCGTTTATCTGGTAGGCGGTGGAGCAACGCTGGTGGAAGAAGCGATCCGCGAAGCCTATTCCACGCTGGGCGATCGCATTATCACCATTGATAATCCGCAGAGCGCGTTGTCGCGTGAAATTTGCCTGTATCATTCAGAGTCTGGGGCCGATGCGCTGGCAGAGCCTTTGATGCTTGAGGTAGAGGAAAATGAGTAAAGGGCAGACGAGCCGAGTTAACTTCTCGCTTTATCTCAGCCCCGCTCAGTCTCAGGCCGATTTACGTACTATGACGGTGTTGCAACAGCTGCATCGTCAGCTAAAACAGAGCGGTAGCGATCGCAACGATGTAAATATGGAAACCCGTACTTTTCATCGTAATGTGTATCTGGCGGGTTTACAGCTGCATCAGCTCAACCCGCAGCTCTGTCATCATGTGGCAGAATCGATAGGGCGTGAACACTTAACGCTGCCCGAACTGGCTGAAGAACTGGTGCGCTGCGAGCTTTTACCGGTAGAGATTCCAGCGGCGTCTTCAGCGCAAAATACCGATTTCTCGGCACAGCAGTTAGAGCAACTGCGTCAGGTGTTTGAGCAGTCGATCACTGAAGTTAAAACCATTGAATCAACGCCTTCCGCGGTCAGTGAAACGATACAAGCCGAAGGGATTAGCGCTGAGCAACAGGCTGAGTTTACGCATCTGCGCAGCGAGCTTGCGCGGATGAGCAAACTGTTGGAACAGCAAAATTTACAGCTCCAGCAATTGCGCCTTAGCCAGCGAGCGCCTGCCGTCGTAGAGCCAACCCGTAACGGCAACGCGGAAGAGGTCGATCTGGCTGATATCGCACCACCGACCGAAAAAATGAAAAAAATCCGTCAGAAAGGGATTTTTTAAGTTGGGGAACTAGCCTGACTTTCATGAATAAAAAGCCACGTTTAACGTGGCTTTTTTACGAATACTGATACCGACCGAATCGCATTAGAAAAACAGGTCTGGTCTAACGTTAAAGCGCTTTGAGAGTGCTTTGATATGCTCAATGGTTAATGAGCGTTTGCCGGATAAAATCATGCTGACGAGGCTTTTTGAACCAATTTCTGAGGCTAAATCTGAGTAGGAAAGCTGATGTTGTTCGATAAGAACCCGTAGCGCGGCCACGCCAGTAGGCATATCAGTCACGGCCTGATTGAAGGCTTTAAATCGCTCATTGTTATCTTCATATTCAGCAATTTTTAACGCTAGAAAATCTATTAGCGGGCTTTCGTCATCGTGCTCGATAAGATAATCAACCATAGCGAGCGCATCGCGATAGGCCTCCTCAGAAGTATTGCCGCCTAAAAAAGGCACGGCATCTGCCAATACTTTTGCGGCCTCTAGCGCTTTGGTCGGTTCTAAAATCATTCTTTTATCTCCCGGTACTGCCTCGTTAGCTTGTCATACTCTGCGTGGGTGACGATGTGTTTGACGTAAAAGCGCTGGTTTACAAAGTTGATGTAGGAAATCATCCGCAGATTGTTGCCACCAATGTTGATTACCCACCACTTGTTCCTATATTTGAAGTTATCGAGGTTAGGAAACAGTTTGCGTAATTCTGCAGGACTTTCAAATTCATTCTCTTTAAGCAATCGGTATGCTGCTATGAGAGATGCGGCATCGTTTGGGTATTTTCGCGCGGCGTCTTCAAACGGATCCCTAGATATGATGTGCATGTCAGACTCTCTGTTTACATCATGTGAACATAATAGACGAGCAATGTTTGGTTTACAATATGTGAACTTAACAGTTTTACCCAATCCTTGGTCGCTGATGAGGTAGTCACTCATCTAAGATGACGGCTTGATTCTTGTTCAGAAGAGAATGGTTTGTCTCTCAGCGCGAAAACTATATTCCGACTGTTTTTAAGATGAAATAGACTGTAGAGGTTGTGCAGCGTTTGTTTTTTTATCTGGAATCCACCTCGCGAAAATGGTCGATATGACCCATGCATCGTTGCAAACCCTAGACCCGTCTTGCTATCTGCGTTACCGTTCCTTATCTCCTGCCTCTATGATAATTCGAGAAAAATGCCAAATTTTCACGCTGTAGCGTTACGTCCCGTTTGTTTATTGGCTCTATTGGTCTTGGCTGGCTGCTCAACCAAAACCAGTCAAACGCCTGCACCACGACCGGCCGATGTGAAATCACAGTTGGTTAAGCTAATGCCGAATAACGTGCGCGACAGTCAAGGCTGGGCGACGGATATCGCCGCCGCATTTACCGCACAGGATATTGCGCCAACCGCAGAAAATTTGTGTGCGGTGTTAGCCGTGACCGAGCAGGAGTCGACCTTTCAAGCCGATCCACAGGTGCCGGGACTGGGGAAAATTGCATGGAAGGAGATCGACCGCCGCGCCGATCAGATGCATATCCCCAACTTTTTGGTGCACACCGCGCTGTTGATCAAATCCCCCAATGGGAAAAGCTATAGTGAACGCTTAGATAAGGTGCGTAGTGAGAAAGAGCTCAGCGCGATTTTTGATGACTTTATCGACATGGTGCCAATGGGGCAAAAACTGTTTGGCAGTTTGAATCCGGTACGTACCGGCGGCCCGATGCAGGTCAGCATTGCGTTTGCCGAAGCGCACGCCAAAGGCTATCCGTATAAAATCGACGGAACGATTCGCCGTGAAGTTTTCAGCCGGCGCGGCGGTGTCTATTTCGGCACCCTGCATTTGCTTGGCTATCCGGCTAATTACCCACAGCCTATCTATCGTTTTGCTGACTTCAATGCCGGATGGTACGCCAGCCGGAATGCGGCGTTTCAGAGCGCCGTCAGCCGCGTTAGCGGAATTAAACTCGCGCTGGATGGCGATTTGATTAACTACGGCACTGATAAACCCGGATCCACGGAGCTGGCCGTGCGTTCTCTGGGCAAGCGTTTGGATATGAGCGATTCCACTATCCGCCGAGCGTTAGAGAAAGGGGATAGCATCGATTTCGAGAAAACGTCACTCTATAAACAGGTATATGCGCTGGCCGAGAAATCGAGTGGTAAAAAGCTGCCGCGTGAGATCCTGCCGGGGATCACGCTGGAAAGTCCTAAGATTACCCGCCAACTAACCACGGCATGGTTTGCCAAACGCGTGGATGGGCGCTGGCAGAAGTGCATGGCCAAGGCGCGTTAATAATTGCGCGGTGCTTCGCATCTTATGCTTATCTTTGTTGCTCAACTGTTAATCAGTTGTTATCGTAAAAAGCGTCTACTATTGGACGCTTTTACCACCGTTGAGTTGCAATAAGATATCCGTGTGAGGTAGAGCATGACGACATCCAACCCGCTAAAAGACGCCGATTTTGAAGGCTGGCTGGCCAGTATTAATCAGGCCTGTGGGCGCTTTGCTGCCAAAACGCTGGGGGAAGGATTTAGTGGTTCGGTGCAGGAGTTTCGCACCGGTGCTCTGCGTTTGAGCATGGTTGATATTGCGCAAACCAAGCTTTACCGCACGCCAAAGGAAATTGCCCAGAGCGACGGTTCTTACTTTTACACCGTATTTCAGCTCAGCGGTCATTCTGAAATGGAGCAAGAAGGGCAGCGAGCGCTGCTTTCGGCGGGGGATATCACCCTGATTGATGCCGCCAAACCGAGCACTTTTACCTTCAGCGACACCTCTAGGCAAATTTCATTGCTGCTGCCGCGCGGCTATCTTGAACGTAATTTGCAGTTTGCCGATTTGCGCTGTGCGCAACGATTGGCGGCAGGCGCGCCGATGGTGCGGCTTAGCCAACAGCTGGTACAAGAGAGTATGCGTAATAGCACGTTAGATCAGCAGGAAAGCGAAGCGGTCTTAGATGCGGTGGCTACCTTGCTGCGTCCGGCGCTGATTGCGCGTGATGATGATGCGCCACAGGATAAAGTATTCAGCCGCACGCTGACTTTTATCGATAAACACATTCAGTCGGAATCGCTACGTCCAGAGTGGATTGCCAGCGAAGTGGGCGTTTCGGTGCGTAGCCTGTATCGCATGTTTGCGCGCAAAGGGCTGGTGGTAGCGCAATACATCAAAAATCGCCGTCTTGATCTCTGCGCCCACGCGTTGCGCAGTGCGCCGGTGCGGCAAAAACTATCAGATATTGGCTACTCGTGGGGCTTTGCCGACCACAGCCATTTCTCTACCGCGTTCAAAACGCGTTTCGGCATTACGCCGGGCGAATACCGCAAACAGTATCGTTAGTCTCATCTTCGTGAGTTTGTCACCAGCGACAAAGCTGATGGCATACACAACAAATTAATCCCCCCGACGAATTGCTATGTTTGAGCTGGGTCAGTCGATACTGGCCCTGCATAACCGTAGCAGCGCGTGGCGGCAGACCAACAATAAGACACCAAAAAAGTCTCTAAAAGATCTCTTGAGGAACCGATTTCAATAGCACGCTCGTATACCAGGTCGAGATTATCCCGCGCACTGATTCACTGACATGAATGCCAACTTTTAGCGGTGAGGTAATAAAGCTATGTTTTATAAAACCCAGTCCTATAAAAAACTGACTCGCAAAATAATGATGAAAAAACGCCTGCCGGTTGCGATTGCGCTGGCGCTCGGGCTGTTGACGTCTGCGGGTTGGCAAAACAGCGCGCAGGCACACGGTGCGGCGGCGCATATGGTTCCGATGGAGAAAACGCTGGCTGAATTTGGGGCGGATGTGCAGTGGGATGATTATGCCCGCATGTTTACAATTGCCAAAGACGGCGCTTATATCAAGGTTAAACCTGATACCAACGAAGCCATCGTGAATGGCAAACCGTTGAAACTGGCGGTGCCGGTGGTGTTTCGCGGCAAAGTGGCCTATATGTCGGAAGACTTTATCAATGAAGTTTTTCAATCTGGCTTAGACCAGACTTTCGCCGTTGAAAAACGCGCGCATCCGCTTAACCCGCTGAGCGCAGATGAAATCAAAACGGCGGTAGAGGCGATCAAAGCTTCAGGTAACTATCACGATAATTTCCGCTTTACGGAAATCTCTCTGCGTGAGCCGCCAAAAGATGAGGTTTGGCAGTTTGTGTTGAGCGGAAAAACCGTTGAGCAACCGCGTCAGGCGAATGTGACCGTGCTGGATGGTAAGCACGTTGTGGAAAGCGTGGTGGATTTAACTGACAAAAAAGTGGTGTCGTGGACGCCAATCAAAGATGCGCAGGGCATGGTGCTATTAGATGATTTTGCCACCGTTCAGTCGGTGATCACCGCCAGCACAGATTTTGCCGCCGTGCTGAAAAAACGTGGAATTGCCGATCCAAGCAAGGTGATCACCACGCCGCTGACCGTGGGTTATTTCGATGGTAAAGATGGGCTAACGCAGGATCAGCGCTTGCTCAAAGTGATCAGCTATCTGGATGTGGGTGACGGCAACTATTGGGCGCATCCGATCGAAAACCTTGTGGCGGTGGTCGATCTTGAACAGAAAAAAATTATCAAAATAGAAGAGGGGCCAGTGATCCCGGTGCCGATGGCTCCGCGTCCGTATGATGGCCGCGACCGTAAAGCGCCAGACATCAAACCGCTGGAAATCGTTGAGCCGGAAGGTAAAAACTACACCATCACCGGCAATACGATCCACTGGCAGAACTGGGATTTCCACGTGGGGTTGAACTCTCGCGTTGGCCCGATCATTTCGACGGTGACCTACAACGATCAGGGCAAAAAGCGCAAGATCATGTATGAAGGATCGCTAGGCGGCATGATCGTGCCTTATGGCGATCCGGATATTGGCTGGTACTTCAAAGCCTATCTTGATTCAGGCGATTATGGCATGGGCACGTTAACTTCCCCGATTGCACGTGGCAAAGATGCACCGTCAAATGCGGTGCTGATCGACCAAACGATCGCGGATTATACCGGCCAGCCGATGACTATTCCGCGGGCGATCGCCATCTTTGAACGCTACGCAGGGCCAGAATATAAGCATCAGGAAATGGGGCCGCCCAACGTGAGCGCCGAGCGCCGTGAGCTGGTGGTGCGCTGGATCAGCACCGTGGGCAACTATGACTATATTTTTGACTGGGTATTCCATCAAAACGGCACCATTGGCATCGACGCGGGTGCAACGGGGATCGAAGCGGTGAAAGGCGTGAAAGCGCGCACCATGCAGGATCCAACCGCCAAAGAAGATACCAAATACGGCACCCTTATCGATCACAACATCGTCGGAACCACGCATCAGCATATCTACAATTTCCGATTGGATATGGACATCGACGGCGAAAACAATAGCTTGGTTGAGTTGAATCCTGATGTGAAGCCAAACGATCGTAGCGGCCCACGCACCAGTACCATGCAGGTGGATCAGGTCGATGTGAAAACCGAAAAAGAGGCGGCGCAGAAGTTTGATCCTTCCACTATCCGCTTGCTGAGCAACGCTAACATTACCAACAAAATGGGCAATCCGGTTTCTTATCAGTTGATCCCTTACGCGGGCGGAACTCATCCAATCGCCAAAGGGGCGAACTTTGGTAAAGACGAATGGATTTATCATCGCCTGAGCTTTATGGATAAACAGCTGTGGGTGACGCGCTATAGCCCAGAAGAACGCTACCCTGAGGGGAAATATCCCAACCGTTCTATCCATGATACCGGTCTGGGGCAGTATTCCTCAGACAATCAGTCGATTGAAAATACGGATAACGTGGTGTGGCTGACCACCGGCACCACGCACGTGGCGCGCGCGGAAGAGTGGCCGATTATGCCAACGGAATGGGTGCATGCATTACTGAAACCGTGGAACTTCTTCAGTGAAACGCCAACGTTGGATTTGAATGGGAAGAAGGGGGAGTAGGAGGAGTAGTTTATTCTTCGGCTGTGACCCCCTCACCTTTTTTGCCCCACCCCAACCCTCCCCCTCGCAGGGGAGGGAGCCGAATGTGCCTCGATGTTGATTAAGCGCTCAATCTTTTCCCCTTAGGTGAATAGGGAGCTGAGTGAGCTTTAATGTTGATTAAGTGTTCAATCTGCTCCTCCCCCTGCGAAGGGGGAGGTTGGGAGGGGGTTGCTGAGGAAAACGCCGTTCTTAATACCGCACGCACACCGTTTTGGTTTCGGTATAGGCATCCAGCCAATCAGTGCCAAAATCACGTCCGGTTCCTGACTGTTTTACGCCGCCAAACGGCATATTCGCATCGATCAGCGTATGACTATTCACCCACACGGTGCCAGCTTGAATGCGCGGAGTATAGGCCATCGCGGTTTGCAGGCTGGTGGTCCATAGGCTAGCAGTGAGGCCAAAGTCGGTATCGTTGGCCTGATGTAGCGCATCTTCGGCGTCTTTTACCCGAATGAGGTTAACGACGGGGCCGAAAACTTCCTCTCGCGATAAATTCAGCGCCGCATCAGGGTTAATCACCAGCGTTGGGGGAATATAAAAGCCCTGCGCATCAGGCCCAGTGGCTCCGCTGATCAGTTCGGCATTTTTGGCTTTAGCATCTTGCAGATAAGACGCCACTTTGTCGCGATGCTGGCGTGAAACCAATGGATTTATTTGGGTGGTGGCATCCATACCTGGGCCGACGGAAAGCGATTTTACCGCCTGTTCAAAACCGGCAACCAGATTGTCGAAAATCGGTGCTTCGATATAGATACGTGAGCTGGCGGCGCAGACCTGTCCTTGGTTGAGGAAACTTCCCGCCATCAGGCCTTCAATCACCTGTTGCTGATCGGCATCTTTTAGCACGATGGCCGGGTTTTTACCGCCCAGTTCCAGAGTGACTCGCGTCAAGCGGTCGGCAGCGGCGCGAGCAATGCCCTTGCCAACCGGCGTTGAGCCGGTAAAGCTGACCTTAGCCACCAGCGGATGTTCAGTTAAGGCTTTGCCGCACACCGATCCTTTGCCGGTAACGATATTAAATACGCCATCGGGAACTCCCGCCTCGCTGGCAAGTTCCGCCATGCGTAGCAGGGTTAACGGCGTCGTTTCAGATGGTTTGATAACGATAGAACATCCCGCCGCCAGCGCTGGCATCACTTTCCAAATTCCAATCATCAGCGGGAAGTTCCACGGCACAATGCCGGCTACTACGCCGATCGGTTCTTTGCGGGTGTAAGCCATATATTTCGCACCGGCGGGCATCGGTATCGATACATCCATAGTTTGCCCGGTGATTTTGGTGGTGAGACCGGCGGTATAGCGCATCCAGTTCAGCGTACAGCCCACTTCGAAGGCGCGGGAAATGTTAATCGATTTGCCTTGTTCCAAGGTTTCTAGCTGCGCCAGTTCTTCTGCGTGTTGTTCGACTAAGTCAGCGTAGCGCAGCAAAATTCGCTCGCGCTCGGCGGGCAAACGTTGTGACCATACACCGGCGCAAAAGGCCTGATGAGCAGACGTGACCGCGCGGGAAACATCTTCGGTGTTGGCATCAGCCGAAGAGGCGATCTGTTCGCCGTTTGCGGGGTTATAAATCGCTAAGCGTGCATCCGATAAGGAATCGCACCACTTCCCATCAATATAAAGTCCGTGCTGACGGTCAAGAAAACGCGTAACGCTGTCGAGGATTGCTACTGTGTTGTCGGGCATAAGCCCTCCCGTCGGTCGAAAAATGGATTAGTAGAGTGGGGTTGTCGCGGCGCGACAAAACCAGTCATCACCTGATGAGTCTATAACAAGGATAGTTTTATCTTTTTGCTGTGCCTGACATTCGATTGGCGGGATATGACAGAGAGGTTTGAGGCGTTAAACGATTCTCTAATAGCGGTGGGATAGTCACGTAGACAATGTGGTTTCTCATGTTACTATACATAAGCAAAAGCTATTAATGTGTTTGTTTCATTCATACAAAGATAGGACGTCTTGTTATGAAAACATCCATTGTTGGCGTTATCCCAATCCGCGTTGATGTCTGCCATTTAGATGGGCAGATATCTGTTTTCACGCATTTTTTCCCCTCTTTTAACCTTGTCCCATTGACCGAAACTCTTCATCACAGAGCGGATTAGCTGCGTCTGTAGCCGAGTGCCGCGCTTTTTGTTTTTACTAGCATGGAACACAGCGAGTATTTATGGATATCAAAAATAGAAAACGTCTCACTTTTTACTCAATTATTATCATCGCCGTCGTGGTGGCCTTTGCCGCGTGGTGGAGCCTGCGTGCGCCCGGTTTGCCTGACGGATTCGCCAGCAGCAATGGGCGCATTGAAGCCACGGAAATCGATATTTCGACCAAAGTGGCGGGGCGTATCGATAAAATCGTGGTGCGCGAAGGCGACTTTGTGAAGCAGGGTGAAGTGCTAGCGCACATGGATACGCGTGTTTTGAACGAGCAACGTATAGAAGCCGAAGCGCAAATCCGCGAAACACAAAGCGCGGTAGCTACGGCGAAGTCATTACTGGCGCAGCGGCAAAGTGAAAAACTGGCGGCGCAGGCAGTGGTGAAACAGCGTGAAGCTGAATTGAACTCGGCGAATAAACGCTATGCCCGTTCACAAGCGCTGTCTAAGCGCGGGGCGGTGTCGGCGCAGCAGCTTGATGACGATATGGCAGCGGCGCAAAGCGCTCGCGCAGCGTTGGAATCCGCTAAGGCTCAGGTTTCAGCCGCGCAGGCCGCTATCGAATCCGCACAGGCGGGCATCATTCAGGCTAATACACGCGTGGAAGCCGCTAAAGCCACCGAGCGCCGTATTACCGCTGATATTGAAGACAGCGCCTTGAAGGCGCCGCGTGATGGGCGGATCCAGTACCGCGTGGCTGAACCGGGAGAGGTGTTAGCCGCGGGTGGTCGCGTGCTGAATATGGTCGATCTCAGCGATGTTTACATGACGTTTTTCCTGCCAACCGAACAGGCGGGCAGGGTCGCCATCGGTAGCGACGTGCACGTTGTTCTTGATGCCGCACCAACGCTGCGTCTTCCGGCAAAAGCCACCTTTGTGGCCAGCGTGGCGCAGTTCACGCCGAAAACGGTCGAGACCGATAACGAGCGCCTGAAGCTGATGTTCCGCGTAAAAGCGCGCATTTCCCCTGAACTGCTGGAAAAATACCTCGAATACGTGAAAACGGGTTTGCCGGGTATGGCCTATGTGCGTTTGGATAACAATAAAAGCTGGCCAGAAGATCTGGATGTGAGGTTGCCGCAATGAGGCCATTAGGTGCTAATAAAGACCCGCTGGCGGCACCCATCGTTCGGCTTGAGCAGGTGAGCCAGCACTATGGCAATACTCAGGCATTACAGCAGATAACGTTGGATATTCCTGCGCGAAAAATGGTGGGGCTGATTGGGCCTGACGGCGTAGGAAAATCCAGCTTGTTATCGCTGATCGCGGGCGCACGCGTTATTCAGTCGGGAAACGTTAACGTTCTGGGTGGTGATATGGCGGACGCCGATCATCGACGCAAGGTATGCCCGAAAGTGGCTTATATGCCGCAGGGCTTGGGGAAAAACCTTTATCACACGCTGTCGGTTTACGAAAACGTCGATTTCTTTGGTCGACTGTTTGGGCAAGGCGCTCAAGAGCGAGAGCAGCGTATTAATGACTTACTGCAAAGCACTGGATTAGCTCCGTTTCGCGATCGTCCGGCGGGCAAATTGTCTGGCGGTATGAAGCAGAAGCTGGGCCTATGTTGCG
The DNA here is from genome assembly GCF_034424155.1 of Hafnia alvei. Taxonomy (NCBI): domain Bacteria; kingdom Pseudomonadati; phylum Pseudomonadota; class Gammaproteobacteria; order Enterobacterales; family Hafniaceae; genus Hafnia; species Hafnia alvei. Next base: position 4,017,205 of record NZ_CP139992.1, on the reverse strand, counting down.
CGCTGATCCACGATCCTGAACTGTTGATCCTTGATGAACCGACGACCGGCGTCGATCCACTGTCACGCGCCCAGTTTTGGGAGCTGATCGATCGTATTCGTGAACGGCAAACCAACATGAGCGTGTTGGTAGCCACCGCCTATATGGAAGAAGCCGAGCGTTTTGACTGGCTGGTGGCGATGGATGCGGGACAGGTTCTGGCCACCGGCAGCGGACAGGAACTGCGTGAAAGTATCGGCAGCGCAACGCTAGAGGAGGCCTTTATTGCCCTGCTGCCGGAAGAGAAACGCAACGCGCACCAAAAGGTGGTTATCCCACCGCGTGATACTTCGCAGGATGACGTGGTAGCCATTGAGGCGCAGGGGCTAACCATGCGCTTTGGCGATTTTGTTGCGGTTAACGATGTCAATTTGCGCATACCACGCGGCGAAATTTTTGGTTTCCTCGGTTCTAACGGCTGCGGCAAATCGACCACCATGAAGATGCTGACCGGATTACTGCCCGCCAGCGAAGGGAAAGCATGGTTATTTGGGCAGGAGGTCGATCCCAAAGATATCGAAACCCGCCGCCGAGTAGGCTATATGTCGCAGGCTTTTTCGTTGTATAGCGAACTTACGGTGCGACAAAACCTTGAACTGCACGCACGTCTTTTTCATCTTCCCGAGGAGGATATTCCTGCACGCGTTGAGGAGATGAATCAGCGGTTCATGCTGAGTGATGTAGAAGATATGCTGCCAGAGGCGCTGCCGTTGGGCATCCGTCAGCGTTTATCTCTCGCCGTTGCGGTGATCCATAAACCTGAAATGCTTATCTTGGATGAGCCAACGTCGGGAGTCGATCCGGTCGCGCGCGATATGTTTTGGAATTTGATGGTGGATTTGTCACGGCGCGATGGCGTCACCATCTTTATTTCAACGCACTTTATGAATGAAGCCGAGCGATGTGACCGTATATCGCTGATGCATGCGGGAAAAATACTGGCGAGCGATACGCCAGAGGCGCTGGTGAAGCAGCGTGGTTTAGGCACGCTTGAGGCCACGTTTATTGCCTACTTACGTGAGGCTTCTGGTGATAGCGGTGCTCCGCCGGAGCAGATGCCTGAAACACCTCAGGTTGAAACGACAACGCCTGCCATCAGCCATCACTTTAGCTTCACGCGGATGTTCAGCTATAGCCGTCGAGAAGCTTTGGAGCTGCGGCGCGATCCTATTCGCTCAACCTTGGCTCTGTTGGGGACGGTGATCCTGATGTTTATCATGGGTTACGGTATCAGTATGGATGTGGAAAACCTGCGTTTTGCGGTGATAGACCGCGATCAGACCGGCACCAGCCAAGCCTATACGCTCAATCTGTCGGGCTCGCGCTATTTTATCGAACAGCCGCCGATTACTGATTATCAGCAGTTGGAGCGCCGAATGCGCGACGGTGAACTCGCCGTGGCAATTGAGATACCGCCTAACTTTGGCCGTGATATTGCGCGTGGGCATACGGTGAAAATTGGCGTTTGGGTTGATGGGGCAATGCCGAATCGGGCTGAAACCGTGCGCGGCTATGTGCAGGCGATGCACTTGGCGTGGCTGAGTGATATGGCTTCGCGTCAGCCAACGGCCAATATGGGGAATATCCTGATGGATATTGAAACCCGCTATCGCTATAACCCTGATGTAAAAAGTTTGCCTGCTATTGTGCCTGCGGTTATCCCGCTGCTGTTGATGATGATCCCCGCGATGCTCAGCGCGTTGAGCGTGGTGCGTGAAAAAGAGCTGGGCTCAATCATCAATCTGTATGTGACGCCGGTGACCAAGGCCGAGTTTCTGATCGGCAAGCAGCTGCCTTATATCGTACTGGGCATGTTTAACTTTTTACTGCTATGCGCGTTATCGGTCTTTTTGTTTGGCGTTGAGCATAAGGGCAGTTTTCTCACGCTGACGTTGGCGGCGCTGCTGTACATCATTATCGCCACCGGCATGGGCCTGCTGATCTCGACCTTTATGAAAAGCCAGATCGCCGCGATCTTCGGCACTGCGATCATCACCTTAATTCCCGCGACGCAGTTCTCCGGCATGATCGATCCGGTTTCTTCGTTGGAAGGGATCGGACGGTGGATCGGTAATATTTACCCAACCTCCCACTTTTTAACCATCACGCGCGGCACCTTCTCAAAGGCGCTAAACCTGTTTGATCTTCAGGCTTCGTTTATCCCGTTGCTGATTGCCGTTCCGGTGGTTATTGGGCTCAGCGTTCTTCTATTGAAAAAGCAGGAGGGCTGATGCGCAGCTTACGCAATATCTTTAATCTGGGGATCAAAGAGCTACGCACCTTACTGGGCGACAAAGCTATGCTGGCGCTGATCGTGTTTTCGTTCACGCTATCGATCTACTCCTCGGCAACCGTAACGCCGGGCTCGTTGCATATGGCACCGATTGCGATTGCCGATCAGGATCAATCCCAGCTTTCCACCCGTATCGTGAATAGCTTTTACGCGCCCTATTTTATGCCTCCGGCAATGATCGATTCGAATCAAATCGATCCGCTGTTGGATGCGGGAACCTACACTTTTGCATTGGATATTCCGCCGAATTTTCAGCGAGATGTATTGGCTGGGCGTCAGCCCGCCATTCAGCTCAACGTTGACGCTACGCGCATGAGTCAGGCTTTTCTGGGTAACAGCTATATTCAGAATATTGTGAATGACGAAGTGAGCGAATTTATGGCGCGCTATCGGGCGGGAAGTGCATTACCCGTAGATTTAGAAGTGAGAGCGCGCTTTAACCCGAATCTCGATCAGTCGTGGTTTGGTGCGGTGATGGCGATTATCAACAATATCACCATGCTGGCGATTATTCTGACGGGCTCAGCGCTAATCCGTGAACGCGAGCACGGCACCATCGAGCACCTATTGGTGATGCCAATTACGCCGTTTGAAATCATGCTAGCGAAGGTATGGTCGATGGGGCTGGTGGTGTTAGTGGCATCGGGACTGTCGCTGATCTTTATGGTGCAGGGCGTGCTGCATGTGCCGATTGAAGGCTCGATTCCGCTGTTTATGCTGGGCGTGGCGCTTAGCCTGTTTGCCACCACCTCCATCGGGATTTTTATGGGCACCATCGCCCGATCAATGCCGCAGCTTGGCCTGCTGATGATACTGGTGCTGATCCCGCTGCAGATGCTTTCGGGTGGCTCAACCCCGCGAGAAAGCATGCCGCAGCTGGTGCAGAACATTATGCAAACCATGCCAACCACGCACTTTGTCAGCCTTGCGCAGGCGATACTGTATCGCGGTGCCGATTTCAGCATCGTATGGCCGCAGTTTGCTACGCTGCTAGTGATTGGTATGGCGTTCTTTGGTTTTGCCCTGAGCCGATTCCGTAAAACCATTAGCTCGATGGCTTAAGTTAAGGTGGATTCCGTGGCAGTTTTCATTTGGGTTTATTGATGGATATCTGCTACGGAAATTGGAGACTGATATGTCTCATATGATTCTCACGTTTATTTTCTTAATTTACTCCCCTTAATATTCAAGGGTATTAATAGAGATATAAGTCACCTCTACTAAAGGAAGTTTCAGAAATTGGTATTTTCAGCATGATTAAATAATGCTAATGAGTTAACAGTTTTGGTTCAGTATAATAGGTAAGTTATAATCCTTATAATATAGATTATTAATGTCAATATATTAAAAATAAAATGGATATGTGAGTGTAATGATTTCCTTTATGAAGGTGATTTTGCGCATAGGTATTTTTGTGATAGCTATTATGCTGAATAAATAATTCATCTGACCTTAGTTCTCTACCGCTACTGGGGAAAATCTACACTTAACAAATCTAGAATAGGTGTGAAAGATAAAATTAAGGAAGATATAAATGGCAGTTATACCGATAGGGAAATCAATATACGAAGTTGATGCTAATATGAGAGAAGCTAGCCAGCGTGGGGAAGGGCACGGTATGGCAACGCCAATGACTTATTTTTGGTTTTATAAGCAAGTAAGAAACCATGGGAAGTGGGATTACAAACAAGAGAGTTCTTCTTATCAAAATTTTGGTAATTTTAATTTTGGCGCAACAGGAATTGCCGCGGGCATACCCGAGGAAATGTTGCATCGTGGCGCTGGGTGCGCACAGCAACGTGCTGGAACCTCACTCCCCGAGTGGAATAATTGTTTCGGTGACTTTCCGTATGGAGATGACCCGCATGATCAATTCTGGATAAAGCAGGGAATCGACTATGCGAAAAAGCACGGTTATTAGTGCAGCTATCATCGCCGGTCTTATTGTTTTTGCAGCGTTATACTTTTCTCCGGTTGGAAAGCCCACAGCGCCAAACGTTACGATTGCCGCAGTACAGCCTATTGGGAATGATTTATATCTATACGTTACTCAAATAAATAACGGCGGCGCAACCGTGCCTATGACTTATCGATACTACATAGGGGAAGAAATCGACCCGCGATCTATCGATATTCAATTAAGCCATGAAGAGCCTTTTATTGTGAGTAATAGCGATCGGTTCACATGGGGGTATGCGATGGGCGAAGTTACGATCAATGTCACTGGGAGACTATATGATTTTAAGTCGTCAGCGTCTTACCTTAAGAAAGGTATAAGAAATCAAATGCCTGTAAGAGTCCTAAACACCCCACAGTGATATTCGAGCAAATGGCTTCCCGTTTTGGCGAAGCCATACACGCCTATGGCATTTCTGGCGACGGTGTGCGTTCGCCTTTAAAGCCGTGAACGGTGCCAAAGCGGCCCGTGTCTTGGTTCCAATCGGCAATGGATTGGCGTAATTCTTCTTTGCTGCGACCCACGAAATTCCACCACATCAGCACCTGTTCACCCAAAGGCTCACCGCCGAGGAATAACACCCGTGTTTTTGGCGCCAGCGTGACGTTGAGCTGCGTATTTTGCGTGCCAATATAGGCCAGCTCATTTTCCGCAAAACGTTCGCCTTCAATATTGATCTCACCTTCCAGTACAAACAGGCCATATTCAAAATCGGGCTGCAGCGCTAACTGGGTGTTTGAACCATCGGGCGTATAGAGATCGACGCCCAGTAAATCGGAGAAACACAGGGTTGGCGCATGATAGCTGGCGTAATCTCCGGCCAGAAGCGTGTGGCGGATGCCATCCGCATCCCATACGGGCAGCGTTGGATAGTGATCAAAACGCGGCGGCATATCTTTAACCGCTTCGGGCAAGGCTATCCATAGTTGAGCTGCGTGCAGACGCGAAAAGCCCGGTACCGACTCTTCGGTATGGGCAATGCCGTGTCCGGCCGTCATTAAATTCACCTGACCAGGGCGGATGATTTGTTCGTAGCCAAGGCTGTCGCGATGTAAAACCTCGCCCTCAAGCATCCATGTGAACGTCTGCAAACAGGTGTGTGGGTGAGGGGCAACACGGAATCCACCGTTGTCTTGCTTGAGCACCGATGGACCCGCGTGATCGAGAAAACACCATGCGCCAATCAAACGACGTTCCTTAACCGGAATGGCGCGCGAAACGGGGATCCCGCCAACGTCTTTAATACGGGACGTGATGCGCTGTAGGGGAGTAGGGCTGTTGTTCATAGTCGCTCGCTCGTTATTGGGTATAGGATAAGCACCGATATTTCATCCTATACCACTTAGCGCCGAGTTGCAGTGATGCCCTCATCATTCCCATTCTAGCTGGAGCTGCCGCCAATTCGGCTGTAATAGGCCTGTTTGACGAGGCTTTCATCGAGCAACACATTAACCAGATTATCCAAATCATCGGCGGAAACCGATGCAGGGATCAGTGCTACGGTGATCTCCACGTCATCATCGCCGAAAGGCTCAACGTCGAGGTGCGACATAAAGCAGTTCTCCGCTTTTAACGTTTGTTTTACCAGCGTCAGCGCTTCGCGCTGATCGTTTTCTAATGCGATAACGCAAATCTCGTAAGTGGCGTCACCACGCTCGTCGGTGAGCGGCTGGCGGTTGATAATGTTGACCATTGGGCGCAGCAAGGTATTGGATGCCACGACAAAAAACGTTGCCATACAGGCATCGGCAATCATTCCTGCACCTGCGCAGGCACCTACGGCGGCGGAGCCCCACAGCGTAGCTGCGGTATTCAGTCCGCGGATGTTTAATCCTTCTTTCATGATGGTTCCCGCGCCGAGAAAGCCGACGCCAGAAACCACATAAGAGATCACCCGTACAGCGCCGCTAGGCGTATCGATGCTCATTGCCAAATGGACAAAAATAGCGGCGCTGGTGGCAACCAGCGTGTTGGTGCGCAATCCAGCCGTACGCTGGCGGTATTGGCGCTCGTAGCCAATAATGGCGCCGAGTAAAAATGCGACCAGTAAAATAGAAAATGTTTCGTAATGCAGAGTGAAGTTCATGTAATAAGCCTCAGAAATTAGACTCTGCTTTTTAGTAACGAAAATAGGCATATTTTGCCCGTGGCGGTGCCACGAAACTTTCGTCATCATTAATTTGTCGCAATATCTTGCACAACAAAGGATGAAGAACGTTATTTCCGTTGCGAATAAGCAGAAAAATAAACAGCAGCAATTCATCAGAAATAAATCTGATTAATAACCACGTGATTGTGAGATTGAGGCGTGTTAATTCAACGAGGCTGTTTACGCAAAATAGCGTAAGCCTTAACAATGAAACTGCGGTGGTAAACGGAGAATAGCACCACATCCTTTGTCTATGCAGGATGTGAAGGGGGACAGTATCACATCATGCGATCAGCTGAGAAAAACACGCGATCTCGGTCTGTCGTTGTCCATACTATTTCCTTAGATTGGTGCAGATAACGTAGGTATTCAATTTATAACGCCGGTAATTATAGCGGATTGAGTCTGAACCTTATCTAAACGGTTAGTGTAAATAATGAATAAACAGCGAATAAAAGAAAGAATAAAAGAGGACGATAACTATCGCCCTCTTTTATAAATCAAAACATATTTTCTGTCAGGGTATTTCTACGCCCGTTAAATAAGCACAATCAGCAGAATTAAACCAATCAGCATAACGGGAGCGGTTCGTTTAATCAGGTCGATAGGAGAAACACCGGCCATACCCGCAACCACGATGGCCGCAGCCGAAAGCGGGGAGGCCGTTCGGCCCAAGTAGCTGGCAAACGCGGCGGCAGTTCCAAGATTCGTGGGGTTCATGCCAAATTCAGCGGCGTGTGGCGTGATGGCTTCATTGAAAGCATAGGCAGTTGCATCGCCAGAGCCAATCACGATGGCCATTAGGAATGGCCCTACGGTACCGCCAAAACGGGCGGCTTCAGGGAAATCAATCAGCGCGCTTTTCGCCGCATCAATCAGCCCGACCGAAGTTAACCCCGCTACAAACACACCGGCGCAGATGATAATGCCGAATACGTCGCTGTAGGCTTTGCCCATTCCATCAAAGAAGGCGGGAACCACCTTGCCAGGATGCGTGCGGGTGACGGCGAGAGTGGCAAGAACGCCCCACATAACGGCTTGAGGAACGCCCATTTTTAACCAGTTTACGCCGCCAAATGCACCCAGCATCAGCAGCGCAATAGGCACCAGCGGCATCAGCGCGGCCAAAATATTGATCGGGCCTTCTTGCGGATCTTCAGCGTCAAGGCGCGAATGATAGCCCTTGTGTTCTTTGCGCAGCACGGCGGTGATCGTCATACCAATCATGATGATCAGGCCTAGCCAAACGACGGTCATCACGCGGTCGCCGATGATCGTCATGACGTCGCCACCCACGATTTTCGCCACCAGTGCCATATGCGGGCTACCTGGATTGAGTAAGCTCGCACCGAAGGTTCCGGCTAATACCGATGCCGCCGCCATGACGGGATGGATCCCCGCAGCTAGCTGTAACGGGATCATGGTTATCCCCGCGGCTGCCGCAGCACCTGCCGCGCTTGGCAAAGCCAACTGCACGAACGTGGTAAGCAAAATAGTGCCCGGAATGAGAAAGAGTCCAACGTGTTTAAGTGGGGCGCTTAGTAGGCGGACTAAATGACGATCGCAGCCGGTGAATTTCATGACGGTCGCAAATCCAATGGCCGACAGAATGGCTTGGATCAGCCCTTCAGACACCATCTTTTCCGCAAAGCTGTTCATCGCGGCCATCGGTTCTAATGAGATCAGGCACATCAACATGCCGGAAAACAGCAGAACGGTGCGGGTGTCCTGCTTTTTGATCAGCAGGATGATGGTTAACAGCAGAATTATTACGCCAAGAGTTAAGGTCAACATGGGGTTCTCGATGCTATGCCGTTTGGGAACGATGATAGGAAATATGCTGAGCCGGATCGATCTGCGGTTCGTGCGCCAGTTTGCTGCGTAGGGCGTCAAATTCGGCGGTCCACGCCTGTCGCCATTGCTGTTTGATTTCTTCAGGCTGCCAGCAGGCATTGATGCCGTTGAGCATCAGTTGGCGCACGCCATCAAGATCGAAGCCGAATTCTTCCACCATAACGCGATAGCATTCGGCACCGTTGGTATTGTGCATGTGCCAGTCGTCGGTGGCTGGGATGATATTCATGCCTGCCAGCGCCATTTGGCGAATGGGGTGATGCTTACGCCACTGGTCTGCATCCGGCCATTTTTTGAGGTAATAGGTATTGCTGGGCACGACGGTAAATGGAATGCCTTCGCGGGCGCAGCGGGCGGTAAGTTCTGGGTTATCCAATACGGTATAGCCGTGATCGATGCGCTCCAGATGAATCAAATCTAAGCCCGTTTCTACGTTACGCCAATGCAAACCAAACTCTGAGCAGTGCCCCGTGAGGCGTAATCCAGCGAGTTGTGCTTTGCGATAGGCTTTCCAAAAATGCTCGATAGGGGCGTCATTCTCTTTGTAGTCAATGCCAATACCGGGCACTAAAGGGTGCGGATAACTCAGCACGGCATCCACCATTGCCACGGCTTCTTCGGGCGATTTTTCGCGGTTGATAGAAGGAATAAAGAGCGCACGAATATCCCATTCTTCGCCCGCTTTCGCCATTGCGCGGCTCATCGCTTCGGTGACGTCGGCATAGGACAGTTCGGTATCAGAGGGATTCCAAAACAGTTCCAGATGACGAATACCGGTTGCTGCGGCGTCTTGTGCGACTTCATAGGTCACACGGAAATAATCTTCGGCGCTGCGCATCAGCGGATATAAAAAGTTAAGCGCCGCAATCCCGCCTTTCACCACGCTGGTTTCATGCTGATAACGGCGATAGTAACTTTTGGCTTCGGATTCGGTGAGCGGCACCCCGTATTTCTCTGCCAACGCCAGCATGGTGGTGAGACGAACTCCGCCAAGCAGATGGTAATGGAGATCCACTTTAGGGAAGTTGGCGAAAAATTCTGGTAACGTAATCGTTTGCGTATCCTGCATCATTAACAGCGCTCATCGATAAAAAAGAAAACGCCATCATAAATAAAGCGACTGAAGTGGTGAAATGCTATTCCGGCATTGGCGGGTACGTTTAGGCACTATGTGAGTGGTTTCGTGTAAGACGTCTAGTTTTGCACCGGTGGCCAATAAGAGATGCCCTGTGTTATTTGCTGAGACAGGCAATGCCAGAATGTTTCTGCGCGCTGGTGAAGCTGCGCTTGATTGCGATACAGGCGAATTTGATAGGGAATGTGCCAGCGGCTGCGGTTGACGGCAACCAGCTTACCTTCTGCCAGTTCGTTTTCAATCTGACAATCTGGTAACCAAGCCAATCCCTTAGCGCGCAGAGCCATTTGCCGATGCAAATCACACAGCGAAGATTCAAACACCGGCTGACAGGCAAAAGGTTGCTGCGGCATGAGCCGCTCTACCATTCTCGCGCTGTAAGAGTCTGGCGAATAACGTAAATAGGGTACTGGCTGCTGGTGGTTTTCGTCGGGTTTAAATAATGGTTGGCCTTGCTTATCGGCAGCGCTGACCAGCAGAAGATTGCCTTTCCCCAATAGCAAATTGGTGAAAGGCGGCTGAAGCAAGGCGTGGGTATCAAAGGCTAAAAGAAAATCGCTGGCGCCTTCAATTAACGATTCAACGGCAAAATCTACGCGCAGAATATCAACGGAAAATGGCGTTGTGGGATCAATACGGTCAATTAAATCGAGCAAAAAGGGGGATGAAAGAGAATGCGGGGCACTAAAACGAACGGGATTAATCATCTCGGACGGTAATCCATTTATCTTCTGAATACCTTCTTTAAGCTGATTTACCATGCTGTGGGCAATTAAACGAAACTGATATCCGGCAGGCGTGAGCGTCACCGGTGAGGAACTTCTATCGACTAATTTCTGACCAATACTTTCTTCCAATGCGCGTATATGGCGGCCAAAAGCGGGCTGAGTGATGTTGCGTAACTGCGCGGCTCGCGAGAAATTACGCAATTCAGCCAGTGCTAAAAAATCTTCTAACCAGCCGGTATCCATGGGTAAGTATCCTATTGTTCGCGTAGCAATTTATTTCGTTTTGGTCGTATACCGATAACGCGATTTTATCAGTAAAAATAGCCGATATAAAAATGAATAAAACAGCTTTATTTTTGCCTAACTATATTAGTCACTGAAATTATTACTATTACTTCTGACAATAACCTCACTATTAAAGATGATTATCTCTGTTGTATTTGTCACGGCAAGCTGGCATTTATGAATAACAAGGTCGTGATTACTCACTCAGTTATTCACTAAAACACAAATCAATTGCATCTATATGCGAAATTTGTGTGGCTTCACTCACTCTAAATTTAGAGTAAAGAGAAAAGTCCGAAAGAAGTTCGAGAGAAGTAGCGTACGCCAGTGACGATTTATCCAAACTTATTAGCGCTGTAGCGAATGGCCTCATGTCAGACAGTTCAGCAGGATAAAAACGTAACAACAGCAGCCAAAGTTTGGTTTTGATTCATTTTTGTGAGCACGGGAGATAATGATATGAACAGTGAAGTTCAGGTCGTGAATAATTTATGGCGTTGGTTGAGCGGCCAGCGTGATCCTATCGGTTATCAGCCTGGAAGAGTATTGCATCTGGTTGAAAAAAACCTACAGCCATTTGAATGCAAACGCCTGTCCGATCGCGTGCTCCACGTTGTTTGCCCGCAAGGGTTGGAAGTGGAAGTTGAAGAGCGCGTTGTGACCAGCTTCAGAAGCTATAGCGTGACCTGCCATTTCCATCTGCGTGGTGAGACAGGCTTGCAGCAACCGATCCACATTCAGGCTAAAAATACCGATATTCTTGGCCGCGGGGATACCCGTTTTAGTGCCAAAACCAGCAATGACGATAGCCGTCGTTTGATGGCGGTGCTGGATTGCTACCCTGAAATCACCGATGCGTTGGATTGCCTCAATTTCCGCCGCTTGAATCTGCGTTCTGAAGCAGGGCAGTGGCAGCTTGAAATTGAGCTATTTGCAGCAACAGAATTGGTAGGCCCGCGTCCGGTATGTAGCGGCTATCAACGCTTACCTTACGCGCAGCGTCATCTGATGTTGGACGTGATGCAGATGTTCCAAAAACTGATGGATCGCGTGACGGTGCAAGGTGTGGCGGCTTAATTCCTCTCTACCCAAATCTAAGACTTATCTACGACCCCAACATTGAATGAGTTTGATGTTGGGGTTGTTGTTTATAGCGACTCAGTACGTGCTACGTGGATATTCACCAAGCACGGTCAATGCAGGGATCAGATGCGCTGCGGCGCTAAGAAATGCACCGACCTAAAGCGGCCAAGCACATTTACATCTAAGTTGTTGCGGATATTGGAATCGTCCTCGCAAAAAATTAGCTATTAGTGAGTTATCTAATATCATTGTTAGCCATTAACTTATTCTTTAGATTGTTTTAATTGATAGATAAAAAATCATTAAGACATCTTTGAGGCTGCGATGAGATATTGGTGGGTTAACCATAAGCAAACAGTTAAGCATGAGGTCAATGGCGGTTTTCTGTGGTCTCCGAAGACCAAAAAGGGAAATATTAAAAATCGCTATTACGACAATCTCTGTATTGCGGCACCGGGTGATAAGGTGCTTTCTTATGCGAATAAAAAAGTTGCCTATGTTGGTGTAGTGACTGATTTTGCCATCAGTGCGTCAAAGCCAGAATTCGGGGCTGCGGGTAAGCTTTGGGGTAATGATGGTTGGTTACTCCCTGTCGATTGGCAGAAATTCTCCAACCCTGTAAGCCCATTCGATATTCTTGATGACCTTCGTCCACATTTATCAAAAGAAAATATCTATTCCCCTATACGGCTCGATAATGCTCATGGATATCAGCATATTTATCTGACTGAAGTTGGAGAAGATGTTTTTAACATTGTTGAGAATGCTGGCGAAGAATTAGAGCATTTGGTGGGTAAAGGTATCGATAAAGAACCGACAGATCTAAGAGAGAAACTCGATGATGAGGTTGAAAAACAAGTTATTGCTGATGTTGATTTAAACGATACCATTAAAGAGCAACTGATCAAAGCAAGACGAGGCCAAGGCGATTTTCGTCGTAATCTACAGGAAGTAGAGCCATCGTGCCGCATCACCAAAATTGATACCCCTAGCCTCCTCATTGCAAGTCATATAAAACCGTGGCGCTGCTGTGAAAGTGGCAATGAAAGACTCGATGGAAATAATGGTTTATTGCTTGCCCCTCATATTGACTGGTTATTTGATAAAGGTCTTATCAGTTTTGCTGATTCTGGCGAGGTCTTAGTATCTCCAAATCTGTCTGAGGATGAGCTGAACAAGCTAGGATTAAAAAATATCAGCGAACAAAATGTAGGCTCTTTCAACCCGAATCAAATTATTTATCTTGATTTTCATAGAGATAATATTTTTTTAAATAAATAACGAAGCTATGCATACGCGGCCTTATCGGTAGCGTGTGCATGATTTGAATTAGGATTAAGTTGCAAAAATGTAAATAAATAGTAATCTCACCTCAAAATACCTCTCCCCTAAACTCTCTAAACCTCATCCACATGAGTGCTTTTGCATCAGTCTGCGGATTGTGTATATTACGCCGCCTGTTGGCCACGCTTGGCTAACGCAACAATATGAATTATGTCGATGGAGAGTGAGTGGTGAACAGCGCAGTTCCGTTACTGAGTCGTGCGTGGCATTGGTTGATGACGTCGCGTGAACCTGTGGGTTATCGACCTGGGCAGATGTTAAATCTGGTGGCGCGTGATTTTCGTCCTTATGCCTGTGAGCGCACCTCATCGTGTAGTTTGACGGTTGCTTTGCCGCAGGGATTAACGATCGAAATACGGGAAAAAGCGACGGCGCTATTTCGCTCATTTGTGGTGTGTAGTCATTTTCATCTTCAGGGATCGACCGGATTGCAGCAGCCCGTCAGGCTGAAGGCGCATAATGGCAATATTTTAGGGCGCGGCGGCGTGCAGTTTCGCTGCAAAGATAAAAATGACGATAGCCAGCGTTTGTTAGCGGTTCTGAATTGTTATCCGCATATTTTTGCAGCTCTGGAAAACTTGCATTTCCGCCATCTAAATCTGCGCGCAGAGCAAGGCCAGTGGTGGCTGGAAATTGAGCACTACGCGGCGTCCGAGGTGATTAGTCAGGTTCCGGTAGAGCGTCGGTATCAAAAACTGCATCACGATCAGCGCCAGCAGTTAGTAAACGTTATGCAGATGTTTGATGAATTAATGACGCGAGTCGCCAGCGAAGGCGTTGCCGCCTAGGCGGCAACGGTAGACAACACAGCGGGACTATTCGTAGGTATTGAGGCCCAGCTCGCGCGATATCGCCGCTGCGGTCTCTTTGAGTGGTTTTAACAAATTCTGTTCACCAATCATCCCCAACTTGGCGGTTGAAAGGGAAATGGAGACGGAATAACTTACGCGGTGATGAATATCAAAGATCGGTACCGCAATACAGGATACGCCCAGCTCGTTTTCTTCTCTGTCCATCGCCATTCCCTGCTGGCGGATCTGCTCTAACTCTTGGTACATCTGATCTAGCTGAATAATGGTATTGCGCGTAAGCGGCTGGATCTCATCTTGATGGCTCTTCCAATAAGGCTCTACATAGTCGTGATGGCCATAGGCCATGTAGATTTTCCCCATCGCTGAACAATACAGAGGCATGTGCTGGCCGATATAGGCGCGCGTTCGCAGCATGCCGGTCGTTGGCTCTAATTTATAAATCAAAATGGCGTGATCGTCTTCGCGGCTGGAGAAGTTAATGGTTTCTCCGGTGGCAATATTCAGCGCCTCTAAATGAGGGGCAGCCACATGGATGATGTTTAACGAAGAGAGTGCTTTTTGTCCAACGGCAATAAACTTGGTGGTTAAACGGTAGCTGCCTGCCGCTGGTGCCGGAGTGACATAGCCGCAGGATTGCAGGCCCTGTAACAGGCGGTGCACGGTGCTTTTGTTTAATTGCGCTAGCTCAGAAAGATGCGCTAACGGACAGCCGTTAGGGTAGTTGCTCAGGATCTCAATAAGCTGAAGGCCGCGAAAAAGACTTTGGCTTCCTGCTGGTTTTTCTTTGCTTGGCTCGATCTCGGTTTCTTTCTCTTTTGTTTTCATTCGCCTTTAATCTTTCCAGTCAAATCACACTGCAGTGATGTTAACCCAATTTATCGCCATTTTTTGCTATTCCTTTGCATTATTTCCCTTCCCCTGTTCCCCCTACCCGAAGTGTGTTTCACGTCACGTTCTTGAATGATAAAAAACAAACTATTGATTTTAATGCCTTTTAAAAAACGTCAGTGCTTTGACTTGTTAAAATTTGAGCGGTATTATTTTTTGGAATCTGATTTCACATAGTGAAATTTAAAGATTTAAAAACCAACAGATAGATTGTCTGAATCACGAGGAGAGCGGTATGCGAGTGAGTTTTGACCAGTTAAAACAGGAGTTTGAACGCGTGCTATTGGCACGTGGCGTTCAGGCTGAAACCGCCAGTGAGTGCGCGACCATGTTTGCCCAAACCACGGAATCCGGCGTGTATTCTCACGGGGTGAACCGTTTTCCTCGTTTTATCCAACAGCTTGAGGCGGGAGATATTATTCCTGATGCACAGGCAAAACGCGTTTTAGCATTGGGGGCGATTGAGCAATGGGATGCGCAGCGTTCTATCGGCAATCTCACGGCGAAAAAAATGATGGATCGCGCGATGTCTTTGGCCTCAGACCACGGCATTGGTTTAATTGCGGTGCGTAACGCCAACCACTGGATGCGTGGCGGAAGCTACGGATGGCAGGCCGCTGAGAAGGGCTATATTGGTATTTGCTGGACGAATTCGATTGCCGTTATGCCACCGTGGGGAGCAAAAGAGTGTCGCATTGGTACGAATCCGTTGATCGTGGCGATTCCGGGAAATCCGATCACCATGGTAGATATGTCGATGTCGATGTTCTCTTACGGCATGTTGGAAGTGAACCGCTTAGCAGGACGTGAATTGCCCGTTGACGGGGGCTTCGATGATGAGGGTAATCTCACTCGTGAACCGGGCGTGATAGAGAAAAATCGCCGTATTTTACCGATGGGATACTGGAAAGGTTCCGGCTTATCCATCGTGCTGGATATGATTGCGACGCTGTTGTCTGATGGTGCCTCGGTTGCTGAAGTGACAGAGGACAACTCTGATGAATATGGGATTTCACAGATTTTTATCGCCATTGAGGTCGATCGCTTAATTGAAGGTGCGACTCGCGATGCCAAGCTACAGCGCATTATGGATTACGTGAAAGGGGCTGAACGCGCTAATCCTGAGGTGGCGATTCGTTTGCCAGGCCATGAGTTTACTCAACTGCTGGCCGAAAACCGCCGCAATGGTATCACCATTGACGACAGCGTATGGGCAAAAATTCAGGCACTTTAAGGACGCAATATCATGATATTCGGCCATATTAGCAATGAAAACCCGTGTGTATTGCCAACGGCAATCCAAAGAGCGCTCAATTTTTTACGTACCACGGATTTCAGCCAGCAAAAGGTTGGGGAAGTCGAAATCGATGGGCGCAATATTTATGCGCAAATTATTGATATGACAACGCGCCCCAAAAAAGATAATCACCCAGAAGTTCATCGCCGCTATATTGATATTCAATTTTTAGCCAAGGGTGAAGAAATTATCTGCGTTGCGGCGGAACGCGGAAATAATAAAATATCTGAATCATTATTAGCTGAGCGAGATATTATTTTTTATCACGATGTGAATGATGAATCAGAATTAACGATGACCGAGGGAAGCTATGCTATTTTCTTCCCACAAGATGTTCATCGTCCCGGATGTATAAAAAATAAAGCGACGCCAATTCGTAAAGTTGTCGTAAAAGTCGCACTGAGCGAGCTTATTTAAAGTATTCATTATTTCCACCACCAAGGGATAATTTTCAATGAATCATAATCACGGCTTTATCGTCGGGGCATACCCCTGCGCACCTTCATTTCATCAACTCGACCGCGATCAAGAGACGGCGTTCTGGCGTGGCCTTGCGGACGTTGAGGGAATTAGTGGGATTGAACAGCCTTGTTTAGAAAACCTTCATCCATATGGCGATGACTATTTATTTCAACAGATCCCCGCGGACTGGCAAATTGTTGTTACCGCCGTCATGGAAACGATGCGCCGTCGTGCAGGGCATGGTGGCTTTGGTTTAGCTTCGGCAGATAAAGCGCAGCGCTTGGCCTGCGTTGAATACTATCGCCATATTTTGAATAAAATTAACCGTACCAACGATCGCTTTGGCATGAAGAAAATCCTCGCTTTGGAGATTCAGTCTGCGCCATTGGCTGGCTCTGATGATGTTGCGCTGGCGGCAGAATGCTTTGCTGAGTCAATGCAGCAGATTGTGCGCTGGGACTGGCCGTGCGAACTGGTGATTGAACACTGCGACGCAATGAATAAATCTGATTCACGCAAAGGCTTTTTGCCTTTAGAGCAGGAAATTGCGGTGATACAGGCATTGGAAAAAGAGGTTGGGGTAGCCATTAACTGGGCTCGTTCAGCGATTGAAGGACGCAGTACGGAATTGCCATTACAGCATCTGCAACAAAGCCAGCAGGCCGGAGTGCTCAAAGCGTTGATGTTTTCTGGCACCACGACAGGTGGCGCATACGGTGATTGGCAAGATTTACACGCGCCTTTTGCGCCGTTCGCAAGCGCACGGGTTAACTGTGCTGAAAGTTTAATGACCGTAGAACTGGCGTCTGAAATGTTTGCGTTAGCGCCATTGGAATCATTAAGTTTTGCTGGAATTAAACTATTAGAAATTGATCCGCAAGCCAGCGTTGCACATCGTATTGATATATTGCGCGATGGAATTAAGGCTTTAAATATCGCGACACGAAATCAGTAATAAAACTTTATCTTTTTTTAATGGATTAAATGCATTAAGTCTTCACCAAATAAACCCATGTCAATGGGGAAATCTGTGCATATCACTGTACGGGCCGTATCAATAATGATTAAGGCGTGAAGTTATGAAATCTAACTCTGATACCCTACATAAAAATAATATACCAAATGATATTCCTCGTCAGCGATGGCTAAGAATAATTCCACCGATCTTAATTGCCTGCATTATTTCCTATATGGATAGGGTGAATATCGCGTTTGCGATGCCTGGAGGCATGGATGCAGATCTCGGTATTACGGCCTCCATGGCAGGCTTAGCTGGCGGCATCTTTTTTATTGGTTATTTATTCCTGCAAGTTCCCGGTGGAAAAATTGCCGTGCATGGCAGCGGGAAAAAATTTATTGGCTGGTCACTGGTTGCGTGGGTAGTTATTTCCATTTTAACCGGCTTGGTGACGAATCATTACCAACTCCTGTTTCTGCGCTTTGCTCTCGGGGTGGCGGAAGGGGGAATGCTGCCCGTCGTGCTCACCATGATCAGCAACTGGTTCCCAGATGCGGAACGCGGACGCGCCAATGCGATTGTGATTATGTTTGTGCCGATTGCCGGCATTATCACGGCACCGCTTTCGGGCTGGATTATCACTGCGCTTGACTGGCGCTGGCTGTTCATTATTGAAGGTTTGATGTCGGTGGCGGTGCTGGTTCTGTGGGTTATGGCGGTGTGTGACCGACCACAAGAGGCACGCTGGATCTCGGAAAAAGAGAAAAATTGGCTGATCGCCACCTTAGCCGAAGAGCAGCGCGCGATTGCCGGAAAAGAGGTGAAAAACGCCTCTCTGAGTGCGGTCCTGTCCGATAAAACCATGTGGCAGTTGATCGCGCTGAACTTCTTTTATCAAACCGGTATTTACGGCTACACCCTGTGGCTGCCGACCATCCTCAAAGAGCTGACGCATACCTCAATGGGGCAGGTGGGCATGTTGGCCATCCTCCCTTATGTGGGAGCGATGGCAGGCATGTTCCTCTTTTCTTCACTCTCTGACCGCACCGGCAAACGCAAGCTGTTTGTGTTCTTACCGCTGCTGGGTTTTGCCGCGTGTATGTTCCTGTCTGTGACGTTGAAAAACCATGTGTGGTGGTCATACGCAATGCTGGTGGGCTGCGGCGTATTTCTACAGTCGGCCGCGGGCGTATTTTGGACCATTCCAGCCAAGCTATTTAGCGCAGAAATGGCGGGTGGGGCGCGTGGGGTAATTAATGCGCTCGGTAATCTCGGCGGATTTTGCGGGCCGTATGCGGTTGGCTTGCTGATTACTTATTACAACAAAGACGCCGGTGTTTATTGCCTTGCGCTGTCGCTGGCGATAGCGGCGCTGCTGGCCCTGTTGCTGCCAGCAAAATGTGATGTGCCAACGCAGTCTGGTGCGCAACTGCCAGAAGGTAAACGTACGGCGGCATAAATAGACCCCACCCTAATCCTCCCCTTCGCAGGGGAGGGGACCGTTCAGCGTAGTTTGTAAGGGTCTCGATCGGCCCTTTCCCCTGACAAGGGGGAAGTTGGTAGGGGGACTGGTTGGGCAATCAATGCAAATAACAGGAATGATTATGAGTGCGACATCCACGGAATATTGGCTGGGTATCGACTGCGGCGGAACCTATCTCAAAGCGGGATTATACGATAGGCAAGGTGCGGAATTGTGTATTAGCCGCCAAGCATTGCCGGTGATAAGTGAGCATCTGGGCTGGGCCGAACGTGATATGTCTCTGCTGTGGAAAGCCTGCATAGAAACTATCGCCACGCTGTTGCGCCAAAGCGGTGTAAATGGTCAGCAGGTGCAGGCTATCGGGATATCGGCTCAGGGCAAGGGACTGTTTCTCTTAGATAAAGAAAACCGGCCGCTGGGCAATGCCATGTTGTCATCGGATCGGCGAGCGATTGACGTGGTGTCGCAATGGCAACGTGATGGGCTGCCGGAGATGCTCTATCCACTGACACGGCAAACTCTGTGGACCGGCCATCCGGTTTCTTTACTGCGCTGGGTTAAACGGCATCAGCCAGAGCGTTATCAGAAAATTGGCTCAGTAATGATGGCGCATGACTATCTGCGTTTTTGCCTGACGGGAGAGCGCGGCTGCGAAGAGACGAACATTTCTGAATCCAATCTCTACAACATGATGCAGGGCGAATATGACCCTCAGCTCACGCAGTGGCTTGGGATTTCCGAGGTTTCTTGTGCTCTGCCACCGATTGTGGGCTCCACTGAAATATGCGGGAAAGTGACGCATGAGGTGGCTGAAGCTACGGGGCTATGCGCGGGTACTCCCGTGGTGGGTGGGCTGTTTGATGTGGTCTCTACCGCGATCTGTGCGGGCCTACAGGATGAGCTCACGCTTAACGCCGTGATGGGAACCTGGGCGGTGACCAGCGGTGTTGCCAAACATATTTCCCCGAATGAACCCTATCCCTACGTCTATGGGCGTTATGCCAATGCACCGGGCGACGATGAGAATAATTACATCGTGCATGAGGCCAGCCCAACCTCTTCTGCCAACTTGGAATGGCTAACCCAACAGTGCGGCGGTATCAGTTTTGAAGAGATTAATCAGTCGGTAGGCGCTTTACCGAAGGCCGGCAGCGACGTGATGTTTTTGCCGTTTTTGTATGGCAGCAATGCCGGTTTGGATATGACCGCCGGTTTTTATGGTCTGCAATCGCTCCATCGGCGCGAGCATCTTTTACAGGCGGTTTATGAGGGCGTGGTGTTTAGCCACATGACGCATCTCAACCGTATGCGTGAACGTTTTACGCAGGTACGCAAACTGCGCGTTACCGGCGGGCCTGCGCGCTCAAAAGTCTGGATGCAAATGCTGGCTGATGTCAGTGGCTTACCCGTTGAATTGCCACAGGTTGAAGAAACGGGCTGTTTAGGCGCGGCCTTGGTGGCGCTGGTGGGCAGCGGTGTGTACTCCAGCGTTAAACAGGCGCAAAGCCAGCTTAACCACGCCATTCAACGCATTGAACCCGATAGCTCGGCGTGGTCGGCCTATCAGCACAAATTTACCCGTTACCAATATTTGATTGAAGCATTGCATGGCTATCACGTGCGCTGCTCATCGTTGTCCAAGTCTTGAGGAGCTATTCATTATGAACCGACCTTTGCTCCAGCTCGCGCTGGATCACACGAGCCTGAACCCGGCGTTGCAAAGCGTGAGTGCGCTGCGAAACCACGTGGATATTATCGAAGCCGGTACGATCCTGTGCATCAGTGAAGGATTGCAGGCTGTGCGGGCGCTGCGTCAGATGTGTCCTGATAGCATTATTGTTGCCGACCTCAAAGTGGCAGATGCCGGAGAAACCTTGGCAACCGAGGCCTTCGACGCCGGTGCAAACTGGATGACGGTGATCTGCGCAGCCCCGTTGGCGACGGTGATAAAAGCGCATCAGGTGGCTCAGTCTCGCGGCGGTGAGATTCAAATTGAGCTATTTGGCAATTGGACGCTCGACGATGCGAAAGCCTGGCGAGCCGCCGGAGTGCGTCAGGCGATTTATCATCGTGGGCGCGACGCTCAGGCTAGCGGGCAATCTTGGAGCCCGCAGGATCTGGATCGAATGAAGCAGCTTTCCGATCTGGGATTGGAGTTGTCGATCACCGGAGGGATCACGCCACAGGATCTCGCGCTGTTTAAAGATATCTCCGTCAGAGCGTTTATCGCTGGCCGTGCATTGTCTGAAGCTGAGCATCCGCAAGAGGTTGCACAGGCGTTTCATCAGCAGATCGATGAAATTTGGGGGGCATCACGATGAACATCATCAAACGACGTCATCCACTCGGCATTTATGAAAAAGCCCTGCCAAAAACCTTAAGCTGGCCAGAGCGCTTAGCGCTGGCAAAAAGCTGTGGGTTCGACTTCGTTGAAATGTCGGTGGATGAAACGGACGAAAGACTCAGCCGTTTAGACTGGAGCGTTGCTCAGCGAACCTCGTTGGTGGGAGCAATGCTGGAAAGTGGGGTTGCTATTCCCTCCATGTGTTTATCAGCGCATCGGCGTTTTCCTTTTGGCAGTCACGACGAAAATGTGCGCCAGCAGGCGCGTAGCATTATGACGAAAGCGATTTATCTGGCGCGCGACTTAGGCATCAGAACGATTCAGCTTGCGGGCTATGACGTGTATTACGAAGAGCAAGATGAAGGCACTCAGCAGCGTTTTACCGAGGGGCTGGCGTGGGCGGTGGAGCAGGCCGCAGGTGCGCAGGTGATGCTGGCCGTTGAGATCATGGATACCGAATTCATGAACTCCATTACCAAGTGGAAAAAATGGGATCGTTTGCTTTCATCGCCGTGGTTTAGCGTTTATCCCGACGTGGGAAATCTGAGCGCGTGGGGCAATGATGTCTCTGCCGAACTGGAGTTGGGTATCGATAGTATTGCGGCGATTCATTTGAAAGATACCTATCCGGTGACGGCAACCAGCCAAGGGCAGTTTCGCGATGTGCCATTCGGTGATGGCTGCGTTGATTTTGTCGGCGTGTTCCAAACGCTAAAACGGCTGAACTATCGTGGTTCATTCTTGATCGAAATGTGGACGGAAAAATCAGCGGAGCCGGTGCTGGAAATCATCAAAGCGCGGCAGTGGATCGAAGCGAAGATGCTGGAAGGAGGTTTGTTATGTTAGAGCAATTAAAACAGCAGGTTTTAGATGCCAATCTGGCTCTGCCTAAGCATCACTTAGTCACGTTTACCTGGGGAAATGTGAGTGCAATCGATCGTGAATCTGGGCGGGTAGTGATTAAGCCCTCTGGCGTCGAATATGACGGAATGCAGGCAGAAGATATGGTGGTGGTAGATTTAGCCAGCGGTCATGTGGTGGAGGGAAATAAAAAGCCATCGTCGGATACGGCCACCCATCTCGCGCTGTATCGGGCTTTTCCGCACATTGGCGGTATCGTTCATACCCATTCGCGCCACGCCACCATTTGGTCTCAGGCCGGACTTGATTTGCCTGCTTGGGGCACCACGCACGCAGACTATTTTTATGGCACTGTTCCGTGCACGCGTCTGATGAATCAAGACGAAATTGAAGGCGACTATGAGCATGAAACCGGTGAAGTGATTATTGAAACCTTCACCCTGCGTGATATTGACCCTATGCAGGTTCCCGCAGTGTTAGTGCATTCACACGGGCCCTTTGCGTGGGGCTGCGATGCCGCAGATGCGGTGCATAATGCCGTGGTGCTAGAAGAGTGCGCTTACATGGGGATCTTCTCCCGCCAACTGATGCCAGAAATTGACTCGATGCAGCGTGCTTTATTGGATAAACACTACCTGCGTAAACACGGTGCGGGTGCCTATTATGGGCAGGGGAAATAGCGGATTTATCCCCGTCTTACTTTCAAGCCACCTGAATTATTTTGGGCATAGATCGCTATGTGGTAACGCCGCTCATTTAAGAGATACACGGGTCTAGCACACCGCGGGGCCGTTATGGAACACATCCTTGTGTTCCACCCTACGGGCCAACGCTAAAGCGTGGTTCAACTTTGCTCAAGCAAAGTTGTCGGCGGCTTTCGCCGCTACGACCCCATCGGTGTGCTCCCCCTAAAATCGAGCTTAAGTGAACAGCGTTACCATTCTTTGGCGGTTTTTTAATTTTTATTCCTGACAAATTTTCTTATTAACATTCTCTTCTTGTTTTAACGCTATGGTTCACCAAGCAAAACATAAATTCATAAAACATATGCTTAACTCGTAAGCATAACTTCAAAATTGATTCAGTGGAGACTGAGTGAATAGCTGTGTAGTTTTCACCCTGCAATGGACGTGATTCAGCGTGAAGCCCTTGATGTTGAGGCCAGTCGCGACGCCTCTTAAGGACGCTCTTCTCTCTCTACGATGATCTCAAAATGTTATTTCGAAAACTTATCTCAGCCGTTGTATTTTGCTCTGGCGCGTTTGTGGTTCAGCCTTCATCTGCGTTTGAATTACCCACATATTTTAAATCCGACAAGATGAATGAAAACCTGCATGTTAAACATCGCTCAGCGCTCTCTTCTTACCGAGCGTCCTATCAGGGCGCGCTCAATAGCAACAGCTTTAACGATCCGCAGCAGGCCAATATCAAGCAGGTGATTTTGCAGGATTATCGGCGCTGGCAGGGGGTGAGATATCTTTGGGGCGGCGATTCTCAGTATGGCATCGATTGCTCTGCATTTACGCGCCGTGTGCTCGGCGAACTCTCGGTTAATCTGCCGCGAACGACCTCCGAGCAAATTCATTCCGGTAATCACATTGCGAAGCAGCAGCTCAAAATCGGTGATTTGGTTTTCTTTAAAACCTCGCCGGAGACGCGACATGTTGGCGTGTATGTGGGGAATGGTCAGTTCATCCATGCATCAAAGAGTATGGGGGTAACGACTTCTCGCCTCGACGATCAATACTGGGAAAACCGTTACGAAACTTCGGTGCGCGTGATTTAAGCGTGCGTATTCTTCGATTTTTTCGATCGCCTTCACACTCTAGATGAATAATGAAACCGGTTACTGAAACCGGTTGCAGTAAGTGAAAATGGCACCTTATACTCTGTTCCTTACGCGTCTTATTAGGGGTAGAGCATGATGAATATCAGTCAATCGCTGTTTAGCTTTATCGAAAATCGAATTAGCCCAGTGGCAGGAAAAATTTCTTCTCAGCGGCATATTATGGCGATTCGCGATGGCTTTATTGCCGCCATGCCATTCATGATTGTTGGTTCGTTTTTGCTGGTATTTGTCTACCCCCCGTTTTCCGCTGAGAGTAGCTGGGGTTTTGCGCGCAGTTGGCTGGCGCTGTCTGGAAAGTATGAAAGCCAGATCCTGACGCCGTTTAATATGACGATGGGGATCATGTCGATTTATATCACCGCGGCCATTGCCTACAACCTCGCAAGACGCTATCAGCTTGATCCTTTCATGACGGCAATGCTGGCCCTGATGGGATTTTTATTGGTATCAGCACCACAGGCTAACGGAAATATGCCTACCGTTGCACTGGGCGGCGTGGGGATTTTCACCGCCGTTATCGTGGCGATTTATGTCACGGAGCTCACGCGTTTTCTCAAACATCACAATATTGGAATAAGGCTCCCTCCGCAGGTTCCGGCAAACATCAAACAATCATTCGATCTGCTGATCCCGATTCTCGCCGTCATTATTACGCTGTATCCGATCAGCATGGGCGTGCAGGCTCTGTTTGACCAACTGCTTCCTCAGGCGATTATGGCGCTGTTCCAACCACTGATTTCTGCCGCTGATTCACTACCGGCTATCCTACTCGCCGTGCTGATTTGTCATCTGTTATGGTTTGCAGGGATCCACGGCTCAGCCATTGTTTCCGGCATGTTGCAGGCATTTTGGCTGACGAATTTAGGGTTAAATCAAACCGATCTTGCCGCAGGGCTGCCGCTTACGCATATCATGACGGAGGCGTTCTGGAATTTTCTGATCGTAATCGGTGGCTCGGGGGCCACCTTCGGTTTAGTGCTGTTGTTCCTGCGCAGCAAATCTGTGCATCTACGGGCGATGGGGAAACTGAGTCTGGTTCCGAGCATGTTCAATATTAATGAGCCGGTGATTTTTGGTACGCCGATCGTTATGAACCCAACCTTCTTCATTCCCTTTATTTTATCGCCGATGATCAATGCGGTTGTGGCCTACACCGCTGTGACGACCAATCTGCTTCCTCACATGATTTCTCTGGTTCCGTGGACATCGCCAGCGCCGATTGGTGCCGCGTGGGCAATGGGCTGGGATTTCCGTGTCACCGTATTAGTGCTGTTGCTGATGGCGTTATCTGCCCTGATTTATTACCCGTTCTTTAAGGCTTATGAGAAGCAGCTCTTGGCACAGGAACAGGCCGAACCGGCACCAGAAGACGATGAAGCTATCGTGTGGTAACAGCGGCAATCACTATTTTATCTTTTTATTTATAGCGTTAACGGAGTAATAAAACTATGAGCCAGTTTCCAAAAGATTTTCTCTGGGGAGCCGCAACGGCAGCGTATCAGGTGGAAGGTGCACATGACGCTGATGGTAAAGGATTATCTGTTTGGGATGTGTTCTCTCATTTGCCGGGCACCACGCACGAAGGGACAAACGGCGACGTCGCAGCCGATCACTATCATCGTTTTAAAGAAGATGTGGCGTTGATGGCCGAATTGGGGATGACCTCATATCGTTTTTCTATTTCGTGGCCACGCGTGTTGCCGAACGGCACCGGCGAAGTGAACGAAGCCGGAATCAAATTTTATAGCGATTTGATCGATGAGCTTTTGCGCCACAATATTCGCCCAATGATCACGCTGTATCACTGGGATCTCCCTCAGGCATTGCAGGATAAATTTGGCGGTTGGGCAGGGCGTGAAATCGTTGATGCCTTTGATGAATATGCCCGTCTTTGTTATCAACGCTTCGGCGATCGCGTTGACCTGTGGTCAACGTTTAACGAAACCATCGTATTTATTGGCATGGGGTATTTCACCGGTCAGCATCCACCGAAGCTGAAAGATCCTAAGTTGGGCATTCAGGCCTGTCATCATGTTTTCTTGTCCAATGCCCGTGCGGTGAAAAGTTTTCGTGAGATGGGAATTAAAGGCCAAATTGGTTTTGTTAACGTGCTTCAACCTAACGATCCGATCAGCCAAGAGCCTGAAGATTTGCGCGCGTGGGAGATCGCCGAAGGGATTTACACCCACTGGCTGTATGATCCTGTGCTAAAAGGCGAATATCCGCACGACATGCTCGAAATGGCACAGGCTGCATTTGGCGTGCCTGAATTCCACCCTGGTGATGCTGAATTACTGAAAGAAAACATCGTTGATTTCATCGGCCTGAATTACTACAAGCGTGAAATGGTGGCGCGTAACGATGACGTGCAAGGGTTCGATCTTAATACGTCAGGCCAGAAAGGCAGCGGCGGCGGAATGGGCTTCAAAGGCCTATTCAAGATCGTGAAAAATCCAAACGGGGTCTACACCGATTGGGATTGGGAAATTTATCCAGAAGGGCTGACCGACGCGATTGGTCGTATTCGTCATCGCTACGGTGAAGTGCCTATTTATATTACTGAAAATGGTTTAGGCGCGAAGGATCCGATTGTTGACGGCGCGGTTTTAGATCAGCCGCGCATTGATTATCTGAGCGAGCATATTCGCGCCGTTGGTCGTGCTATTGAGCAGGGCGCCGATGTACGTGGATTCTATCCTTGGTCATTTATTGATTTGCTGTCTTGGCTCAACGGTTACCAAAAACAGTACGGCTTTGTGTATATCGACCGTGAGAATAACTTGGCGCGCAAGAAGAAGCTGAGTTTTGAATGGTACCAAAAAGTGATCCGCTCAAACGGTGATGAGCTCTAGTGCTGGACTGATTATTCCTCCCTTTTTATCTCCCCGTCCTAGGGGAGATATTTCTTAATTCTGGCCAAAAAAATGGCATTTCCTGCGGCGTTCATGAATCTGTACTACCTTTAATCCTGTAGTTGTTCTATCCAATGACAAACAACAAGGAGTGATTTATGAAAGCAATTAAAGCTATTACCGCAGCGATTCTGGTGAGTTCAGTATCTTTTGGCGCTTTGGCAGCAGAGGAAATCACGAAAGAAGAAGCCGCAAAATATACGAAAATTGGTACCGTAAGCACCACGGCAGAAACCACATCGCCAATGGATGCTAAAGAAGTCTTGTCTAAGCTGGCAGATGAGAAAGGCGGTAAATATTACGTAATTATCGCTGGCCGTGAGCACGGCAAAATCAGCGCTATTGCGGAAGTATATAAATAGCCCAAGGCTGTACGACGCGGATTATCAAGCGGGGATTTTCCCCGCATTTCTTCTCTCATCATGTTGTCTATTTTTACTTCTGCTCGACCCACCGCTTCTCTGTTATTATGTGCGCCTATGAGTACAAGTCCGCTGGCGCTACGAGTCTATAATCGCGTTCAACAGCAAACTTGCTCCCCCTTATTTTTTGTCTGATTAGAGTAACCGTTGTGACCCAATCTTTTGCTTCCCTGACGCTGCCAGCGGCGCAGCTAGAAAACCTCGCTGAACTTGGCTATGCCTCAATGACCCCCGTGCAGGCCGCTGCATTGCCTGCCATTTTAGAAGGGCGTGACGTTCGGGCGCAGGCCAAAACCGGCAGCGGTAAAACAGCCGCTTTTGGTATCGGTCTGCTACAGCAGATTGATGTTACCCAGTTTACGACTCAGGCGCTGGTGCTGTGCCCAACGCGTGAGCTGGCGGATCAGGTCAGCAAAGAACTGCGCCGTTTAGCGCGTTTCACCCAGAACATCAAAATTTTGACACTGTGTGGCGGCCAGCCAATCAGCCATCAGCTGGATTCTTTAGTTCATGCGCCGCACATCGTAGTGGGCACGCCGGGCCGTATTCAGGAACATTTGCGCAAGAAAAGCGTTAGTTTGGATGCGATGAAAGTGCTGGTGTTGGACGAAGCCGACCGCATGTTGGACATGGGCTTTGCCGATGCCATCGACGATGTGATCAGTTACACCCCAACTTCACGCCAAACTCTTTTATTCTCTGCGACCTATCCGCAGGGCATTGAACGCATCAGCGCGCGTATTCAACGTGAGCCTGTGAATATTGAAACCGGCGATGTTTCTGCGCTGCCAGATATCGAACAACAGTTTTATGAAACCTCACGCGGTGAGAAATTAGCGTTGCTCCAAGCGCTGCTGAGCAATCTGCAACCGGCATCATGCGTGGTGTTCTGTAATACCAAACGTGATTGCCAAGACGTCTACGAGGCGCTGTCTGGGCAGAATATTAGCGTGTTGGCTCTGCACGGTGATTTAGAACAGCGTGAACGCGATCAGGTGCTGGTACGTTTCTCCAACCGTAGCTGCCGCGTGTTGGTGGCTACCGACGTCGCCGCGCGTGGATTAGATATCAAAGAGCTGGAAATGGTTGTGAACTACGAGCTTTCTTTCGATCCTGAAGTTCACGTCCACCGTATTGGCCGTACCGCACGTGCAGGCCAGAAAGGCTTAGCTGTGAGCTTTGTGGCTCCATCAGAAATGGTGCGTGCTCATGCGCTGGAAGATTATATCGGCCTGAAACCGACTTGGTTGTCTGCGGATAAAATGATGGCATCACCGATGCAGCCATTGGAAGCTGAAATGGTGACGTTGTGCATCGACGGTGGCCGTAAGGCCAAGATCCGCCCTGGCGATATTCTGGGCGCGTTGACCGGTGACGCAGGCCTTACCGCCGCGGACGTGGGTAAAATCGATATGTTCCCGATTCATGCCTATGTAGCTATCCGTAAAGCATCAGCTAAGAAAGCCTACAAGCAGCTTCAGGAAGGCAAGATCAAAGGGAAAAGCTGCAAGGTTCGTATTTATAAGTAACCCACCAATTCTCCTTTCTAGCCTCCCTTACCTGTAGGGGGGCTAGCATCATATCTCATCAGATACCCGCAAAAGTTTCCCTTAATATAATTTCCTACCTAACTAAAATATTTCACTCAATGTTTAATTAGCTTCGCCTGACAGTAGTAATACGCCTTTACGTTACCCTTCTGTTTAAATTTTACAGAAAATAGCGACTATCTCTTATTTATATTGAGCTTAACGAAGTCTGTTTAAGAGAGGGCATGCTGTTTATTATATTAACTGCAGTGACTATCAAGTCTGCGACAGTAGGTGCCACCTTACAACTGTAAGCTTTGGACGCCAGTTATTGGGGTTACATCCTATATACGTCGAATATAGCAAAAGCTACTATGCATAGTGTTTTAATTATCCATGAGTAAACCCAGCTAGCAGTTTTGTTTCTAAATAAATAATTAGCATCCAATGTTAATTCAATGTTTAAAATTTATTATTTTTATTGTTAATATCATGAAAGCCATTAAAGATGTGGTTGATATATTGTTTATCCATTATTTGTTAACTCTTTTTTTAAATAAAAACTAAACGACATGAGTTTTAATATTGTTTTATTTTCTTTTGTATACTTGGTTTTACTTATTTTTAAATAAAACAATTTAATTTAAACATAAGTGAAACAGACAGCGTTAAAAATAAATTCGATATAAATAATCCATTACTTACTTATCTTTTCATATAAAGTACTTGTGAATTGAATAAAAAACCATTAAACAGGATTTAATGCTGTTTTTTGTAATTTTTCAGATCATATGATCGCAATATTGTTTAAAATGATATAATGATCTAAATGTTGAAGGGTTAGTGACAAATGCTAAGCAGTTTTGTTGCGGCATTTGATGGTTTTTGAACTCCCTTCTCTATGCGTTTATATGGGTTTTTCAAGCATGTCGGGTAGTCAAAAGGATAGGAAATACTAAAGAAATTAATCCTTAACCTCTACAGTCTATCTATGAGCTGTAAGGGCCAGTAGTACCTTCATTGATTTTCTTATTGTTCCAGGATGAGCAAGTGGGACTTTATAAATCGAGTGTTTAAGGACATGTTGTCTGCACCTTTTTATGAGGGGGAATAAAATCTATTTCTATTTTCATTTGTGTCATTCGAAAGATTTTTCTTTCATTTAATCATTGAGCGTTTAAATGGAGTGATACGAAAAAAGGTTTAACACTAAATATAAAATATGTTTAGGGAACGTTTAATAATTCCATTTGCAGGCATTCAGAAAAATGAGTGTTGATTTTCAATGGCTATA
This sequence comes from Hafnia alvei, assembly GCF_034424155.1. Lineage (NCBI taxonomy): Bacteria > Pseudomonadati > Pseudomonadota > Gammaproteobacteria > Enterobacterales > Hafniaceae > Hafnia > Hafnia alvei. The sequence goes on along the minus strand of NZ_CP139992.1, from coordinate 3,987,227 downwards.
TGCCATCGCAGCAAAAACCACGTAATCAAAACATCGAATGTTTTCATTTATTTATTAGAGCTAAATATGAATAACAAAAAACCTCCAACATCCGGTCATATAAAAATGACTCAAGGTTGTATCCGCGCTATTGCGCATCTCAATATTGGAATGCAGGTCGTATTTCCACTCGCCCTGTCATTTACCCCGATGATGGTTGCTCGAGCCGAGACCGGAGAAAAAAAGTTTTTTGCTGCGGCCACCGCAGCGAAAACCATTCCTTATGTTTTACAGCCTAGCGATACGCTTGCGCAGGTCGCTGAGAAGCATCATCTCACCGTGGCGCAGCTTAAAACGCTGAATCAATATCGAACCTTTGCCCACGGTTTTGAATCAGTGAGCGCTGGGGATGAGATCGACGTTCCTGTTCAGTCCAAAAGCAGTGTCACCGACGCTGGCAGTGATGGTAGCGCTGAACTGGCTCAGCGTGCCCAGCAGGCCGGTAATTTCCTGCAAAATAACCCCAGCTCTGACAGCGCGAAAGATTTAGCGCGCGGCCAAGCGTTGGGGGCAGCGAACAGCAAAGCGAATCAAGAAGTTGCCAGTTGGCTGAACGGTAAGGGAAAAGCGCGGGTAAAATTGGATGCCGACCGTGATTTCTCATTAAAAAATTCTGAGCTGGATGTGTTGTATCCGCTGTGGGAAAACAATGCCCATCAGGTGTTTACTCAGGGTTCGGTGCATCATACTGACAGCCGAAACCAGTCTAACTTAGGGCTGGGGTATCGTTATTTTGAAGGTACCTACATGTTGGGGGCGAATACCTTCTTCGACCACGACTGGTCGCGTAGCCATTCCCGTTTAGGCCTCGGTGCCGAATATCAGCGCGATTTCCTCAAAGTAGCCGCTAACGCCTATATGCGCTTGACCAATTGGAAAAATTCACCGGACTTCGATAACTACGAAGAACGCCCGGCCAACGGTTGGGATATTCGTACAGAAGGCTATTTACCTGCCTATCCGGGCATCGGCGGCAAGCTGGTGTATGAGCAGTATTACGGCGACCGCGTCGGACTGTTTGGTAAAGATAATCAGCAAAAAAATCCGGTTGCAGTGACCGCCGGGATCAACTATTCACCTTTCCCGCTGATGAAGTTCAACGTCGATCACCGCATGGGCAAAAGCAATCAAAACGATACCCGCTTTGGCATCGATCTGAACTACGTCCTTGGCGCGCCGCTCAGTCAGCAGTTGGATAGCAGCATGCTGGCCGTGAGTCGTAGTCTGGCCGCTAATCGCTATGACTTCGTCGATCGTAATAACAACATCGTGTTGGAATATCGCAAAAAAGACACCATCAGCCTCAGGTTAGCCTCGCAAATCAGCGGCTACAGCGGTGAAAGTAAATCGCTGGGTGTTTCTGTGAATAGCACTAACGGTGTTGAACGCATTGATTGGTCTGCCCCTGAATTGATGAACCATGGTGGGCAGATCGTTCACGCAGGTCAAAACCAGTACAGCGTCATCCTCCCTGAGTTTCAATATGGCGCTGGTTCGGTGAACCAGTACACGGTGAACGGGACTGCCTACGATAAAGCGGGAAATGCATCGCCGCAGGCAAGCACCACGATCATCGTGACGTCGGCGGCTGTCAGTGCCATCAATAGTTTATTAACACCAGCCGAAATTGTGTTGCCTAATGATGGTCAATCTACGGCACCGCTAACGCTTGTTTTGCAGGACAATAAAGGTCAGCCTGTTGTGGGGGTTGCGGATGAAATTACCATGAATATCACCCAATCCTCACGTTCACTACCGGATGTTAAGGTGAGCTCATTTAGAGCTGACTCAGCGCACCCCGGTACCTATCTGGCCACGCTGACTGCGGGCACGCAAATTGGCGTATTTGCACTAACGCCAATGATTCAAAACGTAAAAATTGCCCCAGCTACAGCAATTATCGGGAAAATGGCTACGATTGCCAAAGGTGCTCTGACCACTATTAACAATGATGCTGTAGCTAATGGCGTTGCCACTAACGAAGTACAGGCGATTGTGACCAATGCTTTTGGTAAGCCTGTTTCTGATGAAATTGTCACCTTCAGTGCTACTAATGGTGCCATTGTCACATCTGTCCAAGTGACTACAAATGGGAATGGCATTGCCACAACGACGTTAAGTAGTACCAAGTCTGGGAGCTCTACGGTCACTGCCACCATCAACAACATGAGTCAAACCACTGAGGTGAATTTTGTGCCCGACAGTAGTACGGCAAGTGTTGCTAGCGGTGCCTTTACGGTGACCACCAACGACGCCGCGGCCAACGGGTCTGCTACCAATGCGGTGCAGGTTGCTGTGACCGACGCTCACGGGAATCCGGTACCAAATGTTGCGGTGAAGTTCAGTGCTCCGGGGGATGTGAAGATCGGTACGTTGGAAGCAACAACCAATGAGGCCGGTATTGCGACCAGCACCATGACCAGCACTAAGGCCGGTAGTTACACGATTACCGCACTGGTGAATGGTGCTAGCAGTACTGCTGATATTACGTTTACGCCTGATAGCAGCACGGCGGAAATTGCCAGCGGTGCCTTTACGGTAACCACCAATGACGCCGCGGCCAACGGATCTGCCACCAATGCGGTGCAGGTTATCGTGACTGACGCCAACGGGAACCCGGTGCCGAATGTTGCTGTGAAGTTCGGTGCGTCGGAAGACGTGAAGATAGGGATGGTGGAAACCACCACCAACGAGTCCGGTATTGCGACCAGCACGATGACCAGCACCAAAGCTGGCAGCTATGAAGTGACGGCGTTGGTTAACGGTAAGAGCAGTACTGCCGATATCACCTTTATTCCCGACAGCAGCACGGCGGGGATCGCCAGCGGTGCGTTCACGGTGACGAGCAACGATGCCGTTGCCAACGGCTCTGCCACCAATGCGGTGCAGGTTATCGTGACCGACGCGAACGGAAACCCGGTGCCAAATGCCGCGGTGAACTTTAGTGCCCCGGGTGACGTGAAAGTGCTCACTGCAACCACCATTACTAACGAGTCGGGTATTGCGACCAGCACCATGAGCAGCACTAAGTCTGGCAGCTATGAGGTGACGGCGCAGGTCAACGGTAAGAGCAGTAAAGCGGATGTGACCTTTGTGCCTGACAGCAGCACGGCGGAAATTGCCAGCGGTGCGTTTACGGTGACCACCAACGATGCCGCGGCCAACGGCTCTGCCACCAATGCGGTGCAGGTTATCGTGACCGATGCGAACGGAAACCCGGTGCCGAATGTCGCGGTGAAGTTTAGCGCTTCGGAAGGTGTGAAAGTGCTCACCGCCACAACGACCACTAACGAGTCCGGTATTGCGACCAGCACGATGAGCAGCACCAAAGCGGGCGGCTATGAAGTGACGGCGTTGGTGAATGGTAAAGATAGCACGGCTGATATCACCTTTATTCCGGATAGCAGCACGGCGGGAATTGCCAGCGGTGCCTTTACGGTAACCACCAATGACGCCGCGGCCAACGGATCTGCCACCAATGCGGTGCAGGTTATCGTGACTGACGCCAACGGGAACCCGGTGCCGAATGTTGCTGTGAAGTTCGGTGCGTCGGAAGACGTGAAGATAGGGATGGTGGAAACCACCACCAACGAGTCCGGTATTGCGACCAGCACGATGACCAGCACCAAAGCTGGCAGCTATGAAGTGACGGCGTTGGTTAACGGTAAGAGCAGTACTGCCGATATCACCTTTATTCCCGACAGCAGCACGGCGGGGATCGCCAGCGGTGCGTTCACGGTGACGAGCAACGATGCCGTTGCCAACGGCTCTGCCACCAATGCGGTGCAGGTTATCGTGACCGACGCGAACGGAAACCCGGTGCCAAATGCCGCGGTGAACTTTAGTGCCCCGGGTGACGTGAAAGTGCTCACTGCAACCACCACTACTAACGAGTCGGGTATTGCGACCAGCACCATGAGCAGCACTAAGTCTGGCAGCTATGAAGTGACTGCGCAGGTCAACGGTAAGAGCAGTAAAGCGGATGTGACCTTTGTGCCTGACAGCAGCACGGCGGAAATTGCCAGCGGTGCGTTTACGGTGACCACCAATGACGCCGCGGCCAACGGCTCTGCCACCAATGCGGTGCAGGTTATCGTGACCGATGCGAACGGAAACCCGGTGCCGAATGTCGCGGTGAAGTTTAGCGCTTCGGAAGGTGTGAAAGTGCTCACCGCCACAACGACTACTAACGAGTCCGGTATTGCGACCAGCACGATGACCAGCACCAAAGCGGGCGGCTATGAAGTGACGGCGTTGGTGAATGGTAAAGATAGCACGGCTGATATCACCTTTATTCCGGATAGCAGCACGGCGGAAATTGCCAGCGGTGCCTTTACGGTAACCACCAATGACGCAGCGGCCAACGGGTCTGCCACCAATGCGGTGCAGGTTATCGTGACCGACGCGAACGGGAACCCGGTGCCGAATGTTGCGGTGAAGTTCGGTGCGTCGGAAGACGTGAAGATAGGGATGGTGGAAACCACCACCAACGAGTCCGGTATTGCGACCAGCACGATGACCAGCACCAAAGCGGGCAGCTATGAAGTGACGGCGTTGGTTAACGGTAAGAGCAGTACTGCCGATATCACCTTTATTCCCGACAGCAGCACGGCGGGGATCGCCAGCGGTGCATTCACGGTGACGAGCAACGATGCCGTTGCCAACGGGTCTGCCACCAATGCGGTACAGGTTATCGTAACCGATGCGAACGGAAACCCGGTGCCAAATGCCGCGGTGAACTTTAGTGCCCCGGGTGACGTGAAAGTGCTCACTGCAACCACCATTACTAACGAGTCGGGTATTGCGACCAGCACCATGAGCAGCACTAAGTCTGGCAGCTATGAAGTGACTGCGCAGGTCAACGGTAAGAGCAGTAAAGCGGATGTGACCTTTGTGCCTGACAGCAGCACGGCGGAAATTGCCAGCGGTGCGTTTACGGTGACCACCAACGATGCCGCGGCCAACGGCTCTGCCACCAATGCGGTGCAGGTTATCGTGACCGATGCGAACGGAAACCCGGTGCCGAATGTCGCGGTGAAGTTTAGCGCTTCGGAAGGTGTGAAAGTGCTCACCGCCACAACGACCACTAACGAGTCCGGTATTGCGACCAGCACGATGACCAGCACCAAAGCGGGCGGCTATGAAGTGACGGCGTTGGTGAATGGTAAAGATAGCACGGCTGATATCACCTTTATTCCGGATAGCAGCACGGCGGGAATTGCCAGCGGTGCCTTTACGGTAACCACCAATAACGCAGCGGCCAACGGGTCTGCCACCAATGCGGTGCAGGTTATCGTGACCGACGCGAACGGGAACCCGGTGCCGAATGTTGCGGTAAACTTTAGTACATCTAAGGATGTGAAAGTAGGGACGGCGAAAGCCACCACCAACGAGTCTGGTATTGCGACCAGTACGATGACCAGCACCAAAGCTGGCAGCTATGAAGTGACGGCGTTGGTTAACGGTAAGAGCAGTACTGCCGATATCACCTTTATTCCCGACAGCAGCACGGCGGGGTTCGCTAGCGGTGCATTCACGGTGACGAGCAACGGTGCCGTTGCTGATGGCGTTGAAACCAACCAAGTTAAGGCGATAGTCACTGATGCTAATGGCAACGTAGTACCAGGTGTTGAGGTCACTTTTAGCGCTAACAATTCGGCTAAAGTGATTAACAGCAAAGTGATGACAGACGGTTCCGGGGCTGCTGCTACGACGCTAACAAGTACACAAGTGGGGTCAAGCACCGTAACGGCAACAGCTAATGGAAAAAGCCAGAACGTAAGCGTTACATTCGTTGTCGGAGCACCGGTGGTTGCAAAATCATCATTAAGTGCAACACCAATGACGATTCAGGCTGATGGCACAACCGCGTCTAAACTCACCTTGACGTTACAAGATTCATTTGGGCGTAATGTCGGCGGGCAAACTGTTGCTTTCGTTTCAAGCTTAAATGGATCGACTGTAGGGACAGTGAAAGAAACAAGTACGGGGGTTTATAGTGCAGATCTGACAACGGTTCGTTCCGGAAGCAGCACGTTGAGTGGCTCTGGAAAAACAACTGTCACTGCTCGTGTAAACAATGCTGCATTTAACGTGAGTTCGTTGAACATTGTGATAAACAGATATTTTGTTGCACAATCCGTTTCAAACGGCAATCCGATTACAAGTGCTATGGTGACTGCATCGTTAAATAAGTATGAATCTATTCTGTATAATTTCAGAGATGGTTCCTGGTCTAACAGTGTCACACTTCCTTCTACAGCAGCAACAGGATCTGCGGTAAAAATAGTTTCTGCGGCCATCCAAGACACTACGATAAGCTACAGTGGAAACACTCTTGTTATGAATAAAAATAGTAATACGCCAACTAGCTTCCTATTTAATGGCAGCAGTTGGGTTAAGCAATAAATAATAATTAGCCACAAGAGCGGTAGTAACCCTACCGCTCTTGTGCTTTTTATATAAAAACGCTAATTAGATCGGACTTCAAAATTCAATATTATAATTTTTTGATACCATTACAAAAATCCTCAATCGAATCACTGAGCAACGTCAGCATAGCCGATGTATTTTTAGATAAATCCTCTGGTAAATCAGGTTCGGTAAGATTATCGTTTTTCTCCCCCGTTTTTAGCCGCTTAACTATAACGCCGATATTTTCTACATTTTGCTGGATAAAACATCCAATTTCGGGGTTAACGGGCGCGTTTTGCTGACACCAAAGCACCACCGCATCAGTATTGATCAGCATGCTTTTTGCCTGTTGCATAACCTCCTGTAACTTCTGACAAGTCCCATCATGGGAACCTTCTGCTTTCATCCAAGTGGGCTCAAGGGCAATCTCGGTGGCTAAATCCTCACACTCTTTAAAGCTTAGCATTAATGCACCTCGTTTATCTTCGGTAGCATTTTTCATGGATAGGCTGGTTTTCATTAAGTCCATTAGGCCAGCGAGCTTAAGCTGCAATACTTCCCCATTTCTTTCGGGCTTGATTAAGGTTTGAATCAGCCCAGCGATAATAATGCCTAAAATGACGCCGACAATTCTGTCGCGTACTTCGGTGAGATCGCTGACCGGCGTAAAACCATTGAGAACGGCGAGTGAGAAGGTCAGCAGCATTTGGATGCCAGCATAGCTAATATTCTCTGGGCCAGTGGCAACCCATGAACAAAGTATAAAAATAGGCGCTGAAAGTAATAGCAGCCCAAATAGCGTGGTTAAATTTGGCAGAATAAAAACAATGGCAATCAGTGCCGCAATACTTCCAGCAATAGCACCTAATAAACGTAGCGTGATTTTTCGCTGTGTTTTGCCTAAACCTGGCTGGGCAACAACGAGGCAGGTTAGCATGATGGTGTGAATACCAAACCAGTCTGTGGCGGTATAAAAAATATAGCAAATCAACGCGCTAAGTAATGTTTTTAATGCATAGGTAACATAGATTTTATTTGAGAATGCATCAGGAACGAAGAATGAGAAATTTTTCTTTTGGCTCGGGCTATTGTCGTAAGAGACATTTTTATTTTGATCGTAATTATTTATCACCTTTGCCATTTCACGTAGGGTTGTATCTCCTATATTCGTATTAATAGCATCTGGCGTAAGAGGTGCTGAGTGATTTTTTAAACTGGCTATCATAACTTCACAAACAGACTTAATCCTTAAGGCTGTATCACGGGATTTTTGGTTAATTATCTCCACTGGCAAATGGCACGAAAGAGAGCGCATTTCAGAAACCATTGTTACCATCGCTAATTGCGCCGTATGATCGCTGGAACTTAATCGATCGCGGGATTTGGTATATTGCAGTAGTTTATACAGCGATTGTAAATCTTGACCAATCGAGGCGAGGGTATTTTCTTTTCTCTTGAGTTCATTGTCAGGAGTTAAGAGGTCCGCTATATGGTTAAGTTGCGATATAAGCGTTTTATTGAGTAATTTCTCAGGCTCTGAGGGAAGAAATAAAGCATTAATAATGAGAGTAACTGCAATGGCATAGCTCATCGCCACCCATACCCACAAGATATTTCTGATGATCTCTTCTGAATCTGAACTCACATCAACAAAACTTTGTGAAAAAATAACGATCAGAGCGACTAAGTAGAATATCACGCCATACTTTGAGGCTCGCATCATAAATAGACTAATAAAGGCCACCAATGATGCCAGTAAAATGCGTAAAAAAGGCACGTCCCAGGTTATTTTTAAAATTAACAGCGACGTTGCTACGGCCAGCGCGATAGAGATAATAAAAAACAGGCCGGTGAGCTTGGTTACTACAATATTGGTTTGGGTGACAAAAAAGACCACGATAAGTGATAGCGCTAGATCGGGGATCTGTAACGTTTGGCTGAGAATAACCACAATGATACAGGCCACGGTGGTTCGCAGGATCTGGTTTGCTCGGCCCGGATAAAACCCAAGCCCCTGATAAAATCGAGAGACGAAGAGGTCAAATGATTTCATTCTGATTTCCTCTAGGGTGCGGTATCTCGATAGACGATGGCAATCGCCGAGGCACCAACGCGAAATAGCGCAGGTTCTGGGTTATCGACGCGAATTTTGACAGGAAAGCGTTGGGATACATGCACCCAGTTGATGGTGCGTGCTACTGACGGGAGGCCGTTGCTCACGCCGCCATCTTGAGGAGATACGCCGTAGCCTATGGAATCAACGCTGCCGCTAAAGGATTTACCGGTATCGCCCATGACGTATATGCGCGCGGGAACGCCATTACAGACATTTTTTAGGTCGGTTTCACGAAAATTAGCCACCACATACCATGCTTGGGTATCAATGAGCGTCATTACCGGCTGCTGCGGCGAGGCATATTGCCCAATCGTGGTATTTAGAGATGTTACTCGACCATCGAAAGGCGCACGAATCTCACTGTATTCAAGGTTTAACTGGGCTTTTGCGATGTCCACACAAACAACCTTACGCTGTGCAATGAGTGCATCTACGCTGCTTACCGCTGATTTGGCCTGTTCTACTTCGCTGCGAGAGGCTTTATACATAGCCTCGGCGCTATTTTTTGCCGTTCTAGCTTGATCAAACTCTTCCGCGGAAACATATCCCTTGCCTTGAAGCGCCAATATACGTTGATAAGTGCTGAGTGCCTGCAGGTAGTTCTCTTTGGCGCTGGCTTCTTTCGCTGAAACGGCCTGAGCATTGTATTGCTGGGCATCAATGGTTCGCTGTGCGAGCTTTATTTGTTCATCTAAGGTAGCAAGCTGAGCGGTACCAGATTCAATGGCATGCTCATAGGGTCTTGGGTCGATTTTAAACAGCAGATCGCCTTTGGAAACCAGCTGATTATCTTTGACGGGGATCGTCACTATATGCCCTTCAATTACAGGAACCACATTAATGGTATCGGCATAGATATATGCATCGTCAGTCTGTGGGGCTTCATCGATCTTTAACATCACAATGCATAGCGCAATTAACGTTAAAAATACGAGCAAGCAAATATAAAACTTATTCTTAAGGGACATTCTGTATTTCTCTTAATGGGTAAAAAACAACAACCAAGTCAACATTGCGCTGAGAGCGGTAACACAGGGATAGACAATCACGGCAGGCTCAAGCCAGCACTGGTGTTCGCCTTTCCTTAACATTGTGTGCATGAGTGTCATAGCAATAACGCCAATGCCTGAACATATCAGCCAGTCAGGAAAAGATGCGCCAAACAGAACTATTGATGGTGCACAGGAACAACCCGTTAGGGACAGAATAATAACAACTAAACCGATCGCTTTTTCTGAATGGAACTTGATGTATTTAGTCGCTAATTTCTGCATATAAGTTTCTGCATAGAATTTTTCATAAAATCACGAGGGGTTAATAGAAATGAAATAAAAGAGATTCATTAAGAATCTCTTTTATAGGTTATTTTACAGAGCGACTTAGTTTTTTAGTGCCCATATATAATATTGGCCATCTTTCAGCTCAGCGCCTTCAAGCTCTTTTTCGAAACCTGGGAATTTTTTGCCCCATTTCGCAATGCTATAAATATATTGCAGCCATGGTTGCTCAGTGGTGCCGAAGCTTTCGCCTGGCATCACAATCGGAATACCCGGCGGGTAAGGGATCACCCCAACGGCGGAAATACGCCCTGCAAGTTTATCAAGCGACAGTAATTCGCAGCGTCCGGCCATATGATCTTGGAATGCGGCGCGAGGAAGTTTAACCGGCGTTGGAATATGGCTGAAGGCGGCTGCCTGAAGCTTATCCATCTGGCTGGTTTTCATGTAGGCAAACATCTCATCACACAGATCTTTCATGCCCATACCGGCATAGTTCTCAGCATGAGAGGCGGCAAGGTCAGGCAGACAGACTGACAGCGGCGTATTGCTGTCGTAGTGTTTTTTGAATTCGATCAGAACGTTAATTAATGTTCCCCATTTGCCTTTGGTGATCCCCACGGAGAACAGGCATAACACCATGAAATCTGTAGTGCGCGACGGAACGATGCCGTGCTGATACAGGAATGCGGTTACAACAGCGGCAGGAATACCGGTTTCCTGCATCTCGCCGTCGTCGCCCATGCCTGGTACTAAAATGCCGGCTTTGATTGGGTCGAGCATGCACCAATCGTCTTCCAGCTGTTCAAAACCATGCCAGTTTTCGCCCGGACGAAGCACCCAGCACTCAGGATCGGTGGTTAGCTGTTCTTTAGACGCACTCATGAACGGCACTTTTTTGCCCGTTTCAGCATCAATCACGTCTGGCGCATTCCACGGAGAGAAGAACCATTCCCCTTTAGCGGCAAAGGCGGCGTGAACTTTTGCGAGTGCAAGACGGAAATCTACTGCCTCATCAATCACTTCCTGAGTCAGCGCTTCACCTTGTTGGTCATCCATCATGGCTGCACCAATTTCATTGGCCGCGATAATGGCATACAGCGGTGAGGTGGTGGATTGCAGCATGTAAGACTCATTGAAACGCGAGTGTTCAATGGGTTTTTTGCCATTACGAATGTGAATGTAGGAAGCCTGAGAAAGCGCCGCTAAAAGCTTATGGGTAGACTGCGTGGCAAATACCGTTGGACCGGCTGCGTCATGCTCTGCAGGATTTCCACGCATCGCGAAACGATCGCGATAGAGTGGATTAAAACGTGCATAGGCATACCAAGCTTCATCAAAATGAATAGTATCGACGCTCTCAGCCAGAAGATCTTGAGCCTGTTTTGCGTTGTAGCACATACCGTCGTAAGTACAGTTGGTGACCACGGAATAAACCGGTTTAGGGTCAACGGCAAGCTGTTTCAGTGGATGCGCATCGATTTTCTGCTGGATAGATTCTGGTTGGAACTGTGACTTAGGGATCGGCCCAATGATGCCAAAACGGTTACGTGTTGGAATGAAGAACACCGGGATCCCGCCGGTCATCACCAGCCCTTGCTCGATAGATTTATGACAGTTACGGTCACAGAGCGCAAATTGGCCCTCCCCAACGACGGCTGACATGACGGCACGGTTAGAACCTGATGTGCCATTCAGAACGGAATAGCTTTGGTGGGCACCAAATACTCTGGCAGCATAGGCTTCGGAGTCTTTGATTGGGCCGCTGTGATCGAGCAGCGAACCGAGCGAATCACGTTCAATTCCGGTATCGGTACGGAAAAGATTTTCGCCGAAGAAATCAAGGAACTCACGACCAACCGCCGATTTGGTAAACGCAACACCGCCCTGATGACCGGGTGCTGCCCATGAATATTCAGGCGAGCCGTTGGTGTAGTTGAATAAGGCTTTTGTGAAAGGTGGTAATAGCTGGTCGAAATATTTTTTGATTAACGCGATGCTGCGCGAAGCGATGAATTCTGCGGTGTCTTCTTGCATCCAGATAAATTCATTCGCTAACTCCATCGTTTCGAGCGTTAGCGTCTCGAGGCAGGCATGCTCTGCCATCAATAATACCGGCACTGTTTTATTTCGACGGCGAATTTCTTGCAACAATTTTAATGCTTGGCTGTGTGAATCAGCATTATCCTCTTCAGAGGTCCAATCTACGAATACACAGCAAATAGAGGCGTCAGAGGTAATGCTCGCTATTCCATCGTTATAGGTTGTTGCAACGATAACCGAGAGGTTTCTTTCTTCTAGAGCCTCGATTAAATTACAGATGGACTGCCCATTAGCAGTGTTTTTATTTGTAATGTCACTATTTACCACTAGTACTTTACGTTTTTTGAGATGATTTAATTCAATCATGTTTAGTCCTATCTATTAATTAAATAAACTATTAAATAAACTATTAAATAACTTTTTGTGGCCTAGTGATAACTAGGCCACTTAGTGTTGTTATTAAGCTTGAACATCCAGCGGGAATGGATTTTTGTGTGTTCGGTTGTAATTTAAAGAGTAGAGTGCGGTTACGACCATTAACGCAACAAACGACCACATGACTTCTTGTGCGCCGGAGCCAATAACAGCCCATATGCAATAAGCAAAGGCAACCGATGTGATAAACGCAAATAACCCTTTTTGATTTCCTAAGTGACCGTGTCCCACAAGCAGGAGCGCTGCACAGGTGTAAAGATAAGGTACTAAGGTAAAAATAACGGAAACTGAAGAGACAATACCAAATTGCGCAGCTGCATTAGGCGATATCGAAGCGACTTGGAATATTGTCATCAGAATGCCGATCACAATAAGACCTTGTACCGGAACACCTTTTTTATTCACTTTAGCGAAGATTGGTGGGAATAGACCATCGTCAGCGGCTGCTTTAGCGGTTTGGCTGGCAAGTAATGTCCAGCCACCTAATGAACCAAGGCAACCGGCTGCGGCACAGAATGTCACGATAGCGCCCGCGGTTTCACCCAATGCCATACGCGCGGCATCACCGAACGGAGAGGTTGAAACACGCAGCGCTGCATTCGGGATCATACCCATAATGGCGGTGGTCGAGAGTACGTAGCAAACGGCGGCAATCAGTACACCACCAATGGTGGCAATTGGGACGTTTTTCTTCGGGTTTTTTACCACGGCAGCAGCAACGGACGCGCTCTCTACGCCGATAAATGACCATAGCGTAACGTTCAAGGTGCTTTGAATGGCGCCCAGCGTACCTTTCCCACTGACGTTCCATGCGGCCATATAGGTATCGCCGCTGAACCAGAACCAGCCAAAAATAGCCACTGACAGAATAGGAACCAGTGCTAGCACCGTTGCTACAGCCTGCACGCGCGTTATCATTTTTGCGCCGATAATGTTCAAAATAACAAAGAACCAGAGAACTAAAACGCAGGTCAGCGTCATGATCATGGGGTCTTTTAGCGCAGGGAAGAAGTAGCTGAGATAGCCAACGCCGATAACAACCATGGCAATGTTACCGACCCAACAGGCTAGCCAATACAGCAGGTTAGTTTGATATCCAATGAATGGGCCGAAAGCGCGACGAGCATAGGCATAAGATCCGCCAGGGCTGGCATCCAGCGAGGACATTTTTGCGTACACCATGGATAGCGCTAAAGCCCCAATGATGGTGACCAGCCAACCATAAATAGCAACGCCGCCCGTGGATGCTAGGTTTGCAGGAAGGAGAAAAACACCTGACCCCATAATATTACCTGAAACCATTAAAGTTACAGGTATGAGACCTACCTTATGTGAATCTGATTCAATTGCCATATATATAACCTTAACGGTTCCTATTTGTTTAATTAAATATTAGGTTGAGCAACGTTATTTAAGTGAGTGTTAATATTTTTAGTTACGGTGGGGCCTATATTAAACTCTCACTAATATAAACAGATGTCGTTCTGATTAGAGGTGGATTAAAAGTGTGTGAATGAAGTTTATGTAGAAAACTATAACTGTTGCAGTAATGCAAATATATAAGACTCAGCGTTTTTTATGGGTAGGTGGCGTCCTACGCTTGTAGGTATCAGGTGGCGTATGTATAAGATATATGAGGGAATAATGTAGCCCCAAGCAGTGGGTAACAAATAAAATTAAGCATGTGGAATATATAAACTAATGGTTTCATTTAGCTACTGTTTATTTTATTAGCATATAATCAACTCAATTCTACATTCGCGCTATCGAGAACATATTACTATTCTTTTGTTTATAAGATGACGTTGTAGCGTGCTTCTTGTTTGCAATCAATGAACCCTCCCTCGCAAAGCTGGAGCCGATAAGGCGTGTTCAAGGTTGTCTACATCAATAAAAGTGATAGGGCTCTCATCACGAAAAACGTTATGGCCTTCGCCATTGCTGAAATCGCTGTTGAGGTTTTCCTCTATATTTATCAATACAGTACGGCTTATTTTTGAGGTAGCAATGTTGAGTGAAAATAACAAGTTGAGCGCTATAATTATAGACGATCATCCTCTGGCGAGAGTGGCAATCAGAAATTTGCTGGAAAATGATGACATCAACGTGATTGCTGAATCAGGAGATGGCGCGGAAGCTCTGCAGGTCATTAAAGAAATGCAGCCGGATATTGTCGTGGTCGATATTGATATCCCTGTTCTGAGCGGAATCGAAGTTGTCGAGAAGCTAAGACGACAGCAAAATAGCTGCATTATCGTGGTGGTTTCTGCTAAAAACGATCGCTTCTATGGCAAGCGTAGCGCTGATGCTGGGGCAAACGCGTTTGTGAGCAAGAAAAAGGGCATGTCTAATATTGTGGCGGCGGTAAAGGCTGCGCGTAATGGCTATAGTTATTTTCCTTTTTCATTGGATAGCTTTGTTGGTAAGTTAACGTCAGAGCAAGAAAAGCTGGATTCCTTATCAACACAAGAAATCAAAGTTATGCGCTATATTTTAAATGGCGTGGATAACATGCATATTGCTACTGAGATGAATATTAGCAGCAAAACAGTAAGTACCTACAAAAGTCGTCTAATGGAAAAACTGGAGTGTAAGTCACTGATGGAATTATTTAATTTATCAAATAGAAATAAAATTGGCTGATTTTATGCTGCAACGCTTGCTCAGATTTACTCTGTTTTTCATTGGAACGCTATTCGTTGCTCAGGGTGCAATTGCTGGTAAAGAACCCATAAGGCTTGAGATTTTCAGTAATAGCGGGCCCATGCTCCCTAATCTCAAATTGAGCACTGCTGAGCAGTTGTAGCTGGCGAAGAAAAAAACCTTAGTTGTGGCTGTCTATTCCCCTGAGTCGCCACCGCTGATGTTGGATAGTTCCTCTGGTCGTTTCCGTGGGATGAATGCTGAATATCTGTCTTTGTTGCAGAGAGCGTTGGGTATCAACGTTAAAATTGACCGCTATGAAAGCGAAGAGTTTGCTTTGAATGCAGTCAAAACAGGTAAAGCTGATCTAGTGCTGACTTCGCTTAGAACAAATTTTAATGCCGTGGCACCATTTATTGCATCTTTGCCAATGGTAAGCGCCTATCCAGCCTTAGTCACCACGCAAAAAAATGTTATGCAACCGCTACATACGGATAGTCCGGTAACCATTGCTATTGCAGAGGGTTATCCTAGCGAACAGTTTGTAAAAGCTTCATTTCCGAATGCTAAAATTCTTCACTATGAGACTGCGTATCAAGCGCTCGCCTCGTTATATAACGGAAAAAGCAACTATTTCATTGGTAATAATCTTGCCAGTGGCACGACTATAATGCGTGATTTCCATCAGTCATTAAGTATTATAAAATTCTGGCGTACATCACCGATACATAATCAGTTTATCGCTCTAGATACGCAATCGCCTCTAATCCCTATTATTAATAGTTTTTTAGTAGGATTGACAAATCCTATTACTAATCATATCTCTCAGCCGTGGCTAGAGAGCGGTAATCCTGCGCTTTTGACGAAACCTTTATCACTAACCCCTCAGGAACAGCGTTGGTTAGAGAAACATCCCAAACTTAAAGTATTAATTAATCCGTATTATGCGCCGTTTACACTCTTGGATGAGAATAATGAAATCAGAGGTGTGACAGGCGATATCCTCAATCTTATTCATTTGCAGACGGGCTTAGAGTTTGAAACGGTGACGGCTAATTCCAATACCGAAATGGTTGATAAAATGCTAAACGGTGATTGGAATATACTCCCTACGGCAACATATAGTCCTAGCCGTGAGGAGTTAATTTCATTTACTCATCCCATTATTACGACGCCTTTTGCTATCGTAGTGAGAGCTTCTTCTAGCAAAGCTGAGCTGTTGCCGGGTATGAAAGTAGCAGTGACTACTATGCATATACTTACGGAAAAATTGCCTACCAAATATCCAGGGATCAAGATTGTGCAGGTCGAAAATACCAGCATTGGACTCAATCTTTTGGCTGAGGGAAAAGTTGATGCTGTCATATCAACGCAGCTAACCGCTCGTTACATGATAGACCACTATTATCCAAATCAACTCAAATATGAGATCATGGCGGATGAAGCGCCGGCTTTAGTCAGTTTTGCTATCCCGCGTGGGGATCAAGAGTTAAAGCAGATATTGAATAAAGCGTTAGATAATATCCCGCCAAAATCGATATTATTTATTTCCTCAAAATGGGTTAAGCTACCAGATATAAAAATTGACACTTGGCATCTATATAACAAGCAATTTTATATTGTCATTACACTGTCTATTTTTATTATTTTGAGTTTCTTGTTATGGGGTGGATACCTATCACGGGAAGTTCGTATGAGAAAACAATCTCAGGCGGATTTAGAGAATCAACTCAGCTTTAGAAAAACATTATCTAATTCGATCCCCATACCGGTTTATACCATTTCTCTTGATGGTGAAGTTCAAAGCTATAACAGTGCTTTTATGTCGTTTTTTTCAACTGACCAGAAAAATGTGACCTCTACATCTTTGTTTGATAGTCGTAACCCACTGTCTGATATTTTTTCGGTTCTCAACCGAGACATTCAACATGGTCTGATCCCGGATAAGGTTATTGAGCACAGCATTATGCTGAACAATGGTCGAGAGGATCGCCATATTATTCATTGGATTACGCTTTGTGTTATGCCGTCTGACAACGTTATGCCAACGCTAATCTGTGGGTGGCAAGATGTGACGGAATCCCGACAGTTGCTCAGTGCATTGCAAACTGAAAAAGACAAAGCGATCCAGGCTAATGAGGCGAAAAGTACCTTCTTAGCCAGCATGAGCCATGAGATTCGCACGCCAGTCAGTGCGGTAATGGGATTCCTTGAATTACTGGCGCTACATAACCAAAGCCCTGAAGAAGATAAAGAGTCTATTTCGCTGGCTTACGCCACGGCTCAGTCATTGCTGGGATTGATCGGCGACATTTTAGATATGAATAAAATCGAATCTGGGAGCTTTGAATTATCTCCAGATTGGGTCAATCTCGATGTGCTGATTACGACGGTGATGAGAGGATTTGAAGGTCTTGCCAAGCAGAAACAGCTCAAACTCACCTTTGTTAATCGACTGGTCAAAGGGGAATATTTACGTCTAGATCCTCAGGCAACCAAGCAATTGCTCTCCAATCTGCTAAGCAATGCTATAAAATTCACAGAACACGGTGGTGTTGAGGTCAGTGCAGAGTCCATCGCCACGCGTTCTGGCCAAACCCAGCTGATTTTACGAGTGACAGACACCGGGGCGGGCATTAGCCAAGAAGATCAGGAACGGCTCTTTAAACCCTACAGTCAAACTGAAACGGGTAAACGGCAGACAGGCTCTGGGTTAGGGCTTTTGATTTGCCGAGAATTAGTGACGCGTATGAATGGAAAACTGGGGCTGGTGAGTCAGGTTGGACAAGGGACAACGATGACGATCGATCTGGTCACGGCGGTATCTCATGAAGCGATGATTAGCTCGGTTGAGCTGCAGCCCGCAGTATATCCTGCCAAGAAACTAAAAATATTGATCGTTGACGATCATCCGGTTAACCGTCTGCTGCTGCGTCGTCAATTAGATACGCTGGGATATAAAGTCGATGAGGCGAGTGATGGAAATGACGCGCTGATACTGATAAATGAAAATAGCTATGACTTGGTAATAACGGATGTCAATATGCCGAATATGGATGGGGTGACTTTGACCCGTCATATTCGAAGTTTTAATAGTGATATCGTTATTTGGGGCTTAACCGCAAATGCCCAAACGCAGGAAAAAGATCGATGCCTAGCAATTGGTATGAACGCATGCCTTTTCAAACCGATTAATTTACAACAATTGGCTTCTGCATTGGCCTCTGTGGGAACGATAAATATGACTTACCAGCTAGACGAAATTATTGATATTGCGACGCTACGATCGCTGGCATTAAATGATCCAAAATTAATGCAGCAGATGTTGGAACAGTCTCAGCAAGAAAATAATAAAGATTATCTTGCTGCGCAGGAGGCTAAAATGGCCGGTGATTGGACTGCATTCAAAATGCATATGCATCGTATTAATGGCACTGCCCAAATTCTTGGTGCGGCGAAATTACAGGAACTAGCCGAAAAGTTAGAGAACTATTTAGTGGTTCAGACTGATGATTCAGCCATTGAACATGGAATGAAACTGCTTGAGGTTGAGCTAAATCGTTTAAGAGAGGCGATTAATAGCTTTTCACCGACATGAATAATGTTTATGTAAAATAAATGGCTCCATCGAAATCGTCAAAATTTAGAGAGAAGATGGAGCCATTAAGTTCTTTCATCTGTTTCAGCCGATTTATCTATTGAGCGAGCGAAACAGCGGCGTTGGATTTTAGCGATTTTTATACAGGTTATAACCCAATTGCTGAGTGAAGGCAGCTGTCATTTTTTGGCCTCGCACGCTGTTACCCATGGCATCCAGCGGTGGAGAGAATGCCGCAATTCCCATCACACCCGGAACTACCGTTAAAATCCCTCCACCGACGCCGCTTTTTGCAGGCAAGCCAACGGTATAAGCCCAATCGCCAGAGCTTCCATACATTCCTTCCATGGTCATTTCAGCGAGCAGGAAAGGAATATTCGCTGCGGTTAATACTTTTTTCTGTGTCATTGGATTTATACCGCCAGCGGCAAAGGTGGCCGCCATCGTCGCAAGCTCAACGGTATTAACTAGTGTTGAGCACTGACGGGTATATACATCACAGGCCTCCATGGGATCACAATACATGGCATCGGCAGAATAAAGCAGCCATGCAATGGCTCTATTATGAAAGTTAGTGGTTTGCTCTGAGTGATTAAGTTCTTCGCACAATGAAATCGGCGCGCCGGCTAGCTGTTGCTGAATATCGAGAATACGCTCCCATCGATGTTCGCTGCTGTTTGCTTTAAGGAGGCTAACGGTAGACATAGCACCCGCGTTAACCAATGGCGATAAGGGTTTTCCGTTATGCAATTCCAACGCAATCACTGAATTAAAGGGTAGCCCCGTCGGATCGGCTCCAATTTTGTTTTGCACCTCTGCTGGTCCTACGTCTTCGAGTGCTAAGGCAAGCGAACATACTTTGGAAATAGATTCTAAAGCAAAGCGGAAGTCAGAATCTCCCTGAGACAGAATATCGCCATCAACGGTGACAATAGCCATAGATGAGACGTTATTTGGGATGCTTGCTAAATAAGGAATATAGTTTGCGTTTTCCCCGCCCTCGAGCAGTGAGAATTGGGAATAGGCGTTCACTAATGCATCTTGTACATTATTTAGAATCATGGTCATAAAGTTAACCCTACTGTGAAATATTTTAGTCTCTAAAGAGTAAGAAACGCCTAATGAATAATTAGGCGTTTCAGGGGGCTTTTGTTTCTGAGGAGAAATGCTAACTATTTACTATCAATTTTCTTTTCGCTGCCAACAACAAAATGATGTGTTGAACGTGCGCGTGGATGCATGAAGAAATGCCCCTCTGGCGCGTTGTGAGACTTGATAGGTACTAGGGTCGCATTGGTTGTTTTCCCTTTCTTGCTATGCAATGCATAAACGATGAAAGGTATGGACAATACAATCAGGAAACTAACAACCAACAGTTCAACGTAAACATCATTTGCCTCACCGCCTGGTAATGAACTTGGCGGGAAGAATGAAACAACGAAGGCAAGGATTGAAATTACTAGCCCAACAACAGCAATCAGAATTTTGAAATTCTTGCCGCCAGGGATATGGAAAGCACGCTTTTTCTCAGGCTGTTTACGGATTAATTGAATATAACCCAAGAACAACATGAAATAGCTACAGAGATATATAACCACTGTTAATGACAATGCGATTAGGAACGACATATTGCTGCCGCCACCGGTGTTCGTCAGAATAGTTAACGCAATGGTCGTAATAGCCAATTGAGAAATAACTAATGCAACAGGTACGCCGTTCTTGTTCACTTTCGCAAAGCTTTTAGGAAGTATGCCCTTTTGTGCGGTGACAAACATACCGCGTGAAGGCCCAACGATCCAAGACGCGACTTCGGCTAAAACACCCAGCATCAGCAGTGCAGCAATGATACGAGTCGCCCATTCGAAGCCGGGGCCGTAATGGGAAATTAGCACGTTGAATGTCTGGACGACACCGCTAGATAGGTTAATGTCATTATGTGGGATAACGGAAGCAACAGAAAGTCCGCCGATTGAGCTTAAGCAAATAGCGGCAATCATCAGCAGTATCATCGCAATAGGGTAATCACGACCTGGGTTTTTCATTTCGTTGACGTGCGTTGCTGACGCTTCAACGCCCATGTAGCTCAGAATGAAGGCAACAAATACAACCAAGGTTCCGATTTGTGTGAAATCAGGGAAGAAGGTCGTTGTGCTCATTTCAATCTGTAACGGTGCACCACTTGCTAAATAGCTAATGGCCAAAACAACCAGAATGAGTGCAGGTAGTAAAATACCCGCAAAGAAACCGATTTTTGCAATGCGAGCGGTGTATTTTGTGCCGCTGAACTGAGTAATCGCTAATGCCCAGAGGATAATTAATCCAGCAATGGTTTTTGTTATCGGATCTTCATTGAGCGCTGGCCATTTTAGGATGAAAGATAAAGCACCTAAAATAAAATATAGCATCGGGATAAAGCCTACTGCAATTTGCAGATACCCAAATGAGATTGCGGCAAACCCCCATCGCTCGCCGAGAGTCTTAGATACCCAAGTAAAAACGCCGCCTTCTTCCCAGCCTTCAACTGTGGCCATTTCTGCGGCACACAGGCCTACAGGAATAAACCATAAAATACCACCGAGCAGCAGAAAGAAGACTAAGCTAAATCCTGAAGTTGCAAAAGTGGGATATTCATATACAGCCATAACCATTGATGCCGTTATAGCAAAGAAGCCTAATAACGATAATTGGTTTGTCACCGGTGAGGCTTTTATATTCGCCATTGTTATTTCCTTGAAACAACAATTACCCTCTCTATTCCTTACGGAATATAGTTATGAAAGGGCAGCTGTTGTCTATTAAATATAGGGAGGCCTAGATTATATAAATCTAATAAAGTTATTGATTAAATAATCATAGGAAAAACTAATAAAATTTAACCGTGGTTAAATCCACCGGCTTCTTTTGCTGATAGAGCATGGCTCACTGGGTGTTTTTCGAAATAATCAAGCGCCCGTTTCATATCATCAATCAATAAGCTACCGAGGTCGCGGCTAACGCCATGTCGGACGAGGATGCGTTGAACCACGAGGTCTTCACGCTCAGCCGGCATGGAATAGGCTGGCACCTGCCAACCACGGCTGCGTAGTCTGTCAGCCAAATCGTACAAGGTATAGCCATTTGTTGAGGCGTTGTCTTTCAGCTTCCAAGCAAGTGCAGGGATGCCTTTTTCGCAATCACCATCAAAGATCATTTCGAATGGGCCCAGTTTTTCAATTTCTTGGGCTAAGTATTGGGCCGTTGAATAACAGGCATTGTGAATTTTGGCATAGCCTTCGCGGCCTAAACGCAAGAAGTTGTAATACTGCGCAATAATTTGGCCGCCTGGGCGCGAGAAATTCAGCGCGAAGGTTGGCATGTCGCCGCCAAGATAATTAACGTTGAAAATAAGTTCTTGTGGTAGGTCAGCCGCTTCACGCCAAATCACCCAGCCAGTCCCGAGCGGAGCAAGGCCGAATTTGTGGCCGGAAGCATTAATGGATTTTACGCGAGGTAGGCGGAAATCCCATTCAAGATCGGGTGCGCAGAATGGGGCTAAGAAACCGCCACTTGCGCCATCAATGTGCATTGGGATATCTAGACCCGTTTCTTTCTGCAACTGGTCGAGGGCATCGTGAACCTGTTTTACCGGTTCATATTGGCACGTGAAAGTAACGCCGAGCGTGGGGACTACGCCGATCGTATTTTCGTCGACGCGCTTCAGGACTTCTTCTGGGCTCATAATGAGGCGGTCGCCTTGCAGCGGGATTTCACGCAGTTCAACATCAAAATAACGGGCAAATTTATGCCAGCAAATCTGTACTGGGCCGCAGATTAGGTTCGGTTTATCAGTCGATAGGCCTAAGGCCGCACGCTTTTTGCGCCACTGCCACTTAAGCGCTAATCCACCCAGCATGGCGGCTTCTGATGAGCCAATAGTAGAGCAGCCTAGCGTCGTTTCAGGTGTTGGAGAGTTCCAAAGATCGGCTAGCATGTGAACACAGCGAGTTTCAATTTCGGCAGTCTGTGGATATTCATCTTTATCAATCATGTTTTTATCAATTGATAAATCCATCAGATCACGAATCTCTTCATCAACCCAGGTTTGGCAAAAGGTTGCCAAATTTTGACGAGAGTTGCCGTCTAACATTAATTCATCACGCACTGCGTTAAAAATATTACGAGGGTCATGTTCTTGAGCTGGGAATTTTGTTTTTGGTAATGAGGATGCTAACTCAATGGAAGCGTAAACATCGTCTAGTCCATCATTGCATTTCAGCGTTTGTTTATTATTCATGTATCACCTCTAAAAGATTGACGTCATATTTAAGCTAGATGCTAGATTCACTCTAGTTACATGATTAAACATTATTATTGCTCTCAGTTTTATCAACGAAGGTGTTCTTGTTTTAACCTCGAGAGTAATATTTTTAACGATGTTAGATGAGGTGGGAGAAATGAAGTCATTTTCCTACAAGTGTAGGATGCTGCCTTTGCTTTAAGTTTTATGTATACAGGTAGCCGCTATCTTACAAATGACCAGACACAGGCAGGGATTTTGTCGTAGAGTTTATTCATTGTTATTTCAGCGAGTCGATGATCGGCCGCAGAGTAGAAAATGATAAGGTCGTTTTTTCTGAGTTTATAATTATTAGCTTCAATAACTTTTTCTAGTGTGTCCTTGCATGTACAGCGGCGAAGCTGTAATAGCCAATCTTGTTTTGTTTTCTTCATGTTAATGGCGCTCAAACTTCATTTCTTTAATTATGCGGTGATTTGTATAGAGGCAATTATTTCGTGAGTTGAAATATCTTTAGTGTATATGTTTTGTTGAACATATCAACGTCAGTGTGAAGCATTTTCTATTATTTAACAATGGGCTATTCATAATGCTCTTTGTGGTATCCTTTATGTTAACCTTATGAATTAAATAGGTAATTGATGATTTTTGCATGCCATGTTCATGGTCTGAATGTAGGGCGGGTATGCACATAATACCGATAATAAAAATATATATAATCTTCACAAAATACCTTTGCGTTATTTAACAGGTTTATCATATACGTTAGCGTACAGTTCTAATGTAGTGATACGCATGTTTTGGCAACTGGTCACGATGAATTTATTTTTATTAGAGGTTAATGAAAATACATTAACTTAAATCAGGTTTTTTTATAGTGTCTTGGCGTTACAGTGAATATGATAGGTGTCTGAGGTGATATCGTCTATAGGGCGGGCGCTAGAAAGGCGTAGGTTGTGGATTACACTCGTCAGATAACTCATAAAGTATTAGTTGTAAATTATATTTTTTTATCTATTTATGCCACATCTAATTAATGGTTTATAAACTTTATGTAAACAGACTGTTTTATTGATTTGAATTTATAATTTTAAAATGTATTGTTCTTTCATCAATAACTCATCATTAACTCACTGAGGTTTTTATGAAGAAATCAATTCTTATTGCCACGCTCTCTGCTGCATTGTTTATTCCCCTGAGCTCAACTTTTGCTGCTAATGTAGATATGACACCTAAGAATATGAGCTGCAAAGAATTTCTCGACCTTAATCCTAAAGCTATGGCTCCGATTGCCTTCTTTATGCTTGATGATGTCACCGACTATAAAGGCGGTGACTCTGTTTCTTTGCGTGAATCAGCCGTTATTGCTGTGCCGCCTATGGTTGAATTCTGTAAGAAAAACCAAGACAAAAAAGTCTATGAGTTTAAAAATAAATTGCAGGATTTAGTTGCGCACTAAGATTTAAATCTAATGCCAAGCGCTAAGATTTCTTACGCTTGGCGAATAATAACGTTCCTTGACTAAAATAAGGAATGTCGCTAGCACCGGTTAAAATTCATCGACTTCTTATCTCCACCTCAAAAATCTTCCTCTATACTCTTCGGTGTGCATTTTTTTTACCACTCACAGTGAACCTCATTTGTGAGCATCGCGGCGATTCTGGAGGCAGAAGTGAACCCATTACACGAAAAACTTAAGAAAAATGAATTCTTTAAAACCGGCTTCTTTGTTGCTGGTCAATGGCAGGACGCCTCGAATACCTATGAAGTCACTAACCCTGCAACAGGTGAAGTGGTAGCTAAAGTCGCCAATGCAGGACAAAAAGAGACTCAGGCCGCAATTCGTGCAGCCAGCGAAGCATTACCTGCATGGCGTAAAACGACGGCCAAGCAACGCTCTGAAATCCTACAGAATTGGTATCATCTGATCGTTGAAAATAAGCCATTTTTGGCCGAACTGATGGTGGCAGAGCAGGGTAAGCCGCTTAAAGAAGCGTTGGGTGAGGTGGATTATGCCGCTAGTTTTATTCAGTGGTTCGCTGAAGAAGCCAAGCGTGCCAACGGTGAGATAATCCCACCGGTGAAACCGGGTTCGCGCATATGGGCGACGCGTGAACCTGTTGGGGTAGTGGCGGCGATTACGCCGTGGAACTTCCCGTTAGCGATGTTAACCCGCAAATTAGGCCCTGCGCTTGCTGCGGGCTGTACCGGTTTGATTAAGCCCGCCAATGAAACTCCGCTGTGTGCCTTTGCGTTGCTGGCGCTGGCGCAGAAAGCCGGTGTTCCAGATGGCGTGTTGAACGCAGTTTCGGGGGATACGCTGGCTATCAGCGACGTGATTATGGCCAGCAAAGACGTGCGTAAAATTTCGTTTACCGGCTCAACGGGCGTAGGTAAAACCTTGGTGCGTAATGCCGCTGAAACCATGAAAAAGGTGTCAATGGAGTTGGGAGGCAATGCGCCTTTCATCGTTTTTGAAGACGCTGATTTAGATACCGCAATTAAAGGCGTGATGGCAAATAAATTCCGCAATGCGGGACAAGTGTGCGTATGCATCAACCGTATTTATCTGCACGACAGCATTTACGATACGTTTATTAGTCGTTTGGCGGATGAAATACGTCAGCTGAGAGTGGGCAACGGCATGGATGATGGCGTGAATGTTGGCCCGCTGGTCAGCGAGAAGGGCGTGGATAAAGTGGAACAACACGTCAAAGATGCCCTAGAAAACGGCGGGAAAGTGATTGTAGGTGGTCAGCGCCATGCGCTGGGCGGCAATTTCTTCCAACCAACGCTGATTGCTGAAGCTAACGAAGACATGCTGATGGCATCGGAAGAGACCTTCGGCCCTGTTGCTGCCTGCTATCGTTTCAAAACTGAAGATGAAGTGATCAAACGTGCCAACGATACGCCGTTTGGTTTAGCGGCCTATTTCTATACTCAGAATCTTTCGCGCGTGTTCCGCGTATCCGAATTATTGGAAAGCGGGATGATCGGCATTAATGAATGCTCGGTCTCAACGGAGCTCGCGCCATTTGGCGGGGTGAAAGAGTCTGGACTGGGCCGTGAAGGCTCCACGCTGGGTCTGGAAGAGTTTATGGAAGTGAAAACGTTGCACCTCGGTAACCTCTAAATCCTAACGGGCGAACTGCGTGTGTTTACGTATTTCGCCCTTATAAGACAAACTCTACGCTATTTTCCTATTTGTTCAGTCCATACCTACTGGTGTTTCCCTATTCTGCGATTATGATAAGTACGAGGCTGATTTTTCAGTTCTGCGTAATCACGTGGATCAAGCGGCCTAAAATAAAAATGTGGGTTTCATCTGTGCTTCATTTTTCGCAATTATTTTTAGTTAGATCTTTTATGTAATGGTTGGGTGAGGATGTATGGCAAAGCGTTTGTGGACAGGATTACTGATTATTCTGGCATTGAGCGGGGTGGCATTTCTTAATAGTCAGGCTGCCAGCAGCAGTAGCAGTAATGAAGGGCAATCAGCCTCGACGTCAGAAGATATTGAGCAGCTCACCAAACAGGATCGTGTTATCAGCTACTTACGCGAACATCAACGATTGCCTAGTTTTTACATCACGAAAAAACAGGCCAGAGCGGAAGGGTGGGAGCCTAGCGCGGGGAATTTATGTAGTGTGCTCCCTGGCAAAGCGATTGGCGGCGATCGTTTTTCGAATCGTGAAAAACGCCTACCCCAAAAAGCTAAGCGGGTGTGGCGAGAAGCTGATATTAATTACCGTTGTGGGCGTCGGCAGGCCGATCGGTTGATCTACTCTAATGATGGGCTGATTTACGTAACGCGAGATCACTATCGCAACTTTACTAAAATGGAGTGATCAGCATGAATAAAGTTAAGTTCGATTTTAATCATATTGCCGATCTTCCGGCATTTTACCATCAGTTTAGCCAAGCATTTTCTCTTGATAGTGAGTTTGGCAACAACCTTGATGCGCTCTGGGATGTGGTGACGGCGGGCATCAAATTACCGGTAGAAATTGAGTTCGTGAATTTTAACGGCCATAAAAAACGTCGCTTTGCCGCGCTGGTTCTGCTTTTTGAAGAAGCCGAAGAGGAGCTGGAAGGGGCGTTACGTTTTAATACGGCAGAAAAAGCCCTTTAGGGCGCACGTATAACGACGTCTGCAACAGTGCACCCTTCAAGCGGTAATCCGCTGAGCTGAAAGATGCACTGGCAGGGGCGCCATTACTCGCTTTCTTCAGACAGTTCGCGCAGATATTGGAAAATCTGGCGGGCTGACTTAGGCGGCTTATTAGTCGCTTTCTCTTTCTTCGCATTGCGGATCAGCGAACGTAGCTGCTGACGATCGGCTTGTGGATAGAGATCCAAGACAACCGCAATCACGTCATCGCCTTCATCAATCAAACGGTCACGAATTTGTTCCAGTTTATGGAACAGAGCGACCTGCTGGTTGTGGCGGTTGTTGAGTTTATCTAGCGCAGTTTGGATTGGCTCTGGGTCGCGTTGACGCAGCATTTTACCAATCAGCTGTAGCTGGCGGCGGCGGCCTTCTTTTTTAATGCGCTGCGCCAGTTCAATGGCAGCACGCAGATCGACGTCCAACGGAATTTTATCCAGCGCGTTTTTGCCGAGATCAACCAGCTCTGCGCCAAGATCTTTCAAGGCTTCCGCATCGCGTTTGATCTCGCTTTTGCTGACCCAGATGATCTCGTCGTCTTCGTCTTTATCAATGTCGTTTTCGGGTACTTCGTCTAACCAGTCTTCGTCTGGATGCTTCTGCATATCTGATTCCTTAAAAAAAGACGCTAATCCTATCAGGTTGTAGCGATTGTGCGAAATTGATCTCAGTTCCTGATAAACTCAGAACTAGCTAAGCTTTAGAAACAGGCACGTTAAGGTGCCTATCATAACGGCCTACGGCGATGATTGCGCCGGTGGTTTAATCCATTTCTGATAATTATGGCAGATTGATGAAAGTAATCACTCAGGTTGCAGAACAACGCAAGACGCTGGAAAACGCGGTTGCACAGGCGTTGGAACTGGCTAAAGTCGGCGCCGATGCCGCCGAAGTGGCCGTCACCAAAACCACCGGTATCAGTATTAGCACCCGTTTTGGCGAAGTTGAAAATGTTGAATTTAACAGCGATGGTGCTTTAGGCATCACCGTTTATCACCAGCAGCGTAAAGGTAGCGCGTCGTCGACCGACCTGAGCCCTGATGCGATTGCGCGCACCGTGCAGGCCGCGCTGGATATTGCACGTTACACCTCTCCCGATCCGTTTGCTGGCCCAGCAGATAAAGAGCTGCTGGCGTTTGATGCGCCGGATCTTGATCTGTTCCACCCAGCAGAGCTGGATGCGGAGCGCGGTATTGAATTAGCAGCACGTGCTGAGCAAGCTTCTTTGCAGTTTGACCCGCGTATTACGAATACCGAAGGCGGCAGCTTTAACAGCCACTATGGCATCAAAGTTTTTGGTAACAGCCACGGTATGCTGCAAAGCTATAGCTCCAGCCGTCATTCGCTTTCTAGTTGCGTAATTGCCGAGCATGAAGGTGATATGGAACGCGATTATGCATACACCATTGCGCGTGATATCAACGAGCTGAAAACGCCGGAATGGGTTGGAGAGGAGTGCGCTCGCCGTACGCTTTCACGTTTAGCGCCGCGTCGCCTGCCGACTATGGAAGCGCCGATCATGTTTGCAGCGGAAGTGGCTACGGGGCTATTTGGTCATCTCGTGGGCGCGATTAGCGGCAGCAGCGTTTATCGCAAATCAACTTTCTTACTCGATAGCCTTGGTAAGCAGATTTTGCCTGAATGGCTGACCATCAATGAACAGCCGCATCTGCTGAAAGGAATGGCCTCAACGCCGTTTGACAGCGAAGGTGTGCGCACCGTGGAACGCAACATTGTCGAAAATGGTGTGTTACAGACTTGGCTGATGACCAGCTATTCAGCGCGTAAGCTGGGTATGCAAAGCACCGGACACGCGGGTGGTATTCATAACTGGCGTATCGCGGGCCAAGGTTTGGGCTTTGAGGATATGCTGAAGAAAATGGGCACCGGCTTCTTAGTGACAGAGCTTATGGGTCAAGGCGTGAGCGGCGTAACCGGTGATTATTCTCGCGGAGCGGCGGGTTTCTGGGTTGAGAATGGTGAAATCCAGTATCCAGTTAGCGAAGTGACGATTGCCGGTAACCTGAAAGATATGTGGTCGAATCTGGTCACTATGGGTGATGACATCGAACTGCGCAGTAATATCCAGTGTGGTTCGGCGCTGCTGGAAGCGATGAAGATCGCGGGGGAATAGACCCCACCCTAACCCTCCCCTTTGCAGGGGAGGGGACTGTTCTGTGTAGTCTGTAAGAATCACGATCGGCTCCTCCCCCTGCGAAGGGGGAGGTTGGGAGGGGGTCAGTCATCCGCAGAGATGTTGATACCCCGTCAATAAACGTAAATTCCTCTTTCATATCTTGCACATCCCGCCCCTACTCTCTATGTTGATAAACGTGAGCAAATGTTATCAATACGTAAGGATAAAATAAGATGCGTAAAACATTACTGGTATTGGCAAGTGCGGCAATGTTGATGGGGAGTTCTTTAGCCTATGCAGCTGGAGAAGATGTGGGTGATGCCATGGATACCATCGCCAGCAACTATAAAACCGCGTTAAAGACAGATAATCCGCAAGAGTTTAAGAAAGCGCTGGAAGGCATGAAGGCAGGGGCTCAAGAGGCACAAAAAGGCACTCCGCCTAAGCTGGAAAAAGAGCCTGCTGATGGCGCGAAAATGACTGATTTTCGCCATGGGTTAGATATTCTCATCGGTCAAATCAACGATGCTGAGAAGCTTGCCGATGCTGGCCAGTTTGAGCAGGCTAAAGCCGCCGCTGAGAAATTTAAAGATACGCGAAACGCTTACCATAAGAAGTATAAGTAATTATGGTGCGGGGGATGCGTTGGGACAGTGTAGTGCGCGTCACGCATTGGGGCGTCGCGTTAGGCTTTTTGCTTAACCGCCTGCATGTCACCAAGCCGGGCAGCGATTGGCATCAGGGAATTGGGCTTGTCGTGGCAGGTCTGGTGATCCTGCGCTTGCTGTGGGGGCTGACGTTCGCTAAAGGCCCCGCGCGTTTGTCTGCGATTGTTCCAACGCCTTCATCTCTGAAGAACCATTTTCGCGAGTTGAAAACGCGAACTTCCCCATCCGAGCTACACCATAATCCGCTAGGTGCTATTGGGATTTGGCTGTTCTGGATCTTGTTGCCGCTAGTTGCCCTCACCGGCTGGGCACAAGATACGGATTTCATCGATCTCTATCCGGTTGATGATTGGCATTATTGGTTAGTGAACGCGGTCACAGCGCTGGTTTGCGTGCATATTGTGGCGGTGATTGTGATGTCGATTTGGCTGCGTAAGGACTTGGTGCGCGCCATGTTGCCGGGTAAGCGGTGATTGATTTGGTAAACGTCCAACCCTCTCTTCGCGTGAGGAGAGGATTGGCGTTGCGCGACGATTAAAGTTTCACGCTGTTAATCGAGTATTTAAATGTGTCTGGTTTCAAACTATCCAGTTTTTTATCCCCGACCTGCGCCTGTGGATACATCAGGTAGGCCGCCTGATCTTGAGTGCCTGGCAGTTTGAGGTCATGGGCATGGTTATAGGCCATCCAGTTCATCTCCCAACCGCCAAACATCCAGTCGTTGGCTTTTTGTACCTTTGGATCGCTAAACGGTAGTCCACCGGCTTGCTCTTCCAGCATCACTTTACGCACATCCGCCGGATCGACCGGGATCCAACCATAACCTTCCATATAAAACTCGGCGCGGCAGTGCTGAGCTTTGGTGATGTCGCCATCTTTGCCTAGGCTGTTAAAGCCCATGTCTGACTTGCCCAAACGCACGCCGTAGGCATCGCGAGCTGGAATCCCAACCGAGCGTGCTAGCGCCACAAACAGCGCATTGATGTCGGCACATTTGCCAGACAGGTTGCCGCTGTCGAGCATTTGCTTAACGTTGCCGTCGCCGCAGCCCAGCGTTTTGGGATCTCGTTGGGTATTGGCCACCACCCAGTCATAGATCATTTTGGCGCGATCGATGTTGTTGTCGCCGCGTCCTTGAATGATTTTATTGGCTGTTTTAGCCACGATGCCATCGGTTGGTAAATAGCGCGTTGGCTGCAAATAGAGCGCCATTTCTTCTGCTGTGAGCTTAACGGGATTGGCCGGTGGCGTTTTAAGGTCGATGTGGCGGTTACGCGTGCTCACGCTTTGCGTCATGGTCACGCTATGCTGGTTGGCTGTGGTAGGCCAAGTGACATGCAGTACTAGGCTGTTGTACGGCTTTATCAGCATCAGCTTGGCCTTGCCATCGTCTGACACCTTCCAGTGTGGCGTTTGAGCGCGTTGATAGTCGCCTAAGCGGGTAGCGGGCAATGGCAGCCACAGCTGCACCGCTTCGTTGGTTGCTGGAATATCAACCTGTGTTGTGACGCGATAATGGTTCCAGTCTTTGGTTTCATTTGCTGCGTTAGCGTGGCTAACGCCCATAAGGGCCGAGGCAATGAAAGGAACGGCAGCGCTGAGGCGGAGAAAACGACGTCTGTTCATGAATTTCCCAAGTTGATGTTGTAGGAAAAGGAAGCCAGCGAGTTCGATGTGGCTTCCCTATTTTCATCCGCCGTTTCTGTTTGCCTGAAGCCAACCGCTAACCCAGCGAGGTGAGAGAGATATTTTACCCGTTAAATATGATTACGGATGGTGATGATTAACGATGATATTCACCGGCCGCTTCTGGCTGATACTGTAATTCCAAGACTTCGATATGGGTTTTCTGGCCGTTCGGCAGTTCCCATGTAATAGCATCGCCCACGCGTAAGCCGAGTAATGCTGCGCCGATAGGTGCCATGACCGACAGCTGAGTTGCGCTGTCTTTCAGGCTGGCAGGATAAACCAGCGTGCGCACGTGTTCTTCTTTGGAAGGGAGGTCGCGGAATTTAACCCGGCTGTTCATGGTCACCACGTCAGCTGGCATGTTTGCAGGGCTGAGCATTTCAGCGCGATCAAGCTCATTGTTTAATGCTTCAGCGACCGGCAGGCTGGCGAAAGCGGGCTGCTCGAGCAGCGTGTCTAAGCGGGCAGCATCGAGTTCGTTCAGAATAATGGCTGGTCGTGACATAGTTCTCTCCATGTAAGGTAGACAGGAGGCTCTCCTGTTCTTGTTGTCTTGTGTCAAAAGAAAACCCTCGCGCCCGTAAGCGCAAGGGTTCAGAGTTATTCAGATTTCTATAACGTGATAATAGATAGCTTGCCAGATTTTTAAAAGTGAGCTGTATCACGAATCGGACAGTCTATATCCGACTCTTTGATAGTATCAAAATCTATCCGGGTTTATAACCTCTCAACTGTTTTTTCCTGATAAATCAGGGAATAAAATATTTTCCACTGTCGAACTTTAAACGAAATTTGAACTGGAAATGGTTTTTGGCATTAATTTCCAGTTTGAATTGGAAAAAGACCCTCTGCTCACTTTTATTTATCCGCTGTAGGGTACAAACATCAACAGAGATAATGCTCCGGTTGAAATGAATAATAGGGGAGAGAAGGCGTGGCAGAACAACAACTCTCAGTGGATGAGAAAATAGTAGAATCAGAAACGAATACGACGCTTGAAAAAGTTGTCGACCTGCTTACGGATAAAGGCATTTATCCTAATGATGTGCAAAAGCAGATGTTATTTTCGCACGTCAAAGCCATGGTGTTACGTTCTCATACGGGTGAAGCATTACCTGAAGTTGATATTTCTCTCTTCGATGAAATTTCACCTTTATCGCTAAATTTAGCAGAGCAGGTTGTTAGCTGGTTTAATAATCTGGCCTATGAAGAAGCGCATTTATTATCTGTCCACTTTGAAGTGGCTAAAGAAAACGAATTAAGTTGTGTAACGGGAGAATAATCATGACTGCAATTAAGGTGGTAATTGGTGATCGTCTGGGTAAAGGTCAGAAAGTTGGACAGGGTGTCGAAGCTGCTGGCGGTGTTGCGGTTGTCATCCCAGGGGTTGCGGCTGATATGAAGCTGGGCGACGTGATGAAGAAAGAAGAAGCGAACCTGGGGATCTCTTTCTGCGGCAGCGGCGGCGCTGGTGCAATTACGGCTCAAACTAAGCATGGCTATAAAGCAAAATACGGTATGCGTTCAGTTGAAGAAGGTGTAACCGCAATTAATGAAGGCTACAACGTGCTAGGTTTTGGCTTTATGGATAAAGAAGAGCTAGGTCAGAAATTAGTTGAAGCGTATGCCAAAAAGTACGGTTGCTAATCTATGAAAGAAAATATCACGACGACGGTAACCGTCAGTGGTAAAAGTGATACTAAGCAAAAAGCTTTTGCCGCCGCTTTAAGTAGCGTTCAGGGTGCATTACTGCGGGAGTCCAAAAAAGTATTCCTGAGAATTGAACCAGTCGATATTAAAGTTATAAAGGCAGAAGAGAAAATAACGACCGAAAAGTTTCTTTTCTTTTTCTTGCCAAGAAAGAAATACCTCTATTCTGTAACCATCGACGTTACGGTGAATATGACGACGGTCGATACCGATAAAATTGATTTTAAATTAATGCCCTAAATACTTGGCCCCGTGCCAAATATAATAGGGGTATAACCACTCCAGTGTATTATCACAATAGGAGAATATTAATTATTTAATGTTCTCCTGTACTCCATCCTTTTCAGCATACATGCCAAAAGCGGCAGTTTGAAAGGTGAAGGGTATATAACATTATAAGGAATATGCTGATGTTTCTAATTATCCTCCTGAAGTCGATTATTATCGGCGGATTGGTTGGCGTGGGGGTTGGCGCAGGGGCTGCGCGAATGTTTCATGCACCCACGGTTCAGGGTATGGGGGCGTTCCGTACGTTAGGTGAGTTGAACTCCTGCGAGGGCGATCCGGCTTCGCATTTCTCTTTTGGCTTGGGCTTCTTCTTTAACGCCTGGGCATCTTCCGTTGCCGCCGGTGCATTCACGCAGGACGTCGATCACCGCATCATCCCTAACTGGGGTGCTGCCGTATTGCTGATGAAAAACCGCGACTTAGCCACCACCATGCATGACCCTAAAAAGATGGCGATTGCCTGCGGCATCATCGGTGTGATTGTGGTTGCCTTCCTGAACTCAACGGCTTCAGCGGTACCTGCCGCGCTGCAAATTACCGCCGTTAAAGTGTTGGTGCCTGCGGCGAATCTGCTGGTGAATACCGTGATGCCAGTAATTTTCTGGTTAGCCGCCATTGATGCAGGACGTCGCTCTGGCTTCTGGGCCACGATTTTCGGTGGTTTGGCGCAGCTTATCATGGGGAACGCCGTACCAGGTTTGGTATTGGGCATCCTGATTGGTAAAGGCGTGGAAGAGAGCGGTTGGAACAAGGTCACTAAGATCATGATGGCGGTTATCGTGCTGCTGTTCGTGCTGAGCGGGTTCTTCCGTGGCTTCGACATGAAAATGCTGGAGTCCTTCCATCTTGGTGTGCCGTTCTGGTTAGACCAAATCCACAACACCCTTAGCGGCAAATAATCAGGCGGAGTACAGATAATGGACGAGAAATTAAAGAATAACTTCTGGTACGCCGACTGGTCATTCCCGATCTTTGTTGGCTTGCTCTCTGCCGGTGTGTTCGCCGGGACACATATGTACTACCTGTATGGCATCGGCGCATTTAACGAAGTGGCGTTTGTTTCTATGCTGCGAGCGGGTATCGATACGGGTTCTTACGGTGCGGTCGCGGCATTCGGGGCGAGCTTCCTGTTTGCCCGTATTATCGAAGGTTCTCTGGTGGGGATTCTGGATATCGGCGGCGCTATCCAAACCGGCGTTGGTTTGGGGGTTCCTGCATTGCTACTCGGGGCCGGCTTTGCTTATCCGGTAGAGAACTTTGGTGCTTCGCTGGCAACTGGCTTGGCCATTGGTTTAGCGATTGGCTACCTGATTATTTTGGCACGAAAATTTACCATCAATCAGAGCAACTCCACCTACGGTGCTGACGTCATGATGGGCGCGGGGAATGCTTCCGGTCGCTTTTTGGGGCCGTTGATTATTCTGTCTGCGATTACCGCGTCCATTCCTATCGGTATCGGCTCACTGATTGGCGCTCTGCTGTTCTATCTCTGGCAGAAACCGATCACCGGTGGTGCAATTCTGGGTGCCATGATTTTTGGCTCAATTTTCCCAGTCGCGATTTAACTATTTAAATCTCCTCAATGCCCGCGCCATGGCGCGGGACACTCTTCACCTGAACTAAGAAGTAAGAAGGTGTGCGATGTACGATTTAATCATTAAACAGGGAAAATGTGCTGACGGCAGCGTGATGGATATTGCTGTCAAAGAGGGAAAAATCGCGGCGCTAGGCTCACTGGAACATAACGCGACGGCAGCGAGAACACTCGATCTGCAAGGCCGATATTTCCTCAGTGCAGGCTGGATTGATTCCCATACCCATTGTTATCCCTCCTCTCCCATTTATAACGACGAACCCGATCTGGTGGGTGTTTCCAGCGGCGTGACCTCCGTTGTTGATGCGGGAAGCACCGGCGCTGATGACATCGATGAGTTTTATCGCCTAACCCGTAGTGCTAAAACCAACGTGTTTGCCTTTCTCAATATCTCCCGCATTGGCCTGCTGCGCCAAAATGAGCTGGGAGATATGAATGATATTGATGATGCGCTGGCGCATAAGGCAATTCGGGCGCATCAAGGCTTTGTGGTCGGTATTAAGGCGCGAATGAGCAGCAGCGTAGTGCAGCAAAATGGGATCCAACCACTGGTTCGAGCCAAAGAAATTCAGGCCAATAACGGCGGTTTACCGCTGATGGTGCACATTGGTAACAATCCACCCAACCTCGATGATATTGCCGATTTACTCACTCAGGGTGACATCATTACCCACTGCTATAACGGCAAACCGAACCGCATTTTGACCCCTGAAGGGGAGTTACGCAGCGCGGTGAAGCGCGCGTTGGATCGCGGTGTTTTACTCGATGTTGGGCACGGTAGCGCCAGCTTTAGTTTTGATGTGGCTGAAGTGGCTATCGCGCAGGGGATTTACCCGCACACCATTAGCTCTGATATCTACTGTAAAAATCGTATTAAGGGGCCAGTTTATAGCCTGGCCTACGTTATGTCTAAATTCCTGCTGGTGGGACTCTCGTTGCCACACATCATTAACTGCGTCACCAAAAATGCCGCACAGGCGCTGCGTTTGCCAAATAAAGGCCGCTTAGCCGTGGGCTGCGACGCTGACTTTACGATTTTTGATGTGGTTGAACAGGCGCAGGTTTTTGCAGACTCAGAACAACAAAGCAGGAGCGGGCAAACCCTAATCCTGCCGCTGGCCGCCGTTGTGGCAGGGCAGCCAATGCTTACTCAGGATGGAGAATCCAGAAATGTCTTCTAATCAGTCTATCTACCAGAAATATAACCTGAAAACGGTGATCAATACTTCAGGCCGTATGACCATTTTGGGCGTGTCGACGCCGCGCGAAGACGTGGTCGAAGCCGTCAATTTTGGCCTGAATCACTATTTTGAAGTCAAAGATTTGGTGAATAAAACCGGCCGCTATATTGCTGATTTGCTTGGCGTGGAAGATGCGGTGGTGGTGTCTTGCGCTTCTGCGGGGATCGCTCAGTCGGTGGCTGCGGTAATCGTTAAAGATAATCTGTACCGTTTGGAAAACCTGCATGCGCATCCGCATGATGTACCCAGCGAGATCGTGGTGCCAAAAGGCCATAACGTGAACTTTGGTGCGCCGGTGGGCACCATGGTGCAATTGGGCGGTGGTACGCTGCGCGAGGCGGGATATGCCAATGAATGCTCTCCAGCACAGCTGGCTGCGGCGATTACGCCAAATACGGCCGCTATTCTGTATATCAAATCTCATCACTGTGTGCAGAAAAGCATGCTGAATGTGGCACAGGCAGCTGAAGTCGCGAAAGCTCACCAATTGCCGCTTATTGTTGATGCGGCGGCGGAAGAGGACTTGCAGTGCTATTACCACATGGGGGCCGATCTGGTGATTTATAGCGGCGCTAAAGCGATTGAAGGCCCAACCAGTGGTTTGGTGATTGGTAAGCAGCAGTATGTTGAGTGGGTGAAGCTGCAGTCCAATGGGATTGGGCGTGCGATGAAAGTGGGCAAAGAGGGCATTCTTGGCCTCACTCAGGCCATCGCCAGCTATATGACGCTTGAAAAAGAGAGCGGCCAGCAGATGGTCGAAAAAATGACGGCGTTTATCGAGAACCTGAACTCACTTAACGGCGTACAGGCCAAAGTCGTTTGGGACAGCGCCGGCCGCGATATCGCTCGTACTGAAATCGCGTTCGATCATGCGGCGCTGGGGATCAGCACGCAGGAGATCGTTGACCGTTTGAAGAACGGCGATCCCGCGATTTATTTCCGTGGCTATAAGGCTAACGAAGGAAAAATCGAAGTGGATGTGCGTAGCGTTAGCGCCGAGCAGCTGCATACCGTTTACCAGTGTATTAAAGCATTGTTCTAATTAAGGGAGTTAACTGATGCAACTGACACCTAAATTTTATAAAAATCGTGTTTGCCTGAACGTGTTGGCGGGTTCCAAAGAGAACGCCCGAGAAATTTATGAAGCGGCCGAAGGCTATGTGCTGGTTGGGGTGTTATCGAAAGATTATCCCGATGTTTCTTCTGCCGTTGCGGATATGAAGGAATACTCAGCGCTGATTAATAATGCGCTTTCCGTGGGGCTGGGCGCTGGTGATCCTAACCAATCGCTGATGGTGTCGCAGATTTCAGCGCAAGTGCAGCCACAGCATGTGAATCAGGTATTTACCGGCGTGGGCACCAGCCGTGGAATGCTTGGGCAGAATGCATCGGTGGTGAATGGTTTAGTGTCGCCTACCGGCACGGTTGGGCAGGTGAAAATCTCGACCGGCCCGCTGAGTTGTCAAGGGCCTGATGCTATTGTGCCTGTCGAGTCCGCGATTGCGTTATTACAAGATATGGGCGGCAGCTCGGTGAAATACTTCCCAATGGGCGGGTTGAAATGCCGTGAAGAGTTTGAGTATGTGGCTAAGGCCTGTGCGAAACAGAACTTCTGGCTAGAGCCGACGGGCGGGATCGATCTGGATAACTTTGAAGCGATCCTGAAAATTGCGCTGGATGCTGGCGTAGAGAAAGTGATCCCGCATATCTACAGTTCGATCATTGATAAAGCCTCGGGGAATACGCGTCCGGAAGATGTTGCGCGGTTGCTGGGGATGGTGAAGAAGCTGGTGGGCTAGTCTTTTTGGGCTGGGAGAGATAGCTTCTCCCAGTCGCCCTTGTTGGTAGAAGGAAGAGCCGATCGCGCACCATTGAACGACTATGAATGATTCCCTCTTTTGAGCAGGGATAGGGTGAGGTAAATTTTAAGGTTGTTTTCAGCCATTCTCTTTTTTCTCGCCGCGAAGTAATTCCGAATTCTGCCCGTTAGATCACATTACTTGCCTGTCTGCATCTGCTAGTGAACGATATAATTCCAATGCAACCATTCACCGTATGATTTGATACATCAGTGTAAAGTTGGTCCATAAATTGCCTCTGCATATTTGGTTTTCTCTATGATTTTTTTGCGCAGGGTTGCGTCCATCAGTAAGTTAGCAGCGGTATTAGCATGATCTCATTTCCTTATCCTCGTTTAAATCAGGTGTTTGATGCGCTTCTTGAGGAAACGTTGCCTCAAGAGGAGCTAGCGCGGCGTTTTGCTGTCTCAACTCGAACCGTGCGAACCGACGTCACCGCGTTGAACGATATCCTGAGCCAATATGGTGCCGAGTTTGTGCATTTACGGGGCAGCGGCTACCGGTTAGATGTGCATGATGCCGACCGTTTTTCGCTGCTACAGCAGCAAAGCCGAGCGACGCGAAGCGTACCGCGCTCGGCAAAAGATCGTGTCACTCATCTATTGCTGCGTTTTTTGGCGCAGGGTGAGCCAATCAAACTCGATGATGTGGCGGACAGCTGGTTTGTTAGTCGAGCATCATTGCAAAGTGATATGGCCGATGTGCGTGACATGGTGGGGAAGTACGGATTAACGATAGAAAGTAAGCCGCACTATGGTATGAAGCTGTTTGGCCGTGAGAATGCGGTGCGCGCCTGTTTGGCAAACCTGCTGTTTCAGTATCCTGCGGGCGACCCGCTGTTTGGCGAGCTGCGAGGCAAAGTATTACCTGAAATCGATATTGCCCAACTGCGCGAACAACTACACCTCACCATGCAGCAGTATCACATCCGTTTAACGGATGAGGCTGAGCAGCAGCTACTGATTTATTGCGGCATTATTTTGCACCGCATTCGCACCGGTTTTCTGTTAGATGCATTGGATGTTAGCGACGTCGAACCGGTGTTTACTCAGGCCGCGCGTGATGTTGCTCGTTATCTGGAAGAGCGATTTGGCTGTGGTATTCCTGAAACCGAAGTGGCCTATCTGAGCGTGCAAATTGCTGCCCGCCGCATCACGGATGCCAGCAGCCTGCAAAATATCGACGGCGATGAAAACCATGCGCTGGTGAATCATATTCTTGGTTTTATCAACGAGCATTATAACTACGATTTACGCGGCGATGAGCAACTGAGCAGCGATTTACTGTCGCATATTGCGACGATGATGACTCGCGCTAAGTACCAGATAAATATCCCTAACCCTCTGCTTGAGCATATCAAACAGCATTATCCATTAGCGTATGATGTGACGCTGGCCGCGGTGTCGAGTTGGGGCAAAAATATGCCCTACACC
The DNA here is from genome assembly GCF_034424155.1 of Hafnia alvei. Taxonomy (NCBI): domain Bacteria; kingdom Pseudomonadati; phylum Pseudomonadota; class Gammaproteobacteria; order Enterobacterales; family Hafniaceae; genus Hafnia; species Hafnia alvei. The sequence continues at coordinate 3,947,599 of NZ_CP139992.1, read as the reverse complement.
ATTACCGATAATGAAATTGGCTATCTGGTTTTGCACATCGGCGTGGGATTGGAGCGCCATTATGACATTGGCTACGAGCGTCATCCGCAGGCGCTGCTGGTCTGTGATTCCGGTATGTCTACGCTGCGCTTGCTGGAAACTAAGCTGAAACGTGAGTTTCCACAGCTGATCGTCAATCAGGTTGATTCGCTAAGAGAGTATGAAAAGCTCGATCACATCGAAGAAGACTTTGTTATCTCCATGGCGAAGGTGCCTGAGAAGAATAAACCGGTTGTCACCGTAGCGCCTTTCCCAACTAGTTTTCAGTTAGAGCAGTTAGCTAAGCTGGTCTTAGTCGATCGAACTAAGCCTTATATGTTGGAAAAGTTTTTCGATGCGGGCCATTTCTGCATTTTGAACGAGCCAGTTTCGCAGGCGGATTTATTTGCCCGCATTTGCCATCAAATCCAGCAGGAAGGGTACGTCGACGCAGATTTTCATCCTTCGCTGGTTGAGCGTGAAAGCATCGTATCCACTATGCTGGGCGAGGGCATTGCGCTACCCCATTCCTTAGGATTACTGGCCAAGAAAACGGTGATTTATACCGTGCTTGCTCCGCAAGGCGTGCGTTGGGGCGAGAATGAAACGGCGCACGTGATTTTTCTGCTCGCCATTAGCAAGAAGGATTATGAAGAGGCGATGGCTATTTACGATTTATTCGTGACCTTTATGCGAGAGCGTGCCGTAGGGCGACTATTGGCGAGTACTGATTTTGAGCAGTTTAGGGATATTGCGATGGATTGTTTGAGCCGTAGTTAATTTGGGCCCGTACCTTGAATGAAAAAGCCAGTCACGGTAGTGGCTGGCTTTTAGAGAGTGCGTTGAGATTTCACTCAGTTTTAGAATGTCACTTTAATACCTACATTCGCCTGCCAAGAGTTAATCCCTTCATCATCATTGCTGAGCCGTTGTTGATATTGAACACCGGTATTGATTGCAAACATTGGGGTGATTTCATTGATAATGCCCACATCTACCGTGGCTGAGCTACCGACTTTCCCCATATCAAACGTTGAGGAGGCTCCATTAGTTCGGGTGCTGCCGATCCAGACATCAGGTGTATTGCTGAAGTCTTTGGTGAGGTAGCTGTTGGTATAGAAAACAAAATTACCTAACGGAGTATCACGAAGCTTGTAGTTATAGCGGACGCCCAACTGGCCTGTAGGGCGAGTGATAGTACCGTAGTGGACGTGTATATCATCCGCATCGGTAAAATCATCCACTTTCAACACTTGTATACCACCACCCAAAACTGGCGCTATTTCATGGTTACCTAACTCAAACGGGTAGCTCACTTCGGCATTACCGCTGTAAGAATAGGCCTTGATATCGGCAACGTGACCACGACGGGTATCCGTGGTGACATGCCCGTCATATTTGGTGGCATCGGCTCCCACGTCGAGAGTTAAACCGCTCTGATGGCGAAGGGTTAGCAACGATGTCAGACCATAGGCGTTGTAGTGTGATTCGCTGTTCCCATCCTTCGCATCGGGGGTGATTTTCAGGGTTGAGTTAGCAAAGCCCACGTTCCACGTTAGGTATTGACGCTCGTCACCCAGCTGTAACACCCGGCCACCTAACAACCAACCTTGCTCTTTTTGAGTGTAATCATAACCATAGTCGAGGAAGCCCATGGCGGTGTGATATTTATCCTCCCCGTTGATGTACTGCAACCAAACAGGATAACTATCAACCACTTTTCCACTTGAATCAGGTGATTGTGCAAGATTACGGAACATTTGATTGACCCTGCTGTTATAGCTTAATAGTGCTGAAGGCAGAGACAAATAAGATGGCACCTGCGGAACCACGGCAATGCGACGAGGTTTTGGCGGTGTGCCGCCGCCGTCATCCGGTGGAGGGGTGCTGCCGCCGTCATCCGGTGGAGGCGTTTTGCCGCCGTCGTCAGGTGGAGGGGTGCTGCCGCCGTCATCCGGTGGAGGTGTGCTACCGCCGTCGTCAGGTGGAGGTGTGCTACCGCCGTCATCCGGTGGAGGTGTTTTGCCGCCGTCGTCAGGGGGAGGGGTGCTGCCGCCGTCATCCGGTGGAGGTGTTTTGCCGCCGTCGTCAGGGGGAGGGGTGCTGCCGCCGTCATCCGGTGGAGGCGTTTTGCCGCCGTCGTCAGGGGGAGGGGTGCTGCCGCCGTCGTCAGGTGGAGGTGTGCTACCGCCGTCGTCAGGTGGAGGTGTGCTACCGCCGTCGTCCGGTGGAGGTGTGCTGCCACCGTCGTCCGGTGGAGGAGTGCTACCGCCGTCATCCGGTGGAGGCGTTTTGCCGCCGTCGTCAGGGGGAGGGGTGCTGCCGCCGTCATCCGGTGGAGGTGTTTTGCCGCCGTCGTCAGGTGGAGGTGTGCTACCGCCGTCGTCAGGTGGAGGTGTGCTACCGCCGTCGTCAGGTGGAGGTGTGCTACCGCCGTCGTCAGGAGGAGGCGTGCTGCCGCCGTCATCAGGTGGAGGTGTGCTGCCGCCGTCGTCCGGTGGAGGGGTGCTGCCGCCGTCGTCAGGAGGAGGCGTGCTGCCGCCGTCATCAGGTGGAGGTGTGCTGCCGCCGTCGTCCGGTGGAGGGGTGCTGCCGCCGTCATCAGGTGGAGGCGTGCTGCCGCCATCGTCAGGTTGCGGTTCATCACCTTCGGAAAGGTAACGAGTTTCTAACCGATAATCCCAGTATTGATTGCCGCTACCGCTGATGAGTCGTTCGTCACCAGAGCTTTTACCCGGCGCAAAGGCGTAGAGTGAATATTGCCATGGACCATTGGCAACATAACCATCCGCCAATTGGAAGCTATCTTTGGTTGAGAGACCTCCAACTTGTACCAGTGAAACCCCTTCTGTCGGGCCCGCAATGCCACTGTTATTTGTGTCGGTGAGATAACCTTCACCAGAAAGATCGATATTGATAAAGGTGGTACCCGCCGAGGAATCAACGTCGCCATTAATCAAAAGGCGATCTGAGTCTGGTTGGGCTTCATCCATATGGCTCCGCAGATAAAGCTGTGTGCCTGCCCCAGTAGTGAAGTTATTTTGAACCGTCATTGACTGGGGAGTGAACGTGCTTTCAGTGAGTAAATTCGAGTCGGGGGCAGCGTATGGGCGCAGGGTAACGCCATCTTCCAGCGTTAAGCTTTGCACGCTTAAATTGCCTGCTAGTTCAGTTCCACTCATCATTTGAAGATTTGAAGCGAGGGAGCCGGTAAGATCTAATACACCGCCATAAATCGTGGTAAGACCCGTATAGGTGTTATCACCGATCCAGTGCAATGTTCCGCTGCCATATTTATCGACATTGCCGGTACCCGATACGTTTGATGCTAACCAAGAATCCGTGTTGCCATCGGTACTGGCGAGGTTGGTTTGGCTGGTATCAACGATAAGTGATGCTTCATCGCCAATCTCAAGATTGCCGGTGAAACGGGATTTTCCGGTCATGACCATGGTGGCATGATCGGCAATCGAAACATCACCATACAGCGCTGCATGCTCATACAAATGCAGCTGTGAGCCATTTTCCACCTGAATATGGTTGGCGTGATAGGCCTCACTAATCCAGTCATCCGTAAATATTGTACCCCCTGCATGCGGTGTTGCCCGACCACTCATCGCAAATACGCCGCCATTGAGGGTTAGCTCATTAATGTCAGCCCCGCCGCCAAGAGTCCATTGCTGATCCCCCACCGGTGCGTAATTGACATTGAGTGAATTGGCCGTATCGGATGAACCGAAATGACCAATGAAGGCTTGAGCGTTGGTATTGTCGAGCGTCACCGTGGAAGGCGTATCTGCATTACCATTGATGATCCGAGCACCGGAATCGTTATGGTTAATGGTGCTGAAGCTCATATCGTAGCCGTTGAGATCGAGGATCCCGCCGCGAGAGCCGAATTGAATATTCTCGCCGCTGATTTGATCTTCACCCCCGAGTTTTACGGTCGCTCGGCCACTGACGAGCGTCACGGTAGAAAATGCTGACCGTTTGCCGTCTTGATCGGGCTGCTGCGCCAATACCACGGTGCCATCGCCGGCTCTAAGCCCGCCGCCGTTTACACCGGTGGCGTTAACGTATAGCGTACCTTCGCCAATTTTATGCAGTGTGTCACCGGCGAGCCCGTTAACTTCCCAATCGACGGTTTTATCCGCGTCCACTTCGATACCGCCGCCGACCCAAGTGGCATTTGCGCCTTCGGCCGAAATCACCCGATAGTCGCTCGAAAATTGCAGCTTCGCGGCGCCATGATTCACTGAGCTATCTAATACAATTAGACCTCCATCGCCGTTGAAGCGCAGATCTTTGGTCGTATCCAACTCGGCATAGGTGGCACTGGAGGGAAGGGCTTTATCGGCAATACCGTGCCATCCCCAACTGCTGTCACCTTGGGTTATGGCATCTTTAGTCCAGTGGATATCACCGTTGCTCGCGACGTCGGTTACATCGGGATCGGTGTTGCCAGCGATGATTTGGTTGATAAATGCCGTCTGAAGATCTAATACATAAGTTGTGGTATCGTAGGTGCCATAGGTTGCAATGCTAGTTGTGACACCATAAAGCTTCCATTTTTTCTCAAGACTGTCATAAACGAACAATGGGCTACCGCTATCACCGCCTTGACCTGCGGAGCTAAAAGGTTGAGCTCGGGTATCCGGTGGACCGTAATCGGTCCAGCGTAAGCGCCAGTTTTCAAACGTGGGATTAACAATTGTTCCGCCGCTTTTCCATTTGTAGGCACCGGCTATATATACCGGCTTATGCGTTGTGGGAGATACTTGATATTGAGATCCTGAGCCCACGCGTGCGAAATATTTATAGCGTACTTTATCGTGACGCGCATCGTCAGGTATAACCATGTCGGCGGGGGCAATATCGGTAACGACTTTATTTAACCGGGGGATATGGAAGTCTTTACCAGGAGCAGGATCCACATTACGGTTAATGATTTTATAACTGACGCTGTATTTAGCACCGTTACCAAACTTCACACCACCATACCCGGTATTATGTGCCACACTCACAATATAGGAGGGGGCAACAAGCGTAGCGACTGCGCTATCATCCGATGCGCCAAAATCAGGAATGGGAAAATCTAATATTCCGGCGGAGGTCCCGTCTGTTTTAAATACCTCAACATTTTCAGCGCCGGGTGTATATTTTCCTAAGTTTTCTGCAAAATCTCGATAGTCTTGAACCGATACATCTTCACGCATAATACCCGCATTAGCATTCGATATTATAATAGATGTCAGCAAGCTAAAAACTTTTGGTTTCCATTTCATAGGTTTTTCCATTTTCCAAAAAAAAGGAATATTCCTATTCATTATCATTTTTTATTTATCATGAAATAAATATCATGTTAATTAATTCAAAGTTAATCTTTGTTTAATGATTATATTAATCAACGCTTTTTTATAATTGCGGGTAAAATATTTTTTGTTAGGGGCAGGGAGATAATGATGCTTTTATAACGAAAAAACCCCGAAAATCGGGGTTCTTAGTAATGAAAATCGAGAATCAACTAGTCTTCATCAAACCCAGCTTCAAACAGCGAAATCACGGCTTCTAACGCTTTATCTTCATCCGGCCCTTCGGCCTGAACCTCAATATGACCGCCTTGAGCGGAATCTAACATCAGAAGTGCGATAACGCTGCTGGCTTCGGCTTCAACGCCGCTTTCATTACGTAGCAATACTTCAGCATCAAAGCCTTGAACCAGTTCAAACAATTTCATCGCTGGGCGAGCATGCATGCCCAGACGATTTTTGATTTCCACGGTTTGCTTAACGGTCATTCAACGGTGCCTATTTACGTTTTTCTAGCGTACGGTGACGAGATTGCACGTTTTTCCCGCGTGAACGGAAATAGTCTGCAAGCTGTTCAGCCACATAAACAGAACGATGTTTGCCGCCGGTACAGCCGATGGCTACCGTGAGATAGCTGCGGTTGTTGGTTTCCAGCATTGGCAGCCATTGTTCCAAATAGCTGCGGGTCTGATAAATAAAGTTATGCACTTCGGTATGACGATCTAAAAATGCAGCAACCGGTTTATCTAAACCTGTCATTGGGCGTAGTTTGGGATCCCAGTGCGGGTTTGGTAGAAAGCGAACGTCGAAGACATAATCGGCATCAATCGGAATACCGTGCTTGAAACCAAATGATTCAAACACCATCGTCAGTTCACGCTCACGTTTGCCAAGCAGGCGTGTACGCAACATTTCAGCCAGTTCATGTACCGACATTTCGGACGTATCAATAATAAGATCGGCGCGTGAGCGTAGTGGCTCCAGCAAATCACTCTCTTCATCAATGGCGCTTTCGAGCGACAGATTTTTAGTCGAGAGAGGGTGCAGACGACGGGTATCGCTGTATCGGCGGATTAGCGTATTACGATCGGCATCTAGAAACAGCAACTGTGGAGAGAAGCTGTCAGGCAGACTGTCCATCGCTGTTTCCAAAACTTCTGGAGATTCTGGCATGTTACGCACGTCAATACTGACGGCGGCGGAGGTTCCGCGATCGGCCAGAGAGCGAGCTAAATTCGGCAAGAGCTCAACGGGAAGATTGTCTACACAATAAAATCCCATGTCTTCAAGCGCACGTAACGCAACGGATTTCCCTGAACCGGAACGGCCGCTGACAATCATCAGCACCATGTCACAACTCCCCTTAATTTCGGACAGCCTTTTGACTGTCTGTGGAAATTTGACCTCCAAAAGGAGGTCTATCACTCATTGTTATATCCAATGTAACGTGACGCAGCACTTACTGCCACTGTTTTGACAGCGTGCTAACGCTTTATTCTGTAATGATTTTGTACAGCTCATCATCGCTTTGCGCGCTGCGTAATTGGCGGCATACACCTTTATCGGCCAATTTCTGCGCCATAATCGCGAGAGTTTGTAAGTGGGTTTTGCATTGGTCAGCGGGAACCAGCAAGGCAAACAATAGGTCGACGGGCTGATTATCGATAGCGTCAAAGCTTATCGGCTGTTCTAGATGAATGAAAACCGCAATAGCTCGCAGGGTGTCTTCCTCAAGCTTGCCGTGAGGAATCGCAATGCCGTTGCCAATGCCGGTGCTCCCCATACGCTCACGCGTTAAGATCGCATCAAAGACGATCTGTGGTGGCAGGTTCAGCTGTGCAGCTGCGAGTTCGCTGATGATTTCCAGAGCACGTTTCTTACTGGAACAGTGAACCGCATTGCGCGTGCACTCCGGACTCAGTACGGAGGTTAATGGCATAGTTAAATCGTTACTCATCTCATCTTCTTCATTTAAATCAGACCAAAGGGCTGATTTTTCATGCTCCCCATGATGGCTTATCGGCCCGTTTCATGGAGGAAACAGGCCGATGAAGTCAGCAGGCGTTTAAACAATTTAAACGCTAGTGTTGTTTCAATTTGTCTTTATGTTTATTGAGCTGGCGCGCCAGTTTATCAACCAGAGTATCAATCGCAGCATACATATCTAGCTGCTCCGAGGTAGCATGCAGCTCACCGCCGTTAATATGTACCGTTGCTTCCGCAATGTGCTGGATTTTCTCCACGCTCAGTACCACATAAACCTGATTTATTCGGTCAAAATATTGCTCTAGCTTGCCAAATTTAGTGGTGACGAATTCGCGCAAAGCCTCGGTAATTTCGACATGATGTCCGGTAATGTTGAGCTGCATAGTGTCTTCCTTCTCTGTTATGGTCAAACCAATTGTTTGCGTTGGTTTGACGGTGGGATGGACAAAGACTCTCGGTATTTAGCAACGGTACGTCTGGCAACCATAATACCCTGATCGGCAAGCAAGGTCGCTAGCTTGCTGTCGCTTAACGGTTTGGCAGGATTCTCCGCCGCAACGAGTTTCTTCACGAGAGCACGGATTGCCGTTGAGGAGGCTTCGCCGCCGTCTTCGGTGCTGACGTGACTCGAGAAGAAATATTTCAGTTCAAATATGCCTCGCGGGCTGTGCAGAAACTTCTGCGTTGTTACACGCGAGATGGTGGATTCATGCATTTCGACCTGCTGGGCGATATCGGCCAGCACCATCGGTTTCATGAACTCAGCGCCATTATCAAAAAATGCCTGCTGCTGTTCTACGATACAGCGTGACACTTTCAGTAGAGTTTCATTACGGCTTTCCAGGCTTTTAATCAGCCACTTCGCTTCCTGCAGGTTACTGCGGATGAACTGGGTATCGCTATCGCTTCGGGTTTGTGCGCCGAGCGAGACGTAGTGCTGATTAATTTTAAGGCGTGGAACGCTGTCCTGATTTAATTCAACTGCCCAGCGTCCTTGATGTTTGTGTACCAAAACGTCTGGGATAACGTAGTCGGATTCGCCGGTATTGATAGAAAGCCCTGGGCGCGGATCGAGCGTTTGGATCAGCTGCATCGCCGCTTTGAGGACATCTTCTTTTAGCTTAGTCGAACGCATCAGATTACGGAAATCGTGATTCGCTAAGAGATCTAAATGCTTATCAACAATGAGGCGTGCTTCGATAAGGAAAGGCGTTCCATCGGTAAACTGTGAGAGCTGAACCAGCAGGCAATCACGCAGATCGCGGGCGGCAACGCCGACGGGGTCGAAACGCTGTACGCGTTTAAGTACTGCTTCGACTTCATCCATCATGACGTGTTCATCGCCCATGCTCTCTAAAATATCGTCGAGAGAGGAGGTGAGGTAGCCGGTATCATCCACGGCATCCACGATGGCGGTGGCAATAGCCAAATCGGTATCACTAAATGGGGTGAGTTCAACTTGCCACATCAGATAGTCTTGCAGGGTCTGGGTGGTCTCACCCTGATAGATCGGTAGCTCGTCGTCGCTGTAGTCGGTTCCTGTACCTGATGGGGTGCCAGCCGTATAGATTTCGTCCCATGTGGCATCGAGAGGAAGTTCTTCCGGCATATCCGGCTGCTCTAGCTGTTCGCGGGTATCCAGCTCTTCGTTGACTTCTTCCGTTGAAGTTTCGATTTCATCGTGAGTGTCATCTTGTTCAAGCAGCGGGTTGCTTTCTAATGCTTGTTGAATCTCTTGCTGAAGCTCTAGCGTTGATAATTGCAACAGGCGAATTGCCTGCTGCAGCTGTGGAGTCATCGCTAACTGCTGACTCAGCCTGAGTTGCAAACCTTGCTTCATAATCGCGAGCTCATTTCCATTGGTGTAAGCAGAGTGCCTGCTAAACTAAAAAGAGTCCGGCCGCATGAAGACCACCGTGCGGTATACCCTGCACGAGATGGCACAGGGTAAATATGACGCAAGATAGCCGTCGTTACAGACGGAATTCTTCACCCAGATAGACGCGTTTAACCTGCTCATCGGCCAAGATTTCAGATGGCGTACCATGAGCAATTAGGTTGCCCTGGTTCACGATATAAGCACGTTCACAAACGTCTAGCGTTTCACGCACGTTATGGTCAGTAATCAATACGCCCAAACCGCGGTCGCGCAGGTGTTCGATAATTTTTTTAATATCAATAACAGAGATTGGGTCAACGCCCGCAAAAGGTTCATCTAACAGGATGAACTTAGGATTTGCGGCTAATGCACGTGCAATTTCAACGCGACGGCGTTCACCACCAGACAGCGATTGTCCGAGATTGTCACGCAGATGAGCGATGTGGAACTCTTCCATAAGCTCATCGGCACGATCGGCACGCTGCTCTTTGGTTAAATCTTCGCGAATCTCTAACACGGCCATAAGGTTGTTATACACACTCAGGCGGCGAAAGATAGAGGCTTCTTGCGGCAGGTAGCCGATCCCACGACGAGCACGTGCGTGCAACGGCAGCAGGCTGATGTCTTCATCGTCAATCTCAATGCGACCCGCATCACGTGGCACAATACCAACAACCATATAAAAGGTGGTGGTTTTACCCGCGCCGTTAGGCCCTAGCAGCCCTACGATTTCGCCTGAGTTAACGGTGAGGCTAACGTTTTCAACCACACGGCGGCCTTTGTAGGCCTTGGCCAGATTTTCAGCAATTAAAGTTGCCATAACGAATTAGTTACTCTTGGTCTGTGAGGACTGACTAAACGGAGATTTACCCTGCGGTGCGGCAGGCTTGCTCTGCGGTTGTGATTTAGCTGGCGCTGCCGCCGGAGCCGCTTTGCCGCCCTTATCTTGCAACTGGGATGGGATCAGTACCGTGGTTACGCGCTTGCCTTTATCGCTAAAGGCTTCCATCTGCTGCTGTTTGACCAGATAGGTGATTTTGTCGCCTTTGATGCTGCTATCAACCTGTTTCAGGAAAGCGTCGCCGGTCAGGATGACAAAGTCTTTATCCAGTTCATAACGCAGTTTCTGTCCATGACCGCTAACCGGTTTGCCGTTGTCTTGCATCTGATAGAAAGTGACGGGATTACCGTAACCTTCAACGACTTCTTTGCCTTGAGCACCGTTAGGACGGATCACCACAACTTTATCGGCGTTGATTTTGATAGTGCCTTGGGTCACGACCACATCACCGGTAAACGTCACGGTGTTGCCTTGCATATCCAAAGACTGCTGAGCCGAGTCAATATGAATCGGTTGCTCGGTATCCCCGGTCAGCGCCAGCACAGGGGCGCTGGCTGCGATCAATGAACCGGCAATGATAAGGCTAAGGATTTTGTTGTTTGTTTTGAATTTCATAATAGGTTTTTACCTTGTCAATCAGCCTTGCGGATTTTTCCCGCATGTTCCCGCGCATCTTCAGACCATGGGAGGTGAAGTTTGACCCATAAAGAGTGACTTCATCATCAGAGCTGACGTCCTGAGTCACTAGATTTACCTGCGCATTATCGGTGGTAATCCTTTCCAATTGCGAGGTCGTCGTCAAACTGTTTACTTCAACGTTGCCGTATAAATAAAGCATACGGTCATCGGTAAGTTTTGCTTTATCAGCGCGAATAGACCAGGTCGGTTGAATGTCCTGATCGTAAGTCGTTAGCACCGGATGGGTAAACCAACTGGTTTTATCCTCGGTGAAATGCTGAACATCTTCTGCTACCAGCTTATAGCTTAGTTTACCCGTCGGGTCATAGACCACGGTCAGGGTATGCTGGCTGCGGTAGGTCGGTTCCTGATTATTCGTGGGGGTCAGCACGGAATCGGAATCATTTTCGGTGAGATTCCATCCAATCAGCGCCAATGCAATAACCGTTAATAGCAGGATGACCCAGCGTTTGGTTTTACTCATATTGATAGCCCTTTGGCCTCATCCAGTTTGCCCTGTGACTGTAGGATAAGGTCGCATAACTCACGAACAGCACCGCGCCCGCCTACAATGCGGGTAACATATTGAGCGCGCTGCAATAAAATAGGGTGCGCGTCTGCTACAGCAACAGAAAGTCCTACTTTGGCCATGACTGGCCAGTCGATCAAATCATCACCAATATACGCAACCTGATTTGGCTGCAAATTCAGATCGGAGAGAATTTTTTCAAAGGCAATCAGTTTATCAGATTGCCCTTGATATAGGTGCTCAATTCCCAATGTAGCCGCGCGGTCGGCGACTAATTTGGATTGGCGACCGGTAATGATCGCCACATGAATGCCTTCGGTAATGAGACAGCGGATACCATAGCCATCGCGAACGTTAAACGCTTTTAGCTCTTCGCCATTGTTGCCCATGTAAATCAGACCATCAGATAGCACACCGTCTACGTCGCAGATAACGAGACGAATATCTGCTGCGCTGTCCATGATTTTACGGGCAACCGGGCCGTAACAGGTAGCGATATTCATACCTTGTTCACTCATTAATTTTTCACCTAAACGTTAAATCTTAAACCACGCCAGCGCGCAGCATATCATGCATATGAACGACGCCGATCAGTTGATCGCCGTCGGCAACCAACAACGACGTGATATGACGAGCCTGCATCAAGTTTAATGCATCGACCGCTAAGGCATTTGGACGAATACGAATCCCGCCAGATGTCATCACGTCGGCAATTTTCGCATTGTTTAAATCAACACCCAAATCAAAAATCCGGCGCAGGTCACCATCGGTGAAAATCCCTTCGATTTTCATCAAATCATCACAGATAACGGTTAACCCAAGGTTTTTACGCGTAATCTCTAACAGTGCGTCGCGCAGTGAAGCATCGCGGCTGACGTGTGGTAATTCGCTACCGGTGTGCATGATGTCGCTGACGCGCAGCAACAATTTACGGCCCAATGCGCCGCCAGGGTGCGAAAGTGCAAAATCCTCAGCGGTGAAACCGCGCGCCTGTAGCAGAGCAACGGCCAGCGCATCGCCCATCACCAGCGTTGCGGTCGTGCTGGTGGTTGGGGCTAATCCTAACGGACAGGCTTCCTGTGGGACTTTAACGCACAAATGGATATCTGAAGCTTTACCCATTGAACTTTCTGGATTATTGGTCATGCAGATAAGCTTAACTTTTTGGCGTTTTAGAACTGGAATCAGCGCCTGGATCTCGTGAGATTCGCCAGAGTTTGAAATCGCCAGCACGATATCATGGGAGGTGACCATGCCGAGATCGCCGTGGCTAGCTTCGCCAGGATGTACAAAGAACGCGGGGGTTCCTGTACTGGCAAGCGTAGCGGCAATTTTGCGGCCAATATGACCGGATTTGCCCATGCCCATCACGACAACTTTTCCTATGCAGGAAAGAATCGCCTCGCAGGCGTGGGTGAAGTCCTGATTAATATATTGATCTAGCTGTGCCAGCCCTTCGCGTTCAGTCTGAAGAACCTGCTTTCCCACATGCTGGAAATCAAATCCCGGCTGTAAATCCAAATGTGACATGTTTTTTTCTCACTCGATTCAGCGGTTTAATCGGCGGTACGTTTAATGAATCGGTACTCACCGTCTCGTACTTATTTAATCCATACCCATCGGCTGATGTATGAATAGCATCACCACGTAGGCTGCAAATCCGCAAAGCAGTAGCGCTCCGGCCGTTCGTCCAATTTTGTGTTTTCGCCTGATACACAGGGCAGTCAGCACCACGCTCACGCCAAGCATGACCCAGTAGTCGCGGCTAAAGGCGCTGGGATCAAATTGGGTATCCCCTTGTGATATGAGGGCTGGAACACCAAGTACAATCAAAATATTGAAAATATTGGAGCCAATAATATTACCCAACACGATATCGTGCTCACCTTTTATCGCTCCTGCGATGGACGTTGCCAATTCTGGCAGGCTAGTGCCAATGGCAATAATGGTTAGGCCAATCACCAATTCACTGACGCCGAAATAACGGGCGATTACCGTTGAGTTATCAACGATTATCTTGGCCGACAGCGGCAAAATAATCAGCCCCAAAGCAATCCATAATAAAGCCACGGTATTGCTGGTATCCTTGGGAAGTTCTGCCATTTGCTCGTCGGTGAGCGGATCGTTACCGTCGCGCATCGCCAGCCGTGCCATCTTTAACATCAGCCACATAAAAGCCGCAAAGGCGAGAATCAAAATAACGCCGTCTACGCGCGTTAGCTGATTGTCATAAAGGACAAACCCGCACAAAATTGTGACGCCTAACATTAACGGCAGTTCGCGCCTGAGAATATCAGACCGAACTGAAAGTGGGCGTAATATCGCGGCGCTGCCTAAAATAAGTAAGATATTCGCGATGTTTGAGCCAATGACTGTACCGACAGCGGTGTTTATTTGATTATTCATTACCGCGGTGAGGGAAACCGTCAGCTCGGGCAGGGATGTGCCTATCCCCACGATGGTCATCCCAATAATCATCGGCGGGACGCCGAATGAGCGTGCTATAGCTGCGGCACCGTAAACTAAGCGGTCTGCGCCATAAACTAATAGTATTAAACCAACGATCAACAATAGGGTGGCGAGCAGCATGCAGAGTCCTTTGTTGGGTATAATCCAGCGTTTGCAGTTTCTATACCCGTCATACCTGACGTTGCCCCTGTGTTGGCTGCATTCGGGATCCTCTCTCTTGCCGCCTTGATGCAACGCCAATTATTTTGGGTATAGTAAAAAACGTTAAGCGAAAAAATGATTTCCGAAGATCTGGCTTATCAAATGGGGCGGAAATTCTTGAAAATGAACTACCGATGTAGCGTTAAGCCATAACTATCGTGAATCTTAACAATTCTGACTGCCGGAGAGGGAAAAGTAAAACCCATGGCACCTTTAGCCAGAAAAACATGAGAATTATTTGTCAGAATGAGCCGGATAAGTCTGGTTTAAGCGCCGTAATCGCAAAATTGTTATAAATATAGCCAAAGTATTGGCGCGGTATTGGGTCAGAACGTGAGAGAATCCCGATCTTTGAAATACCGTTTGGAACGCGTGTGCTGTGAAATCTAATGCAGCCTCATGGATGAGGGCGAAAATCGCCATAAATCAGTGCCATAAAGATGACTAAGAGAATCTTGCTCATGAATCAACAGGCAACAAATTTGGTGGAAATCAACGGCATGAGTTTTAGCCGTGGTAACCGGCAAATTTTTACCGATATTACGATGACCGTCCCGAAAGGAAAAATCACTGCCATCATGGGGCCTTCGGGGATCGGTAAAACCACGCTACTGCGTTTGATTGGCGGGCAGATCCGCCCAGATAAAGGTGAAATTTGGTTCGATGGGCAAAATATCCCATCGCTTTCGCGTCATAAGCTGTTTGAAGCTCGCAAAAAAATGAGCATGCTATTTCAATCTGGCGCGTTGTTTACCGATCTGACCGTATTCGATAACGTGGCGTTTCCGCTGCGTGAACATACCCAACTGCCAGAATCGTTAATCCGCACGACGGTATTGATGAAATTAGAGGCGGTAGGGCTGCGTGGTGCCGGCGGTTTAATGCCGTCAGAGCTTTCTGGTGGGATGGCGCGGCGCGCGGCGTTGGCACGTGCCATCGCACTTGATCCTGAAATGATTTTGTTTGATGAGCCATTTGTTGGGCAAGATCCAATAACAATGGGCGTTTTGGTCAAATTGATTGATGAGCTAAATCACTCGCTGGGTATTACCTGCGTGGTGGTGTCGCACGACGTGCCTGAGGTATTGAGTATTGCGGATTACGCTTATATTGTGGCGGATCAGCGCGTAGTTGCGCAGGGCGGTTCAGCGGAGCTCAGCGGCAATAGCGATCCGCGAGTCCGACAGTTCCTTGACGGCATCGCGGACGGACCCGTGCCATTCCGCTATCCGGCTGGCGATTATCGTTCCGCGCTGCTTGGATTAGCCCCATTAGGATCAGGGAGTAAGTGATCTCATGCTGTTAAATGCGTTGGCGTCGTTTGGACGCCGAGGAATCAACGTCTGTGCTTCATTTGGGCGCGCAGGCTTGATGATGTTTAATGCCTTGATAGGTAAACCAGAATTTGCCAAACAATGGCCGCTGCTGCGTAAACAGCTGTATAGCGTTGGCGTGCAGTCTCTTCTGATCATCGTGGTTTCTGGTTTGTTTATCGGCATGGTGCTCGGTTTACAGGGCTATCTGATTTTAACCACCTACAGCGCTGAGGCGAGTCTTGGCATGATGGTGGCGTTGTCGCTGCTGCGTGAACTGGGCCCGGTTGTCACCGCGTTGCTGTTTGCGGGCCGAGCCGGTTCTGCGGTGACGGCTGAAATTGGTCTGATGAAAGCCACAGAACAGATCTCCAGCATGGAGATGATGGCCGTCGATCCGCTACGCCGCATCGTGGCGCCACGCTTTTGGGCTGGCCTTATCAGTATGCCTTTGTTGACGGCGATCTTTGTCGCTGTGGGTATCTGGGGCGGATCTGTAGTGGGCGTCGATTGGAAAAGCATTGATAGCGGTTTCTTCTGGTCAGCGATGCAGGGCTCGGTCGATTTCCATACGGATTTAGTCAACTGCATGATTAAGAGCGTGGTGTTTGCCATTACAATCATGTGGATTGCCTTGTTCAACGGATATGATGCGATACCCACTTCTGAAGGGATTAGTCGCGCGACCACGCGCACCGTCGTGCATTCGTCACTGGCGGTCTTGGGATTAGATTTTGTGCTGACAGCACTGATGTTTGGGAACTGATGCAATGCAAACGAAAAAAAGTGAAATTTGGGTTGGCGTATTCATGCTTATCGCGCTGTGTGCGGTAGTATTCCTGTGCTTGCAGGTTGCAAACGTTAAATCGCTGGGCAATGAGCCAACCTATCGTATCTATGCGACATTCGATAACATCGGTGGTTTGAAAGCACGTTCGCCAATCAAAATCGGCGGCGTTGTGATTGGACGCGTTGCGGATATTACCTTAGATCCTAAAACGTATCTGCCTCGCGTCGCGATGGATATCGACGAGCAGTATAACCAGATCCCAGATACCAGCTCATTGGCTATTCGCACGTCAGGGCTGCTGGGTGAGCAATTCCTCGCATTAAACGTGGGCTTTGAAGATCCTGAAATGGGAACGTCTATCCTTAAAGATGGCGGCACCATTCAAGACACCAAATCGGCGATGGTATTGGAAGATTTGATTGGCCAGTTCTTATATAAGAGCGGCAACGATGACGCCAACAAGAAAGACAGCGCTTCGGGCGACGCATCTGCGCCTGCTGAAGCTCCGGCAGCACATTAATTTAAGGGGATTTATTCATGTTTAAACGTATGTTAATGGTGGCACTGCTGGCGGTAGCCCCACTGGTACCCACACTGGCAAATGCTGCCGTCGATCAGACAAACCCTTACAAGCTGATGGATGCCGCAGCCAAGCAAACTTTTGATCGTCTTAAAAACGAACAGCCTAAAATCAAGCAGGATCCTAACTATCTGCGCACCATCGTGCATGAAGAGCTGATGCCGTATGTGCAGGTCAAATACGCAGGCGCGCTGGTGCTAGGTCAGTATTACCGTGGCGCGACACCTGCACAGCGTGACGCTTACTTCAAGGCTTTCCAGTCATACTTAGAACAGGCTTATGGTCAGGCTCTGGCAATGTATCATGGCCAGACCTACAACATTGCGCCAGAGCGTGATTTGGGCGATGCGACCATCGTACCTATTCGCGTCACTATCATTGACCCGCAGGGGCGCCCTCCGGTTCGTCTGGATTTCCAGTGGCGTAAAAACAGCCAAACGGGCAACTGGCAGGCGTTTGATATGATCGCTGAAGGCGTCAGCATGATCACCACCAAACAAAATGAGTGGGCATCTATTCTGCGTCAGAACGGCGTTGATGGTTTAACCAAACAGCTGATCTCATCTGCGCAACAGCCGATTACGCTGGATCAAAAATAATGACGCCGAATGTCCTGCAATGGCGTAGCGAAGAAGATACGCTCAAGCTGATTGGTATTCTCGATCGAGATTCACTCATGAGTTTTTGGGACGATCGCCACACGTTGCTTGAAGGTAAGAAACGTCTGGATTTAAGCGAGTTGGCGCGTGTGGATTCTGCGGGCCTCGCCATGCTGGTTCACGTGCAAAACACGCCTGCGAGCGGTGCTTCCCAGATTGTGATTACCGGTGTGAGCGAGCGTCTACGCACGCTGATTGCGCTCTATAACCTCAATGACATCCTGATCGCTGAAGGGGCTGAATTAGCCTCCTAACCCAGTGCAATAATTAGGATTATTTCTAAAGCCCTCGATAACGATGCTATCGGGGGCTTTTCTTTGTTTAAGATAGAGCATATTTACTCTAATATGGGCGGCTTAGTCCTTTTGGCTGCAAAGAGCATTTATGCCAATAATGCCAAAACGATGTTCATATTTTTTCTTTATTCAATGATTGAGCGCCCATGGACAACAACGAAATTAAAGATGTGTTGATGAACGCATTATCCCTGCAGGAAGCCCATGTAACCGGTGACGGCAGCCACTTTCAGGTGATTGTTGTCGGCGAACAGTTTGCTGGTATGAGCCGTGTTAAAAAACAACAGACGGTGTATGCACCTCTGATGGAATACATCGCAGATAACAGAATTCACGCACTGTCGATCAAGGCTTTCACTCCTGAAGAATGGCAGCGCGATCGCAAGCTTAATGCGTTGTGATCCCAATACTCGCTATTACCGTTCGCGGTGATGGTTGTTTCAAATATTTAACTGAGATCGGTAATAATGGATAAATTTCGTGTGCAGGGGCCCACTCGCCTAAGCGGCGAGGTCACCATTTCTGGTGCAAAAAATGCAGCCCTGCCAATTCTTTTCGCCGCGTTGCTGGCGGAAGAGCCTGTAGAAATTCAAAACGTGCCGAAGTTGAAAGACATCGACACCACGATGAAACTGTTAAGCCAGTTAGGTGTTCGCGTTGAACGTAACGGTTCGGTTCACGTTGATGCAAGCAACGTAAATGAGCTGTGTGCTCCTTACGATCTGGTGAAAACCATGCGTGCGTCTATTTGGGCGTTGGGCCCACTGGTTGCTCGCTTTGGCTATGGTCAGGTTTCCTTGCCGGGTGGTTGCGCGATTGGCGCTCGCCCCGTTGATTTGCACATCACCGGTTTAGAACAGCTGGGTGCAGAAATCAAACTGGAAGAAGGCTACGTGAAAGCTTCCGTTGATGGTCGCTTGAAAGGCGCGCATATCGTTATGGATAAGGTAAGCGTTGGCGCTACCGTAACCATCATGAGTGCGGCTACGCTGGCTGAAGGCACAACGATTATTGAAAACGCCGCGCGTGAGCCGGAAATCGTGGATACCGCGAACTTCCTGAACACCTTAGGGGCAAAAATTTCAGGCGCGGGTTCAGACCGTATCACCATCGAAGGTGTTGCGCGCTTGGGCGGCGGTGTTTATCGCGTGCTGCCAGATCGCATCGAAACCGGTACTTTCCTGATCGCCGCTGCGGTTACACGCGGCAAGATTATCTGCCGTAATACTCGTCCTGATACGCTGGATGCCGTGTTGGCAAAACTGCGTGAAGCGGGTGCAGATATTGAAACCGGCGAAGACTGGATTTCCTTAGATATGCACGGTGAGCGTCCAAAAGCCGTTACCGTTCGTACTGCTCCGCATCCTGGTTTCCCAACCGATATGCAGGCTCAGTTCAGCTTGCTGAATCTGGTGGCTGAAGGTACTGGTGTTATCACCGAAACTATCTTCGAAAACCGCTTCATGCATATCCCTGAGCTTATCCGTATGGGTGCTCATGCTGAAATCGAAGGTAATACTGCGATCTGCTACGGCGTTGAAAAACTGTCTGGTGCGCAGGTAATGGCCACTGACCTGCGTGCGTCTGCAAGTTTGGTTATTGCTGGCTGCGTTGCGGAAGGTACAACTATCGTCGATCGTATTTACCACATCGACCGTGGCTATGACCGCATCGAGAACAAGTTAAGCGCCTTGGGCGCAAACATCGAGCGCGTAAAAGGCGAGTAATTTAGCCTACGCTTGAAAACAAAAACGCCATCCTTCGATGGCGTTTTTTTATGGTATTTTTTCGCTGTGGTGTAAGGTTATCAATCGACGTTTGGAAACTCTTCGATGGTCACGCTTAGCGTCATACGTTCACCGTTACGCATAATAATTACTGGTACTACCGTTCCAGGGCGAATTTCAGCCACCTGATCCATGGTTTCGGCTGCGCTGACCGCAGGTTTTCCATCGACGTTGAGCACGATATCGCCCGGCTGGATCCCTGCGTTAGCCGCAGGGCCGTTAGCGGCCACGTCACGCACGATAATACCCTGAATACGCTCCATCGCATTCGCCTGCGGCTGATTGCGCGCCGGTGCAATTTCTCTGCCGCTCACGCCGATAAAGCCACGAATAACGCGTCCATCGCGAATCAGCTTGGCCATGATCTTGGTCGAAAGGGCGGTTGGAATGGCAAAACCAATGCCTTCAGGCGTTTCGCCGTCGTTGCTCTTATCAAGCGATAGGGTATTGATTCCCACCAATTCACCCAGCGTGTTCACTAATGCGCCGCCTGAGTTACCGTGGTTGATTGAGGCGTCGGTTTGTAAGAAGTTCTGATGTCCATAGGTGCTTAACCCTACACGACCGGTAGCGCTGATAATCCCTTGGGTTGTGGTTTGCCCAATGTTATAGGGGTTACCGATAGCCAGTACCACGTCGCCAATGTGAGGAACGCGTTTTGGGTTGATGGTGATAACGGGCAGATTAGTCGCCTGAATTTTCAGTACGGCCAAATCGGTGAGCGTGTCTGAACCGGCGAGCATAGCTTCAAAAACGCGACCATCTTGTAGCGCGACTACGATTTGGTCTGCGCCGCTGACAACATGTTTATTGGTGAGTATGTAGCCTCGGCTATCCATGATAACGCCAGAGCCTAGGGTTTTGATTGCTAAGCCATTGTTGCCTTGACCGCTATTATTCATGCTGCCGTTGTAAACGTTAACGACGGCGGGTGCAGCTCGTTTCACCGCAGAATTGTAGCTAATAGGTGCTTCTTCGAATGAGGCTGCTTTAAATAGCGAAAAAAGCCCTACCGGACGCAGTGATGGCACCGCAATCAGCAAAATGATGGCTACCACAAGCCCCAGAAAAACTGAGCGTAATATCTTAGTAAACATGAAGTTTCTGAAAGGGTAAGAAAAGATAGGCGAAGAATAACAGAGAAAATCGGGCACGGCACACGCCTATGCCCGATTTTTGTGCAGTTTTTGTTTAAATCACTCTTTTAGTGAAGCCGCATTTAGCGAATCAGCAAATATAGGCCTTCACCGTTGCGCAATAAGTGCAGCGCAATAACCGGTGGATTTGCCGCCAGTGCCTTACGCAAAGAGGCGATATCACGAATACGTTCGCTGTTGATACCGATGATCAGGTCGCCTTTATGCATGCCCATTTGTGCAGCAACAGAGCCTTTGGCAACGTCATCAATTTTAATGCCCGGTGTGCCTTTCACATCACCATCGCTCAGCGTTGCACCTTGCAGTGAAGGGCTGATGTTTTCTGCTTGAGTGGTGGTAACACCGCTATTTTCCAGCGTAACGGGAACGGTTAATGGCTTGCCGTTGCGAAGTAAACCGAGCTTTAGCACGGTACCCGGAGCGGCAGAGCCAATTTTGGCGCGCAGCTCGGCGAAGCTGCTGAGTGGGTTGCCATCCAGTGCGGTAATGACGTCACCTGCTTTAATCCCCGCTTTCGCCGCGGCAGAGTTTGGCAATACTTCGTTCACGAAAGCACCGCGTTGTGCGTCAAGCTTGAAGGCCTGCGCGAGGTCAGCCGTCATTTCCCGACCGCGAATACCGAGAACGCCGCGTTTAACTTCGCCGTATTTGATCAACTGAGCGCTGAGGCTTTGCGCCATGTTACTTGGGATCGCAAAGCCGATACCGATATTCCCGCCGCCCGGAGCCAAGATCGCGGTGTTAATGCCAATCAGCTCGCCGTTGAGGTTAATCAGGGCACCACCGGAGTTACCGCGGTTGATGGCAGCATCTGTTTGAATAAAGTTTTCCAGACCTTCGAGATTTAACCCGCTGCGACCCAATGCAGAAATAATGCCTGAGGTGGCCGTTTGCCCAATCCCAAATGGGTTACCCACGGCAACGGCAAAATCACCCACGCGCAGTTTGTCTGAGTCCGCGATTTTTATCGCCGTCAGGTTTTTCGCGTCGGTGAGCTGAATTAACGCGATATCCGATTGTTCGTCACGGCCAATCAGCTTAGCGGCGTATTCGCGTCCATCGTTGAGCTGCACTTTGATGGTAGTCGCATTGCTGATAACGTGGTTATTGGTCAGCACATAGCCTTTGGCTGCATCAATAATGACACCTGAACCTAAGCCCTCAAACTGACGTTCCCCACCTTTGGCCGCCGGCGTTGGTTTGGCATTTTGCATCCCTTCAACGTGAACGCTTACCACGGCTGGCAGCACTTTTTCCAACATCGGCGCTAAGCTTGGTACGCTTTGTCCAGCAACGATGGGTGGTAATGCGGCATTCGCAAACGGTGCGGATAACATTGTTAAGCCCATGCTTAAAGCAAGCGCACTGAGCAATAAAGATTTTTTCTTCATCATGGAATGTTTTCTCATGGTCTTCAAAAGGGTCAATGTGTCTTGGGCAAATTAATCCGGTGTGCTACTCAGAACGAACAGCGCGCATTAAGTTCCATATTATTCAGAATAACAAAGTGGGGATTAAGAAGAGTAATTAAAAGAGGTGGCTGTTAGAAAAAACAGCCACCGAAGTACCTTATACCCGTGAATTATTTTGGGTATATTTCTTATTTGTCGCGGCGTTCGGCGCGCAGTAATCCAGATGCACCATCGGAGTAATCACGAGGTGGGAACTCAACGGGTGCCTGATCGTTGTCCGCTTCGGTCAAGCGGTAACGGAAAGGATTATCCTGCGGCGGCATATCTGGCAGCAGATTGTTTGAGCTTTTCGCCATGTGCTGATACAGCTGGCGATAGTCGCTTGCCATGTTATCAAGTAACTCGGCGCTGTGAGCAAAGTGGCTCACCAGTTCTTGGCGATATTGCTCCAACTCGTTTTTACTTTTTTCGAGCTCGTTTTGCAGCACCTGCTGCTGGCGGAGTTTTCGGTTGCCGAAACGCATCGCTATCGCACCAATCACGATACCGACGACTAAACCAATAAGCGCATACTCCCAGGTCATGATGACTCCTATCTGTATATAGAATGTGCTTGCGTTAGCTATTTTACTTAGTAGGGATTCAACGACATATCCTACACATAAGCACACTATAACCGTTAACCTTACCTGAGTGGAATCCTGAAGGTGCATTGCTGAGAGATTTACGGGCAAAAACAATTGTCGATACAAGACAAAAGTCAGTTAACAGGCGACAATCAGCCGCTAAGCTGCGCGAAAAGTCGCGTTTAAGATTTTTAAAATTCTTTATACCCGTCATACTTCAAGCCGCATTTTTGTTGGCTACATTCGCGCATCCGAATCACTTACTGATGTAAGCTCATCGGGATGAGCTCACTTGCCGCCGCAATGCAACTTGAATTATTTTGGGTATATAACTAATGATAAAAATTGAGTAGGGATCCTGTACCTAATGCCATCAAATCGCCCCACGTCCGTGCTGACGCCAACCATGTTCTACCAGCAGGCGCTCGATGCCGGAGACTACCAACCCGACGCAGTGCAGCGGCAAACCGTCGAGGCTTTAACCGTCATTCAGCAAGCGCTTATCGAGAGAGAACGGTCTACACCCGTCGCTGAGAGTCGAGGATTACGCGGGCGTTTGCAGAGCCTGTTGGGAAAACCTGCCGCCAAGCCGCAGGAGCCGGTGCAAGGTCTGTATATGTGGGGCGGCGTTGGTCGGGGCAAAACATGGCTAATGGATCTGTTTTTCCACAGCATTCCCAGCGAGCGGAAGCTGCGTTTGCATTTCCACCGCTTTATGCTGCGGGTACAAGAAGAGCTGGTTGCGCTGCAAGGGCAAGAAAACCCATTAGAAATCATTGCTGATGGCTTTAAAAAAGAAGCGGATGTACTGTGCTTTGATGAGTTTTTTGTGTCAGATATCACGGATGCCATGCTGCTAGGCACGCTGTTGCAAGCCCTATTCGCCCGAGGCATTACGCTGGTTTCTACCTCAAATATTCCTCCTGATAACCTTTATCATAATGGCTTGCAGCGCGCCCGCTTTCTGCCCGCTATCGATCTGATTAAACGCTATTGCACCGTAATGAATGTGGATGCGGGTATCGATTATCGTCTGCGTACGTTGACGCAGGCAGGGCTGTATTTCACGCCGATGACCACCGAAACGCGGCAGCGCATGGATGAAATGTTTGCCAAATTAGCGGGCAGCGTGGGGGAGATTAACCCCGTGTTAGAGATCAACCATCGGCCACTGCCTGCGCTGTGCAGCTCGGGTGGCGTATTAGCCGTTGAGTTCGCAGTTCTGTGCGAGGAGGCGCGTAGCCAGCTTGATTACATTGCGCTTTCGCGACGCTACCACACCGTGTTTTTGCATCACGTCAAGAAGATGGATACGCTGAATGAAAATACGGCGCGCCGCTTTCTTGCACTAGTGGATGAGTTTTATGAGCGTCATGTAAAACTGATCATCAGCGCGGAGCTGTCGATGTTCGAAATTTATCAGGGCGATCATTTGAAGTTTGAATATCAGCGCTGCTTGTCTCGTTTACAGGAGATGCAAAGCGAAGATTATTTGCGCTTAGAGCATTTGCCGTAACGTTTTGTTTAAAAAACACTCGCATCCGGTGCCGCTGTCTACCGGATGCAATCATAAAATCAATTTTAGCCCGAAAAATTATTCGATCTTTAGATTCTACTTCTCTATAATCTTGCGACCCCACGTTACAACGAAGTTTTTTTTCCCAAAAACTTTATGTGCCGGCATTGGCTATTCGAAGGGGTAGGTTTGCTGGACGATGGTCGTGTGAGCCTCTAATACATTTACTTTTTTAAACAGGTAAGCGTTTGGGTGTTCACCAACGTGTAACTTAAATTGGGTAAGCTTTTAATGAAAACTTTTACAGCTAAGCCAGAAACCGTAAAACGTGACTGGTACGTAGTTGATGCAGACGGCAAGACTCTGGGCCGTTTGGCTACTGAACTGGCTCGTCGCCTGCGTGGCAAGCATAAAGCGGAATACACTCCGCACGTTGATACTGGTGATTACATCATCGTTCTGAACGCAGAAAAAGTTGCTGTAACCGGCAACAAGCGTTCTGACAAGATCTATTACCATCACACCGGCCACATCGGTGGTATCAAACAAGCGACCTTTGAAGAGATGATTGCTCGCCACCCTGAGCGTGTCATTGAGATCGCGGTTAAAGGCATGCTGCCGAAGGGCCCGCTGGGTCGTGCTATGTACCGTAAACTGAAAGTTTACGCTGGTAACGAGCACAATCACGCGGCACAGCAACCGCAAGTTCTTGACATTTAATCGGGATTATAGGCAATGGCTGAAACTCAATACTACGGCACTGGTCGCCGCAAAAGCTCCGCCGCTCGCGTGTTTATCAAACCGGGCAGTGGTAAAATCGTAATCAACCAACGTTCTCTGGAACAGTACTTCGGTCGTGAAACTGCCCGCATGGTAGTTCGTCAGCCGCTGGAATTGGTTGATATGGTTGAGAAATTCGATCTGTACATCACCGTTAAAGGTGGTGGTACTTCTGGTCAGGCTGGTGCGATCCGTCATGGTATCACCCGCGCTCTGATGGAGTACGACGAGTCCCTGCGTGGCGAACTGCGTAAAGCTGGCTTCGTTACTCGTGATGCTCGTGAAGTTGAACGTAAGAAAGTCGGTCTGCGTAAAGCACGTCGTCGTCCTCAGTTCTCCAAACGTTAATGTTTTTCTGCTTCGGCAGAGCATTAATAGTAAAAGCCCGGCTTGCCGGGCTTTTTTGTATCTGTAAACAGTCAAAAAACACGGAAATTTACGTGTCGTAAACTTATTACGCCATGAAATAACCATCGCTTCCCCACAACACCGTCAAATTCTGTTAAACTATCTCCCACTTTTGCGCCCTGTTATCCGTACAATTGTTGAGCAATAGAGGCACTAAATAATCTAACCTGTTATTTATGCTTCATTTTTATGGCTTATACGGCTGTCAGGAGTGACAACAAATATCTGGATAGCGCTGCCCGATGGCGGCTATTCATACCGTTTTCTAGATAAACTTGGAGGTTTTCATGGCTGTCGCTGCCAACAAACGTTCGGTAATGACGCTGTTTTCCGGCCCGACCGACATCTTTAGCCATCAAGTACGTATCGTACTGGCCGAAAAGGGTGTCAGCGTCGAGATTGAGCAGGTTGAGATGGATAACCTGCCGCAGGATCTGATTGACCTCAACCCGTACCGCACAGTACCGACGTTGGTTGACCGTGAGCTGACTCTGTATGAATCCCGTATCATCATGGAATATCTGGACGAGCGTTTCCCGCATCCACCATTGATGCCAGTTTATCCAGTTGCCCGTGGTGAAAGCCGTCTGATGATGCATCGCATCGAAAACGACTGGTATTCACTGCTGCACAAAATTGAAAAAGGTACTGCTCAGGAAGCTGACAACGCGCGCAAACAGCTGCGTGAAGAGCTGCTGGCTATCGCGCCTGTCTTTACTCAGAAGCCATTCTTCATGAGCGACGAGTTCAGCTTGGTTGACTGCTATCTGGCACCGCTGTTATGGCGTTTGCCGGTTCTAGGCATTGAATTGTCTGGCGCGGGTTCTAAAGAACTGAAAATCTACATGACTCGCGTCTTTGAGCGTGATGCATTCTTGGCTTCTATGACTGAAGCTGAGCGTGAAATGCGTCTGCATACCCGAGGCTAATCATGGAATTGTCTCAAATGTCGCCACGCCGTCCTTTCTTGCTGCGTGCCTTCTATGAGTGGTTGCTTGATAACCAGCTTACGCCTCACTTGGTGGTGGATGTTAACCGCCATGGCGTGATGGTGCCGATGGAGTTTGCGCGCGATGGTCAAATCGTATTGAACATTGCACCGCGTGCCGTGGGTAATCTTGAGCTGGGCGATGATGCCGTTCGCTTCAATGCGCGTTTTGGTGGCGTTCCTCGTAACGTCTACGTGCCTATCTCCGCAGTCATGGCGATTTACTCGCGTGAGAACGGGGCTGGTACGATGTTTGAGCCTGAGCCTGCTTACGAAAACGAAATGCCGTTGATGTCGGTAGAAGACGATGAAACGACAAGCGAGCCGAGCATGACGGTGATTGATGGCAATTTGCCAGACGTTCCCGTTGAGTCTGATGACGATGGCGATGAGCCAACGCCGCCGCCTCGCGGACGACCTTCATTGCGCGTTGTTAAATAGCAACGTGAATTTAGGTTGTTAAGTCAGTAAAAAGCCAGTCATATGACTGGCTTTTTTGTATTTGAAATCAGGCAAAACAGTGGCGCTTTCGAGGGATTATTTGGCTATATCCAAGGCTCTCATGGTGCGCAGTTTAGTTTCTCTCGCTTGCTCCGGTGCGGCCTGAACCAGCAAGGTGTACAGCAAATCTAAAACGAACAGCTGTGCCGTTTTGGTTCCAATCGAGTCCCCCTGCAACGTGCCTTGCCGATTGCCGTTGATAAGGCTGAAATCTGCCACCTCGCTCAATGGAGAGCCTAAATTATGCGTTAGTGCAACGGTGGTAGCTCCGGCCTGTTTTGCTAACGTGAGCGCATGCACCGTTTCTGGCGAACTGCCTGAGTGGCTGATGGCAATTGCAACATCGCCAGCGTTGAGCAGCGTAGCCTGCATATACATAAAATGATTATTGGTCACGGCATCAACCCGCAGCCCAATGCGCATGAGTTTATGCTTCATATCTTCGGCGGTAATGCCGGAGGATCCCACGCCAAAAATATAAACCGACTGGCTGTTTCTCAGCGCCTCAACCACCTGACTGACCTGATGCAGGTCTAACAGGTTGAGCGTTTCTGACAATACGTTGTTGATCGTATTTTGGAGTTTTAAGCCAATGGTGTGAGCATCGTCGATATTTCCAATTTCAGCATCGAGCAACGGTGCATTGATTTCAGGTTCTGCGGTGGCCAACTCGATAGCCAAATCCATTTTGAAATCTTGAAAACCTTTATAACCCAGCGTCCGGCATAAACGGATCACGGAGGCTTCTCCCGCCTGCGTTTCTCGGGAAAGCTCGGCAATGGAAAGCTGCGTGACGCGATGAGGGGTACGAAGAATGTACTGCGCAATGCGTTGGGCAACACGAGTCAGGCTGTTTTGCATCGCACCTAAGGTGTCGAGGATTTTCCCCGGTTTAAGGCGAGGGGCTTGAGGCTGCATAATTTCCCTGTTTCCACCTGATTAAGGCGATCGTGGCTGCGGAGAGTTGATGTCATAGAGCGTAGCAAGTGTGGTATGTTAAAAAAAGCGCGATGTACACATAGGGGGTATATATACATCACGCGGTCAAAGATAAACAGTCGTCTTACTGCATGGTTATTATTATTTGGAAATCTCAGTGGGTGAGATAGCGTTGCCGCACTTTGATCACCGCTTTTTTTATTGTCTGTGATTGAGTTGCGATGCACCCCGGCTTATGCGGTTCGCCGGGCAGAAACACCGCAAACATGCCCGCTTGCATGTGAAGCGTTTGGCGCGGTTCAACTTTGCTGCACAGCTGATAGTCATTGTCTTCATGATAAGTATCGAGCTCTTGCCCTGAATCGGCGGGGCCAAAATCGATACGTTCATTCCCGCTAAGCAGAATTTGAATATCAGCATAGTCGCGGTGTTGTTCGTAACGCTTGCTTTGTGCATCGGCGGTTTCAAAGGCCATCACATTGATAAAGATATCGTCGCTGTCGATTTCATAGCGTCCGGGCTCTAGCGTTTCGGGCGCTAAAGCTAATGCTTGTTTGACGATCGCCCGTAGTGCGGCTGGGAGATCGGCCTGTTGGTCAATATCGGTTATTTTTCCCAAAATCATAAAGCCATCCTTTTAATATTTATTCTGGTTCTGTTCGGCAGCAAATAACGCGGCACCAATCAGCCCTGCGTCATGTTTGTAGTGGGCGGCAAACACAGGGATATGAAACGGCGACGGTAATAAAGCAAGGCCGTCCTCGACCTGCTGACGATAGTCCTGTGCCAAACCAACGCTGCCGCCTAAAACCACGCATTCCGTATCTAAAATAGCTTTAAGATTGGCGATCAGTTGGCAAAGAGCCTGAGCTGAATGGGTAATCAGCCGTTTGGCTTGGAGGTTGCCGTTTTGCGCGGCGCTAAAAATCTGCCGTGCATCTTTTCCCTGCAATTCATTTTGAGCCGCAGCGGCAATGGCGCGTCCTGAAGCAATGGACTCCACGCAGCCGGTGCGACCACATCCGCAGCGAGGCCCGTTTGGATCGGCCAGCGTGTGACCGATGTGTCCTGCAAATGCGTGCGGCCCGGTGAGGAGCTGACCGTTGATAATCACGCCGCCGCCGACGCCGGTGGAAACCGTAATAAAAGTGATGTGCTTAAATCGGTCTGCCAGATGGTGATATTCAGCCCATGCGGCGGCCTGCGCATCGTTTAATACCGTGCAGGGAAGTGCGGTTAATCGCTGTAGGGTTTGCTGCAGTGGGAACTGATTGAGCCCACCGAGATTGTCGGGGTTAAGTGCTGTGAGTATGCCTTGATCAATGATGCCGGTTGAGGCCACAGCGACACACTGTGCCTTACCCTGATAAGGTGCTACCAGCTGCGCTAACGCCTCTTCCAGAGCCAGTGGCGATGAACTGGCTGGCGTCGCGATTTCAAGACGTTGCGATATCTGGCTGTTTGCCTCAATAAGTGCTGCGGCCAGTTTGGTTCCACCAATATCAATGGCGAGTATGTTCATCGTGCGCTCCGTCTAGCGTTTAACGGCGTGGCTAAACCATTGGCAGATATGCTCAATACGCGTAATGGCTGAGCCTACGGTGACAGCCCATGCCCCATGCTCGATGGCTTTACCGGCAAGAGCAGGGGAGTTGTAACGCCCCTCGGCGATCACCCGACAGCCTGCATGGCTGAGTTCTGACACCATAGCCAGATCCGGTTCTTCCGGTGTGACCGTGCAGGTATAGCCAGACAGCGTGGTGCCAATAAACTCAACGCCTTTTTGCTGGCAGTTGAGCCCTTCCTCTACGGTTGAGCTGTCTGCCATCGCTAATAAACCATGCTGGTGGATGCGTGCAATGAGCGCGTCAATATCAACCGGACGTGAACGGAAAGTGGCATCAAAGGCGATGATATCGGCTCCGGCCTCTGCCAGCATATCGACGTCTTCGAGAAAAGGGGTAATGCGCACCGGTGAGTCGATGAGATCGCGCTTAACGATCCCGATGATCGGTACGGGGATATGCGGGCGCACGACTTTCAGATTTTCAATTCCTTCAATGCGTATGGCAACCGCACCCGCTGATACGGCGGCTTGTGCCATGGCCGCGACGATCTCTGGGCGATCCATTGGGCTGTTGGGCACTGGCTGGCAAGAAACAATCAATCCGCCCTGATCGCGTACGCATTGTTCTAAATCGCTTAAGAGTGACATTCTGCTCCATCCTGAAATTTTTATTGAAGTTAAACTCCAAAATACAATATGAGATGGCGCCATACGGCTTCAAGCAAAAGGTGACTAAAACGTGAACAGTGTCATAAAGCGGAGGGCTGCGAGAGTAAAAAACGGAGCCGAAGCTCCGTTTTAGTTATGGGAAATTATGCGCTGATGAAGTTCTACACCTCTAAATAGCTCATGATCCCTTCAGCTGCTTTACGGCCTTCCGCAATGGCGGTGACCACTAAGTCAGAGCCACGAACCGCATCGCCACCGGCAAAGATTTTCGGATTACTGGTCTGGAAGGCGTTATTGCTGCCTTCTGGTGCCACGATGCGCCCCTGTTTATCCAGAACCACATCATGTTCTGCCAGCCAGCTCATAGCGTGAGGACGGAAACCAAATGCCATCACTACGGCATCCGCATCCAGTACGTGCTCAGAGCCCGCGATGGGCTGTGCGACACGGCGACCGGCAGCATCCGGTGCGCCTAGTTCAGTACGCACCATTTTCACCCCACAGACGCGGCCAGCGCCGTTAAGCTCAACGCTTAACGGTTGCAGATTGAACATGAACTCCACGCCTTCTTCTCGCGCATTTTTTACTTCGCGCTTCGAGCCCGGCATGTTTTCTTCATCGCGACGGTAGGCACAGGAAACCTGCGTTGCGCCTTGACGAATAGACGTGCGCACGCAGTCCATCGCCGTATCGCCGCCACCGAGCACGACCACGCGCTTGCCTTCCATACTAACGTAAGGCTCTTCTTCCGTAGCGGCGTAACCCATAAGCTGCTTGGTATTCGCAATCAGGAACGGTAGCGCATCGAATACGCCGCTGGCGTCTTCGTTCTCCAGACCGCCACGCATCGATTGATAGGTACCCACGCCCAGGAAAACGGCATCGTATTCATTGAGTAAGTCGCTAATCTGCACGTCTTTACCCACTTCCGTGTTCAAGCGGAACTCGATACCCATGCCGCTGAAGATTTCACGACGCTTGGTCATCACCTCTTTTTCCAGCTTGAAGGCCGGAATACCAAAGGTGAGCAGGCCACCGATTTCTGGATGACGATCGAACACCACCGCCTGAACGCCGTTGCGAGCGAGGACATCAGCACAGGCCAGCCCAGCAGGGCCTGCGCCAATCACGGCAACGCGCTTGCCGGTTGGCTGCACGTGCGACATATCGGGCTTCCAGCCCATCGCTAAGGCTTTGTCATTGATATAACGCTCAATGTTGCCGATGGTCACTGCGCCAAACTCGTCGTTTAAGGTGCATGAACCTTCACACAAACGATCTTGCGGACATACGCGGCCGCACACCTCAGGCAGGCTGTTGGTTTGGTGCGCCAGATCGGCGGCTTCCATAATCCGTCCTTCATTCGCCAGCTTCAGCCAGTTTGGAATGTAGTTATGGACCGGACACTTCCACTCACAGTACGGGTTGCCGCATGATAGGCAACGATCGGCCTGCGATTTCGCCTGTGTCTCAGAAAAGGGTTCGTAGATTTCGACGAACTCGATCTTACGGATCTTGAGCGGTTTCTTAGGCGGATCTACGCGCTGTAGGTCAATAAATTGATAAACGTTCTGGCTCATATTCTTCTCCGCCCTTACTGCGCCTGTACCCGCAGCTCAGCTGCGGAACGGCTACGGTGACCTAACAGTGCTTTTACATCGCTGGATTTTGGTTTGATCAAAGCAAACTTTGGTGCCCATTCAGGCCAGTGTGCCAAGATCTCTTCGCCACGACTCGAGCCGGTCAGTTGCACATGCTCGGTGATTAAACCACGCAGATGCTCTTCGTGGATTGCCAGCTGTTCCATACTCAGCACTTCAACCAGTTCTGGGTTAACGCGTTTGCGGAATTCGCCGTCTTCATCCAGTACGTAAGCGAATCCACCGGTCATGCCTGCGCCGAAGTTGATACCGGTGCGGCCCATGACGCAGACGATCCCGCCGGTCATATATTCGCAGCCGTTATCGCCGATACCTTCAACCACGGTAATAGCACCGGAGTTTCGTACCGCAAAACGCTCACCGGCGCGGCCTGCTGCAAACAGCTTGCCGCCGGTTGCGCCATACAGGCAGGTGTTGCCAATAATGCTGGCCTCATGGCTACGGAAGGCGGAGCCCACCGGAGGACGAACTACGATCTTGCCGCCCGCCATGCCTTTACCAACGTAGTCATTGGCGTCGCCTGTTAACGTTAGCTCTACGCCACCGGCGTTCCACACACCGAAGCTTTGACCGGCGGTGCCGGTGAACTGCGCTTTGATCGGATCGCTTGCCAGTCCTTGATCGCCATGTTGTTCCGCAATGGCACCAGACAGCGATGCGCCAACGGAGCGGTCGGTATTGCGGATATCAAAGAAAACGGTTTTGCTTTGTTTGGCTTCGATATTAGCCTGTACCTGCGCCAGCAGTTCTTTGTTGAGCAAGCCCTTATCAAACGATGGATTACTTTCGGTGCAGTACACTGCTTTACCCGGTTTAGGCTCTGCCGTTTTCAGCAGCGCGGACAGATCCAGCTTGTTTTGCTTGGCGGTGAAACCGTCGAGCTCAAGCAGCAGATCGGTACGGCCAATCAGATCGACTAAACGAGTGACCCCCAGCTCAGCCATCAGCTCACGGGTTTCGCGGGCGATGAACTGGAAGTAGTTCGCTACGCGCTCTGGCAAACCATGGAAGTGGTTGCGGCGTAGTTTTTCATCCTGAGTTGCCACGCCGGTTGCGCAGTTGTTGAGATGGCAAATACGCAGGTATTTGCAGCCCAGCGCCACCATCGGCCCCGTACCAAAGCCGAAGCTTTCTGCGCCTAAAATTGCGGCCTTGATAATATCGACGCCGGTTTTTAACCCCCCGTCGACCTGCAAACGAATTTTATGACGCAGACCGTTGGCCACTAACGCCTGTTGAGTTTCAACCAGCCCCAGTTCCCACGGACAGCCAGCATATTTCACCGACGATAACGGGCTTGCGCCCGTACCACCGTCGTAGCCCGCGATGGTGATGAGATCCGCATAGGCTTTGGCAACGCCGGTAGCGATAGTGCCAACGCCCGGTTCAGAGACCAGTTTGACGGAAATCAGCGCCTTTGGATTCACCTGTTTTAAGTCGAAAATCAACTGGGCCAAATCTTCGATAGAGTAAATATCATGATGCGGCGGTGGTGAAATCAACGTCACGCCGGGAACCGAATAGCGCAGTTTGGCAATGTACGGCGTCACTTTGTCGCCCGGTAACTGACCACCTTCGCCCGGTTTTGCACCCTGAGCGACTTTGATCTGAATCACGTCGGCGTTGACCAAATAAGCAGGGGTGACGCCAAAGCGGCCTGAAGCCACCTGTTTGATGCGGGAAACTTTATTGGTTTTGTAACGCGCAGGATCTTCGCCGCCTTCACCGGAGTTAGAAAAACCGCCTAAGCCATTCATGGCTTCAGCCAGCGCTTCATGGGCTTCTGGGCTCAGTGCGCCGATAGACATGGCTGCGGTATCAAAACGTTTAAATAGCTCATTGGCAGGCTCAACGCTTTCGACGGGAACCGCATCACCTTTCGGCGTAATTTTCAGCAGATCGCGCAGCGTGGATACCGGACGTTCGTTAACCAACTTGGCATATTTTTGGTAATCGCTGTACTCACCGCTTTGTACCGCCGCTTGCAACGTGTTCACCACATCAGGGTTGTACATGTGGTATTCGCCGTCGTGAACGAATTTCAGCAGTCCGCCCTGATCCAACGGCTTGCGTTTCAGCCATGCGCGTTTAGACAGGTTTTGCAGATCCTGCTGGAAATCGCTGAATCCGGCGCCACCGATGCGGCTAACCACGCCAGGGAAGCACAGGGTGCTAACATCACGATGTAAGCCTACGGCTTCAAACAGCTTAGAGCAGCGATAAGAGGCGATCGTGGAGATCCCCATTTTCGACATGATCTTGTACAGACCTTTGTTGATGCCGTTGCGGTAGTTCAGCATTACGTCACGATATTTTTTATCAATAGCGTGGGAGTCTGCCAGCTTAGCCAACGTCTCATAGGCTAAGTAAGGATAGATAGCCGTGGCACCAAAGCCCAATAGAACGGCAAAGTGGTGCGGGTCGCGTGCGCTGGCGGTTTCAACAATGATGTTGGCATCGCAGCGTAGATTTTTTTCGACCAAACGCTGTTGGATAGAACCTACCGCCATCGGTGCGGGTACTGGCAAGCGTTCTGCGCTGATATTTCTGTCTGATAGCACCAGCAGTACGGCACCGTGACGAACTTTTTGCTCGGCCTCTTCGCAGAGTGCATGAATCGCCTGTTGCAAATCGGTTTGCTGCGGATCGAAGGTGAGATCAAGCGTATCGGCGCGATAGTGTTCGCTATCCTGCGTGGTGAGCTGGGTAAAGTCAGAGTACAGCAGGATCGGCGATTTGAAGTTCAAGCGGTGTGCCTGACCTTCCGCTTCGCTGAACACGTTCATTTCGCGGCCAATGCTGGTGGACAGCGACATTACATGCGCTTCACGCAGCGGATCGATTGGCGGGTTGGTTACCTGCGCAAACTGCTGACGGAAATAGTCATAGATGATGCGTGGGCGGCTCGAGAGCACGGCAAACGGCGTATCATCGCCCATCGAGCCGGTGGCTTCTTGTCCGTTTTCGCCCAGCACGCGCAGGATTTGATCTAATTCTTCACTGCTATAGCCAAACTGTTTTTGGAACGTCAGCAGCTTATCGTCGCTCAGTTCACGTTTGCCGACCTGATCGTCAGGCAGATCTTCAAACGGCACGAGGCGCTTAACGTTGCGCTCCATCCACTCTTTGTACGGATGGCGGCTTTTTAAATCATCATCGGTTTCGGCTGAATGCAGAATGCGTCCGCTACGGGTGTCGATCACCATCAGCTCGCCGGGGCCAACGCGGCCTTTTTCCAGCACTTCATCCGGCTGATAATCCCAGATCCCCACTTCAGACGCGCAGGTGATGAGTTTATCTTTGGTGATGACATAGCGAGCAGGGCGCAGGCCGTTACGATCGAGGTTGCAGGCGGCAAAGCGGCCGTCGGACATCACGATACCGGCAGGGCCATCCCACGGCTCCATGTGCATGGAGTTGAAGTCGAAAAAGGCGCGCAGATCGGCATCCATATCGGGGTTGTTCTGCCATGCCGGTGGAACCAGCAGGCGCATGGAGCGCACGATATCCATCCCACCGCTGAGCAGCAGTTCGAGCATATTATCCAGCGAACTGGAGTCCGAGCCGGTTTCATTGACGAAAGGCGCAGCGTCCTGAAGATCTGGGATCAGCGGCGTTTTAAATTTATAGGTTCTGGCGCGCGCCCATTGGCGGTTGCCGGTGATGGTGTTGATTTCACCGTTGTGAGCCAGATAGCGGAACGGCTGAGCCAGTGGCCAGCGCGGAACGGTATTGGTGGAGAAGCGTTGGTGGAACAGACAAATCGCCGATTCTAAACGCAGGTCAGCCAAATCGAGGTAGAAGCGTGGCAGGTCGGCGGGCATGCACAGCCCTTTATAGATCGTCACCAGATTAGACAGGCTACAAACGTAGAAATCTTTATCTTCAATACGCTTTTCAATGCGGCGACGAGCCACAAACAGACGGCGTTCCATATCGCGTGGACGCCAGCCCGCGGGCGCGTTGACAAATATCTGTTCGATGCGAGGCATGGAGGAAAGGGCGATTTCGCCTAACACATCCTCGTTGATAGGAACTTCACGCCAGCCGATAACCGACAGCGTTTCATTTTGCAATTCTTCTTCAACAATCCGGCGGCTGGCACGGGCTTCGCTTTCGTCTTGGCTGAGAAAGATCATGCCGACGGCGTAGTTTTTGGCTAAACGCCAGCCGCGCTCTTCGGCCACCATGCGGAAGAAGCGATCGGGTTTTTGCAGCAGCAGACCGCATCCGTCACCGGTTTTGCCATCTGCCAAAATCGCGCCACGGTGTTGCATACGTGCGAGCGCATGGATCGCGGTACGGACAACTTTATGGCTTGGCTCACCTTCTATATGGGCGATCAGACCGAAACCACAGTTGTCCTTTTCAAGGGATGCATCGTACAACATATCAGTGAACCTCCCCAGGCTCTGCATTACTAACCATCTTTACTGCGAGTGGGATAGTGCATAACCATTCGGCACGCGCATCCGCCTCGGCTATTGTTCGCTTGGGATAAGCCCGCAAGCACTCAACAGCGTGTTTCGAGGGAGTCGTAAATGACTGCATAAAAATGACGAGACGTTAGCCCGTCTAGAAAAAATCGTTAAAAAAACATTTAGCTTCCAGCGGTCTTTCAACTTATCTAGAAAGAGTACGTAGGTCAAATGTGGGGATGCTCACACTTTAGGAGATGTGGTTCTCATTCAATTGCATGATTTTAAAATGAAAACTAGGTGTTTTTACTGTTTCTGGAAGTCAAGCTAGGCCTAGAAAAATGTGAGCTGACTCACTGTAGTGCAAGGCTATTATTTATGCACCGTGCTAGAGCAATTCACTTTAATAGTGAATTGTATTGTAAAATTAAGTTTTCGCGTTGGTTATCACTATTTTTCATCTCAGCAACATCATTGTGTCAGCAGCTTGAAAATAATAAGAATTCTTCATTATCGATGGATTGAATTTATTATCATTAATAGTGATTTTTTATTCTATGTGGTGATGGGGGGTGTGATTGATCTCTATCAGCGCAGGCTATCGCAGTATGCGGTAGGATCTGCGCCCTCAGTTTTTTCGTGATGTGTACAGGCGACCTCCTAGATTATGCAGTTGCAGCAACTCGTGAATATGTTCGGTGCCGATCTTCAGCGCCGCTATGGTGAAAAAATTCATAAACTTACCCTTCATGGCGGTTTTAATTGCCCAAATCGTGACGGCACTTTAGGGCGCGGTGGCTGTACTTTTTGCAACGTTGCTTCATTTGCCGACGAACAAATGCAGCGCCAGAGTATTGCCGAGCAGCTTGCCGCGCAGGCACGCAAGGTAAACCGAGCGAATCGTTACTTGGCTTATTTTCAGGCCTATACGAGTACTTATGCAGAAGTCTGTACGTTGAAGAACATGTATGAAGAGGCATTGCAGCAGGCAGATATGGTTGGGATTTGCGTGGGCACTCGCCCAGACTGTGTGCCGGATAGCGTGCTGGATTTGCTGAGCGAGTACCGCGATAAAGGCTATGAGGTGTGGCTCGAGCTTGGCTTGCAGAGCGCACAGGATAAAACCCTAAAACGCATCAATCGCGGGCATGATTTTGCCTGTTATCAAAAAACCACGCGTGCAGCGCGTGAGCGTGGTTTGAAAGTGTGTAGCCATCTGATTGTTGGTTTGCCCGGCGAAGCGAAAGATGAATGTATGCAGACGCTGGATCGCGTAGTTGAAACCGGTGTGGACGGAATTAAGCTGCATCCGCTGCATATCGTTACCGGCAGCACCATGGCGAAGGCTTGGCAGGCGGGGCGCTTACGTGAACTCCCGCTGGAAGAGTATGTGAACATCGCGGGAGAAATGATCCGCCATACGCCGATGGATATCGTCTACCACCGCATTTCCGCCAGCGCCCGCCGGCCAACGTTGCTAGCACCGTTATGGTGCGAGAATCGCTGGACGGGAATGGTGGAGTTAAATCGCTATATGCTGGAGTTTGGGGGGCAGGGTTCAGCATTGTAATTATTATTCCCTCGCCTCTAATATTGCCACATCCCCCTCCCAGCCTCCCCCTTGTCAGGGGGAGGGGCCGATCGAGATTCATACAAACATCACCGAACGGTTCCCTCCACTGCGAAGGGGAGGGTTAGGGTGGATAAATATCAGACTGCCCCCTCCCAGCCTCCCCCTTGTCAGGGGGAGGGGCCGATCGAGATTCATATAAACATCACCGAACAGTTCCCTCCCCTGCGAAGGGGAGAGTTAGGGTGGATAAATATCAGACTGCCCCCATCCCAGCCTCCCCCTTGTCAGGGGGAGGGGCCGAGCGAGATTCATATAAACATCACCGAACAGTTCCCTCCCCTGCGAAGGGGAGGGTTAGGGTGGATAAATATCAGACTGCCCCCTCCCAGCCTCCCCCTTGTCAGGGGGAGGGGCCGATCGAGATTCATATAAACATCACCGAACAGTTCCCTCCCCTGCGAAGGGGAGAGTTAGGGTGGATAAATATCAGACTGCCCCCATCCCAGCCTCCCCCTTGTCAGGGGGAGGGGCCGAGCGAGATTCATATAAACATCACCGAACAGTTCCCTCCCCTGCGAAGGGGAGGGTTAGGGTGGGGGGCTGTTAAGTAATCCATACTCCTTTAACTCCAATCTCCCTTAACAATCGTTTTACGGTATGATTTAAAAGACCGTAATCCAAGGGAGTTGCACATGAAGCAAATTCGGGTATTAGCCCAGTACTACGTCGATTTAATGGTAAAACTGGGGCTGGTGCGCTTTTCCATCCTGTTGGCTTCGGTGCTGGTTATATTAGCTATCGTGGTGCAGATGGCCGTCACGATGCTTTTGCGCGGGCAAGTTGAGAGTATCGACGTTGTCCGCTCGGTATTCTTTGGTTTGCTGATCACGCCATGGGCCGTGTATTTTCTTTCCGTTGTCGTGGAACAGTTGGAAGAGTCACGCCAACGCCTGTCTAAATTAGTGAATAAGCTGGAAGAGATGCGCTATCGCGATCTTGAGCTTAATCAGCAGCTAAAAAATAATATCGTTCAACTGAATCAGGAAATCGCCGAGCGCGTTAAAGCTGAAGAAGCGCGTTTGCAGGTGCTCGATACTTTGCAGCATGAAATCGATCAGCGTGAACAAGCGCAAATCGAACTAGAACAGCAGTCGGCGCTGTTACGCTCTTTCTTGGATGCTTCGCCCGATCTGGTTTACTACCGTAATGAAAATGAAGAGTTTTCCGGCTGTAACCGCGCCATGGAACTGTTGACAGGCAAGAGTGAAAAACAGCTGATTGGCTTACAGCCGGGTGATGTTTACGATGAAGATATCGCCAAGAAAGTGATTGAGACCGATGAGAAAGTTTTCCGCCATAACGTCTCGCTGACCTATGAGCAATGGCTCGTTTATCCCGATGGACGCAAAGCTTGCTTTGAGCTGCGCAAAGTGCCGTTTTATGATCGCGTCGGCAAGCGCCATGGCTTAATGGGCTTTGGCCGAGATATCACCGAGCGTAAGCGTTATCAGGATGCGTTAGAAAACGCCAGCCGCGACAAAACCACCTTTATCTCCACCATCAGCCATGAGCTACGTACCCCGCTGAACGGTATCGTGGGGCTGAGCCGCATTTTACTCGACACCGAGCTGAATCAAGAGCAGCTTAACTACCTTAAAACCATTCATGTGAGCGCCATTACCCTCGGCAATATTTTCAACGATATTATCGAAATGGATAAGCTGGAACGACGTAAGGTTCAGCTTGATAACCAACCGATAGATTTCACCGGCTTCCTGACGGACTTAGAGAACCTCTCTGGGCTGCTGGTGCAGCCGAAAAAACTGGACTTCACTTTAGAGCCACAGCCTAATTTACCGCATAAAATTTTGGCAGACGGCACGCGGCTGCGCCAAATCCTGTGGAATCTGATCGGTAACGCGGTCAAGTTTACCCAGAAAGGCGGCGTAAACGTGAAAGTGTGGTGTGAAAACGATGGGAAATTGTTCTTTGAAGTGAAGGACAGCGGCATCGGTATTCCGCAGGATGAACAAGATAAAATCTTTGCCATGTACTATCAGGTGAAAGATCAGAATGGTGGTAAACCCGCAACGGGCACCGGTATTGGTCTTGCGGTTTCCAAGCGTTTAGCGCAAAACATGGGCGGCGATATCGTGGTTCGCAGCACGCCGGGGGAAGGGTCATGCTTCACGCTCTCGATTGATGCACCTGTGGTGGAGGAGGCGCTATCACCACAGCCGGAAGATGCTGAGTTACCGCTGCCAGCGCTGCATGTGCTGTTGGTGGAAGACATTGAATTAAACGTTATCGTGGCGCGTTCCGTGCTGGAAAAACTAGGCAATAGCGTTGATGTTGCGATGACGGGACAACAGGCGTTGGATATGTTTACGCCGGGTGAATACGATCTGGTGCTGCTTGATATTCAGTTGCCAGATATGACGGGGTTGGATATCGCTCGCAATTTATGTGAGCACTATGATGATTTGCCACCGCTGGTGGCGTTAACTGCTAACGTGCTGAAAGACAAGAAAGAATATCTTGATGCTGGCATGGATGATGTCTTGAGCAAACCGCTATCGGTTCCGGCTCTAACCGCCATGATCAAGAAGTTCTGGGATGAAGCGCCGAAGGCTAAGGAGAAAAAGGTGGAGAGTAAAAAAGTGACCCACAATACCGAAGACCTTTTAGATACTGACATGCTGCAACAGTACATTGATTTAGTCGGGCCGCAACTCATCTATCAAAGCGTTGAGATGTTTGAAAAAATGATGCCAGGCTATTTGGCGGTTCTTGAGTCCAATATGACCGCTCGCGATGAGAAAGGCATTACTGAGGAAGGTCACAAGATCAAAGGCGCTGCGGGGTCGGTCGGTTTACGCCATTTACAGCAGGTTGCTCAGCAGATCCAAACGTCATCATTGCCTGCATGGTGGGACAACGTTCAGGAGTGGGTTGATGAGCTCAAACATGAATGGCGTCATGACGTGAAAGTGTTGAGAGATTGGGCGGATAAAGCGACCAAGAAATAGAAAAAATGACCCCAGCCTAGGCTGGGGTGCGCAACGACTGCGCCAACACCAGGGAAACAGGGTGTCTACGCTTAAGTTTTTCTAAAGGTATTGCCTTGAAGCAATTGCGTAAACATAACTTATGAGTTTCACGCGAAGCCGAACCAACATACCAACATGTTTTACTGCGTGTTAGTTGATTCATTAAAATGTGTGATGCAGCCTAGTGTTTCCTAATACAAACGTTTTAAGGATTGACTTAACTCTAGATAGTTACTAGGAAAATTCCAGTAAAAATGTTCCTTTGCATTGAGAAAAAGCAAACTGTTAAATGTTTCTAATGCTTAGCATGCATACCTTTAACTTTGTTAAGTGTTGAATAAGTATGCTGAGTCACCATTTTTTGGAGAAAGAAATGAAAAAAGTCGGTGTGGTTTTGAGTGGCTGTGGTGTTTTTGATGGTGCTGAAATTCATGAGTCGGTTTTAACTCTGCTAGCCTTGGATCGCGCAGGCGCTCAGGTTCACTTTTTTGCTCCGGATAAGCCTCAAATGCACGTGATTAATCATCTGACCGGTGATGAGAGCCACGAAAGTCGCAATGTGTTAGTGGAATCTGCGCGTATCGCACGAGGTGATATCAAACCGCTTTCCCAAGCTAACGCAGAAGAACTCGACGCGTTGATCGTTCCCGGTGGTTTCGGCGCGGCTAAAAATCTGAGTACGTTTGCCGTGCAGGGCGCTGAATGTTCCGTTGATGCCGATCTGCAACGGTTGGTCCAGCAGCTGCATCAGGCGGGTAAACCGCTGGGCTTTATGTGCATTGCACCAACCATGCTGCCTAAATTGTTAGGCGTGCATACGCGTTTAACGATTGGCAACGATCCTGATACCGCTGAGGCCATCGATAAGATGGGTGGTGAACACGTTGTTTGCCCGGTGGATGACATCGTGGTTGATTTAGAGCAGAAAGTTGTCACAACACCTGCCTATATGCTCGCAAACTCTATCAGCGAAGCGGCAGCAGGGATTGATAAACTGGTTGCGCGGGTACTGGAACTGACTGAATGAAGAGGCGGCACGGGCAGGGAAATGGCTTGTTGATGCGACTGCGCTTTTGGGCGGTCA
Source organism: Hafnia alvei (assembly GCF_034424155.1). Lineage (NCBI taxonomy): Bacteria > Pseudomonadati > Pseudomonadota > Gammaproteobacteria > Enterobacterales > Hafniaceae > Hafnia > Hafnia alvei. The sequence continues at coordinate 3,905,915 of NZ_CP139992.1, read as the reverse complement.
GAGCAGTTCTCGCCGTGGTTGGTGTGTGGGCTGCGGGGATTGTTATCTTTGCTTTTTTGCCAGTTCCATTTTCCGCGGTGATGGTTGAGCGCCAGTTGGGCGCTTGGCTTAGCGGCGATTTCGGCTACGTTGCCCATCAAGATTGGGTGCCGATGGATGAAATTTCTCCCTATATGGCGTTAGCCGTGATTGCGGCTGAAGATCAAAAGTTTCCTCAACATTGGGGCTTTGATCTTGGCGCGATTGAATCTGTCATCGATGGCGGCGACAAAGGGGATAAGCCCGTGCGTGGCGCATCAACGATTTCCCAGCAAACGTCTAAGAATCTGTTTTTATGGGATGGCCGCAGTTGGGTACGTAAAGGATTAGAGGCTGGGCTGACACTGGGCACCGAAGTAGTGTGGACTAAGCGTCGCATATTAACTGTCTATTTGAATATTGTGGAGTTTGGCCCCGGCGTGTTTGGCGTTGAAGAAGCTGCCAGACGCTATTTCCATAAACCAGCCAGTCGCCTTACTGCATCTGAAGCCGCTCTTTTAGCCGCCGTATTGCCTAATCCGCATCGGTTTAGTGCCAAGGCACCTTCAGGCTATGTTTTACGACGCCAGCAGTGGATTTTACGCCAAATGAGACAGCTTGGTGGTGAAGGTTATCTGAAACAGAATAAGCTGTATTAGGCTTGAGTTAACAGAATCAATAAATAAAAAACCCCGTATCAACGGGGTTTTTTATTATGGCCTTTTGGGTGTTACTTCAAAACGGTAAATGCCGTCGTAACATGTTTAACGCCGCTAACCTGACTGGCGATTTTCGCCGCTGCTTGGCCTTCTTCCTGCGTGACCAAGCCCAGCAGGAACACTTCACCATTTTCCGTCGTTACTTTGACGTTAGAGGATTTAACCGCATCGCTGGTTAACAGCTGAGAGCGAACCTTCGTCGTGATCCATGTATCGCTTGAGGCTGTCCCCAAGCTCACCGGTTTGCCGGTACGAATTTCGTTGTAGACCGATGTTGTACCGTCAACGCCCATGGCTATCTGTTTGGCGCGAGCGCCGAGATCTGCCGTTGGTGCCTGACCGGTTAAGAGAACGGTGCCTTGATAGGCGGTAGCAACAATACGCGCTTCTTTCTTCAGCTGTGCATCTTTGCCTAGCGCATTTGATACGCGAGCTTCGAGCGTACCATCATCAACCTGTGTCCCTACGCTGCGGGGATCGGTGGCGGTTTTCGTGGCCACGGCAGCACTGCCAACAACGGCAGCGGCGATACATCCCTGGAGCAATAGCGCACTCACTACAACAAATGCGATAGGAAAACAGCGGGTGAACGGGGAACGCTTAGTCATCGAGACTCCTTCAATCATCCTGATGGGGGAACAACGTATTATCAATTAAGTCACAAAGGCAGTTAACCGTAAGCATATGCATTTCTTGTATGCGTGCGCTACGGTGTGAAGGGATGCGGATTTCCACATCCTGCTGGCCAAGTAAACCGGCCAGTTCGCCGCCGTCATAGCCTGTCAGTGCCACAATCGTCATATCGCGGGTTACCGCGGCTTCCACGGCTTTCACGATATCGCGGCTATTCCCGCGCGTTGAAATTGCCAGTAACACATCACCTGCATGGCCGAGTGCACGAACCTGTTTGGCATACATTTCATCATGCAGCCGATCGTTGCCTATGGCAGTTAAGACCACGTTATCGGCATTTAGTGCAATCGCCGGTAAACTTGGACGCTCGGTTTCGTAACGGTTGATCATGCTGGCGGCAAAATGCTGGGCGTTTGCGGCAGAGGTGCCGTTACCACAGCAGAGTATTTTATTGCCGTTCAGTAATGACTGTACCAGCGTCATTGCTGCACGCGAAATAGCGTCAGGCAAGGCTTCAGCCGCAGCAATCTGAGTTTGAATACTTTCTGTAAAACAGCCTTTGATTCTTTCCAGCACGGTAAAATTGTCCATTGGTTCAAGGCGCGGCGGGCGAAATTATTCGGCCGCTGCAAATGCGTTTGGCAACCATTGTAACTGGCTACCGGTGATTGCCAAAACATCAAAGCGACAATCCGTGGTGTCGAAGCTGCCACCGCGTTCCGTCAACCAGATTGCTGCGCTGTGCAACAACCGGCGTTGCTTGGTGTAACTGACTGACGCAGCCGCGTCGCCATAAAGAGAGGTGCGACGATAACGAACTTCAACGAAAACCCACGTTTCGCCATCGCGCATAATAAGATCTAACTCGCCGCCACGTAGCGTGACGTTAGCGGCGTAAAAATGAAGTCCGGCACGTTCAAGGTATTGGCGCGCAATCATTTCATACTGCGCACCAATTTGGCGTCGGTCTACTTTTTTCCTACTTATTGCATCGGCACTATGCTTCCTGCACGGTACTGGAGCCATGGCAACTTCCTGTTGATGACGCAGTTGCTGTCTGCACTGAGAACACCGGTGGAGCCATTCAATTGGAAACCACCAATCTGGCGCATCTGCGAGAAGTGATTTGCCAGCACCCAAGCATCGGCACCCATGGCATACAGGCGAACCAGAGAGTAGTCATTTTTGAACTGAGCAGCGGCTTGCTGCAACAACGCTGGGTTGCTTCCCGCCAGCAATGGAATATCGCTGAACTGCAATCCGTCCATTTCTAAACGGAAATCAGGGCCAGAACCTGCTTGGTAGCTGCGTGAGCTCGCGTACAGGCCTAATCCGCTATGCGAACCGTTAGCCAGATCAATCATCGGCTTAATTAACGTTAGTTCTGCAGGCGTGGCGATAATGTATACCGCATCGACTTTACCGCTGGAGGTAGAAACGGCACCCGCATCAGCCGGGGGCGCAGGGATAGTTAAACCCGCGATGGTCACGGATTGAGGCTGTGAGGCTGAGGCCACCATCACGGGCTGCCCAGTCATGCGAATGCCTGTGCCGCCGTTAATTGACTGACGCAGTTCACCCGTTGAGCCAAAGCCTTGTTGTAACACGGTTGAACCACCCAGTTGCTGCCATTCCTGCGCAAAGGCTTTCGCTACGCGATCGCCTAATGAGCCACGTGGGGTCAAAATGAGCGGAGTACGTTTGCCTTGCTCCCAAATATGTTTAGCCGCGTCGCGTGCTTCATTTTCTGGAGACAGCGCGAAGTAGCAGATATTGGGATTGTTTTGCACCTGTTCTGGCTGATTCAGCGCCAGTACATTTAACGGCGTACTGCCAGCGGAGAGCTGATCCACGTTTTCTTTCAGCAGTGGGCCAACGACTAACGTCGCACCGTCTTGCTTAGCCTGAGCGAGCAGGGCGGGTAGTGGCTGAGAGCTGGTGTCATACACTTTAATCTGCGCATTGCTGGCAGACGGCGGCACGATCGGGGCAACAGGCATGCCGTCAGCGTCGGTTTGCGCGGCTGCTGGTGCAGCTTCTGCAACGGGCGCTGCTCCACTGGTGCTAACTGCGCCGTTAGCATTAGGATCGGTGCTGGTTGGCTGGGCGGCGTTGGCATCGTCTGGGGCTGCCGCTGGCTGTGGCTGACTCTGACTTGGCGCGCTTTGGGTGATAACGCCATTTTTAGCGGCGTTAAAACCTGCTTGGATCGCGTTAGCGAAAACCTGTGCCTGACCGTTTAGCGGTAACAATAGGGCAACGCTTGAGGTTGATGCCTGTTTGAAATTCAGCACGTTATCCAGCGCGGTTGGTAAGACTTTGGAGGCCGGATTGTTTGGATAGCGAGTTTGCCAATCTTTGATCGCGGCTTTCAGCAGGCTTGGATCTTGTTTGTTGTCTTGATACAGACGCAGCAAATCCAGCCAGCCTTGCAGAATATTTTCGTCGGCGTTAATCACCAGACTATTCAGATCGGCCTGCGTTAGCTGAGTTAATGCAGCCCAAGTGCCATTGATATTTTGCAGACGATGTTTGTCATTGAGCAAAGGTTCTTGAGCAATATAGGCGCGAATAACCGGCAGTGAGGCTTTGCCTTGGCTGGCGTCGATAACCGCTTGGTAGTAGCGGGCTTTCTGGCTATTTGAAAGCGAGTCGACGTTTAACTTGGCTAAAATCGCTGAAGCGTTAGGCATGTTTTTTTGCGCGATGCTGAGCTCAGCGCTAACTAACTGCTGTTCCTGACGTTGGACATCAGTTAGCTCTTGCGGTAGTTTGCCCAGCAATTCCGCCGCTTGTGGGAGCTTTCCTTCGCGGATCAGGGAACGAATGGCGAGTAATTGCCAGTCAGCCTTGTTATCATCGCTGCTCTGCTGCATTTGTTGCAGATAGTATTCGGATGAAGCCGATGCTTCAGCCTGAATATTTGCCGCAGGCGTCTGTGGAGCTTGTCCCGAGCACGCAGCCATTAACATAGCGGCGAGAACTACGGGGATAATGCGTCCGGACTTGGTGCGGACAATGAGTGAGGAAAGCATACTGTATCCAGTGCAGTTTTTTCAAAGATGCTCAATATTAAATCGGTAAACCGGATGAAACAATGAATCAAGACGATCAAGCTGTAATTTCTGCTGCAACGCTGTATGTCGTTCCTACGCCAATCGGGAATCGCGGTGATATTACCCAGCGAGCGTTGGATACTTTGCAAGCGGTCGATTTGATAGCAGCAGAAGATACGCGACACACTGGCCTACTGCTACAGCATTTTGCTATTAATGCTCGACTATTCGCTTTGCACGACCATAACGAACAACAAAAAGCAGACCAGCTTATTGCAAAACTTCAAGAAGGTCAGAGCATTGCGTTGGTTTCTGATGCGGGCACGCCGCTGATTAACGATCCGGGCTATCACCTAGTTCGCCGCTGTCGGGAAGTGGGTATTCGCGTGGTTCCGCTGCCGGGCGCCTGTGCCGCAATTACCGCGTTGTGCGCGTCTGGCATTGCGTCCGACCGCTTCTGCTATGAAGGCTTTTTGCCTGCGAAAACAAAATCACGCAAAGACACGCTTCAGGCTTTGTTAGAAGAACCTCGCACGCTAATTTTTTATGAATCAACGCATCGCTTGATTGATAGCCTGAAAGATATGGTTGAAGTCATGGGGCGCGACCGCTACGTGGTGTTAGCGCGTGAGCTGACCAAAACGTGGGAAAACATTCACGGTGCGCCAGTCGGTGAGTTACTCGACTGGGTATTGGAAGATGATATGCGTCGCCGCGGTGAAATGGTGCTGATCGTCGAAGGCCATAAAGCCGATGAAGATGCATTACCAGCCGATGCGCTGCGTACATTAGCACTGCTGCAAAAAGAGCTGCCGTTGAAAAAAGCCGCCGCTTTAGCCGCCGAAATTCACGGTGTGAAGAAGAATGCGCTGTATAAATACGCGCTTGAGAATGCAGAGGGTGACAAATAGGGCGTAATGCCCTATTATCCGCCGCGGAGTTGACTAGACAGTCGCCGCTTCATTGCCGTCCCCTTCGGGGAGACAGATGGAGGGGAGGAAAGTCCGGGCTCCATAGGGCAGGGTGCCAGGTAACGCCTGGGAGGCGCAAGCCTACGACAAGTGCAACAGAGAGCAAACCGCCGATGGCCCACGCAAGTGGGATCAGGTAAGGGTGAAAGGGTGCGGTAAGAGCGCACCGCGCGGCTGGCAACAGTCCGTGGCATGGTAAACTCCACCCGGAGCAAGGCCAAATAGGGGTTCACATGGTACGGCCCGTACTGAACCCGGGTAGGCTGCTTGAGCCAGTGAGCGATTGCTGGCCTAGACGAATGACTGTCCACGACAGAACCCGGCTTACCGGTCAACTCCCTCATTCGTTAAAAAGCCCCGCGAAGCATATGCTTGGCGGGGCTTTTTGCATTCAGAGACTTAATTACGGTTTCTTCGGTTCTTTTTCCAATGTGTCAGGGCGTTCGGTGGTAGAATCATCATCGTTTTGATCGTCAGGATCTTCTTCCACCGGCGTATTTGCGGTCAGTAAATAAGTTGATTGTTGCCAACGTGAACGACGCGTTTGTAGCAGTGAGCGTGCCAAAATAATGCCAATCGCCAGCGACAGTAACATCATCAGACGCAGCAGGTTCGTGGTGTTATCCACCTGCTGAGATTCCGTGGCTAACACATGCGTATCCAGCGTTAAGCGCAGAAAGCCAATTGGGCCATCTTTAGCTTTAATCATTTGCACGATTTGGTGATTGAAATAGCTGCCAGCGCGCTTTCCATCCAGTGCCAATCTGTCACGAACGGCCACTTTCTCGCCGGAACGAGCAATCATGGTGCCATCAACGTCATACACACTGGCGTCTAAAATACGACTATGCTCTGTCAGTCGATTCAGAATCTGAGTAATTTTGTCGCCGTCGGGATCGTCATTGCCGGTATTCATCAACGGGATGAGGCGATCGGAAACCTGTTCGGCCAGCGTTTGTGCCAGTTCTTCAACCTGCTCAGAACGCGCCATTTGGTGGCTCAAACTGAAATAGGATGCTCCCTGCATCAAAAGCACCAATAAGGCCAAACAAATCAGCACAATAGCGGTGCGGTGTAGCCTGAATTTAATTTTAGCCTTAACCATAGCTAGCCCTATAAGACGTTTATCACTTTATGTTGCCAGAAGCCTTACCGATAGGATAGCTTGATGCTCGGTTTTGTGGTGGCAAATGAAGTCTTCCAAGGAGTTGTTGTTATGCCAAACAGTCTGACTTATTGCGATTTGCCAGCAGAAATTTATCGCTGGCCGGGTTTACCCCTTTCTCTCAGCGGCGACGAAGTCATGCCGTTAGATTATCGCGCAGGTCACACCGGATGGCTTCTGTATGGACGCAATCTGGATAAGACCGCGCTATGCGCCTTCCAGCGCCGCCTTGGTGCAGCCATGGTGGTGGTGACGGCATGGTGTATTGAAGATTATCAGGTGATCCGTTTAGCGGGGAACCTGCCGTCGCGGGCGAAAAAGCTGGCCGATGAGCAAGGGCTGGATATTGCTACGCTAGGTAAAATTCCGCATCTTCGTACGCCCGGTTTGTTGGTGATGGATATGGACTCCACCGCGATTCAAATTGAATGCATTGATGAAATTGCGAAGCTGGCCGGTGTGGGCGAAGAGGTTTCTGAAGTCACCGAACGTGCGATGCGCGGCGAATTAGACTTTAAAGCCAGCCTGCGTGAGCGTGTCGGTAAGCTTAAAGATACCGATGTTTCGGTGCTAGAAACGGTGCGCTCTTCGCTGCCGCTAATGCCTGGTTTGACGAGTTTAGTGCGTAAACTTCAATCGTTAGATTGGCATGTGGCCATTGCCTCCGGTGGTTTTACCTATTTTGCCGATCACCTGCGCGATCGTTTTGATTTGGTGGATGCGGTGTCTAATCATCTGGAAGTTAAGGATGGTAAACTTACCGGCAAAGTGATCGGCCCGATTGTGGACGCTCAGTACAAAGCCGAGACACTGATAAAACTCGCCGAGAAATTGGAGATCCCGCTGTCGCAAACCGTTGCGATTGGCGATGGTGCCAACGATTTAAAAATGATTCAGGCGGCAGGATTAGGTGTGGCGTTTCATGCGAAGCCGAAAGTCTATGCTCAGGCCTCGGTGGCTATACGTCATGCTGATTTGATGGGCGTGCTGTGCGTGCTGAGTGCGAGTTTGAAGCACGAGGAGCGGTAATTTTCCGCCCTTTCAGCCTCCCCCTATCAGGGGGAGAAACGCACGGTGTATCTTCTCCTCTCTCTTTCTTATTTAAAGAGCGGAGCCATCGCTGCAAAGTCTGTATAAAAAAACAGTAATATTCTCCCATCTCCTGTTAGAATTCCCCCTATCTATTTGTGACTAAAACCGTTCTAGGAGTCTCCGTGGCGAAAGCAATTAAACGAGCCTTTGTCTGCAACGAATGTGGTGCTGATTACCCACGTTGGCAGGGGCAGTGCAGCGCCTGTCAGGCGTGGAATAGCATTACTGAAGTACGTTTGGCGGCTTCGCCTGCGGTGGCGCGCGCGGAACGGTTGTCTGGCTATGCGGGTGATGCCGGCGTTAGCAAGGTGCAAAAACTCTCGGATATCAGCCTTGAGGCGTTGCCACGCTTTTCAACCGGATTTGCTGAGTTTGACCGCGTATTAGGCGGCGGCGTGGTGCCGGGCAGTGCGATTCTGATCGGCGGTAACCCCGGCGCGGGGAAAAGTACGTTGCTGCTGCAAACCCTGTGTAAATTATCTCAGCAAATGAAAACGCTATATGTCACCGGGGAAGAGTCGTTGCAGCAGGTCGCGATGCGAGCGCACCGTTTGGGCCTGCCCACTGAGGGCTTGAATATGCTGTCAGAAACCAGCATTGAGCAAATTTGCCTGATCGCGGAACAAGAGCAGCCGAAGCTGATGGTTATCGACTCCATTCAGGTGATGCACATGGCAGACATTCAATCGTCGCCGGGCAGCGTGGCGCAAGTGCGTGAAACGGCGGCGTATTTGACCCGTTTTGCTAAAACGCGCGGCGTGGCTATCGTGATGGTCGGCCATGTAACCAAAGACGGCTCGCTGGCGGGGCCGAAAGTGCTGGAACACTGTATCGACTGCTCCGTGCTGTTAGATGGGGACGCGGATTCTCGTTTTCGCACCCTACGTAGTCATAAAAACCGTTTTGGCGCCGTGAACGAACTGGGCGTATTTGCCATGACAGAGCAGGGGCTGCGTGAAGTGAGTAACCCTTCGGCTATCTTCTTGAGCCGTGGCGAAGAAATTACCTCCGGAAGCTCTGTGATGGTGGTATGGGAAGGTACGCGCCCGCTGTTGGTGGAGATTCAGGCGCTGGTGGATACCTCGATGATGTCAAACCCGCGCCGCGTTGCGGTGGGGCTAGAGCAAAACCGTTTAGCGATTTTGCTGGCGGTATTACATCGTCATGGTGGCTTGCAGATGGCGGATCAGGACGTTTTCGTGAACGTGGTCGGTGGCGTGAAGGTGACGGAAACCGGCGCAGACCTCGCACTGCTAATGTCTTTAGTCTCTAGCCTGCGCGATCGTCCGTTGCCACAGGATTTAGTGGTCTTTGGTGAAGTGGGGCTGGCGGGAGAAGTTCGCCCCGTGACCAGCGGTCAGGAGCGTATTTCTGAGGCGGCAAAACATGGCTTTAAACGCGCCATCGTTCCACATGCCAATATGCCGAAAAAGCCGTTGCCGAATATGCAGGTTTTTGGGGTGAAAAAGCTGTCTGACGCCTTGGATGTCTTGCAAGATTTATGATGATTACAGCGACATTTGTGCTACTTTTGTTTAGTTAACTAAACCCGTCAGTTGAATTATTTTGGGTATAAACAGAGGAAGCGCGAATGTCGCAGTTTGATTATCTAAAAACCGCCATTAAGCAAAAAGGCTGCACGTTGCAGCAGGTGGCGGACGCTAGCGGAATGACCAAAGGCTACCTAAGCCAACTGCTAAACGAGAAAATCAAAAGCCCGAGTGCGCAAAAGCTTGAGGCGATTCACCGCTTCCTCGATATTGAATTCCCGCGCAAGGTTAAAAGCGTCGGCGTGGTGTTTGGGAAGTTCTATCCGCTGCACACGGGCCATATCTATCTTATCCAACGCGCATGTAGCCAAGTTGATGAGCTGCATGTGATTTTGTGCCATGACGAACCGCGCGATCGTGAGCTGTTTGAAAATAGCGCGATGTCACAGCAGCCAACGGTAAGCGATCGACTTCGCTGGCTGTTGCAGACCTTCAAGTATCAAAAGAATATTCGTATTCACTCCTTTGATGAACAGGGGATTGAGCCTTATCCCCATGGCTGGAAAGTGTGGAGCGATGGCATGAAGGCCTTTATGGCAGAAAACGGGATTACTCCGAGCGTGATTTACTCGGGTGATAGCCAAGATGCGCCGGTGTATCACGAGTTCTTTGGCATGGAAACCTTGCTGATTGATCCTGAGCGTTCGTTTATGAACATCAGCGGTGGGCAAATCCGTCACGATCCCTTTCGCTATTGGGACTATATCCCTACCGAAGTGAAACCTTTCTTTGTCCGTACCGTGGCGATCCTCGGTGGTGAATCCAGCGGGAAATCGACGCTGGTCAATAAGCTAGCCAATATCTTTAATACTACCAGCGCTTGGGAATATGGTCGCGATTATGTCTTCTCACACCTTGGCGGCGATGAGATGGCGCTCCAATATTCTGACTATGACAAAATTGCCTTAGGTCACGCTCAATATATTGATTTTGCTGTGAAGTATGCGAATAAAGTGGCTTTTATTGATACCGACTTTGTGACCACTCAGGCGTTTTGCAAAAAATATGAAGGCCGTGAACACCCATTTGTGCAGGCGTTGATCGATGAATATCGCTTTGATCTAATTATTCTATTGGAAAACAATACGCCGTGGGTGGCTGATGGCCTACGTAGTTTAGGAACTTCGACGGAACGCCGCGAGTTTCAGGATTTGCTTGAGCAGATGCTGCGAAAAAATAATATGGAATTTGTGCGCGTCGAATCCTCCGACTACGACGAGCGTTTTTTACGCTGCGTTGATCTGGTGAAACAGATGTTGGGAGAGCGCGGTGAGCGCTCTTAGCCCGTTTAGGGGATAATGTCTGAGAGCCACATGACTTTATTATGTGATTTATTGTTATTAAGTATGTGTTTCTCCGACAAGAAATATTCTTTATTTGAATGACTTTGTTTTTTATATTTAAATTTATAATGCTTAAGCGGCTTTATTCTGTGTTATTTGTGGTTTGAATCTGCTTGGTGTTTGTTTTCTTATTGATTAATATGTTTTTTTAATACACTTAATAGCCTTTTTTATATTGTGTGTATTAACGGATTTATATAGACAAAAATATCTGCTTTATTTCTCCACTATTCTCTCTACTTCTCCCCACTAACTAATTCTGCAGTGTGCTGTCATACATAATATTGAAACGGTCCATGTTAATTAATTGAGTTTCTGTGTTTGAGCGTGCGTTGTGATTAAGCGCAGCACTATGCATTCAGAATGTTGATTTCTGGAGAGTCAGAATGAATATGTCATTTAAACCGTCAGTGATTGCGCTGCTTTGTGGCGTCGGTGCGGTTGCCGTCGCGGGTACAGTATTAGTGAAAAATGGGTATATTTCGTGGCAACAGCCTCAGGCCGCACAGACTCAGTCTGAAGCGTCAACGTCGGCTGCCGTAACGAAATCCTTTACTCAACCGCAGCTTGATCAATTGGTTGCGCCAATCGCGCTTTATCCTGATCCCGTGTTGGCGCAAATTCTGATGGCATCTACCTATCCATCTAATGTTGTTCAGGCGGTTCAGTGGTCGCGCGATAATCCAAAGGCACAGGGAGATTCAGCGGTTAAGCGGGTGGCGAATCAACCGTGGGATCCTAGTGTGAAATCGCTGGTTGCGCTGCCGCAGCTTTTAGCGTTGATGGGAGAAAACCCTGAGTGGGTGCAAAACCTAGGTGATGCCTTTTTAGCTCAGCCAGATGACGTGATGAATAGCGTGCAGAAATTGCGTCAGACGGCGCAGAAAAATGGCTCGCTCACGTCGAACGCTCAGCAGAAAGTGATTATTCAGCCAGCGAATACGACTCGTGTCCCGGGTAAATCAACGACCGTGGTGACGTCCCAGCCACAAACCATCATTATTGAGCCAACTAATCCGCAGGTTGTGTATGTCCCAAGCTACAACCCGAATGTGGTGTATGGCACGTGGGCTACTCCCGCCTATCCGCCGGTTTATCTACCGCCGCCTCCGGGGGAACAATTTACTAATGGTTTAGTTTCCGGCATCGGGTTCGGTATCGGAGTGGCGACCACCTATGCTCTGTTTAGCAGTCTCGATTGGCATGATGACGATCACCACCACCACGATGACGATCATCACCACGACGATGGGTATCATGATGACGGCCATGGCGGGAATTACCATCAGGGTAATAACTACGTGAATAACAGCCATGTGAATATCAACGTGAATAACTATAACCACATTACCGGCGGGAACATCGGTGGGGCGACTCAATGGCAGCACAATCCGGCTTATCGCGCCAGCGTGCCGTATCACGATCCGGCGACGTCGCAGCACTTTATTTCTGGTACAACTCAGGCCAGCGTGGGCGGCAATTCGGCCAATAAAATTGATCTCAGCTCGCTGCATCAACCAGTGGGAAATCAGCCGGTTTTATCAGGACAGACTCATTTATCGGCTAACCCAAATCTGACATCTAGCGACCCGCGCGCTAACGTGCGTGGGCTTGATAACGGGGTTGCCCACATGAACAGCGCAGGCTTGCAACGTCAAAATGCAGCCGCGGTGTTTAATCGTCAAACTAATGGGGTGTCATTGAGTCATGCCGCGGCTAATCAGCCTGAGCTGCGTCGGCAAAATGCGGAATCTGTGCTGCATAATCGTACTGAATCATCAATGCCGGTGCGTGCTCCTATAAATCAGCATATCGCCGTAACCAGAAACTCCGTGGAACAGCGTGTTGAGCGTGTGAGCCAGCCCAATACTCAGCATGTTAATGCTTCGCCAAATAATGCGTTGCAGAATGCTTTTCAACAGCAGGTTCGACAACAGCAGGTTCGACAACAGCAGGTTCGACAACAACAAGGTCAGCAACCAATAGTACCGCGCTTTAATCAGCAGCATGAGAACCTTTTCAACGGTAACGCCAGCGGTGTATCAAATTGGCATCCGCAGCAAGAGCGTGGAAATCAAGGTCACTCCATGATGCGTAGCCTGCCGGAACATAGCGTACCAGCGCATCCGGTGATACTAGAACATAATCATTTGCAGCTACATCAGCGTTAATGGGGCATTCAGGCCTCTCCGTTGGGAGTGGCCTGAAACTATGAACTAAAACTCAATGACCATCTTGCCACGCATCCGGCCTTCGGCAACTTTGCTATGCGCTTTTTCCAAGTTTTCGATAGAGAAGCCGTGCAGGGTATCGCTGAGCGTGCCCTGCAGTTTCCCCTCATCGACTAACTTAGCCACCTGCTGAAGAATGTTGCCTTGCTCAGCGATATCTGGCGTATTGAACATGCTGCGGGTGTACATAAATTCCCAATGCAGAGCCGCACTTTTCATTTTTAATGCAGATTGATCCAGCGGATGGCTGTTTTCTACGATGGTACAGATTTGTCCCTGTGGGGCGATTAAATCGCAGATGGCGGCCCAGTGTCCGTCGGTATCATTCAAACAGAAGATGTAATCAACCTGTTTGATATCGTGCTTGGCAAGCTCGCCTTTTAGGTCATGCCAGTCAACGGTGAGATCGGCGCCACGATCGAGACACCATTGCGCCGACGAGGCATTTGAAGCCGTCGCAATCACTTTTACTTTGGCGTTTAACGCGGCAAGTGAAATTGCCAATGAGCCCACGCCGCCTGCGCCGCCGATGATCAATAAGGTTTTGTCGGCATCAGCGTCTTGAACTTTCAGGCGTTCGAATAAGCCTTCCCAAGCCGTTAGCGTGGTTAATGGCATCGCTGCGGCCTGCGCCCAGTTCATGCTTTGTGGCTTATGTGAAACGATCCGCGAGTCGATCAGCTGCTGAGTGCTGTTACTGCCTGGGCGAGTAATGTCACCCGCGTACCAGACTTCATCTCCTACCTTGAATCCAGTGGCCTTGCTTCCAACGGCTAGCACCACGCCGCTGGCGTCCCAGCCTAATACACGCGGTTGCTCCAACCCATTTTTAATCAGGTTCTCGCGTACTTTGGTATCAACAGGATTTATCGAGACGGCTTTAACATCGACCAGCAAATCATAATCAGCTGGAGCGGAGATTTGTGGGTGAATAACGGTGAATTCTTTCGGGTTAGAAGGATCGACGGCGATAGCGGTAATAGTCATGGTAGGGCTCCCAAATAGAAACTGCGTTGAATGAAGTTAGTGTAGTTGAGCTGTTTTCTGATGATAAGATGGACAATCATTAACGCAGTGTTCTTTTATGACGAACAATGAGGCGAGATGTTTAATCAACTACAGGACATGGCGTTGTTTGCGCTGGTGGTGGAGTGCGGAAGTTTTACGGCCGCTGCACAGCGAGCTGGGCTACCTAAATCCAGCGTTAGCCAACGAGTCAGCAATTTAGAACAGCAGCTTGGCCTGCGGCTGCTAAATCGCACTACCCGGCAACTCAATCTTACCTATGCAGGGGAGCGCTATTTGGTGCATTGTCGCGAAATGATCCAAGCCGCTGAGCGCGCGGATCTTAGCTTGCAGCGCCTGAAAGAGAATCCCAGTGGACGCCTGCGGATCACTGCCCCCGCGGGGATTGCGGTGACGCTATTGGCACATGTGTGTAGTGATTTCCGCGTAAGCTACCCAGACGTAAGCTTGGAAGTTTACGTTTCAGACGTGATGAACGATCTGGTTCAGGATGGATTTGATGTCGCACTGCGTACGGGGAAACCGCAGGATTCTTCGTTGGTGGGGCGCCGTCTGGGGTATTCTCCTCGCTATCTTTTGGCCTCTCCGACTTATCTTTCGCGCTTCCCGCCGCTTGAGCATCCGAAACAGTTAGAGCAACACCAGTGTATCGCGCACCGTGCATGGCATGAGTGGGTGTTACAGCGTAAAGGGGAATTCTATCGCTGGGAGCTGCCGATGGATCATGCCGCCGATAATTTGTTGTATGTGCGTGAGTGCGTATTGGCTGGCGCAGGGATCTCATTGCTGCCCGCATTTTTGTCGCAGGATTTGGTCGATCAAGAGCGTTTGGTGCGGGTATTACCCGGTTGGGAAGCGGAGGGAAATGAGCTGTATCTGGTTTATCCAAGTCGCAAGCTGAACTCGCCGGCGCTCGACCGATTCATTGAGGTTACATTAAATCACCGCGCTTTTGCTCAATACAATCAGGCACTACGCGATTAGTTGGCAGGCGGTGAGAGATAAAAAGGCTCCCTTTGATAGGTAATGCAGTTCGTTGAAGAGATCGAGATACACGGGGCTAGCACACCGCGGGGCGCTCCGGCAGCTAAAGCTGCTACGACCCCATCGGTGTACTTCCCCTAAAATCACGCTTAAGTGAACAGCATTACTCCTCGATAGGAGCCTTATTCACAGAGACTAAACCTATTTAGTCATCTTCTTGTACTTAATACGGTGCGGTTCTAATGCTTCAGCGCCCAGAGTACGTTTTTTGTATTCTTCGTATTCGGTGAAGTTACCTTCGAAGAATTCAACTTTACCTTCATCCTGATAATCCAGAATGTGGGTGGCGATACGGTCAAGGAACCAACGGTCATGGGAAATAACCATCGCGCAGCCTGGGAATTCCAACAGGGCGTTTTCTAAGGCGCGTAGGGTTTCGATGTCGAGGTCGTTGGTCGGTTCATCGAGCAGCAACATGTTGCCGCCAACCTGCAGCAGTTTCGCTAAGTGCAGACGACCACGTTCACCACCGGACAGTTCGCCGACGCGTTTGCCTTGATCGACGCCTTTGAAGTTAAAGCGGCCTACATAGGCGCGGCTTGGCATCTCAAAGTTACCGATGCGCATGATGTCTTGGCCGTTAGAGACTTCTTCCCAAACGGTTTTTTTGTCATCCATGCTGTCACGGAACTGATCTACTGATGCCAGCACGACGGTTTCACCGAGATCGATATTGCCGGAATCTGGCTGCTCTTTGCCGGAAATCATACGGAACAAGGTAGATTTACCCGCACCGTTTGGGCCGATGATACCCACGATGGCGCCTTTCGGCAGCGCAAAGGAGAGATCTTCAATCAGCAGGCGGTCGCCGTAAGATTTTGACAGGTTCTGAACTTCCAGCACTTTGTCACCCAGACGAGGTCCTGGTGGAATGAACAGTTCGCTGGTTTCGTTACGCTTTTGATACTCAACGTTGTTAAGTTCTTCAAAGCGAGCCAAACGCGCTTTACCTTTAGACTGACGGCCTTTCGCGCCCTGACGTACCCATTCCAGTTCTTTCTCGATAGATTTGCGACGAGCGGCTTCAGCCGAGGCTTCCTGCGCCAAGCGCTGATCTTTCTGCTCCAGCCAAGAAGAGTAGTTACCTTCCCATGGAATACCTTCACCACGGTCAAGTTCGAGGATCCAACCGGCAACGTTATCCAAGAAGTAACGGTCATGGGTAATCGCCACCACGGTGCCTTCGTAGTCGTGCAGGAAGCGTTCCAGCCATGCCACGGACTCGGCGTCCAAGTGGTTGGTGGGTTCGTCGAGCAGCAGCATGTCTGGTTTTTCCAGCAGCAGACGGCAAATTGCCACGCGGCGACGTTCACCACCGGACAGGTTTGCAATCTGTGCATCCCAGGCAGGCAGACGCAGCGCATCGGCGGCACGTTCTAACTGGTTATCCAAATTATGGCCGTCGTGAGACTGAATAATCGCCTCCAACTCGCCCTGTTCTTTGGCTAACTTATCAAAGTCAGCGTCTGGATCGGCATACAGTGCATACACTTCGTCCAAACGGGTCAGTGCGCGTTTCACTTCACCAACGGCTTCTTCAACCGCTTCACGCACGGTTTGGTCTGGATTAAGTTTTGGTTCCTGCGGCAGATAACCGATTTTGATCCCCGGCTGTGGGCGGGCTTCACCTTCGATTTCGGTATCAATACCGGCCATGATGCGCAGTAGGGTTGATTTACCTGCGCCGTTTAGACCCAGAACACCGATTTTGGCTCCGGGGAAGAAACTAAGGGAAATGTCCTTCAAAATGTGACGCTTCGGCGGAACAATCTTGCCGACGCGGTGCATAGTATAGACGTATTGAGCCACGGCTATATACTCCTTGATTTATAAGGGTTTTACCTCTATCTCACAGATTCATGGGCGAGAGGCGGGGCATAAGCATTTAAATGACGTTCTGTCATTGGCGCGACAGGGCATTTTATGAAGGCGGAGTTTAGCCCGTTTTCAATTTTTATCCCAGCCATCGTCGCATGACATGGGTGTTTAACGCGTAAATTTTGTCGGTTAAGTTATGCAAATATAGGGTATTTGATGTTTATTTCATCGTTCGGATAAATATTGAGTTAAGAATTTTCTTTCCTGTAGGCCGCGTCCGCGTTGGATTCTCCCCAAAATTACTACGGTTTATTCAAGAAGATTCAAAAATAGGTGTTGCTTATAAACCTAAGGCATGAGTAAATAGCGTCATCGGTTTGGAACACAGACCTTATGTGAAAGCAGTTTTAGTAAAGCAGTCCTCAGTTCAAGCGTTATCCTTAGATACCTCTTCTTCCGTGAGTCTCCTCCTAAGTGCACCCCATAAGCTAGCTCTGACGACGAACCTCGTTCGCTGCAATAATGTGGCTTAAAAAATTGAAAGGAAGTATCTAATGTCTAACAAAATGACTGGTTTAGTAAAATGGTTCAACGCTGATAAAGGTTTCGGCTTCATCTCTCCAGCTGACGGCAGCAAAGATGTATTCGTACATTTCTCTGCAATCCAGAGCGATAGCTACAAATCTCTGGACGAAGGTCAGACCGTTGAGTTCACTATCGAGAATGGCGCTAAAGGCCCAGCAGCAGCTAACGTAGTAGCTCTGTAATCTCTATAGTTTAGTATTGTTTACGATAGCGATGACGGCATAGACCTGAGCAGTTAAAGAATACTGAAAAGAAAAACCCGCCTTGAGCGGGTTTTTTTATGCCCAAAATTCACTATCCCTTTGTTTTCCCTTCTCGGTTGTTTATGTTAGTGGCTAGGCAACCTAAACGTAAAAGTTGTGAAGAAAGGCAGGGGCTAATGGAATGCTCTGCTAAAATCGCTGTCTATGAGTGGTATCGGTTTAAAGCGAGGAAAGGTGAGATGGTCATGGCGGACAATTGGCGTGCTTGGGGTATAGGTTTATGTTTAGTCGCTGTGTCCGGGAGCAGTTTTGCTGACTCTTTGGATGCTCAGCGTCAGCGTTATTTACAGGTAAAGCAGGCATGGGACAGCAATCAGATGATGACGGTGAATCAGCTGATGCCAACGCTGCGCGATTACCCGCTTTATCCTTATCTAGAATACCGCCAGCTAACTCAGGATCTTGGTCAGGCTACGACGATTGAGATTAAAGATTTTATTGCTCGCAATCCGACCTTGCCTCCCGCTAAATCATTGCCGTCTCGTTATGTGAATGAGCTCTCTCGTCGTCAGGATTGGACAGGATTGTTGGTGTTTAGCCCTCAGCCTCCTAAACCTATCGCGGCTCGCTGTAATTATTACTATGCCCAATACGCAACGGGCCATCAGCAAATTGCATGGGATGGCGCTCGTGATATTTGGCTGAGCGGTCAGTCACTGCCTACCAACTGCGACAAGTTGTTTGATGCGTGGAAAGCCTCTGGCGATCAGACGCCGCTGACCGTGCTTGAACGTATGCGTTTGGCGCTGAAGAAAGGCAATAACGGGCTGGTAAGTTTCCTAGCCAAGCAGCTTCCGCCTGATTATCAAACTATGGGCGATGCACTTGCTAGCCTTCAGGCCGATCCTCGCAATGTCGAGGCATTTGCGCGTAGCGTGGGACCAACCGATTTTACCCGCGACGCGACTGAAATCGCATTCTCCAGCTTGGCGCGTCAGAACGCTGATGAAGCACGCGCGATGCTTCCAACTTTGGTGCGATTGCAAAAAATTGGCGATAAGCAACGTCAGGCCATGGAAGACAGTATTGCATGGCGCTTGATGGGCAGCGACGCCACCACCGATGATATTCGGTGGCGAGATAATGTGATTAAAAATAGCAACAGCGCTTCACTGATTGAACGTCGTGTGCGGTTAGCGTTAGGCAATGGCAATAAGCAAGAAATCCGCACATGGTTGGCTTTATTGCCGCAAGAAGTGCGTAATAAAGACGAATGGCGCTACTGGAATGCGAGCGTCATGATTGAGGATGGCAAACGCAGCGAAGGTGAAAGCATTCTTCGTTCGTTGACTCAGCAGCGCGGATTCTATCCGATGGTGGCGGCTCAAAAACTGGGTATCACATATCCATTGCAGGTTGAGGTTGCGGATAAGCCATCTTCCAAGCTTACCAACGATCCTGCGATCGATCGTATCCGTGAACTGATGTATTGGAACATGGATAATACTGCGCGGAGCGAATGGGTTTCTCTCATTAGCAGTAAATCTAAATCGGATCAGGCGGCTTTAGCGCGTTATGCCTTTGAGCAAAACTGGGCCGATCTCAGTGTTCAGGCGACGATCACCGCGAAGCTATGGGATCATTTAGAAGAACGTTTCCCAATGGCGTGGCCGCAGCAGTTCCGCCAGGCCACAGAAGATAAAGGGATTTCTCAATCCTATGCGATGGCTATCGCACGCCAAGAAAGTGCTTGGAATCCAAAAGCCCAGTCACCGGTTGGGGCTAGTGGGTTGATGCAGGTGATGCCTAAAACCGCTGAGCACACGGCGCAAATGTTTAATTTAAGCAACTACGTCAACAGCAGCCAGCTGCTCGATCCTATTACCAACATTCAGATTGGCACCAGCTATCTGGAATATGTGTATCAGAGTTTGGGGCGTAACCGTATTTTATCGAGCGCAGCTTATAACGCAGGGCCGTCTCGCGTCACCACGTGGCTCGGAAATACCGGTGGTCGCGTAGATGCAGTCGCCTTTATTGAGAGTATTCCTTTCTCGGAAACCCGTGGCTATGTGAAGAACGTCTTGGCTTATGATGCTTACTATCGTTACTTCATGAAGCGCCCAACCAAAATCCTGACCGATGCAGAATGGGAGCGCCGTTACTGATTTCTGTTCTGGATATCTTTGACTGCGCCAAGTTTATGGTATGCTGCCGTACTAGTTAATGAGTATTTTCTCACCAAGAGTATGGCAGCTAATCATGACAACGCGATCCCTGAATGATCCCGCGCTCAGCGCACAAGAAAATGATGACTGGCAACGTTTTGTTGAATTGCTACGGCAGGCGTTTGCCGAAGATTTACAAGGCCCGATGTTACAGCTTTTTTTGACGCCGGACGAAAGAACAGCGTTGGCGACGCGGGTGCGAATTATTGAAGAGTTGATGAAAGGCGAGATCAGCCAGCGTGAGCTGAAAAGTCAGTTAGGCGCAGGTATTGCAACCATCACTCGCGGATCAAATAGTTTGAAAACAGCGCCCGCAGATCTGAAACAATGGTTAGAACAGCAGTTACTGACTGATAAATAGTATGACGTTAAGTGAATTGCTATGCGATGGCTCGTTTGGGAGCCATCGTCAGATCGCTAAAGCGTCTAGTAAGGTGCATCGCTATTTTGTTTCTGCACGCTTCTGGAAGATTTCATTATGAAAAGGGACCAGAGCTAAAACTAACGCTTGGTGATAAACACTGGTGCGTGTCAGTACACCGTTGGTAAAGACACCGATAGCGCCTTCGCGGCGGCCGATATCATTTGTTCCAGTAATCGCCTTCATTTCACTGCCTAAGGCTTTACCTTCTGCGATGCCTTGCAGGACAGATTCCGGCAGCATCAGGCTTGCTGAACGAGATTCTCCGCGCATATGATGATTCTCAATCGTCATCCATGCGAACGTCATATTCTCTTCAATACCCGCTTCAACACCGACCCAAAAATCAGCTTCCGGGCAAACTTGACGTGCGCACATTACTCTGTGGCGTGAGCCGGTTCGCGTTTCGTGATTTCCAATGGGTTGTTCGGGGACTCCACTATCAACTTCAATGCCTTCAATGCGATACTGGTCGGGACCAAAAACATCATCGAACGCCAGAGAAATAGCCTTAATTTTTGCGGGGTTGGTAGTTGCTGCTACAACATGGTACATAGTATTTCCAGCTTCCTATTAGCGCATTTCTCGCAGTATACGGAAAAAGTACATGACACAGGTATATCTTATTCGCCACGGTGAAACCGAGTGGAACGCAGAACGCCGGATTCAGGGACAATCCAACAGCCCATTGACCGAGTTAGGAGAACTTCAAGCGCGTCAGGTTGCGGCCCGTTTGAGCCAGATGGGGATCACGCATGTGATTGCCAGCGATCTGGGGCGGACTCGCCAAACTGGGCAGGCCATCGCTGATGCCTGTGGATGTGAGCTCATTCTCGATTCGCGCCTGCGTGAACTGCATATGGGCGTATTAGAAGAGCGCTTGCTTGATTCGCTTTCCCCTGAGGAAGAGAAATGGCGTAAGCAGATGGTTGATGGTACGCCTGATGCGCGTATCCCCGAGGGGGAAAGCATGGCTGAACTGGCCACGCGCATGCGTGCCGCGTTGAATAGCTGTCTTGATTTACCCGAGGGAAGTCAGCCCGCATTGGTGAGCCATGGGATTGCCTTAGGCGCGTTGTTAGGGACTATTTTAGGGTTACCGCCACACGCCGAGCGACGTTTGCGCCTGCGCAACTGTTCACTATCACGGGTAGATTATCAGCAAAGCCCTTGGCTGGCGCCGGGTTGGGTCGTTGAAAGTGCAGGTGATATCCATCATTTGGATAGACCTGCACTTGATGAGATCCAGCGTTAATCTTCTTCGCGACGGGTCGGAATCAGATACTCGCAGCAGATATGTTTAGGTGGTCGCTGCGAGGAATCCGTCTGAGGATGGAAGCGCTCGATATCGTAACCTTTACGACGCACCAGATTTAGCGTTGGTAATGTGGTGCCGTAAAGGTTTAGGATAAATTCCTGGAATCCTTCAGCTGGGCCGTTATAGCAAAACTGGGCATATTCGCCGCCGAGCAGAGTTATCGACTGTACTTCTTTCGTGACATCAGGTGGCAAATGCTCAATTTCTAGCGCGGTGGTATACAACACTTCTTGCTCGTCATCTTTATCTAAACTTGGGCGAGAGTGGTGTAATCCATACAGAACCGGCGGGATGTTTTTCACATCGTGCAGGAAATCGTGCCAGAATTGGCTACGCAGTTCGGTACGGACTTTGCTGATTTGCTCCAACGTGCAGGTATAACATTGCGTGATACCCACCAAGGATATGCTAGGCAGCGTTATAAACTCAGGTTGAATCAAATTGCTCAGACCCAGACGAATCGGTGGGCACATTCCGTAAGCATGCCAATCTTCCGCGCGGCGATAAAGCGCGGGAGTTTGATTAAACTGCTTCTTAAAGGCGCGAGTGAACGTCTGCTGTGAGTCAAAACGGTATTGCAGTGCGATATCTAAAATTGGGCGACTGGTTAGTCGAAGTGCCACGGCGGCCTTAGATAAACGGCGTGCGCGTATATAGGCACCAATGGCTTGACCAGTGACTTCCTTGAACATCCGTTGCAGGTGCCATTTAGAATATCCCGCTTTGGCTGCGACGTTATCGAGCGATAGTGGTTGGTCTAAGTGTCCTTCCAACCAGCTTAACAGGTCACGAATAATACTGGCCTGATCCATATAGCATCCTCAAAAGCAGTAATGAACGTAAACAGCAACTAAGCGGCATAATAGCAACTTTTTAGGCCTTAGACTTATATTAAGGTTTTTTCAGCGCAAAGAGTGCTATGCAGGTGTGAGCCGTGCTGTAAGATTTAGAACTTTTATATACTATGTAATTACGTTCGTTTTATTAATAACTGGCGTGATTATAATTATCCGAGGTAGCTAGGTGAACAAATTTTTTGTAGGGTTATGTTTCACAATGACTGCGATGATGTCTGCAGCCCATGCAGAACAGATCGGTTCCGTTGATACGGTGTTTAAAATTCTGGGGCCTGACCACAAAATTGTGGTTGAGGCATTTGACGATCCAGACATTAAAAATGTGACTTGCTATATTAGCCGAGCGAAAACTGGCGGCATTAAAGGTGGTTTGGGATTAGCAGAAGATACTGCTGATGCCGCGATCTCTTGCCAGCAGGTTGGGCCAATCGCAATAAGCGAAAAGATTAAGAATAAGAAATCTGATGGAGAAGTTGTTTTCCGTAAACGCACTTCATTGGTGTTTAAAAAATTACAGGTAGTACGTTTTTACGATCCCGCTCGTAACGCTTTAGTCTATTTGACGTATTCCGATAAAGTTGTGGATGGTTCTCCGAAGAACGCCATCAGCGCAGTGCCTATTATGCCTTGGGCTACTGCCGAAACGAGCGTTCCCGCTGCCGCTGCGGCACAGTGATTTAACGTTGAATCATCTAGTTACAAAAAGGCCGACATTATTGTCGGCCTTTTTTACTTCTCATACTATCGGCTTTAGCGTTTGATTCGCGCCAGTAAGAAATCTTCGATTTCACCGGTTTTAATCATTTGCTTATCGCCGCTGCGACGATGCTTATATTCAATTTCATCGCTGTCGAGATTACGGTCACCGATAACGATGGTATGTGGTACACCAATCAGTTCCATATCGGCAAACATAACGCCTGGACGCTCTTTGCGGTCATCCATAATCACGTCGATGCCTTTCGCGCGCAGGCTATCGTACAGAGACTCAGCCAAATCTTTCACGCGGAAAGATTTATGCATATTCATTGGCAGAATAGCGACTTGGAACGGTGCAATAGCGTCTGGCCAGATAATGCCACGGTCGTCATGATTCTGTTCGATTGCGGCAGCAACAACGCGTGTTACCCCGATTCCGTAGCAGCCCATGGTCATTAACTGGTTACGGCCATCTTCACCTTGAACAGTGGCTTTCAAGGCTTCGGTGTATTTAGTGCCGAGCTGGAAGATATGACCCACTTCGATGCCGCGTTTGATCAGTAACGTGCCTTTGCCATCTGGGCTTGGATCGCCTGCAACCACGTTACGGATATCCGCAACCTGTGGCAACGGCAGATCGCGTTCCCAGTTGATGCCAAAGTAATGTTTACCGTCAATGTTAGCGCCTGCGCCAAAATCACTCATCATGGCAACGGTGCGATCAACCACTACCGGTACGGTCATATTGATTGGGCCTAAAGAGCCTGGACCCGCATTTACGACAGCACGAATTTCTGCTTCGGTTGCAAACGTCAGTGGGCTGGCAACCATTTCCAGCTTTTCTGCCTTCACTTCATTCAGTTCGTGATCGCCACGAACCAGCAGAGCCACTAACGCATGACCGCTCTCTTTGGTGGCATGAACCAACAGAGTTTTAACAGTCTTTTCAACCGGCAGATTAAACTGTTCGGTTAATTCAGCGATGGTTTTGGCGTTTGGTGTATCAATGATACGCAGTTCTTCCGTTGGCGCAGCGCGTTCACCTTTCGGTGCTACGGCTTCGGCCAATTCGATGTTTGCTGCATAGTCAGATTCGTTGGAGAAAATGACATCATCTTCACCGCTTTGTGCCAGCACTTGGAATTCGTGGGAAGCGCTGCCGCCAATGGAACCGGTATCCGCTTGAACTGGACGGAAATCCAAATCCATACGGCTGAAGATTTTGTTATAAGCAGCAAACATCTTGTCGTAGGTTTCTTGCAGTGATTCCTGAGAAGTATGGAAAGAATAAGCATCTTTCATCAGGAATTCACGCGAACGCATGACGCCAAAACGTGGGCGAACTTCATCACGGAATTTGGTTTGAATCTGGAAGAAGTTTAGCGGCAGCTGCTTATAAGAGCTGATCTCATTGCGCACCATATCGGTGATAACTTCTTCGTGGGTTGGACCCAATACAAATGGACGTTCGCCGCGATCGACGAAGCGCAGCAGCTCAGGACCATACTGCTCCCAACGACCGCTTTCCTGCCACAGATCCGCAGGCTGAACTACGGGCATGGACACTTCGATTGCGCCGGCGTTGTTCATCTCTTCACGGACGATGTTTTCAACTTTTTTCAGAACACGCAGACCGGTAGGCATCCAGGTATAAAGACCGGAGGCCAGTTTGCGGATCATACCGGCACGTAGCATCAGTTGATGACTGATAACTTCGGCGTCGGCTGGAGTCTCCTTCAGAGTGGAGAGCAGATATTGGCTTGTACGCATGTGTATTGTTCCGTTAGAACGCAATATGTATCAGACCGTCGGGAAAGGCGGCCAAAATAAAGAAAAGTGGCTTAGTTTACCAGTGACGGCGAGTTGTCAAAAGAGAAGGGCATGAAATTCTAGACTGAATTCAGGTCGATCACTTCGGTTATGCCATTTTTCACCTGCCAACGCACGTTAAAATCGAGCAGATGCACGGCATAAATGCGATCTTCGCTCTCTCCCTTGCGGTAGGCCGGACGAGGATCCTGTGCCAGCACCTGCTGGATAAATCGCTGCAGATGAGGATAGCGCTGCTGGTGTTGCCCGATTTGCCGTTGGGCAACTTCCGAGAAAATGACGGGCATATCTGCCAGAGGCGCGTCTTGAGCAAAACCACCGCGAGCCTGAGGTTGGCTTTCAGCAAAAGGCAGGTAAGGCTTGATATCGATGATCGGCGTGCCGTCGACCAAGTCGAGGCTACCTAACTTCAATATAACTTTGCCGCCTTTGGTCTCTACAGATTTTAGTTCAACTAACGACATACCAATCGGATTCGGACGAAACGTGGAGCGCGTGGCGAAAACGCCCATACGCGCATTTCCCCCTAGGCGAGGTGGGCGAACCGTTGGACGCCATCCACCTTCCATCGTTTGATGAAAGACAAAAACGATCCACAAATGGCTAAACTCTTCGAGACCACGTACCGCTTCGGGCTGGTTATAAGGCGCGATGAGTTCCAGTTCACCGCCGCCGTCCTCAATGAGTCCGGGCTGTCGAGGGATGGCAAATTTCTCTTTATAAGGAGAGCGAATAAGCCCGATCGTATCGAAGGTAAATTGACTCATTGCTTGGAAACGTTTAGCGCAGAGCCTTTGCACACCGCTTGTTGGTAGCAGCCTTGTACGTCGGTGACGACTTGGCATTGATGCAGTAACACCGCATTGGCTTTCATAGTTGAAGCTTTAATTTGCATACGCTTGCGCGCCGTGGCCAGATTCGGAGGTGAGTCTTGCTCCGTTGCTTGGCAAACACTGCCTGTTACTTCGCCTAAATCACGGAAAGGCTTACCGACCAAGTCTTCGGCATTGTCATACACTTTTACCGGACGCGGTTTGGGCTGAGTCGGCTTGGTGGTTTTTGTTGTGCTTACCTGTGCTTTTGCCGGTTCAACGGGCGTGGTATTTTCTGATTTCGAGTGCAGTAAAGAACAGCCGGACAAAGCCAAAGTGGCAGCGAGCAAGCATAAAGGTAATGCACGCATAAATGTTTCCTGATTTTTATAAAAGTGAGTGCTATTGAATCAAGGTATGGCAGAAATGACAAGACGGGCATTAGCCCGTCTTGAAGATATTACGTACTATAACAGCGCGAGGCAATTACCAGCCTTTAACTGCACCACCGTTAAAGATTTTATTGGCAGCGTTGTAAACTTCGTCAGATTGATAAGCCTGAACGAATTTCTTCACGTTCTCTGCATCTTTATTGTCTTCACGAGCTACGATCAGGTTTACGTATGGAGAATCTTTATCTTCAACGAAGATACCGTCTTTGGCTGGAGTCAGGCCAATTTGGCTTGCATAGGTGGTGTTGATAACCGCCAGGGCAATTTGCGCATCGTCCAGTGAACGTGGCAATTGTGGTGCTTCCAGCTCAACCAGTTTCAGTTTTTTCGGGTTCTCGGTCACGTCCAACACAGTTGGCAGCAAGCCAATGCCGTCTTTCAGTTTAATCAGACCCACTTTTTGCAGCAGTAACAGTGAACGGCCAAGGTTAGTTGGGTCGTTTGGTAAAGCAACCTGAGAGCCATCTTGCAGTTCGCTCAGAGATTTGATTTTCTTCGAATAGCCTGCAATTGGGTAGACGAAGGTGCTGCCGACTGGAACCAGTTTGTAGCCACGATCTTTGATCTGCTGATCCAGATAAGGTTTATGCTGGAAAGCATTCGCATCAATATCGCCTTTGCTCAATGCTTCGTTAGGCAGTACATAGTCGTTAAATGTGACTAGCTCAACGTCCAGACCGTATTTGTCTTTAGCAACTTTCTGCGCAACTTCGGCAACCTGCTGCTCTGCCCCGACAATAACGCCCACTTTAATATGGTTTGGATCTTTTTCTTCCTGACCACAGCCCGCCAGCGCCAGAGAACCCAGAAGTGCGCCAACGACAGCAATCGACTTAAACTTTAATGACATACCCTTATCCTTCTTTTGACTTGTTCTTGAGACATTGTTGTTGAGACGTTGTTTTTGAAACATCGGGTGGCGCACCATAGCAAGCGCCGTTTTTATTATTAGACTGCTTTATTTGCGGCTAACCGCTTTAACAATGCGATCGCCACTAAACTGGATCAGATACACTAAAATCACTAACAATACTAATACCGTATTCATCACGGTTGCGTTATATCCGATATAACCGTACTGATAACCAATCTGTCCTAGACCGCCAGCGCCTACTGCGCCGCCCATTGCAGAGTAGCCCACTAAGGTAATCAATGTGATGGTTGCCGCATTGACCAAGCCTGGAAGTGCTTCCGGTAATAAGATCTTGTTGATGATTTGCATTGGCGTTGCACCCATGGCTCGTGACGCTTCAATCAGCCCTGTTGGGATTTCCAATAGCGCGTTTTCAACCATACGAGCAATAAACGGTGCTGCGCCGACGGTCAACGGCACTAATGCTGCCTGCAAACCGATAGACGTACCTACGATGACGCGGGTAAAAGGAATCATCCATACCAAGAGAATAATGAACGGTATGGAACGGAAGATGTTAACCAGTGCCGAAAGCAGGTTATACAGCTTGGCGTTTTCCCAAATTTGCCCCGGACGCGTTATATAGAGAAGCACGCCGACGGGAAGACCAATAACAAAACCAAAGAAGCCGGATACAAAGGTCATGACGACGGTTTCCCAAATGCCTCGGCCCATTAACCACATCATTGCCTCAGACATAACCCAGTACCTCTACTTTTACCTGATGATTCTTGAAAAATTCGATTGCGGATAACGCATCCGCGTCATCACCGTGCAGCTCAGCTAACATCACGCCAAATTTAACGCCGCCGGCATAATCCATTTGAGAACTTAAAATACTGATATCGACATTAAAACGACGAACGGCCTGAGAGATTAACGGCGCGTCGACGGACTGGCCGGTAAATTCAAGGCGCAACAGCGGTTGCGTATCAGGTTTACGATCTGGCGTCATGCGTGCAGCAAAATCGTCTGGAATATCTAAATGCAGTGTGGAATGAATGAACTGCTGCGCGAGAGGTGTTTTCGGGTGAGAGAACACTTCGCCAACGGTGCCTTGCTCAATCAGCTGGCCATCGCTAATCACGGCCACCTGATCGCAAATACGCTTTACGACGTCCATTTCGTGAGTGATCAGAAGAATTGTCAGCCCCAAACGGCGGTTAATGTCTTTCAGCAGTTCCAGAATAGAGCGCGTGGTTGCAGGATCAAGTGCGCTGGTGGCTTCATCACACAGCAGGACTTTTGGGTTGCTCGCTAATGCACGGGCAATCGCCACGCGCTGTTTCTGCCCGCCAGACAGATTCGCGGGATAGGCATCTCGTTTATCGCTAAGCCCGACCAGATCTAATAGTTCGCTGACGCGACGCGTGATTTCGCTCCGCGGCGTGTTATCTAACTCCAGCGGCAGAGCGATGTTCCCTGCAACAGTACGCGATGAGAGTAAGTTAAAGTGCTGAAAGATCATGCCGATCTGACGGCGCGCTTTAGTCAGTGCGCTTTCGGAAAGCGCTGTCATGTCCTGATCGCCAACCAAAACGGTACCGCTGGTCGGGCGTTCGAGCAGGTTTACGCAACGAATCAGTGTACTTTTACCGGCACCGGATGAACCGATGACGCCATAAATTTGCCCGGCAGGGACGTGTAATGACACGTCAGACAGCGCTTTAATCTGGCGCTGACCCTGCTGAAAAACCTTGGTGATATTTGTAAGTTTAATCATTTTTATATTTTTACTTTTGGTGTTGCCCGTGGCAGATAAAAAGCAAACTTTGGGAAAGCCCAAAGTATTAAACTGGATGTTAAGGCGTCTAGACGTCTAAGTCAACAAGTGTCGAGTGCGCTAGAGACTCTCCCTTTCATGTAAATCGTGCGATACTGAGCGGCATCTAACGCCATAAGGAGTGAATATCTGTGGCCCAGCTTGTTCCCGCAATTTTTTTAGATCGTGATGGTACGATTAACGTCGATCACGGATATGTTCATGAAAGCGATAATTTCCAGTTTATAGATGGTGTCATTGATGCCATGGCTAAGCTGAAAGAAATGGGGTATGCCTTAGTATTGGTCACGAACCAATCCGGTATTGCTCGCGGTATGTTTACCGAAGATCAGTTTATGCATCTCACCGAATGGATGGATTGGTCTTTGGCCGATCGCGGCGTTGATTTGGATGGCGTCTACTATTGTCCGCATCACCCTGAGGGAACGGTAGAAGAATTCCGTCAGGTATGTGATTGCCGCAAGCCGCAGCCAGGTATGCTGCTATCCGCTAAAGAAGAACTCAACATTGATATGAGCGCTTCTTATATAGTAGGTGACAAAATCGAAGACCTGTTGGCGGGTGAAGCCGCTAGCGTGGGAACTAAAGTATTGGTTCGTACCGGCAAACCGGTTACACCAGAAGCTGAGGCCAAGGCGGATTTAGTGATTAAGAGCCTTGCTGACTTGCCAAAAGCGATAAAACAGCGGGTTTAGTGCACTAAATGGCTGAAAATAAGCCAAACAGAAAAAAAAGTGTAATTAGGGGTTGTCAGCCCGCGAGAACTCCCTATAATGCGCCTCCATCGACACGGAACATGTGAATCACTTCACACCGTATCGGCGGTTTCGATAAGAAATCGCAAGAGAAAAAATCCTGAAATTTAGGGTTGACTCTGAAAGAGGAAAGCGTATTATACGCCACCTCGAGTTAGCAAGCTTAGTCTCCTAACTCACTGCTCTTTAACAATTTATCAGACAATCTGTGTGGGCACTCACAAGACAATATCTAACGTCCTCGGACGATAAAATATTAAAGTCTTGAAGAGTGACCAAGCAGTAATTCATTTAGTTGAATTATTACGAAAGTTAATTTTCGAGCATCGCTTCACTTGTTGAAGCAAATCAAGCTTTTAATTGAAGAGTTTGATCATGGCTCAGATTGAACGCTGGCGGCAGGCCTAACACATGCAAGTCGAGCGGTAGCACAAGAGAGCTTGCTCTCTGGGTGACGAGCGGCGGACGGGTGAGTAATGTCTGGGAAACTGCCTGATGGAGGGGGATAACTACTGGAAACGGTAGCTAATACCGCATGATGTCTTCGGACCAAAGTGGGGGACCTTCGGGCCTCACGCCATCAGATGTGCCCAGATGGGATTAGCTAGTAGGTGGGGTAATGGCTCACCTAGGCGACGATCTCTAGCTGGTCTGAGAGGATGACCAGCCACACTGGAACTGAGACACGGTCCAGACTCCTACGGGAGGCAGCAGTGGGGAATATTGCACAATGGGCGCAAGCCTGATGCAGCCATGCCGCGTGTATGAAGAAGGCCTTCGGGTTGTAAAGTACTTTCAGCGAGGAGGAAGGCATTGTGGTTAATAACCGCAATGATTGACGTTACTCGCAGAAGAAGCACCGGCTAACTCCGTGCCAGCAGCCGCGGTAATACGGAGGGTGCAAGCGTTAATCGGAATTACTGGGCGTAAAGCGCACGCAGGCGGTTGATTAAGTCAGATGTGAAATCCCCGAGCTTAACTTGGGAACTGCATTTGAAACTGGTCAGCTAGAGTCTTGTAGAGGGGGGTAGAATTCCAGGTGTAGCGGTGAAATGCGTAGAGATCTGGAGGAATACCGGTGGCGAAGGCGGCCCCCTGGACAAAGACTGACGCTCAGGTGCGAAAGCGTGGGGAGCAAACAGGATTAGATACCCTGGTAGTCCACGCTGTAAACGATGTCGACTTGGAGGTTGTGCCCTTGAGGCGTGGCTTCCGGAGCTAACGCGTTAAGTCGACCGCCTGGGGAGTACGGCCGCAAGGTTAAAACTCAAATGAATTGACGGGGGCCCGCACAAGCGGTGGAGCATGTGGTTTAATTCGATGCAACGCGAAGAACCTTACCTACTCTTGACATCCAGAGAATTTAGCAGAGATGCTTTAGTGCCTTCGGGAACTCTGAGACAGGTGCTGCATGGCTGTCGTCAGCTCGTGTTGTGAAATGTTGGGTTAAGTCCCGCAACGAGCGCAACCCTTATCCTTTGTTGCCAGCGCGTAATGGCGGGAACTCAAAGGAGACTGCCGGTGATAAACCGGAGGAAGGTGGGGATGACGTCAAGTCATCATGGCCCTTACGAGTAGGGCTACACACGTGCTACAATGGCATATACAAAGAGAAGCGAACTCGCGAGAGCAAGCGGACCTCATAAAGTATGTCGTAGTCCGGATTGGAGTCTGCAACTCGACTCCATGAAGTCGGAATCGCTAGTAATCGTAGATCAGAATGCTACGGTGAATACGTTCCCGGGCCTTGTACACACCGCCCGTCACACCATGGGAGTGGGTTGCAAAAGAAGTAGGTAGCTTAACCTTCGGGAGGGCGCTTACCACTTTGTGATTCATGACTGGGGTGAAGTCGTAACAAGGTAACCGTAGGGGAACCTGCGGTTGGATCACCTCCTTACCTAAAGATAGCGTTAAGTGCAGTGTCCACACAGATTGTCTGATGAAGAATAACGAGCAGAATACCTTTATATAGGCTTGTAGCTCAGGTGGTTAGAGCGCACCCCTGATAAGGGTGAGGTCGGTGGTTCAAGTCCACTCAGGCCTACCAAATTCTTACTCATACTGCGTTGTCGTCACGTATCGTTTGCAATAGCAAACTTCGCATGACTCCGCCTTGTCTGAGAAAGAATTAAACTCTTCTATGAGTGGTAATGTATAAAGGTAAACTGTTGACTGTATGGGGTTATAGCTCAGCTGGGAGAGCGCCTGCCTTGCACGCAGGAGGTCTGCGGTTCGATCCCGCATAGCTCCACCATTACTTTTGTTTGCGATAAATAATAAGTATTCAGTCTCAAAAACATACTTCAGAGTGTATTGGAAACAGTATGCTGCGAAGTATTTTGCTCTTTAACAATCTGGAACAAGCTGAAATTTGAAAGCTTAAGCAACTGTGAGACACACTGACACAGTTTGTATTAAGCAGTCTCTCAATTTTTTGCAATCTTGAATGCTGTCTTGAACCGGTTCGTAACCGCGTTCACTAAGAGACACCTTCGGGTTGTGAGGTTAAGTGACTAAGCGTACACGGTGGATGCCTAGGCAGTCAGAGGCGATGAAGGACGTGCTAATCTGCGATAAGCGTCGGTAAGCTGATATGAAGCGTTATAACCGACGATTTCCGAATGGGGAAACCCAGTGCAATTCGTTGCACTATCGTTAAGTGAATACATAGCTTAACGAAGCGAACCAGGGGAACTGAAACATCTAAGTACCCTGAGGAAAAGAAATCAACCGAGATTCCCCTAGTAGCGGCGAGCGAACGGGGAGCAGCCCAGAACCTTAATCAGCGTATGTGTCAGAGGAACGGTCTGGAAAGTCCGGCGATACAGGGTGATAGCCCCGTACTTGAAAATGCATACGTTGTGAGTTCGATGAGTAGGGCGGGACACGTGACATCCTGTCTGAATATGGGGGGACCATCCTCCAAGGCTAAATACTCCTGACTGACCGATAGTGAACCAGTACCGTGAGGGAAAGGCGAAAAGAACCCCGGCGAGGGGAGTGAAATAGAACCTGAAACCGTGTACGTACAAGCAGTGGGAGCCTCTTTTATGGGGTGACTGCGTACCTTTTGTATAATGGGTCAGCGACTTATATTTTGTAGCAAGGTTAACCGAATAGGGGAGCCGTAGGGAAACCGAGTCTTAACTGGGCGTCAAGTTGCAAGGTATAGACCCGAAACCCGGTGATCTAGCCATGGGCAGGTTGAAGGTTGGGTAACACTAACTGGAGGACCGAACCGACTAATGTTGAAAAATTAGCGGATGACTTGTGGCTGGGGGTGAAAGGCCAATCAAACCGGGAGATAGCTGGTTCTCCCCGAAAGCTATTTAGGTAGCGCCTCGTGAACTCATCTTCGGGGGTAGAGCACTGTTTCGACTAGGGGGTCATCCCGACTTACCAACTCGATGCAAACTACGAATACCGAAGAATGTTATCACGGGAGACACACGGCGGGTGCTAACGTCCGTCGTGAAGAGGGAAACAACCCAGACCGCCAGCTAAGGTCCCAAAGTCATAGTTAAGTGGGAAACGATGTGGGAAGGCATAGACAGCCAGGATGTTGGCTTAGAAGCAGCCATCATTTAAAGAAAGCGTAATAGCTCACTGGTCGAGTCGGCCTGCGCGGAAGATGTAACGGGGCTAAACTATGCACCGAAGCTGCGGCAGCGACACATTGTGTTGTTGGGTAGGGGAGCGTTCTGTAAGCCGTTGAAGGTGGCTCGTGAGGGTTGCTGGAGGTATCAGAAGTGCGAATGCTGACATAAGTAACGATAAAGCGGGTGAAAAACCCGCTCGCCGGAAGACCAAGGGTTCCTGTCCAACGTTAATCGGGGCAGGGTGAGTCGACCCCTAAGGCGAGGCCGAAAGGCGTAGTCGATGGGAAACAGGTTAATATTCCTGTACTCGGTGTTACTGCGAAGGGGGGACGGAGAAGGCTAGGCTATCCGGGCGACGGTTGTCCCGGTTTAAGCGTGTAGGGGGAAAGCGTTGGTAAATCCGCGCTTTTATTAACCCTGAGGCGTGATGACGAGTCACTACGGTGATGAAGTAGTTGATGCCAAGCTTCCAGGAAAAGCCTCTAAGCTCTAGGTAACATTGAATCGTACCCCAAACCGACACAGGTGGTCAGGTAGAGAATACCAAGGCGCTTGAGAGAACTCGGGTGAAGGAACTAGGCAAAATGGTGCCGTAACTTCGGGAGAAGGCACGCTGGCGCGTAGGTGAAGTCCCTTGCGGATGGAGCTGAAGCCAGTCGAAGATACCAGCTGGCTGCAACTGTTTAATAAAAACACAGCACTGTGCAAACACGAAAGTGGACGTATACGGTGTGACGCCTGCCCGGTGCTGGAAGGTTAATTGATGGGGTCAGCCGCAAGGCGAAGCTCTTGATCGAAGCCCCAGTAAACGGCGGCCGTAACTATAACGGTCCTAAGGTAGCGAAATTCCTTGTCGGGTAAGTTCCGACCTGCACGAATGGCGTAATGATGGCCAGGCTGTCTCCACCCGAGACTCAGTGAAATTGAACTCGCTGTGAAGATGCAGTGTACCCGCGGCAAGACGGAAAGACCCCGTGAACCTTTACTATAGCTTGACACTGAACATTGAGCCTTGATGTGTAGGATAGGTGGGAGGCTTTGAAGCGTGGACGCCAGTCTGCGTGGAGCCAACCTTGAAATACCACCCTTTAATGTTTGATGTTCTAACTCCGGTCCCTAATCGGGATTGAGGACAGTGTCTGGTGGGTAGTTTGACTGGGGCGGTCTCCTCCTAAAGAGTAACGGAGGAGCACGAAGGTTAGCTAATCACGGTCGGACATCGTGAGGTTAGTGCAATGGCATAAGCTAGCTTGACTGCGAGAGTGACGGCTCGAGCAGGTACGAAAGTAGGTCATAGTGATCCGGTGGTTCTGAATGGAAGGGCCATCGCTCAACGGATAAAAGGTACTCCGGGGATAACAGGCTGATACCGCCCAAGAGTTCATATCGACGGCGGTGTTTGGCACCTCGATGTCGGCTCATCACATCCTGGGGCTGAAGTAGGTCCCAAGGGTATGGCTGTTCGCCATTTAAAGTGGTACGCGAGCTGGGTTTAGAACGTCGTGAGACAGCTCGGTCCCTATCTGCCGTGGGCGTTGGAAGATTGAGAGGGGCTGCTCCTAGTACGAGAGGACCGGAGTGGACGCATCACTGGTGTTCGGGTTGTCATGCCAATGGCATTGCCCGGTAGCTAAATGCGGAAAAGATAAGCGCTGAAAGCATCTAAGCGCGAAACTTGCCTCGAGATGAGTCTTCCCTGAGACCTTGAGTCTCCTAAAGGAACGTTTAAGACTAAGACGTTGATAGGCTGGGTGTGTAAGCGTAGCGATACGTTGAGCTAACCAGTACTAATGATCCGTGAGGCTTAACCTTACAACACCGAAGGTGTTTTAAGACGCAGAGACGCGAAAACACAAAGAGTAAGCTTGTGAACAGATTGGATTAGCTGGTGAGCTGTAGAAATACGGAGCACGGGTTAATTAACAGAATATGCCTGGCGGCGATAGCGCGGTGGTCCCACCTGACCCCATGCCGAACTCAGAAGTGAAACGCCGTAGCGCCGATGGTAGTGTGGGGTCTCCCCATGCGAGAGTAGGGAACTGCCAGGCTTTAAATAAAGTAAAGAACCTCAGTCGAAAGGCTGGGGTTTTTTGCTTTATATAATTTGATAATTGCCGACTTGAGCATGGAACGGCCCGCAGGGGCGTATCATGCGACAAAATCGTCGGGAACGATTTTGAACAACGCGGAGCGTTGGCCCGAAGGGCGAGTCTCAGGATGAGACGAGTATTGTAGGGAACGGTCAAACGTCATCGAAAGAACCTCAGTCGAAAGACTGGGGTTTTTTGCTATGGGGAATTTGAATTCGAATACATGAAATGTATTTCTGCGATGCAGCATCTATCTATTATCATTATTTTTGTGCTACCTCCTAGACCAATTAGAGACTAAGCTGCTTATAGACTAACAATAGAAAGTTAGAGCCTTCAATAGCGTATAATTTATTGAAGGCCGTATTAATGATTAGGCTGATGGTATTTATCACAGAATAAGTTAGGTTATTTTAGATATAAAAAAACCTCCCTGAAGGAGGTTCTTGTCTTATTAAAGAATTCTGCTTATTAGTCTATCAATACGAATTCTGCGTAGTCTTCTTATCAGCTTACGGACTTTCAGAGGATATTGCTGAATAGTTTCAAGCTCAAGATAGCTACGAACAACGTGGGTATTAGTACGGATGCATTCCAACTCTTTCTGACGTTGCTCATGCAGCTGATGCTTAGGATCGTGGATAAGTATTGCGTTCTCAAGATCGAGACGCCAAGCGCGCGGATTCAGGTTATTCCCTGTAATCAGCTGCCATTGATCATCAATCCACATGCCTTTTAAATGATAAGTGTTGTCTTCATCTTTCCATAGACGAACGGTCAGTTGACCATTGTCGACGAAACGTTGTAAGCGGCTCATGAAACGACGAAGATTTATTTCATAAAGATAAGGCAATGCACCAATAATCTTGAACGGTTCATCTTCAGGAATATAGAAGTCATTTGCCTTTTTATCACCGACAATAATTTCAACCTGTTTCCCTTGGCGTAATAAATAAATAATATTACGCACCAACAATGCCGGCATGTTGAAATAAGGTGTGCACAGCGTGACTTTTTCTTCAGTGCTGCACATTAGGTGATGAATCGTTTTATTCAGAACGCTATGTTTACCTAGCCCTGCTAATGGTGTCACTGCCAATTCATCGTTGCCAGCGATTGCCGCAACATCATAACCACAGCTGCGTAAACCGTGGCGGAACTGGCGTGTTTCAT
This sequence comes from Hafnia alvei, assembly GCF_034424155.1. Classification (NCBI taxonomy): domain Bacteria; kingdom Pseudomonadati; phylum Pseudomonadota; class Gammaproteobacteria; order Enterobacterales; family Hafniaceae; genus Hafnia; species Hafnia alvei. The sequence goes on along the minus strand of NZ_CP139992.1, from coordinate 3,869,528 downwards.
TACGGATTTCAGGACTTTTAGGGCGATCGTCACGATCGAGTCGTTGAACCGCGGGATCGGTCAGGAGCTTATTTTGAATATAAGCTGACATGGTATCAGCTAAGCGGCTGTTCTGGATGAAGTGATAGCGGTCATAACGATACTTATCGTGGCGATGTAGGTATACATCGTTCAGACTTGCGCCGCTGTAAATCACTCGGTCATCAACAATAAAGCCTTTAAGATGCAAAACGCCCAGCGCTTCACGAGTATTAACCGGAACGCCGTAGACGGGAACGGATACACCAGGATGCTGATCGGCCATAGCGCAGTACCAATCGGCGTTTGTATTTGTCGCCGCGGCGCCAATACGTCCACGTTGTGCACGATGCCAATCGACGAGAACGTAGATTTCTAAATCTGGATGCTGCTGCTTTGCGCTATACAAGGCATTGAGGACATCGCGTCCGCCGTCATCGTTTTCCAGATACAGCGCCGTGATGTAGATACGGCGAGAGGCGTTAGAAATCGCGTCAATTAACGCCAGGCGAAAAGCCTCTGGCGTAAACAGCGTCTGAACATCCTCAACTGTCTGGGGAAGTTTTGGCAGTTGTGCAAGGTGTTGTTGATGTTTCGTTCGTTTAAATTTAGACAACATCACAGTGCGCTTCTTCTCTCATCATTGTGTAGCAAAACGCTACATACAGTTATATTAGCCTATGGAATCGGGCGATAATAACACTACTTTCCATCTATTGCGTATGTTTTGCCTCGATTTGTCGCCATCCTCTCAGCAAAATTGCGTTTAAACCGGCAATGAATTGTTCAACGGCAAGCATAAATTGACGATGCCGTCTTCAATTTGAATATCGACCTTAAACCCCAGTTTTTTAGCGAGTCCAATCATTCCCTGATTGTTTGGCATCGTAATTCCAACCAGCCTTTCAAGCCCATGCTGAGTTGAATAAGCGATCAACTTACCCAACAGCGTCTTTCCAAGCCCTAAACCGTTACTGTCTGAGCGAACCAATACGGCAAATTCGGCTTCGAGATTGTCTGGATCGGATAGCGCACGCGTTACCCCTACAATTGAATCTTTACCTTGTTCTTGGATAACGGCCACGAAAGCCATTTCGCGGTCGTAATCAATTTGAGTCATTTTCGCGAGGTCTTCATGCGTAAATTCATTGATCTCGCTGAAGTAACGATAGTACAAATCCTCTTTGGTCACTTTCTGAATGAACTGCTGTAGTAAGGGTTCATCTTCAGGGAGGATAGGGCGCAGCAAGCAAGCCACTCCGTTTCGCAATGTCACTTGTTCTTCAAGGTGCTGAGGGTATGGGCGTATGGCGAGCCTATTTTCGGCTAAACCGGAGAACGGGGTGAGCTGGAGTGACACGTCCAACAGCGTGAAATCTTCAGCAGAGGCCAGAACCGGGTGGATATCTAGCCGACTTATCTCTGGGCAGTCGACAATGAGATCGGAAACCTGCACCAGCAACTGGCTAAGCCCGTCAATATTAAGTGGCTGCAAAGGACTTCGGCTACGAATTTTACCGCCTTTGATTGCCTGCATAATCAGATATCGCGCTAAGGTCATATTCAGCGGAGGTAAGGCAACGGCAGCATCGTGGTCTGGGTTCCAAGCCCCTCCGCCTTCACCAAGCATAATTAATGGCCCAAATACGGGGTCTTGTTCGACTAACACTCGTAACTCTTGAGCACCTGCTCGGTTGGCCATGCTTTGAACTAACAGGCCGTGAATGCGCGCCTGTGGGAATGAGTGCTTCACCCGATCAATGATAGCATTCGCCGCTTGTTCAACCTCGTTTGCATTACGCAGATAGAGCATCACCCCCTGTACATCCGATTTATGCGGGATATCAGGTGAACGCAGTTTTAATGCAACCGGATAGCCAACCTGCTCTGCGATATGCACGGCCTCGGTGCTGTCGTTGGCAATCCATGTTGGCAATGTTTGTAAGCCATAGCTGGATAAAATCGATCTGACTTCGTGCGTATCAAGGTGGTAGATCTCTTCTTTAAGTGCTTGCTGAATGAGGTCGTGAGCCTGAGTGGTGTTTGCGATGAGGTCAGCTGGTAACGCCGGTGTTTCCATCAGTTGGCGCTGGTTACGTCGATATTCAACCATATGCATGAAGGCAGTAATCGCACCTTCAGGCGTTCTATAAGTCGGAATACCCGCTTCGCTAAATAACCTGCGCGCTTCTTGCGATGAATATTCGCCGCTCCAGTTAGTGAGCACTGAAATACGTTTGCCCCGCTGATGCTGTTTTAGCGTTTGAATAACCATTTCGGCCGTTGTGGTCGCTGGTGCCGCTGCGCTCGGTGCATGGATAATCAGCATCGCATCATAACTGTGGCTATCAAGTAAAATGTTGATGGCGGATTGATAGCGGGCTGGCGTCGCATCATCGCGCAGATCGATAGGATTCTGTAGGTACACATCATCCGGCATCTTACTGCGTAACGCGGTGAGGGTGTCTTCATCCAGTGTGGCGAGCTTTCCATTACGCCGCAGCAGCTCATCCACCGACATGGCAGCAGGTGCCGCACCATTGCTGATGATCAGGATTTTCTCTCCTCGCAATGGATGCATATGGCTGAGCGTTTCTACCGCAGAGAAAAGCTCATGCGTATCTTGCACGCGTAGCAGGCCTGCGCGTTGGATTGCGGCATCATAGGCTACATCTAGCCCTTGTACGCTGTTGAGCAACTGCTGGGCCTGTGGACTGCGGCCACTCTTGATGACCAGTATGGGTTTGTTTCTTGATGCGCTGCGTGCGGCTGACAGAAAGCGTCGCGCATCATGCAGATGTTCTAGGTAGATCAGGATTGCGCTGGTCTTGCTGTCTCGAGCGAGAAAATCTAAAAGATCATCCACGTCAATATCAAGGCTGTCACCTAAGGCGATAAAGAGAGAAAAGCCTATTTCTCGTTGTTGAGCCCAATCTAAAATCGTGTTTGAAACGGCTGCCGATTGAGAAATAAAGGCCAGCTTGCCGGGAAGAATCGGCACCGGTGAAAAGCTGGCGTTTATTTTTTGCCACGGGGCTAAAAGGCCCAAGCTGTTTGGCCCTAATAAACGCACGTTATGCCGTTGGGCACAGGCTTTTAACTCGGCAGATTGGGCGCTTGGCGATGAGAGCACAATGGCCGCTCGGCAGCCTTTATCACCTAATGCGGCGATTATTTCTAGGTTGCGCTGCGCGTTGACGCACAGGATTGCCAGGTCTGGGGCGAAGGGTAGGGATTCGATGTCAGCGTAGGCCAGTACGCCGCACACGGCTTGATAACGAGGCGTCACGGGCATAATGGGCCCAGAAAATCCTCCTTTAAGCAGGTTCTGCATCATTAAGTGGCCATTACGGCCAACTTTATTTGATGCACCAATCACGGCGATAGACTTCGGACGTAACAACGATTCCAGACTGCGCTGACTCATAGCTAAAACTCCTTGCCGAAGTAGATAGCCTGAGTCTAATGCCTCTAGATATTTTCTGCAGCGACCTCTTCACGGTGATGAGGCTTGCCTAGCAAATATTGACGGCGAAAATAGCTAAAGTGCTGTTGTAGCCCTTGAGCGGCTTCGTGATCGCCTGCGATATCTAATAGCGCAGCAGCAACTTCAGCGGTGCAGTGCTGCTCGTCACGGGCTGATTCTCGCAGTGTATAGTCACTCTCAAGCTTAGTTTCTAAAGAAAACACGGGAAACTTGTCGAGATAAGGGCTCTTGCGGAACATCTTTGTCGCTTCACGCCAGGTGCCGTCGAGCATGATGAATAACGGCGGCTTAGCTAAGCTGTCTTGCGGTAAGTCTGATACAGCACGTTCAGGCGCATAAGATCCAGGGAAGACTACATAAGGCTGATAGTTAGGATCGTTTAATAGCGCCAGTAGTTCTGGATCAACTTCGGTTCTGGCCCATTGAAAAGCCGCTGTTTCAGGCAATATATCGGCAATCAAACGCCCCGTGTTGCTAGGCTTCATCGGCTCGGTATCATACATCATCAGACAAAAGCGACTTTTAGCCGATTGGGTATAAATGGTGTCGCACAGGCAGCGAGTTTCAGGGAGTAAGCAACGCTGGCAGCGCGTTACGCGTCCTCCGCGAGTGAGGAAGGGTTTGGTCGCTTTAGCAAGGCGTAGCTCACGCAGGCGCAATACGGCGTTAGGGGACATCGACTTCTCTGATGAGGCAAAAGCGCTATTTTAAACAAGCAGACGGATAGGGTACAGCGGCGAAAGGGAAAAAAGAAAAGCCCAGCGTCGCGCTGGGCTTAGAATCGGGATTATGCCTTAGCAGCAAGCTGTTCATTCAGCCAACTATCGAAAGATGCCTTTGGCATTGCGCCGCTTAACATGTCTACTAGCTGACCGTTTTGGTAAAGCATAATGGTTGGAATGCTGCGAATGCGGAAACGTGCGCTAAGTTCCGGCTCTGCCTCGGTATTGACCTTCACGCAGCGGATCTGCCCTGTGCGTTCTTCTGCAACGTCTTCAAAGATAGGCGCAAAACTTTGGCATGGGCCGCACCATGGTGCCCAAAAATCAATTAACACCGGTTGTTCGTCTTGCAGGATTTTATCCAGCGTGGCTGAAGTCGCATTAATGACCTCGCCGTCGAACAACTCATGACCGCAGCGACCGCATTTAGCCTGATCCTCGATGCGCTCTTCCGGTAAACGATTGGTAGTTTGGCAGGATGGACAAACGGTATTCATGGGCAACCTCGGTATTGGGATAAAGAATCCGCGCTTTTTCACGGTAAAAGCAACGTTAATGTTTAAATTATGTTAAGCATTATCGTGTATGGGGATATTAATCACAATCAGGTTTCTTCAATGGTTATAATAGATATCAGCTTTTGTTGAAGTTTATATACCCGTCATATTTCAAGCTGCATGTGTGTTGGCTGCGCCTAATGACCCGAATCACTTATCTGTGTAAGCTCATCGGGACACTTTCTCTTGCCGCCTTCCTGCAACTCGAATTATTTTGGGTATAGCTTAGTGGTCACACATCAGGTAATCTTCGCGCCCTGCGCGTTGGTGGAGATAGCAATGAACGATTCTTTTAATGGCAAAAATGGCAAGGTCAAAGTGATGTACGTCCGCAGCGAGGACGACAACAAAGACCGTGACCAAAAATCACGTCCGGAAGGTAAAGGGCGTCAAGGCGAACGAGGTGGTCGTCAGGGCCGTAGTGCTCAGGATGGAGACCGTCGCAACGATCGCCGTGGTGGCCAAGGCCGTAGCCAGGAAAACGATCGCTCTCGCCGTCCTGCTGGTGCGAGCCGCAGTGAAGGTCGTAGCGAAGGGCGTAATGAAGGCCCTTATGATCGTTCGCCTTGGAAAACGGTATCTCGTGCTCCAAATGAAGAAGATAAGCCAGATCATGGCGGTATCGCTGGTAAGAGCTTTATCGATCCTGAGCAACTGCGTCGTCAGCGTGCTGAAGAAACTCGTGTTTACGGTGAGAATGCCTGTCAGGCGCTGTTTGCCAGCCGTCCTGATGCCATTGTCCGTGCATGGTTTGTTCAGTCCGTAACGCCACGCTTCCGCGAAGCGCTGCGCTGGATGGCGGCAAACCGTAAAGCCTACCACGTGGTTGATGATGAAGAGCTGACGAAAGCCTCAGGCACCGAACATCACGGTGGCGTTTGCTTCCTGATCAAAAAGCGTAATGGCCTCGATGCCCGCACTTATTTGAAAACAGCCGCCGACACCGACTGTGTTTTGGCGCTGGAAGATGTAGGTAACCCACATAACCTCGGCGGCATCATGCGTACCTGTGCGCACTTTGGCGTGAAAGGTTTGATGGTGCAGGATGCTTCTATGCTGGAGTCCGGTGCCGCAGTGCGTACCGCTGAAGGCGGCGCTGAGCATATTCAGGCGATTGATGCGGATGGTTTTGACGGTGCGCTGGATGAGTTCCGCCGCGCAGGTTACACCATCGTGACAACGTCCAGCCATAAAGGTACGACGCCGCTGACTAAGGCTTCATTGCCGAAGAAAATGGTGTTGGTATTGGGGCAGGAGCGCGATGGTCTGTCTGAAACCGTGATGCAGCAAGGTGATTTAAGCCTTTCTATCGGCGGTACGGGTCAGGTGGAAAGCCTAAACGTTTCCGTTGCTACCGGTATTTTACTGGCAGAATGGTGGCGTCAAAACGCGTAATGCGTTGGATGCCAGCCATACTTCAGGCTGTATGAGAAAGCGGGGCTAGCCCCGCTTTTTTGTGCCTGTCATTTGCGAATAAATAAAATCGTCAAACGATAGATAAGCAAAAGGCCGGATAATCCGGCCTTTTTGTCTATATGCATGCGAAGGAAAGATTACTCTTCCAGATCGCCACAGAAACGATAGCCTTCACCGTGGATGGTCGCGATGATTTCCGGGGTATCTGGCGTAGACTCAAAGTGCTTACGGATACGACGGATTGTCACGTCAACGGTGCGGTCATGTGGTTTCAGCTCACGGCCAGTCATTTTCTTCAGCAGTTCTGCACGGGACTGAATTTTGCCCGGGTTTTCGCAGAAGTGCAGCATGGCGCGGAATTCGCTGCGTGGTAGCTTGTACTGTTCGCCGTTAGGGCTCACCAGTGAGCGGCTATTGATGTCCAGCTCCCAACCGTTGAAGCGATAGCTCTCAACCAATTTACGCTCTTCTGTGCCGCCACCGAGGTTCATGGTGCGGGACAGCAGGTTGCGAGCACGAATGGTCAGCTCACGTGGGTTGAATGGCTTGGTGATGTAATCATCGGCGCCGATTTCCAGCCCAAGGATTTTATCCACTTCATTGTCGCGGCCGGTCAGGAACATCAGCGCTACATTTGCTTGTTCACGCAGCTCGCGAGCCAACAACAGGCCATTTTTACCAGGCAGGTTGATATCCATGATAACCAGATTGATGTCGAATTCAGACAGGATCTGGTGCATTTCTGCGCCATCATTGGCTTCATGAACGATATAACCTTCCGCCTCAAAAATACTTTTAAGTGTGTTTCGAGTGACGAGTTCGTCCTCGACGATAAGAATGTGCGGGGTCTGCATGTGTTTGCTACCTAAAATTGCCAACAAAATAGAAATAGGGAAGTACAGTAGTCTTGATTCCTAAAACATCAAATCGAGAGTGTGGCTGTTTCGATGATGTAACAACATAGAGATTCAATAGACTAAGGTACGTAAACTCGTTCTTGATGCACTTTCCATCAACGTCAACAACATCGCTAGGTTGGTCAGGGGATGTTACTCCCTACAGCCCCGGTGGTGCCAAAAGCGGCGCACATCCTAACCCTATTAACAGCAATATAACAGCACACACCGCAATTGCCATCCAACAAAACTACGCTTTGTTGACATATATCAAATCCAATTGTAGCACGTTAACAGATTTGTGAAAAACACTTACAAGTCTGTGAGCTGGATAATGAAGTTAAGTGAGTTTGTTCCTGATTAAGCTCGGGAAAATCTCATATCCGAGCCGAACTTTATTCTATATTTATGGAAAATTTAATTAATTGATTATAAGAATGAATTTATTGAATTAGTGACAAATAGCTTAGTCTTTGAATGTTTTTTGACTAAAATGCCTTTTTCCTTTTTTATCTAATAGAAAAGTCCGTACTTTTGTTAAATAAATGTAACTTTATAGCTAATGGAAAAACCCTTGCGAGCAGGATAAAGTGTGCACCTGTTTATTATTAATTGTTAAAAATCGGGCATTTCTATGCAAATTCATATCGTACTGGTTGCTCCAGCCAGACCTGAAAATATTGGCGCTGCGGCAAGAGCGATGAAAACCATGGGATTTTCTTCACTAAGAATTGTTGATAGCCAAGCATACCTAGAGCCCGCTGCTCGCTGGGTTGCTCACGGTTCCGCTGATATTCTGGATAATGCCCAGCATTTCGACACGCTAGAAGCCGCATTGGCTGATGTGGATTTCACGGTTGCCACTACGGCAAGAAGCCGTGCCAGATTTCACTATTACTGCTCGCCATCCGAGCTCACCAATATCTTGCATGAAAAGCAGAGTTGGACATCCAGCTGTGCGTTGGTCTTTGGGCGTGAAGAGTCAGGGCTTTCAAATGAAGAGTTAGCCTTGGCGGATATTCTCACCGGTGTGCCAATGGTGGCCGATTATCCTTCGCTCAACTTGGGGCAGGCCGTAATGGTCTTCTGCTATCAGCTATCGTCATTAGTTCAGAACAATGTGGAGCCAGAAGCGCTGGCTGAAGAGAATCAGCTGGTGGCACTACGCCAACGAGTACACCGTCTGTTAGGAACGCTCGATGTTGCCGATGATCAAAAGCTTACCGATTGGCTCGATCAGCGCCTTGGATTGCTCGCTAAACGTGATACTTCTATGCTCCACACCTTGCTGCATGACATCGAAAAAATGCTGAAAAAATAGCCTGTCGAAGAAAAAAGCTGAAAACGACGATTGCTCGGCAAAGGCGGATAAATTTCTCTTAGATAACGTGTAAGAAAAGTGTGATTCAGCGCACTTTTGCTGATGTGCTATTTTTCTATAGGTTTTTATGCTGTCGAGGTTATCGAAATGTTGCCGGTTAAAAACAGAATTTCGTTGACTTAGTTTTGCCTTTGCTTTAACCAATATAGGGCAGACACAAGAATTTATTGGACAGACAGAGATGCGTATTAGTTTTCATAACTACAGCCTGAACACCACAACAATTATTACCACCACCGATACGACATGTAACGGGGCGGGCTGACGCGTACAGAAAAAGAGAAAGAAAAAAGCCCGCACCTAAACAGTGCGGGCTTTTTTTTAAGCCTAATTCGGGAGAGTGTGACAAATGCGAGTGCTGAAATTTGGTGGTACCTCAGTGGCGAATGCAGATAGGTTTCTGCGCGTTGCTGACATATTAGAAAATAATGCCCAACAGGGGCAGGTTGCGACCGTGCTGTCTGCGCCGGCAAAAATCACCAACCATCTGGTCGCGATGGTTGAGAAAACCATTGCAGGGCAAGAGATACTGCCAAATATCAGCGACGCTGAGGCTATCTTTACTGATTTGCTGACGGGTTTGCAGCAGGCCCAAACCGGTTTTGACGCGGGGCGTCTGAAGCAGGTGGTTGACGCTGAGTTTGCTCAAATCAAACAGGTACTTCATGGCATCTCTTTGTTAGGGCAATGCCCCGACAGCGTGAATGCGGCAATGATTTGTCGCGGTGAAAAGCTCTCGATTGCCATTATGGCTGAGTTGCTCAAAGCGCGTGGCTATGGCGTAACCGTCATTAATCCGGTTGAAAAACTCTTGGCTCATGGCGGTTATCTTGAATCAACCGTTGATATTGCGGAGTCGACTCGACGTATCGCCGCTGATCCGATTCCAGCCGATCATATGGTACTGATGGCGGGGTTCACCGCGGGTAACGACAAAGGCGAACTGGTGGTGTTAGGCCGCAATGGTTCTGATTACTCTGCTGCTGTACTGGCCGCCTGCTTACGTGCAGATTGTTGTGAAATCTGGACTGACGTAGACGGCGTTTATACCTGCGACCCACGCACTGTGCCCGATGCCAGATTGCTTAAGTCGATGTCGTATCAGGAAGCCATGGAGCTTTCGTATTTTGGCGCCAAAGTTCTTCACCCTCGCACCATCTCTCCCATCGCCCAGTTCCAAATTCCCTGCCTCATCAAAAATACCGCCAACCCTCAAGCGCCGGGAACGCTTATTGGACGTGAAAGTGGTTCGGACGGCCTGCCAGTGAAAGGGATCACTAACCTGAACAATATGGCGATGATTAACGTTTCAGGCCCGGGGATGAAAGGCATGGTCGGCATGGCGGCGCGCGTATTTGCCGTTATGTCACGCAGCGGTATTTCGGTGGTACTGATCACGCAATCCTCTTCGGAATACAGCATCAGCTTCTGTATCCCGCAGGGCGAGCTGGATCGCGCACAGCGGGCGTTGAATGAAGAGTTCTATCTGGAGCTAAAAGACGGCCTGTTGGAAGCGTTGGATGTGACCGAGCACTTAGCGATTATCTCTGTGGTTGGCGATGGTATGCGCACCATGCGCGGTATCTCAGCAAAATTCTTCTCAGCTTTGGCGCGCGCGAATATCAATATTATTGCGATTGCGCAGGGCTCTTCCGAACGCTCGATTTCCGTTGTTGTCAGCAATGATTCAGCCACTACCGCCGTGCGCGTTAGCCATCAGATGTTGTTCAATACCGATCAGGTTATCGAAGTCTTTGTGATTGGCTCTGGTGGCGTGGGTGGGGCTTTGTTAGAGCAGATCCACCGCCAACAGTCATGGCTGAAGAACAAACATATCGATTTACGCGTTTGCGGCATTGCAAACTCCCGCGCGCTATTAACCAATGTGCACGGTATCGATCTTGCTCGCTGGCAGGATGAATTGGCTGATGCCAAAGAGCCGTTTAATCTTGGCCGCCTGATTCGTTTAGTGAACGAATACCATCTGCTGAACCCGGTGATTGTGGATTGCACGTCGAGTCAGGCCGTTGCCGATCAGTACGCTGATTTCCTCAGTAATGGTTTCCACGTCGTGACGCCAAACAAAAAAGCCAACACCGGTTCAATGAACTACTACCATCAACTGCGTCAGGCTGCCGCAGGGTCACGCCGTAAATTCCTCTACGACACCAACGTAGGCGCGGGGCTGCCGGTTATCGAAAACTTGCAGAATTTGCTGAGCGCGGGTGATGAACTGGTTCAGTTCTCGGGGATTTTGTCGGGCTCTCTGTCGTTTATTTTTGGCAAGCTTGAAGAAGGGATGTCGTTATCTGCCGCTACGCTGGAAGCTAAAAAATTGGGCTATACCGAGCCCGATCCACGTGACGATCTGTCGGGTATGGATGTAGCGCGCAAGCTTCTGATTTTGGCTCGCGAAGCGGGTCATGTAATGGAACTGGATGATATCGACGTGGAGTCCGTGTTGCCTGCTGATTTCGACGCCAGTGGCGATACCGCATCATTCTTGGCGCGTTTACCTCAGTTAGACGATCTGTTTGCGGCACGCGTGGCTAAAGCACGTGAGAATGGCGCGGTATTGCGCTACGTTGGACAAATTGTCGACGGTCGCTGTCAGGTCAAGATTGTTGAAGCCGATGGTAACGATCCGCTTTATAAAGTGAAGAACGGTGAGAACGCGTTGGCGTTTTACAGCCGTTATTACCAGCCAATTCCGTTAGTTCTGCGCGGCTATGGTGCAGGTAACGACGTCACCGCAGCCGGTGTGTTTGCAGATTTACTGCGCACCTTGTCATGGAAGTTGGGAGTTTAATATGGTTAAGGTTTATGCACCGGCCTCAATTGGAAATGTGAGCGTGGGGTTTGACGTACTGGGTGCCGCTGTTTCGCCGGTCGATGGCCAGTTTCTTGGCGATTGCGTGAGCGTTGAAGCCGCTGATGCTTTTAGCCTAACGTCTAAAGGCAGCTTTGTGAGCAAGCTTCCGAGCGATCCTAAAGAAAACATTGTCTATCAATGCTGGGAGCGTTTTTGCCAAGCGATCGGACAAGAGTTATCGGTCGCCATGGTGCTGGAAAAGAATATGCCGATTGGCTCAGGGCTCGGTTCTAGCGCCTGTTCGGTGGTCGCGGCGCTGATGGCGCTGAATGAGTTTGCTCAGCAGCCACTCGACCAAACCCAGTTATTAGCGCTGATGGGCGAAATGGAAGGGCGCATTTCAGGGAGCGTGCATTATGACAACGTGGCCCCGTGCTACCTCGGTGGTCTACAACTGATTTTGGAAGAGAACGGTATTATTAGCCAAACCGTTCCCTGCTTTGATGATTGGTTCTGGGTTATGGCTTATCCGGGAATTAAAGTCTCGACCGCCGAAGCGCGGGCCATTTTACCCGCGCAGTACCGTCGTCAGGACTGCATTAGCCATGGCCGCTATCTGGCTGGGTTTATTCATGCCTGCCACACCCGCCAGCCAATTTTAGCGGCTAAGTTAATGAATGATGTGATTGCCGAGCCTTACCGTACTCGCCTCTTACCTGGGTTTGCTCAGGCTCGTCAGGCCGCTCACGACATTGGCGCTTTGGCCTGTGGGATTTCTGGCTCAGGTCCAACGCTGTTTGCCATCTGCGATCGCCAAGATACCGCGCAGCGTATGGCGCAATGGCTGAAAGAAAACTATCTGCAAAACGACGAAGGTTTTGTTCACATTTGCCGTCTGGACAATGCAGGCGCACGACGACTGGGATAACGCATGAAACTTTATAATCTGAAAGATCATAACGAGCAGGTCAGCTTTGCGCAGGCAATTAAACAGGGGTTGGGCAAAAATCAGGGACTCTTTTTTCCTTTAGAACTTCCAGAATTTGAGCTTACTGAAATTGATAGCTTACTGAAGCAGGATTTTGTGACCCGCAGCGCGAATATCTTATCTGCCTATTTGGCGGACGAATTTGCTCCAGAGGTTATCTATAATCGCGTGAAAGCGGCTTTTGCGTTCCCCGCGCCGGTTGCACAGGTGGAGCCGGACATCGCCGCGCTTGAGCTATTTCACGGGCCAACGTTAGCGTTTAAGGATTTTGGCGGGCGTTTTATGGCGCAGATGCTACAGGAAGTGGCGGGCAATGAGCCTGTCACGATTCTGACCGCCACCTCCGGTGACACCGGCGCAGCGGTAGCTCACGCATTTTACGGCTTAGAGAACGTGCGCGTTGTCATTCTCTACCCTCAGGGAAAAATCAGCCCGTTGCAGGAAAAACTGTTCTGCACGTTGGGTGGAAACATCCAGACGATTGCTATCGATGGCGATTTTGATGATTGTCAGGCCTTGGTTAAACAAGCCTTTGATGATGAAGAGCTTAAAAACGCGGTGGGGCTGAATTCTGCCAACTCAATTAATATCAGCCGTTTGCTGGCTCAGATCTGCTACTACTTCGAAGCCGTAGCGCAACTGCCTCAAGAAGCACGTAACCAGCTGGTGGTCTCTGTACCTAGCGGCAATTTTGGAGATTTAACCGCAGGGTTACTGGCGAAATCTCTGGGGTTACCGATTAAGCGTTTTATTGCGGCGACCAACGCGAATGACACCGTGCCACGCTTTCTCGCCACCGGCGAGTGGCAGCCGCATAACACCGTAGCAACGCTATCGAATGCTATGGACGTTAGCCGCCCAAATAACTGGCCGCGGGTTGAGGAGTTATTCCGCCGCAAGATATGGCAGCTCAAAGAGCTGGCTTATGGGCACGTTTCTGATGATGTGACGCGCCAAACGGTGCGTGAAATGGCGCAGCTTGGTTATATCTCTGAGCCTCATGCGGCGATTGCCTATCGTGTTTTGCGTGACACTTTGCAGCCAGGAGAGTTTGGCCTGTTCTTAGGCACCGCGCATCCGGCGAAGTTTAAAGAAGTGGTGGATGAGATCTTAACTAGCGATCTGCCTTTGCCAGCCGAACTGGCAGAACGCGCTGATTTGCCTCTGCTTTCACATCAAATGGCGGCGGATTTCGTTCCGCTTCGCGCCTTTATGATGCAGTGGGCAAAGTAACCCATTGAAAATAAGTGATAAAAAAACCGGCGATAAGCCGGTTTTCTTTTTTACGCTTCGTGACGTTTAAAAATTAGTTCGCTGCCTGATTTATACGGCTTCTCTTCTTCGAAGAAATACCCTTCTAAATTGAAATCTTTCAATTGCTCAGGTTTGGTTAACTGGTTCTGAATGATAAAACGACTCATCAGGCCACGCGCTTTTTTGGCGTAGAAACTGATGACTTTAAACTTGCCGCCTTTCTCATCTAAAAATACCGGCTTAATCAGTTGCCCGTCTAACTTGGCAGGTTTTACGGCTTTAAAGTATTCATCAGACGCAAGGTTAATCAGCACGTTATCGCCTTGCGCTTTCAATTGCTGATTTAATTTCTCGGTGAGCAAATCGCCCCAGAAACTATATAAATCATTGCCTTTGGCGTTATGCAATTTGATACCCATCTCCAGACGATACGGCATCATCAAATCAAGTGGGCGAAGCAAACCGTATAGGCCAGAAAGCATGCGCAGATGCTGCTGAGCAAAGTCGAAATCTTGCTCGCTAAAGTCTTCGGCTTGCAGCCCTGTATAAACGTCGCCTTTAAAGGCCAGAATGGCCTGACGTGCATTTTCAGGCGTGAAATTTGGCTGCCATTCGGCAAAGCGCGCGGCATTCAGTCCTGCGAGCTTATCGCTGATTTTCATCAGGCTGCCAATCTGCGCCGGTGTTAATTCACGGCAATATTCCATGAGCTCAGCAGAGCGATCGAGCAGTTCAGGTTGAGTAAAGCGCGTTGTTGCCAGCGGGCTTTCATAATCCAGCGTTTTGGCAGGTGAGATAATAATCAGCATGGATTGATCCTGTTATGAGAGTTGTCTACTAATGTAACAAATTTAATCTTGAGAGGGGATTAATCAGTGCGATAGGGGCATCGTATTATACCGACGCCCCCTACTTTTCGGGGAACTACTCAGATTTCGGTTTATCCCAAATGCCGGGTTCAACCTGCTGCTGAATTTCAGGGTATTGGCTGATATCAAAGGTTGGCAAGCGCCCGATGCTTCGCTGGTGGTTATAATCTTTGGCCAATTTCAGCGCTACACCGGAGAGCAGTAAAATTGCGATCAGGTTAGTAATGGCCATCATTGCCATGGAAAGATCGGCCATTTTCCATACCAGCGGCAGTTCAGCGAGCGTACCAAACATCACCATGCCCAACGTACAGCAGCGGAACAGCATGAGACCGGCGGGATGGTTGTGTTCGAGAAAGACCAGATTACTCTCGGCATACGAATAGTTGGCGATAATTGAGGTAAAACCAAAGAAAAAGATGGCGGTAGCAATAAAGATAGAACCCCATCCGCCTACCGAGGAGGCTAGCGCTCGCTGGGTGAGTTCAATCCCGCTAATCGTGCCCGGCGCGTGGTCTAATGCGCCAGATGAAAGAATAATGGCCGCAGTGGCGCTGCAGATAACCAGCGTATCGACAAAAACACCGAACATTTGCACATAGCCTTGTGATGCTGGATGCGGTGGATATGGTGCGGCAGACGCTGCAGCATTAGGCGCAGATCCCATACCGGCTTCGTTTGAAAATAAGCCGCGCTGAATGCCTTGCGTCATGGCCTGCGCAATTCCATATCCGACGGCGCCTGCGGCCGCTTCCTGCAAACCGAAAGCGCTTTTGAATATCAGCAAAAGGACTTCGGGCATTCGGCTCAGATTGTGCCCAACCACCCAGAATGCCAGCGCCAAATAGGCGATAGCCATAAACGGCACGACTAATTCTGCCGTTTTGGCAATTGAACGTAGTCCGCCAAAAATGATAGCGCCGCTGAGCAAAACTAAAGCAATGCCGACATAGAGCGGCTTAGTGCCAAAGGCAACAGCGGTAGCCTGAGCAATCGAGTTAGACTGCACGGCGTTAAATACCAAACCAAATGCGATGATTAAGAAGATCGAAAATAGAACGCCCATCCACCGCATGCCGAGCCCTTTTTCCATGTAATAGGCGGGGCCACCACGGTAATTTCCCTGATCGTCTTTGGTTTTGTATAACTGTGCCAAGGTGCTTTCGATGAAAGAGGTTGCCATACCAATCACGGCAACCACCCACATCCAGAAAACGGCTCCAGGCCCGCCTGCGGTAATCGCAATGGCGACGCCGGTTAAGTTGCCTGTGCCAACGCGGGCGGCAAGACTGGTGCATAACGCTTGGAAAGAAGAAATGCCTGAGCTGTCGGCCTTATTACTGTTCTTTAAAACCGAAAACATATGGCCGAAATGACGAAACTGAATGAATCCGGTTCGGATCGTGAAAAAGATCCCTGTGCCGATTAGAAGGTAGATCAGCACCGATCCCCATAATATGTTGTTGATAAAGCTAATTAGATCCGTCAAAACGTACTCCTAGTGTTCGATAACATGGCGTATGTGCCTAAAAGCACAACGCAAATTTCACCGCGCCGATAATATTTTTATAGTGATAACTGGGCTTTGGTGTTGCGCAACTGGCGCAAATTTTGGGTCTGAAAAAACGGCAAGAATGTAACATAAGTTTGAAAAACGATGGCGCTTTATTCTCATTGCCGCCCATGTGCCGTTTTTATCGGAGCCGAAAACGGTTGCCTGCCGTTTCTGCGTTAGAACCGATAAAAGTGATAGGTTTTATGACGAGTTTAGTGCATTGCGCAACAGTGGATGCGTGTTATTATCAGCTACAGGCACGTCATAAACCGCCAACAGTTCATGCACAATGGCGTTATTCACTTGAGAATATCCGTGTTATAGCTCGAAAAGTGACAAGCAAAACCATTGCTGCATCAATTCTGGTTTTATGCACCAATAATGGAAACGCTAAAAATGACCGATAAACTGACATCCCTACGCCAGCTGACCACCGTTGTGGCCGACACCGGCGATATCGCTGCAATGAAGTTGTATCAACCACAAGATGCAACCACCAACCCTTCTCTGATCCTGAATGCAGCACAAATTCCTGAATACCGTAAGCTGATTGATGAAGCGATTGCTTGGGCGCGCAGCCAGAGCAGCGACAAAGCTCAGCAGGTTGTGGATGCTTCAGACAAGCTGGCCGTCAATATCGGTCTGGAAATTTTGAAACTGGTCCCAGGCCGCATCTCTACCGAAGTTGATGCGCGCATGTCTTATGACACCGAAGCTAGCGTTGCTAAAGCTAAACGTCTGATCAAAATGTATAACGATGCTGGTATCAGCAACGATCGCATTCTGATCAAACTGGCTTCAACTTGGCAGGGTATCCGCGCTGCGGAGCAGCTGGAAAAAGAAGGCATCAACTGTAACCTGACGCTGCTGTTCTCCTTCGCTCAGGCGCGTGCTTGTGCTGAAGCAGGGGTATACCTGATTTCTCCGTTTGTTGGTCGTATCCTTGACTGGTACAAATCAAACACCGACAAGAAAGAATATGCGCCAAACGAAGATCCAGGCGTTGTATCCGTGACCGAAATCTACGAATACTACAAACAGCACGGCTATGAAACCGTGGTTATGGGCGCAAGCTTCCGTAACATGGGTGAGATTCTGGAACTGGCTGGCTGTGACCGTCTGACCATCGCTCCAGCGCTGCTGAAAGAGCTGTCTGAAGCTCAGGGCGACGTTGAGCGTAAGCTGAGCTACACCGGTGAAATCAAAGCGCGTCCAGCGCGTCTGACCGAAGCTGAGTTCTACTGGCAGCACAATCAGGATCCAATGGCGGTTGATAAACTGTCTGACGGCATCCGTAAGTTTGCCGTAGACCAAGGCAAACTGGAAAAAATGATCGCTGACCTGCTGTAATCAAGCAACTCAGTTTATAAAACCAGCCTTAGGGCTGGTTTTTACATTTTAATAACACTAAATATTCTCCCTTCATTTATATTCGAATTAAATTGTTTTATTTCATCACCTTAAACCATTCCTCCTAATTATCTTCGCATGCATATGTAAAATTATTGTGTATTGTTGATCGCAAAAAATAAACATTTCTGCTTTTTTTATACGCAATTCTCCAAAATGTAGATATTTTTAAATTATGGCTACGAAATGAGCATGTCTGGAAATTGCTCTGCCGATAATAATTTTCTGCAATGAGGATACTTTCTGATGAATGCGTTAACCGCCGTAAAGCAGGATATCTCTGAAGCTAAAACCAAAGGGCAGGGCTTTACCGTTCGCCCGTCGGCACAGTCGCCACGCATGCTGGAACTCAATTTCGATGCTGCTACCACGCAACGTTTTTTAGAGCTGGTGGCTGAATGGCCCGTGCAAGCGCTGGAGTACAAATCATTCCTGCGTTTCCGCGTGGCGAAAATCCTTGATGAACTCTGTGGCAACCAGCTTCAGCCACTGCTGCTCAATACCATTCTGGCGCGGACTCAAGGTGCATTACTGATTGGCGCTGAGGGTATCGACCACGTCGAGCAGGCAGATGAGATGGTTAAAATTGCTACCGCGGTGGCGCATCTTATCGGGCGTTCCAACTATGACGCCATGAGCGGCCAGTATTATGCGCGTTTTGTAGTGAAAAACGTCGATAGTTCAGATAGCTATCTGCGTCAACCTCATCGCGTATTAGAGCTGCATAACGATGGCACTTTCGTGGATGAAGTGACTGACTATGTGCTGATGATGAAAATCGACGAGCAGAATATGCAGGGCGGCAATTCCCTATTGCTGCATCTGGATGACTGGGAGTCACTCGATAAATATTTCAGCCATCCGTTAGCACGTCGCCCTATGCGCTGGACTGCGCCGCCTAGCAAAAATGTTACCCAAGATGTTTTCCACCCAGTATTTGATGTCGATGGGCAAGGGCGTCCGGTAATGCGCTATATCGATCAGTTTGTTCAGCCAAAGGATTTTGAAGAAGGTAACTGGCTGAGTGAACTTTCAGATGCGCTCGAAGGCAGCCGCAATATCGTTTCGGTTCCGGTTCCCGTCGGCAAATTCCTTTTGATTAATAATTTGTTCTGGCTGCATGGTCGCGATCGCTTTACCCCACACCCAGATTTGCGCCGCGAACTGATGCGTCAGCGCGGATATATCAGCTATTCCACCTCGCACTATCAGGCTGGGCAATAAGCTTCGGCTTCATTTTTGATTAACCGAGCGTGCTCTCGTTGGATCAAGAGAGCATGCAAGAGAGTTTGAGGAAGGAATGAGCCGGATGTATGACTTTGTGATCGTTGGCGGCGGCATCATTGGGATGTCGACTGCCATGCAGTTGATCGGCGTCTATCCAGATGCCCGCATTGCTTTGCTGGAAAAAGAGGGCGGCCCGGCGTGCCATCAGACCGGCCACAATAGCGGCGTGATCCACGCGGGGGTTTATTACACGCCCGGAAGTTTAAAAGCCAAATTCTGTTTGGAAGGTAATCGGGCGACCAAAGCCTTTTGTGATGAAAACGGCATTCGCTATGACACCTGCGGGAAAATGCTGGTGGCAACGTCCGAGCTAGAAATGCAGCGTATGCGCGCGCTATGGGATCGCACTGAAGCCAACGGCTTAGAGCGTTATTGGTTGAGCGCGGAGGAACTTCATGAACGCGAGCCCAACATCGTCGGGCTGGGCGGTATTTTGGTTCCCTCCAGCGGGATCGTCAGCTACACCGAAGTCACACAGGCAATGTCAGATCGTTTCCGCGCCGCAGGGGGCGAGATCGTCTATAACGCAGAAGTTACCGCGCTGCGGGAACATGCGCAGGGCGTGATCGTAACGACGACGGCGGGTGATTATGAAGGCTCTAACCTGATCACCTGTTCAGGACTGATGGCGGATCGTTTGGTGAAAATGCTAGGTGTTGATCCCGGTTTTATTATTTGCCCGTTCCGCGGCGAATATTTCCGTTTAGCGCCGCAGCATAATCATATTGTTAATCATCTCATTTATCCGATCCCCGATCCGGCGATGCCGTTTCTCGGCGTACATCTGACTCGCATGATCGATGGCAGCGTGACGGTGGGGCCGAACGCCGTGCTGGCATTTAAGCGCGAAGGCTACCGCAAACGCGATATTTCACTGAGCGACACGCTGGAGATATTTGGTTCTTCCGGTATTCGCAGCGTGATGCGACAAAATCTCAAATCCGGTCTGGATGAGATGAAAAATTCTCTGTGCAAAAGCGGCTATCTCAAACGCGTGCAAAAGTATTGCCCAAGCTTGACCAAACAAGATCTTCAGCCCTATCCCGCCGGAGTACGTGCTCAGGCCGTTTCGCCCGATGGCAAATTGATTGATGATTTTCTGTTTGTGACCACCGCTCGCAGTATTCATGTCTGCAACGCGCCTTCACCGGCGGCAACCTCGGCGATCCCGATTGGCACGCATATTGTAGGCAAAGTTCAGGCGCTACTGGCAGGGCAAACCCATAACGGCCGCACTTTAACTGCGGCAATTAACGATAAGCCATCTTTGGCCACCGTATAAACGTCATCGAATAACAAAAGCTAATTTACTGATGAATAAGGAATTCGCTATGCAACTTAATGACTCAACGCTTTTTCGCCAGCAGGCTTTTATCCAAGGAAAGTGGTGTGACGCAGAAAGTAACAAAACTATCGAGGTGACAAACCCCGCTAATGCTCAGCTTTTGGGCACTGTGCCCAAAATGGGGGCAAATGAAACGCGTACGGCGATTGAAGCAGCTAATCAGGCGTTGCCGGCATGGCGTGCGTTAACCGCCAAAGAGCGTGCGACGATCCTGCGCCGTTGGTTTGATCTCATGATGGCTAACCAAGACGATCTCGCCAAGCTCATGACGCTGGAACAGGGCAAACCGTTGGCTGAGGCCAAGGGTGAGATTGCCTATGCCGCCTCTTTTATTGAGTGGTTTGCCGAAGAAGGTAAACGCATTTATGGGGATACCATTCCAGGTCATCAGGCAGACAAACGCCTCATCGTGATCAAACAGCCGATTGGCGTTACCGCTGCGATCACCCCGTGGAATTTTCCTGCGGCAATGATCACGCGTAAAGCAGGGCCTGCGCTTGCCGCTGGCTGCACCATGGTGCTTAAACCTGCGAGCCAAACGCCATTTTCAGCATTAGCTCTTGCGGAGTTGGCCCAGCGCGCAGGGATCCCCGACGGCGTTTTTAACGTGGTAACCGGCTCGGCCAGCGAAGTGGGAAATGAGCTTACGGGCAACCCGTTAGTGCGCAAACTCTCGTTTACCGGATCGACCGAAATTGGTCGTCAACTGATGCAACAGTGCGCTAAAGACATCAAAAAAGTCTCGCTGGAGCTGGGCGGGAATGCGCCATTCATCGTGTTTGATGATGCTGATTTGGATAAAGCGGTTGACGGTGCGCTGGCCTCTAAGTTCCGTAATGCGGGACAAACCTGCGTGTGTGCCAACCGCCTATATGTTCAGGATGGGGTTTATGACGCTTTTGCTAAAAAGTTACAGGCTGCGGTTGAAAAACTCACTCTGGGCGATGGCTTAGCGAAGGGCGTAACAACCGGCCCGCTGATTGATGAAAAAGCGGTGGCGAAAGTGAAAGAGCATATTGAAGATGCGCTGTCGAAAGGGGCTAGCATTATCACCGGCGGCCAGCCGCACGAATTAGGCGGCAATTTCTTCCAGCCCACCATTTTAGTGGATGTTCCTGCGAGCGCCAAAGTCGCCAAAGAAGAGACTTTTGGCCCGTTGGCTCCGTTATTCCGTTTTAAAGATGAAGCAGACGTGGTTGCACAGGCCAATGATACCGAATTTGGCTTGGCGGCTTATTTTTATGCGCGCGATCTTAGCCGCGTATTCCGCGTTGGCGAAGCGCTGGAGTACGGCATCGTGGGGATCAACACCGGCATTATTTCGAATGAAGTCGCGCCTTTTGGCGGGATCAAAGCCTCAGGCCTGGGCCGCGAAGGCTCGAAGTATGGCATCGAAGATTATCTCGAAATCAAATATATGTGCATCGGCTTGTAAAGAGAACTGATCTTACTTTTTAACACCAACAGAGCGGCATCAGCCGCCTACCCGAACACTGAGAGGACACCTGATGAGCACGAATAAAGAACTGATGCAGCGCCGCAGTAACGCCATTCCACGCGGCGTGGGGCAGATTCATCCTATTTTTGCCGAGCGAGCAGAAAACTGCCGCGTATGGGACGTCGAAGGACGTGAGTATCTGGACTTTGCCGGTGGGATTGCGGTTCTGAATACGGGCCATTTGCATCCAAAAGTGGTGGCTGCGGTTGAAGCTCAGCTGAAAAAACTGTCGCATACCTGTTTCCAAGTGTTGGCCTACGAACCGTATTTGGAACTGTGCGAAATCATGAACAAGCGCGTTCCGGGAGATTTTGACAAGAAAACGCTGCTGGTGACAACGGGTTCTGAAGCGGTAGAAAACGCGGTGAAGATTGCCAGAGCGGCCACCAAGCGCAGCGGAACCATCGCTTTTAGCGGCGCTTATCATGGGCGTACTCATTACACCTTGTCGTTGACCGGCAAAGTAAACCCTTACTCAGCGGGTATGGGATTAATGCCAGGGCACGTATTCCGCGCTTTGTATCCTTGTGAATTACACGGTGTCAGCGACGATGATGCGATTGCCAGCATTCATCGCATCTTCAAAAACGACGCTGCGCCGGAAGATATTGCCGCCATCGTTATCGAACCGGTGCAGGGGGAAGGGGGATTCTATTCAACGTCACCTGCCTTTATGAAACGTCTGCGCGAACTGTGTGATGAGCATGGGATCATGCTGATTGCCGATGAAGTACAAAGCGGAGCAGGGCGTACCGGAACGTTGTTTGCGATGGAACAGTTAGGCGTTGCTGCCGATCTCACCACCTTTGCGAAATCTATCGCGGGTGGTTTCCCTCTCGCGGGCGTGACAGGCAAAGCCGAGATCATGGATGCTATTGCGCCGGGCGGACTAGGTGGAACCTATGCCGGTAGCCCCATTGCCTGTGCGGCGGCCCTAGCGGTGCTTGAAACCTTTGATGAAGAAAATCTGTTGCAGCGCGCTAACGATGTAGGGCAGAAGCTGAAAGATGGCCTGCTCAATATCGCTGAAACTCATCCAGAAATTGGTGATGTGCGTGGTCTTGGCGCGATGATTGCGATTGAGCTGTTCGAAAACGGCGATGTGCATAAACCGAATGCCAAACTGACGGCAGAAGTGGTGGCGCGGGCGCGTGATAAGGGGCTCATCCTGTTGTCATGCGGGCCTTACTATAACGTGCTGCGTATTTTGGTTCCGCTCACGGTGAGTGACGCGCAGATCAAACAGGGTCTGGATATTATCGCCGAATGTTTTACCGAGGCTAAGAAAAACTAAGCGCAACGAGGTGCTTGTGGTTATGCGAGTAGCACCCGTCATAAAGGAAGTCTGATGGCTAAATAATAACAATGCGCGTGCTCCGGCGCGGGAATGCCGGAGCGCTCTCCCTAAGTGCAAAACTTTCGAGAGGGTTCGAATTATGGGTCAGATTGCAGAAACAAACTCGCTGGGAGGCGGGCTGAAGTCCCGCCATGTCACCATGCTGTCCATTGCTGGTGTTATCGGTGCTAGCCTATTTGTTGGCTCAGGCGTTGCGATTTCACAGGCGGGGCCAGCGGTATTATTGTCTTATCTTTTCGCCGGCTTGCTGGTGCTGTTGATTATGCGCATGCTGGGGGAAATGGCGGTGGCGTCGCCGGATACCGGCTCCTTCTCAACCTACGCCGAACGATCTATTGGCAAGTGGGCCGGGTATACCATCGGTTGGCTCTACTGGTGGTTCTGGGTTTTGGTGATCCCTTTGGAAGCCAATATCGCCGCTATCATTCTTAACTCATGGCTTCCTGTAGTGCCTATCTGGCTATTTTCCTTACTCATTACCGTGGCATTAACCGGCAGTAATTTGCTTAGCGTTAAAAACTACGGTGAGTTTGAATTTTGGTTGGCGCTGTGCAAAGTGATCGCCATTCTGGCCTTTATCGTGGTGGGCGCGATTGCCATCACCGGATTTTATCCGCATGTTCAGGTCAGCGGCGTTTCTCGACTTTGGGATCACGGCGGCTTTATGCCAAATGGTTTTGGGGCTGTGATTAGCGCTATGTTGATCACCATGTTTTCTTTTATGGGGGCGGAGATCGTAACGATCGCGGCGGCTGAATCAGATACTCCAGACAAGCATATTGTGCGGGCGACCAATTCCGTGATTTGGCGCATTGCGATCTTCTATCTGTGTTCGATCTTTGTGGTGGTGGCGCTGGTGCCTTGGAACGCGCCGGAACTGAAAACCGTGGGATCTTATAGCTCGGTGCTGCAACTGCTGCATATTCCGCACGCCAAATTGATAATGGACTGCGTGATCCTGCTATCGGTCACCAGCTGTTTGAATTCGGCGTTGTATACCGCTTCGCGCATGCTCTATTCACTGAGCCATCGCGGTGATGCGCCCGCCTTTATGGGAAAAACCAACCGCAGTAAAACGCCTTATGTGGCGGTTTTATTGTCTACCGGCGCGGCGTTTCTGACCGTGATTGTTAACTACTATGCCCCCGCCAAGGTGTTTAACTTCTTGATTGCCAGTTCTGGCGCGATTGCGCTGCTGGTGTATTTAGTGATTGCGGTTTCTCAATTGAGAATGCGCAAGATCCTGTTAACGCAAGGCAACGAACTCAAGCTTAAAATGTGGCTGTATCCCTATCTAACATGGACGGTGATCCTGTTTATCACCTTCGTGTTAGTGGTGATGATGTTTAGGCCAGAGCAGCGTATTGAAGTGGTTTCTACCGTGCTATTGGGGATTGGCATCATCTGCACGGTGCCGATCATGACTCGCTGGAAGGCGCTGTTTCAGTGGCAAAAACAGCCCCAGCAGAGTTTGAGGTAACGAAAGGCTTGCTAATAATCTTGATGCGCCGGTTCGGTCAGTACTGAAACGGCGCATTTTCGTATAAGAGATCCTGCAACTTTGGTAGGTTATTCTTTTTGCTTCGTGGCAATTTGGGAGCTATGCCTATGACCGCCTCTTTACCTTATTCAACGTTTGACGGTTATCAATGGCTGAAAAGAGACATCATCCGCGGTATCTATCAGCCGGATGAAAAGTTACGCATGAGTCTGTTGACGAGCCGCTATGGGCTGGGCGTCGGCCCGCTCCGCGAGGCGCTCTCGCAGCTGGTGGCAGAACATTTGGTGACGGTGGTTAGCCAAAAAGGCTATCGCGTTGCCTCGATGTCGCAGGCCGAGCTGCTCGATATTTTCGATGCTCGAGCCAATATGGAATCGATGCTGGTGCAGTTGGCGATTGAGCGCGGCAAAGACGATTGGGAAGCTGAGATCCTTGCGCGTTCCCATATGCTTGCCAAACTAGAGGCCAGTGATGCCAGCGAAGATTTGTTGGATGAATGGGATCAACGTCATCAGGCATTTCACACGGCGATTGTTGCCGGATGTGGATCGCAATACCTGCTGCAAATGCGTGCTAGATTGTTTGATCTCGCGGCGCGCTACCGCTTCATTTGGCTGCGTGAAACCGTGCTTTCCGTGGAGATGTTAGAAAATAAACATCATGAGCATGATGAGCTGGTGAAGGTAATTTTGGCCCGTGATGGAAAGCGCGCCGGTGAACTGATGAGGCAGCATTTACTCACGCCGATACCGATTATTCAGGAGGCAATGGGGGGGAAGGGGGGATAAGTGTTTTAGATATGGGGTAAGTTACGTCCGCCTAAAACACTGAACTCTACATTTAAACCGTGCAGGCGTCCGACGAAAGGTTGCTAGCGCGCAACCTCTCAATTACTCATGCTCGAATATTTTTATATTGGGGTAAGTTACGTCCGCCTAAAGCACTTAACTCCACATCTAAACTGTGCGGGCGTCCGTGTTAGGGGGCCAATCGCCGCCCCCTAACAACCCGGCTTGGCACCGTTCTTCAGCCTGCTTCGCAGGTTCCCTCATCTCGTCATTCCGGCTTTAACGGAACGAGCGACAATCGCGGATATTCGGCGCATCCTTGCGCCTCACCCCTACGGGGCCAACGCAAGCGTTGTTCAAATTTGCTCCCTGCAAATTTGTCCATGCCTCCGTCGCTCTTTTGCCGACGTCCGGTCGGCAAATCCTAGCCTGCATTTCTCAATTCGGCTGAAGAACAACGTGCCAGAAAAGGTCAAACTCAAAACCCAAAACCCAAAACTCAAAACCCAAAACCCAAAACCCAAAACCCAAAACCCAAAACCCAAAACCCAAAACCCAAAACCCAAAACCCAAAACCCAAAACCCAAAACCCAAAACCCAGAAATCAAAAGACAAAAGACAAAAGACAAAAGACAAAAGACAAAAGACAAAAGACAAAAGACAAAAGACAAAAGACAAAAACTCTATCTGTTTTTGAGTTTAAGTTATGGCATTTAGAGCAGTGAAAACAGGATGTTTTCACGAGGGGAGGAGGCGCCAAGGATGGCGCATGCCGACCCGGCGCGGAGATGGCGTCTCGGATAAAAGCGCGAGGATTGAAGGGGCGCGCGCTGGCGCCCCTCATCGGACGCCTTCATTGATGTATCAATGGAGTTCGGTATAAATCGGCGGACGAAACCTTACACCGTGTTCGCATGCGTGTCTGACGGACGAAACCTTACACCGTGTTCGCATGCGTGTCTGACGGACGAAACCTTACACCGTGTTCGCATGCGTGTCTGAAGGACGATACCTTACACCGTAATTACATACACCGCTGGTGAATAGGTGAGAAAGGAAAGCCCTGTCATCACTCCTTGCCACTTCTCCCCCTACAGTTTATTCCGAATCTTTGATTCACAAACCAGACAGATCTACCGTAACTCTTATACTTGGTTAATCGTTCTCTAAGAGGAATTCGCTATGTGGAAAAAACAATTTGCCGCCGTTTTTCTGGATATGGATGGCGCTCTTTTGGATTCAGGTAACCATGCTCAGCAAGTGTGGATGCAGTGGGCGCAGCAACACGGCATTGATGAGGCACTGCTGGGAGAACAGATTCATAGCCAACGCGTGCAGGAAATTGTACGCCGTTTAGCCCCGCATCTTGATACCCTGCAAGAGGTGAATGCGCTGGAGGCGGCCTTGCTGCAAATGACTCAGCGTCATCAAAGCCAATTACAGCAGGGCGTTTCTGAGCTACTACAGGCACTAGGCGAAACGCCGTGGGGCGTGGTGACGCAGTCCCATCGTGCACGCGCTGAAGCACAGTTGCAGCAGGCCGGTATGCAGCGTCCACCGCTTGTGGTGGGAGCCGAGCAGGTATCGAGCGGTCGGCCCGATCCTGAGCCGTACTTACTCGCCGCCAGTTTTTACGGCGTAGATCCGCGTGATTGCCTCGTGTTTGAAAGCGATGAGGCTGGGATTAAAGCCGCACAGGCCGCAGGAATGACGGTGATTGCCATCACCCATCGCCATCAACGACATCATTTACAGCGTGCAGATGTGGTTATTAGCGGCTGGCGTAGTATTATTCTGCATCCCCAGCGTCAAGGAATAGTCATAGAGGTAGTTGCATGAATGCATTGCGTATAGGTCTGGTCTCGATTTCCGATCGTGCTTCCAGCGGTGTTTATCAGGATAAAGGTATTCCAGCCTTACAAGAGTGGTTGGAGCAGGCGCTCACTACGGCGTTTACGCTGGAAACGCGGTTGATCCCCGATGAACAAGTTATGATCGAGCAGACTTTGTGCGAGCTGGTTGATGAAATGGGCTGTCACTTAGTGCTGACCACCGGTGGCACCGGCCCTGCTCGCCGCGATGTCACGCCGGATGCAACGTTAGCGGTCGCCGATCGTGAAATGCCGGGCTTTGGCGAACAGATGCGCCAAATCAGTTTGCACTATGTACCGACGGCGATTTTGTCTCGTCAGGTGGGCGTGATCCGCAAGCAGGCGTTGATCATCAATTTGCCTGGGCAGCCGAAGTCGATCAAAGAAACGCTGGAAGGCGTGAAGGACGAAAACGGTAAACCCATTGTGCATGGTATTTTCGCCAGCGTACCTTATTGCATCCAACTATTAGACGGGCCGTATGTGGAAACCGATCCGCGCGTAATAGCAGCTTTTCGTCCTAAAAGTGCACGTCGCGAAACAATCGACTGAAATTGAACTCATTGCGGCATAAGATTCAGTACGACTAGCCAGTCATCCAGTAACGTTATATTAATTATTTTGCATTACAACTTTGTAACACGAAGCCGTGATGCCGGTTTATAACCACACAACATCGCAAAATAATATGAAAAATAACGTACTGGGCTGGATCTTATGGAACAAAATCACAATCGCCGTTTAAATCGGCAGGACTACAAGACTTTGACGTTGGCAGCCTTGGGCGGCGCGTTAGAGTTCTACGACTTCATCATTTTCGTTTTCTTCGCGGCGGTTGTCAGCGATCTCTTCTTCCCAGTCGATATGCCTGAGTGGCTGCGTCAAGTGCAGACCTTCGGGATTTTTGCCGCCGGTTATCTGGCTCGCCCGCTTGGCGGGATCATCATGGCGCACTTTGGTGACAAAGTCGGGCGCAAAAAAATGTTCTCTCTCAGTATCCTGTTAATGGCGTTGCCAACGTTGGCGATGGGGATGCTGCCGACTTATCAAAGCATTGGGATTGCCGCACCGCTGCTGCTGTTGCTGATGCGCGTGCTTCAGGGCGCTGCAATTGGTGGTGAAGTCCCAGGCGCTTGGGTATTTGTTGCCGAGCATGTGCCGCGTAAACGCGTTGGGTTTGCCTGCGGCACGTTAACCGCCGGATTAACCGCCGGTATTTTGTTGGGATCGCTGGTGGCGACTCTGCTTAATACCGTGATGAGCCAAGACGCTATTCTGGCCGGTGGCTGGCGTATTCCGTTCTTCTTGGGTGGGATCTTTGGCCTGTTCGCGATGTATCTGCGCCGTTGGTTACAAGAAACGCCGATTTTTGTCGAAATGCAGGCGCGCAAGGCGTTAGCCGAAGAGATGCCGTTGAAAACGGTGGTGAAAAATCATCGCACCGAAGTGGCTATTTCCATGCTGCTCACGTGGCTGTTGTCGGCCGGTATTGTGGTGGTGATTCTGATGACGCCAACCTATTTGCAAAAACAATTTGGCATTTCACCGGCGCTGGCGTTGCAGGCTAACTGCTTGGCGACGATAGCATTGACGGTGGGCTGCGTGATTGCAGGACGTTTAATCGATCGCTTTGGCGCCAGCAAAACCTTTATCGTTGGTAGCCTATTTTTAGCCGTGTGTAGCTGGACGTTTTACCACTCGGTAGCCGCTGGCGTCAGCGCTGAGCACTTATTCTTGGGCTATGCGTTAGCCGGATTTAGCGTGGGTATCGTGGGCGCAGTGCCTTATGTCATGGTGAGAGCGTTCCCCGCTGAAGTGCGTTTTAGCGGAATTTCATTCTCCTATAACGTGGCCTACGCCATCTTCGGGGGATTAACGCCGATTTTTGTTACGCTAATCATGAAAGTGACGCCGATGGCTCCGGCATATTACGTGTTGGCGCTGTCACTGGTTGGATTGTTGCTGGGGCTTTATTTGCAGCGTGATTTAAACAGTGAGGCTCATGTCGAAAATAAGCCGTTAATGCCATCTGGGCACCAAGAACACAGCTAAATCATCATCGTAAACGCTCTGCCTCCGTGGCAGGGCGTTTTGGCTTAGGGTGAACATCACGCTTTCAACATTCCTGCTTGCTTAGCCGCCTTACTTTTCCTATGTTATGATTCAAACGAACTTTCTCTTCTCGACCCAGTAGGTTTATCGAAATATCATAGACTTCCTGCGATTGGATTTATTACTGACGGAACCAGCCAGAACGTTAATTTATGAGCACATCAGACGATCGTCCTTTTGAAAAACCTGAAGCTATCGGACATGCAATGCGCCGACGCCCAGTGCCTCGTAAAAAACTGTCGGATGTGGTGGAAGAAGAGTTAGAGCAGATGATCCGTCGGCGGGAATTTGCCGAAGGTGAGCAGTTGCCTTCAGAGCGTGAGCTGATGGCCTTTTTTAATGTGGGTCGACCTTCCGTGCGAGAGGCGCTGGCCGCGCTAAAGCGCAAAGGGCTGGTTCAGATTAATAACGGCGAGCGCGCACGCGTTTGTCGCCCATCCGCAGATACTATCATTTCTGAACTTTCAGGCATGGCCAAAGACTTTCTCACCAAGCCTGGCGGTATCGCTCATTTTGAACAACTGCGTTTATTCTTTGAGTCCAGCCTAGTGCGCTATGCCGCTGAATTTGCCACCGATGAGCAGATTGCGCGCTTGGGCAAGGCGCTGGAAATGAACAGCCAGTCGCTGGACGATAACGATCTGTTTATTCGATCCGATATCGAATTTCATCGCGAGCTTGCGGAGATCCCCGGCAATCCGATCTTCATGGTGATTCACGTAGCGTTGCTAGATTGGTTGATTGCCGCTCGTCCAACGGTGTCGCTGGCTGAACTGCATGCCCACAACAATATTAGCTATCAGCAGCATATCGCAATCTATCAGGCGATCTGCAAGCGAGATCCCGATGCTGCGGATAAGGCTCTCAAATCCCATCTCAATAGCGTTTTTGCTGCCTATTACCCTGCCAAAAAATAACGTTCGCTTTATTCCTCGCCGAGAATGAACTAAACGAGATCTTGTTCATCTTTAATCTTGAAAGAAGATCTTCTTCACACGGCTTTATCTGAGATTGATCACATATCAAAGCGAATATCGCGCTAGTTCGTTTTTTAGTCTGGTATAACAGGTATAAAGGTATATCTTTGTGTGTATCAAATAATCAAGTCAGAGGGTCTTATGTCGAAAAATCTCCATGGGGTGATGCCTGCGTTACTTACGCCGTTTAATCCACAACAGCAGTTGGATATTCCAAGCCTGCGCCGATTGGTGCAGTTCAACATTGCTCAGGGCGTAGATGGACTCTATGTGGGTGGGTCTACCGGTGAGGCATTTATCCAAAACTTGCAGGAGCGCGAGCAGGTATTAGAAGTCGTGGCGCAGGAAGCTAAAGGTAAGCTGACGCTGATTGCCCACGTGGGTGGGATCAGCACGCATGAAAGCCAGATCTTGGCGGGTGCGGCAAAACGCTATGGCTTCGACGCCGTATCTGCCGTGACGCCGTTCTATTATCCGTTCAGCTTTAGCGAACATTGCGATCACTACCGCGCTATCATTGACGCGGCTGAAGGATTGCCGATGGTGGTGTATAACATTCCGGCCTTAAGCGGCGTGAAACTTTCACTCGATCAAATCTCAACCCTGATTACCTTACCTGGCGTTGCAGCGCTGAAACAAACTTCCGGTGATTTATATCAGATGGAACAAGTTCGTCGCGCCCATCCAGATAAAGTCATTTATAACGGCTATGATGAAATTTTCCTGTCAGGGCTGTTGGCCGGTGCGGATGGCGGGATCGGCAGTACCTATAACGTAATGGGCTGGCGCTATAAGGGCATTATGCAAGCTCTCAAAGAAGGCAATATTTCTCAGGCTCAGTCGCTGCAAACCGAGTGTAATAAGGTGATTGATGTGCTGATTAAAGTCGGCGTATTCCGTGGATTGAAAACCATTCTGCATTATATGGATGTTGTAGATACGCCGATTTGTCGCAAACCTTTTGCACCGGTTGAAGAGCAGTATTTACCTGAGCTTCGCCAGTTAGCTGCACAGCTAAGTGCAGAAAGAGCAGCGCAATAACGCTGAACTTATTCTTATGCCTGTTAATTTCAAGATGTGGGCCATAGGCTTCATCTTGAAATTTAAGGTATACCGAAAGACCTCTTACCCTACGATATAGAGCGCGGGCAATTTATAGACCTTAAATAATTAGACCTGCGCCGGGAGTGCTTTATGAATAACACTACCCAAGATCTTCCGTGGTACCGACATATCAGCAAGTCACAATGGAAAGCGTTTTCAGCCGCATGGATTGGCTATTTGCTTGATGGTTTTGATTTTGTATTAATCGCTCTAGTATTAACTGAAATCCAAAGCGAATTTGGATTAACCACCGTAGAAGCTGCAAGTCTTATTTCAGCCGCCTTTATATCCAGATGGTTTGGCGGGTTATTATTAGGTGCCATGGGCGATCGCTATGGACGAAAATTAGCGATGATCACCAGCATCGTTTTATTTTCAGTAGGCACATTAGCCTGTGGCTTTGCTCCGGGTTTCACTACCATGTTTATTGCTCGACTCATGATTGGCATGGGTATGGCGGGTGAATATGGTTCCAGCGCAACCTATGTGATCGAGAGTTGGCCAAAACATTTGCGTAATAAAGCCAGCGGCTTTTTGATTTCAGGGTTTTCCATCGGTGCCGTTATTTCCGCGCAGGTATATAGCGTGGTTGTACCTGAATGGGGTTGGCGTGCGCTGTTCTTTATTGGCATTTTGCCGATTATCTTTGCGCTCTGGCTACGTAAAAATATTCCTGAAGCAGAAGATTGGGAAAAGAAATTTGGTGATAAACAACCGGTAAAAACCATGGTGGATATTTTATACCGTGGCCCGCGTAAAGTTATGAACGTGATGATGACCGTGATTGCATCGTTAGCGCTCTATTTATGCTTTACCGGAGATATTGGCAATCCATTTATTATCACGGTGCTTGGCCTAATTTGCGCGGCTATCTTCATCAGTTTTATGGTGCAAAGCAGCGGCAATCGTTGGCCAACGGGCGTTATGCTGATGGTCGTGGTGTTGTTTGCCTTCCTTTACTCATGGCCGATTCAGGCGCTGTTGCCAACCTACTTAAAAACCGAGCTGTTATACGATCCGTCCACCGTGGCGCATATCCTGTTCTTTAGCGGATTTGGTGCGGCGGTTGGCTGCTGTGTGGGTGGTTTTCTCGGCGATTGGTTGGGGACGCGTAAAGCCTATGTCTACAGTTTGCTGCTTTCCCAGCTATTAATTATCCCGGTATTTGCCATCGGTGGCGGAAGTTTATGGACGCTTGGCATTCTGTTGTTCCTGCAACAAATGTTAGGGCAGGGGATTTCGGGGATTTTGCCTAAGCTGATCGGCGGCTATTTTGATACAGAACAGCGTGCGGCAGGGCTTGGCTTTACCTATAACGTCGGGGCGCTAGGCGGAGCTTTAGCACCGATTCTAGGCGCAACGATTGCTCAGCGTTTGGATCTGGGGACTGCCTTGGCCTCGCTTTCCTTTAGCCTGACCTTTGTCGTTATTCTGCTGATTGGTTTGGATATGCCCTCGCGCGTGCAGCGCTGGTTAAAGCCGGAAGGAATAAGAACGCATGATACGATTGATGGAAAACCTTTTAGTGGTGCAATTGGGCGTCCGGCAAAGAAAGTTTTAGCTGTGCCGGTTCCGCATAAGTAATTTCACATAAATCATGATGATAAAAAAAGCCCCGTATTCATCACGGGGCTTTTTGTTTTCTCACGTTCTTTATATCAAGAAACGTACTGAAGATTACAGCTCAGCTGGATGTGCGTTTGCTTTCGGGCATTTGCACTCGCCGATTGGCAGCACGGTGCGTCCAGCCTGTTCGTTAATCACTTCAGCCATTGCTAAGTAGATCGCGCTCGCGCCACAAACGATGCCTTCAAAGCCAGCAAAATGCAGAACCGCTGCGTTGCCAGTGATGTTGCCGTAGGCCAGCAGGAAGAACAGCACGGTCAGGCTCGCGAATACGAATTGCAGAACGCGGTTAGCGCCTAAAGTACCGAAGAACATGAATAGGGTGAAGATGCCCCACAGCGCCAGGTAGGTACCGAGGAAGCTTGCATCGCTGGCATCGGCCAGACCCATTTTTGGCAAGACAAGAATACCGACCAAAGACAGCCAGAAAGCGCCGTAGGAAGTGAATGCGGTTAAACCGAAAGTATTGCCTTTTTTGTACTCAAGCAGCCCAGCTAAGATCTGAGCAAACCCTCCAAAGAAAATCCCCATAGAGATAATCACGGAAGTTAGAGGGAAAAAGCCTGCGTTGTGCAGGTTCAGCAAGACGGTGGTCATCCCGAAGCCCATCAGGCCTAAAGGACCGGGATTCGCCAACTTGTTGGTGTGCATAGAGCCTCTGTAATAAGAGAAGTTTAATGTAGAAACAAATAATCCAATGCAATTGATGTTGATATTTATATATTCAGCATCAATTAGTTATGCATGGAAATTCATTGGTACGTGCCCGAGAACACAATGCTTTATGGCATTGCGGTTGTTTTCAACGATCGAGCGCGCGGCATAATAATGAGGAGTTAGAACATAAACAATGATCTTGTAGGTTAAAAAATCATATTTTTTTTAATCTCCCCCCTTGTTGTCCGCTTGAGCGACCCCATCTTACTTACAACGCAGTTGGTTACCGAGTAACCCTGTTTTAATTCAAGCTGTATGAGCCTTAGGCACAACTTGAATGATTTAGGGAGTAGGTAGAAAAAAAGGCGGTTGAAAAGCAAAATATCGCCCCCACCTACGGTAGCAACGAGATTAATAACAAAATTCTTAGTGGAGATGTTCGATGGGCAAAATTATTGGTATCGACCTGGGTACAACTAACTCTTGTGTAGCTGTAATGGATGGAACTACCGCACGTGTGCTGGAGAACGCCGAGGGCGACCGCACCACTCCTTCTATTATTGCTTATACTCAGGACGGCGAAATTCTGGTTGGTCAGCCAGCAAAACGTCAGGCTGTGACTAACCCGCAAAACACTCTGTTTGCGATCAAGCGTTTGATTGGTCGTCGTTTCCAAGACGAAGAAGTTCAGCGCGATAAAGGCATCATGCCTTTCGGTATCGTAGGCGCTGACAACGGCGACGCATGGGTCGAAGTTAAAGGTCAGAAAATTGCTCCACCACAGATTTCTGCTGAAGTTCTGAAAAAAATGAAGAAAACAGCAGAAGACTTCTTGGGTGAGCCAGTAACCGAAGCGGTTATTACCGTTCCTGCATACTTCAACGATGCTCAGCGTCAGGCAACGAAAGATGCCGGCCGTATCGCAGGTCTGGAAGTAAAACGTATCATCAACGAACCAACCGCTGCTGCTTTGGCATACGGTTTGGATAAAGAAGTCGGCAACCGCACTATCGCCGTTTACGACTTGGGTGGTGGTACTTTCGATATCTCTATCATTGAGATCGACGAAGTTGACGGTGAAAAAACCTTCGAAGTTCTGGCAACCAACGGTGATACCCATCTGGGTGGTGAAGACTTCGACAGCCGTCTGATCAACTATCTGGTTGACGAATTCAAGAAAGAACAGGGCATGGATCTGCGCAATGATCCGCTGGCGATGCAGCGTCTGAAAGAAGCTGCTGAAAAAGCGAAAATTGAGCTGTCTTCTGCTCAGCAGACCGACGTTAACCTGCCGTACATCACTGCAGATGCGTCTGGTCCAAAACACATGAACATCAAAGTGACCCGTGCAAAACTGGAATCACTGGTTGAAGATCTGGTTAACCGTTCTATGGAACCACTGAAAGTGGCTCTGAAAGACGCTGGCCTGTCTGTTTCTGACGTACAGGACGTTATCCTGGTTGGTGGTCAGACTCGTATGCCTATGGTTCAGAAGAAAGTGGCTGATTTCTTCGGTAAAGAACCACGTAAAGACGTTAACCCAGATGAAGCAGTGGCTATCGGTGCTGCGGTTCAGGGCGGTGTATTGACCGGTGAAGTGAAAGACGTTCTGCTGCTGGACGTTACCCCTCTGTCTCTGGGTATCGAAACCATGGGCGGCGTGATGACTTCTCTGATTGCGAAGAACACCACGATCCCAACTAAGCACAGCCAAGTGTTCTCAACCGCTGAAGACAACCAGTCTGCCGTGACTATTCACGTCATTCAGGGTGAGCGTAAACGTGCTGCGGATAACAAATCTCTGGGTCAGTTCAACCTGGATGGTATCCAGCCTGCACCACGCGGTATGCCGCAGATCGAAGTCACCTTCGACATCGATGCCGACGGTATCCTGCACGTGTCTGCTAAAGACAAAAACAGCGGTAAAGAGCAGAAGATCACCATCAAGGCTTCTTCTGGTCTGAACGAAGAAGAAATCCAGAAAATGGTTCGTGATGCTGAAGCTAACGCTGAAGCTGACCGTAAGTTTGAAGAGCTGGTACAGACTCGTAACCAAGCCGATCAGCTGGTTCACGGTACTCGCAAACAGTTGGAAGAAGCAGGCGATAAACTGCCAGCAGAAGACAAAACTGCGATCGAAGCTGCTTTGGCTGAGCTGGATACTGCAGCGAAAGGCGAAGATAAAGCTGACATCGAAGCGAAAATCCAGACTCTGGTTCAGGCTTCAAGCAAACTGTTAGAAATGGCTCAGCAGCAGGCTCAGGCCGGTGGTGCTCAGCAGGCAGATACCAGCGCTCAGAAAGATGACGACGTGGTTGATGCTGAATTCGAAGAAGTGAAAGATAAAAAATAATCGCCCTTAGCGGGCTAGGTAAAGACGGTAGTGGTTAACCATTAAGCGTCGTTACTATTAACCGGCACGGGCGTCGAGGAAACTCAACGCCCGTGCAGTTATGTTAAGGGCAGGATAGAGAATGGCGAAAAGAGACTATTACGAGGTTTTGGGCGTATCCCGCGATGCGGAAGAGCGCGAAATCAAAAAGGCTTATAAACGCCTAGCGATGAAGTTCCACCCTGACCGCAATCAGGAAAAAGACGCTGAAGAAAAGTTCAAAGAGGTTAAAGAAGCCTACGAGATCTTAACCGATGCGCAGAAACGTGCAGCCTACGATCAATACGGCCATGCAGCCTTTGAACAAGGTGGTATGGGCGGCGGTGGCGGCGGATATGGCGGCGGCGGTGCAGACTTCAGCGACATCTTTGGTGACGTGTTCGGCGACATCTTCGGCGGCGGTCGCCGTCAGCGTGCGACCCGTGGTGCAGATCTCCGTTACAACATGGAGCTGACGCTGGAAGAGGCGGTGCGCGGTGTGACCAAAGAAATTCGCATTCCAACCTTGGTTGAGTGCGAAGTTTGTCACGGCAGCGGCGCGAAAAAAGGCACTGAGCCTGTCACTTGTCCAACCTGTCATGGTGCAGGTCAGGTACAGATGCGTCAGGGCTTCTTTACCGTGCAACAACCGTGTCCACACTGCCATGGACGTGGTCAGATTATCAAAGATCCGTGCAACAAATGTCATGGGCATGGCCGCGTAGAGAAATCTAAAACGCTATCGGTGAAAATTCCTGCGGGCGTTGATACCGGTGACCGTATTCGCTTAAGCGGCGAAGGTGAAGCCGGTGAGCATGGCGCTCCAGCGGGTGATTTGTACGTACAGGTTCAGGTTAAAGCGCACCCAATCTTCGAACGTGAAGATAACAACCTGTTCTGTGAAGTACCGATCAACTTTGCGATGGCTGCACTTGGCGGCGAGATTGAAGTTCCAACGCTGGATGGTCGCGTTAAGCTGAAAATCCCTGCGGAAACCCAGACCGGCAAGATGTTCCGTATGCGAGGCAAAGGCGTTAAATCTGTACGTGGTGGAAGTCAGGGCGACCTGCTATGCCGCGTCGTGGTTGAAACACCGGTTAACTTGAATGAGAAACAGAAGCAGCTGCTGCGCGAGCTGGAAGAGAGCTTTGGCGATTCTTCGAGCGCGAATAACAGCCCACGTTCTAAAAGTTTCCTCGACGGTGTAAAGAAATTCTTCGACGATTTAACCCGTTAAGATTTTCTTTTAAAATAAGCAGTTAATAAAAATCCCCGCCTAATACGTGGGGATTTTTTTACATTATTGTGTGACGAATCTCATAAATAACTCGGTTTTCCCTACGTTAATAGCACTTATAAACTACTTTTGCCGAAATAAAGTAATCCGTAAACTAACTGCATTAATTCGTTCTCTCGCCCATTATTAACGAATGTGTGTAAGGAGTTTCTGAGAGTGACTATGGTAACCCGTGCAATCCGCCAGTTTCTGCGCCTTGAAGCCGCTGGTGGCATTATTCTCATCATGGCCGCAATAGTGGCTTTAGTATTGGCAAACAGCCCACTGCACGATCTCTATCAGCAGTTCTTAAACTCACCGGTTCAGTTCCGTTTTATGGCGCTGGATATCAACAAAACGCTGCTGCTATGGGTGAACGATGGCCTGATGGCGATATTCTTTTTAGTGGTGGGGCTAGAGGTTAAGCGTGAACTGATGTGCGGATCGCTGGCCAGCCGTGAGCAGGCTATTTTCCCCGCTATTGCGGCATTAGGCGGAATGCTGGCTCCCGCGTTGATTTATCTCGCGTTTAACCATGCCGATCCTGTGACGAGCCAAGGCTGGGCAATTCCAGCGGCAACGGACATTGCTTTTGCTTTAGGCGTTATGGCTTTACTTGGGAATCGCGTCCCAACCAGCTTGAAGGTATTTCTGCTGGCGCTGGCCATTATCGATGATTTAGGCGTTATCGTTATTATCGCGCTGTTTTATACCCATGAGGTTTCTCTGCCCGCGTTGGGCGTTGCCGCTGCGTCCATCGCGGTGCTGGGATATCTAAACTGGCGCGGTATTGGCAAAACCTCGGTGTATCTGCTGGTCGGTGCGGTGCTGTGGACTGCGATTCTGAAATCAGGTGTTCATGCCACTTTGGCCGGTGTGATTGTTGGCTTTATGCTGCCGATGAAAGCGAAAAACGGTAAGCGTCCGGCTGAAAAATTAGAACACAGCTTGCATCCGTGGGTAGCGTATTTGATTCTGCCATTGTTCGCTTTTGTGAACGCCGGTGTATCTCTACAGGGCGTTTCGCTCGAGAATCTGACCGGGATTCTGCCTTCCGGAATTATGCTGGGCTTGTTTATCGGCAAGCCGCTTGGGATCTTCCTGTTTAGCTGGGTGGCGGTAAAAATGGGCGTTGCTCGTTTGCCTGAAAGCATTAACTTCCAGCATATTTTTGCCGTTTCCGTGCTGTGTGGTATCGGCTTTACGATGTCTATCTTTATTGCTTCGTTGGCGTTTGCTGGCGGCGCGCCTGAGCTGGCCACCTATTCAAGATTGGGTATTTTGTTGGGGTCGACGGCAGCGGCTTTCGTGGGATATATGCTTTTGAGTCGCGTGCTGCCTCGCCGAGCGGCGGTCGAGAATTCATAAGTATTCTTGGGCGCTCTTGGTGAAAATGGAGCGCCTTTTGTAATCTGGCTCCCGTTGGGGAGGCTTCATCATAGGTGCTCAGCGGTTTTAGTGGCAAGATAAGTCATACGCCGCTGCGCCTTCTTGGTCGCACTGTTTGTGCCGCCTTTTTGATTTAAACACCGCAGCAATGTTCGCATCGTTTTCACTATGCGAAAGGGAATAGGAGAGCACTATCGTGCGTCTGGCACATATCAATTTTAACCACCTGTATTATTTCTGGCAGGTTTGCAAAGAAGGGTCGGTGGTCGGCGCAGCTGAAGCGCTGTTTTTAACGCCGCAGACCATTACCGGGCAGATTAAAGCCTTGGAAGAGCGCTTGGGCGGAAAGCTGTTCAAACGCCAAGGCCGTGGATTAGTGCCTTCTGAGCTAGGACAGTTGGTTTTTCGTTATGCCGACCGCATGTTTATGCTTAGCCAAGAAATGCTCGACATTGTGAACTACCGCAAAGAATCCAACATGCTCTTTGACGTCGGCGTTGCCGATGCGCTGTCTAAACGTTTAGTCAGCCAAGTATTGGAAACCGCGGTTGCCGATCACGAGCAAATTCATTTGCGCTGCTTTGAATCGACTCATGAAATGCTGTTGGAACAGCTGAGCCAGCATAAGCTGGACATGATTTTATCGGATTGCCCGGTGGATTCTAGCCAGCAAGAAGGGCTGTTCTCGGTAAAACTGGGTGAGTGTGGTGTGAGTTTCTATTGTCGCCAGCCGTTGCCTGAGCAGCCTTTTCCTGCCTGCCTTGAGCAACGTAAGCTGTTGATCCCAGGGCGCCGAACCATGTTAGGGCGTAAGTTATTAAACTGGTTCAATAGCCAAGGGCTACAAGTGCAGATCCTCGGTGAGTTTGATGATGCCGCTTTGATGAAGGCGTTTGCTCAATTCCACGACGCTATTTTTGTTGCACCGTCGATCTATGCGCAGGATTTATACGCGAACGACTCCGAAAACATCAAGGAAGTGGGACGAATTGATAACTTACAGGAAGAGTATTACGTGATTTTTGCTGAGCGAATGATTCAGCATCCGGCAGTACAGCGGGTTTGTAACAAAGATTTCTCAGCGTTGTTTAGCCGCTAGGCGCCTTAGTCGAGACGTAAAAAAACCGGCCTAGGCCGGTTTTTTTCAAAGCTTTCAACGTAAAGCAATTACTGCATTGCGTTGATTTGCGCTACCAAGTTTGACTTATGGCGTGCAGCTTTGTTTTTGTGGATCAGGCCTTTACAAGCCTGGCGATCCACGATTGGTTGCATTTCGTTAAATGCGTTTTGTGCAGCGGCTTTATCGCCGGTTGCAATCGCCGCGTATACTTTCTTAAGGAAAGTACGCATCATGGAGCGACGGCTAGCGTTGTGCTTGCGGCGCTTCTCAGATTGTACGGCGCGTTTCTTAGCTGATTTGATATTAGCCAAGGTCCAACTCCCAAAATATTCTATGAGGACAATTCAAAGGCCGAGAAATATGCCTTTTTAGCCCTCTGTTGTCAATGGATTTGTGCAAATAAGCGTCGCTTGTACGAACGACACTTTCGCGTTGTGATGGCGCGGGATTTTACCAGCTTTGTCCCTTGGAATACACCCTTTCGAGAGTTTTTTCCTGTGCGGTTGCTGATTATATCAGCGTTTGCAATAAAAGCGCAGGTTTATACCCCTGCATCTTGAAAGGCGACGAGGTGAGTAACCGATATGATTTTATCGAAAGGTAAATAGAGTGGTAGAAATCATGCGTAATGTATTTAACCGGCGGCTTATCTCCGGTATGGTGGCAGAATCCCTTTAAACTCTCTAATCGCTGGTTAACCTTAGTCTCTGTACAAGGTATAATCCGCCGATTTCCACTGTTTTGAGCCTGATATGGAGCTAATTCGCGGCATTCACAATCTACGGGCGCGCCACCATGGCTGCGTGCTGACGATCGGTAACTTCGATGGTGTGCACCGCGGTCATCAGGCCTTGCTGGCCCGTTTGAAGCAGGAAGGGAAGCGCTTGGGGCTGCCCGTCATGGTCATGATCTTTGAGCCCCAACCGTTAGAGCTGTTCAGCGCAGATAAAGCGCCAGCTCGCCTGACTCGGTTACGCGATAAATGTCACTATCTGGCAGAAGCAGGAGTTGATTATCTCCTGTGCGTACGTTTTAACCGTGATTTTGCGGCGAATTCAGCTCATGACTTTGTGAAAAAGTTACTCGTTGAAAAGCTCGGCGTAAAATATCTAATGGTCGGTGATGATTTTCGTTTTGGCGCAGGGCGTCAGGGCGACTATGAGTTGTTGAAACAGGCCGGAGAACAGTTCGGCTTTACCGTGACAAACTCTGACAGCTTTTGCGAAGGAAACAAGCGCATTAGCAGCACCGCCGTTCGACAGGCATTGCAGGAAGATAAGCTTGAACTCGCGGAAAGCCTTTTAGGCCATCCATACAGCATTTCTGGGCGCGTTGTGCACGGTGATGAAGTTGGGCGAACTATCGGTTTTCCAACCGCCAACCTACCGCTGAAACGGTTGGTTGCACCGGTAAAGGGCGTATACGCCGTTGATGTTTATGGGTTGGGAGCGACACCGTTGCCCGGTGTGGCGAATATTGGTACCCGCCCAACCGTCGCTGGCATACGTCAGCAGCTAGAAGTTCATCTGCTGGATACCACGATGGATCTCTATGGACGCCACATTGATGTGGTGCTCCGCGCAAAACTGCGCAATGAACAGCGTTTTGCTTCGCTTGATGCACTTAAGCAACAAATCGCCAATGATGTGGTGACGGCCCGAGAGTTCTTTGGGCTGGCGACACCGGTTTAATCTATATACATATGCCCAAAGTCATAAAAGCTGCATGAGTAGCTTATTGAGCCAAGGGGATAGCCGAAAACGGAACCGAGAATCGAATGAGTGATTATAAGAATACCCTGAACTTGCCGGAAACAGGGTTCCCGATGCGCGGCGATCTCGCCAAGCGCGAGCCTGGCATGCTGCAACGTTGGTATGAGCAGGATCTGTACGGGATTATCCGTAACGCGAAAAAAGGCAAGAAAACCTTCATTTTGCACGATGGCCCTCCTTATGCGAACGGCAGTATTCATATTGGTCACTCAGTAAACAAGATTCTTAAAGACATTATTATTAAGTCCAAAGGCCTGAGCGGTTTTGACTCACCGTACATTCCTGGCTGGGACTGCCACGGTCTGCCTATTGAACTGAAAGTTGAACAGTTGATTGGTAAACCAGGCGAAAAATTCAGCGCCGCTGAGTTCCGTGCAAAATGCCGCGAGTACGCCGCTGAACAGGTTGAAGGCCAAAAAGCGGATTTCAAACGTCTGGGTGTGCTGGGCGATTGGGATCACCCGTACTTGACGATGGCGTTTGACACCGAAGCTAACATCATCCGTGCACTGGCTAAAATCGTTGATAACGGCCACCTGATGAAAGGTGCGAAGCCGGTTCACTGGTGCCCAGACTGTGGTTCTTCACTGGCTGAAGCTGAGGTTGAGTACTACGACAAAACTTCTCCGTCTATTGACGTGCGCTTTGCCGCGGTCAATAAGAACGAAGTGTTGGCTAAATTTGGTGTTAAAGAAGCCGAAGGCAACGTTTCCGTTGTTATCTGGACCACCACGCCGTGGACAATGCCCGCTAACCGCGCGGTTTCATTGCACCCTGAATTCGAATACCAGCTGGTTCAGGTTGATGGCGAGTGCCTGATTTTGGCAGCCGATCTGGTTGAAAGCGTCATGAAACGCGCCGGTATTGCCTCTTGGACCGTGCTGGGAAGCTGCAAAGGTGCCGATCTAGAACTGATGCGTTTCCAGCATCCATTCATGGGCTTTGATGTGCCTATCGTTCTGGGCGAGCACGTTACGCTCGAAGCCGGTACAGGTGCAGTACATACCGCGCCGGGCCATGGTCCAGATGACTATGTCATTGGTCAAAAATATGGCTTGGAAACCGCTAACCCAGTGGGCCCGAACGGTTGCTATTTGAAAGGCACCTTCCCAGGTCTGGATGGTTTGTTTGTATTCAAAGCCAATGACGTTGTGGTTGAGCTGCTGAAAGAGCATGGCGCTTTGCTGCACGTTGAAAAAATGAATCACAGCTATCCATGCTGCTGGCGTCATAAAACGCCGATCATTTTCCGTGCGACCCCACAGTGGTTCATCAGCATGGATCAGAAAGGACTGCGTAAACAGTCTCTGGCTGAGATCGACGAAATCGAACAGGTTGGCCTGAAAGAAAAAGGCTTGAGCGGTTGGATCCCTGCATGGGGTAAAGCACGTATCGAATCAATGGTGGCAAACCGTCCCGACTGGTGTATCTCTCGTCAGCGTACGTGGGGGGTGCCAATGTCGATGTTTGTGCATAAAGACACTCAGGAACTGCATCCACGCACCATCGAACTGATGGAAGAAGTGGCGAAGCGCGTTGAGAAAGACGGTATTCAAGCTTGGTGGGATCTGGATCCAAAAGATATTTTGGGCGCAGACGCCGACCAGTATGAAAAAGTACCTGACACCTTGGACGTATGGTTTGACTCCGGTTCAACCAGCTTCTCCGTGGTTGATGCGCGCCCTGAATTCCATGGCAACACCGCCGACATGTATTTGGAAGGCTCTGACCAGCACCGTGGTTGGTTCATGTCTTCTCTGATGATTTCTACCGCGATGAAAGGCAAAGCGCCTTACCGTCAGGTACTGACTCACGGCTTCACCGTGGATGGTCAGGGACGCAAAATGTCCAAATCTATCGGTAACACCGTGAGCCCTCAGGATGTGATGAACAAACTGGGTGGCGATATCCTGCGTCTGTGGGTGGCTTCTACCGACTACACCGGTGAAATCGCGGTTTCAGACGAGATTCTGAAGCGTTCCGCCGACTCTTATCGCCGTATCCGTAACACCGCACGTTTCTTACTGGCTAACCTGAACGGTTTCGACCCGAAACAGCACATGGTGAAACCGGAAGATATGGTGGTTCTGGATCGCTGGGCGGTAGAGCGTGCGATGGAAGCACAGAAAGAAATTCTGGTTTCCTATGAAAACTATGATTTCCACGAAGTGGTTCAGCGTCTGATGCAGTTCTGTTCGGTTGAGATGGGTTCCTTCTATCTGGATATCATCAAAGACCGTCAGTACACCACCAAAGCTGACAGCATTGCGCGTCGTAGCTGCCAGACTGCGCTGTTCCACATTGCAGAAGCACTGGTTCGCTGGATGGCACCGATCATGTCCTTCACTGCCGATGAACTGTGGGGCTACTTGCCGGGCGACCGTGCTGACTATGTCTTCACTGAAGAGTGGTATCAAGGTTTGTTCGGCTTAGGTAATGCAGAGTCTATGAACAACGAGTTCTGGGCCGAGCTGCTGAAAGTTCGTGGTGAAGTGAACAAGGTCATCGAGCAGGCACG
Source organism: Hafnia alvei (assembly GCF_034424155.1). NCBI lineage: Bacteria > Pseudomonadati > Pseudomonadota > Gammaproteobacteria > Enterobacterales > Hafniaceae > Hafnia > Hafnia alvei. The sequence continues at coordinate 3,825,594 of NZ_CP139992.1, read as the reverse complement.
TAACGACAAGCGTGTAGGCGGCTCTTTGGAAGCTAGCGTGACGCTGTATGCGGATGATGATCTGATCGCCAAACTGAACAGCCTAGAAGATGAACTGCGCTTCGTGCTGATCACCTCTGCGGCTCAGGTTGAACCGCTGGCAAACGCACCGGCAGACGCCGTACAGAGCGACGTGCTGAAAGGCTTGAAAGTTGCGTTGAGCAAGGCTGACGGCCAGAAATGTCCTCGCTGCTGGCACTTCTCTACCGAGATTGGTCAGAATGCTGAGCATCCAGACCTGTGCCCACGTTGCATTACGAACGTTGCCGGTCACGGCGAAAAACGTAAGTTTGCATAATGGCTGACGCGATGAAACGACCAATAATGTCTACAGGACTGCGCTGGCTTTGGCTGGTGCTTGTCGTGTTAGTGATTGATTTAGGCAGCAAGTATTTAATTTTGCAGGACTTCGCCTTAGGCGAAACCAAAGCACTGCTGCCATCGCTTAATCTGCACTATGCACGCAACTACGGCGCCGCTTTCAGCTTCCTAGCTGACAGCGGTGGCTGGCAGCGCTGGTTCTTTGCCGGTATCGCCATCGCTATCTGTGTGGCGTTGTTAGTGATGATGTATCGCTCTCGGGCGACACAAAAACTCAATAACATCGCCTATGCGCTGATCATCGGCGGAGCACTGGGCAATCTGTTCGATCGTCTGTGGCATGGTTTTGTTGTCGATATGATCGACTTCTACGTGGGAGATTGGCATTTTGCCACCTTCAACCTCGCGGACTCGGCGATCTGTATTGGCGCAGCATTCATTGTTTTGGAAGGTTTCCTTCCCGCGAAGAAAAAGGGATAGCAGGTATGACTCAGCAAGTGCAAAGCAACAGCGCAGTGTTAGTGCATTTTACCTTGCAGTTAGAGGATGGCACGCAGGCCGAGTCAACGCGTAGCAGCGGCAAACCAGCGCTGTTCCGTTTGGGTGATGGCAGTTTATCCGATGCGCTGGAAGAGCACTTGCTGGGACATCAAGCGGGCGATAAGTTTCAGTTCACCTTGCAGCCGCAAGACGCGTTTGGTGAAAATAGCCCCGATCTGGTTCAGTTCTTTACCCGTCGTGATTTCGCTGACGTAGGCGTGCCGGAAGCGGGAACCATTATGATGTTCACTGGCCGAGATGGCAGCGAAATGCCGGGTATCGTGCGTGAAGTTGCCTGTGATTCAGTGACCGTTGATTTTAACCATCCGCTTGCGGGACATCCGGTAACCTTTGATGTAGAGGTGCTGGAGATTGACCCGCAGCAGGGAGACGTTGATGCAAATCCTGCTGGCTAATCCGCGCGGCTTCTGCGCGGGTGTCGACCGAGCCATTAGTATCGTAGAACGCGCGCTAGAGATTTACGGCGCGCCGATTTATGTTCGTCATGAAGTGGTGCATAACCGCTATGTTGTCAACAGCCTGCGTGAGCGCGGAGCCGTGTTCATTGAAGAAATCAGTGAAGTGCCCGATAACACGATTCTGATTTTCTCGGCTCATGGTGTTTCTCAAGCCGTTCGTGCTGAGGCTAAAGCCCGTAATCTCACCATGCTGTACGATGCGACCTGTCCACTGGTCACTAAAGTCCATATGGAAGTTGCGCGTGCGAGCCGTAAAGGAACCGAGGCCATTTTAATTGGTCATGCTGGGCATCCGGAAGTTGAAGGCACGATGGGCCAGTACAATAATCCTGAAGGCGGGATGTATCTGGTTGAGTCGCCGGAAGATGTTTGGAAGCTGCAGGTGAAAAATGAAAATAACCTGTGCTTTATGACTCAGACCACGCTTTCCGTTGATGATACGTCAGACATCATTGATGCTCTGCGTGAACGATTCCCTAAGATTGTTGGCCCGCGTAAAGACGATATCTGTTATGCCACAACTAATCGTCAGGAAGCGGTGCGCAATCTTGCTAGTGAGGCTGAAGTGGTGCTGGTGGTGGGATCGAAAAACTCCTCCAACTCTAACCGCTTGGCAGAACTGGCACAGCGTGCAGGGATCCCCGCATTTTTGATTGATTCAGCGGAAGATATTCGCGAAGAGTGGCTGAAAGATGTGAAGCGTATCGGCGTCACCGCAGGTGCTTCAGCCCCTGATATCTTGGTTCAAGACGTGATTAAGCGCCTTCAAGCGTTAGGCGGCGAAGATGCCGTTGAGATGCAAGGGCGTGAAGAAAATATCGTTTTTGAAGTGCCTAAAGAATTGCGTGTGGATGTGAAGCAAATCGACTGATTGCTTGGCTATATCAAACGTTGATGAGATGGGATACCGGAAGGTATCCCATTTTTTTATATCTGACAGGTATCCGCGATCGGGTGTTAGTTATCGCAGCATGCCTTAACCGCACGGATCACCATTTGATAGCCCGTGCAGCGGCAGAGGTTTCCAGCTAATCCACGGCGAATTTCTTCATGAGTTAACGGGCGGGACGGATGCTTGGCGAGCAGCGCCGTGGTTGCCATTACCAGACCCGGCGTGCAGAAACCACACTGTACCGCTCCGGCATCCACGTAGGCCTGCTGTACCTGAGAGATCCGGCCATTTTTTACCTCACCTTCAGCGGTACGAATGCGTTTTCCATCGGCCCATACGGCGAGATATAAACAGCTATCGGTGGCGACGCCGTCGATAAGCACGGTGCAGGCGCCACATTCTCCTACGCCACAGCCCTGCTTCACGCTCGTTAGCCCTTCATCTCTGAGAAGCTCCATCAACGACAGCGCGGGAGAAATCGTAAAGGGGTAACGCTTCCCGTTTATTTCACATTCAATATCAACCCAATGCTTACGGTTCATGCGATTTTTCCTCCAGCGCGTTCAACGGCGAGTGAAATAGCGCGTTGAGCCAAGGTGCGAATGAGATGCAGGCGAAATGATTTCTCTGCGCGCCATGATGAGCGCGGGGAAACATCCTGAGCCACGGCTTCGCTGATAGCCGCCAACGTTTGTTGGTTCAGCGGTTGACCCATTGCGCTTTGTTCGGCGTGCGGGCAGCGAATTGGCGTTGGTGCAGCAACGCCATAGGTGAGACGGAGATCGGTGAAGCGCCCTTGAGCGATGCGACATGCCGCCGAACAGCCAATTGTGGCGATATCCATTGCGCCACGCATGGCGTATTTAATGTAGCTGCTGCCAATATGTTGGTAATACTCGGGAGCAAAATGGAAGGCCACCACGATTTCCCCTTGCTGGAGTGCAACTTTTCCGGGACCCGTGTGAAAACCCTCAATAGAGCGCCGATAACAACCGTGGGCAGTCGCAATTTCTAGCTCTGCTTTCAGGGCTAACGTAGGTGACGCTGAGTCTGCGCTTGTTGCGCCGTTGCAAATATTGCCGCCATAGGTGGCAACGTTACGTACCTGAGGGCCTGCGATCGTCGCAGCGGCTTCGGCGAGCAAAGGCAGATGCTGCTGAATCAGCGGATGTTCAATGAGCTCAGTAAACGTGGTGGCTGAGCCGATGCGTAAATGATGATGGCGATCGATGGCGATCCCTTTTAACTCGGGTAAATCATGAACATCAACGATGTGGCGATAGTTAGGATTCAGGTGATGGAGCTGGATCAGCACATCGGTGCCACCGGCCAAAAGCCGCGCTTGGGGATATTCGCTGAGTAGCTCACAGGCATGCTGTACGCTGCGAGCACGGTAGTAGTTTTCGATATCGTACATGATTACTCCCTGATGAGTCCGGCCTGAACGAATTCAGCAAACAGCGTTTTAGGCGTGATGGGCAGTGTGTTAATGGGGATGCCGGTTGCCATACGAATCGCGTTTCTAATCGCGGGAGCGGGCGAGATAATTGGCGGTTCGCCGAGCGCTTTGTGTCCGTAGGCAGACTGGGGTTCATAGGTTTCAACAAATGCGCACTCCAGATCGGGCAGATCCATAATGGTGGGGAATTTATAATCCAGCAGGTTTGGATTTCGAACTACGCCGGTTTTTTCATCAATGATCATCTCTTCAAATAAAGCCCAGCCGATCCCCATGCCCATTCCGCCATGCACTTGGCCTTCGGCGAGCTGTGGGTTAAGAATTCGGCCTGAATCATGCAGGTTGATAATCTTATTGATGGTGACTTTGCATAGAGGAATATCGACGCTGAGATCGACAAACGTGCAGCCAAAAGCCGGTGGGTTAGTGGTGGTTTTATGGGATATTTCAGCCAGCAGCTGGGCACCGATTTCCTGATGGTAGTAAGCATGCATCGAAACCTCCGCCACGCTCATGAGTACCATTTCAGGTTGAGCCGCCATCACCACATTTCCGTTGAGTAACGTGAGTCCCCACTGTGGCTGGTGGCTAATTAATTCAGCATGAGCCAGTATTTTACTGCGCAATTCGCTTGCCGCTTGCATTACCGCCGGTGCGGCAACATAGCTCTGTCGAGACGCAAATGCGCCGGGGTCGTAGGCAGTGATATCGGTGTCTTGGGTGGATATCACGCGTATATGTCCAAAGGGAATGCCAAGCGTTTCGGCGGCCATCTGGGCGAAAACGGTATCTGAACCTTGGCCGATCTCTGTGGCACCAATTTGCAGATTTACCGTGCCGTCTTGGTTGAGCAACATGCGGGCTCCCGCAATTTCAACGCCAACGGGGTAAGTATTAGAACCGTAGCTAAAACATGCGACGCCGACGCCACGGCGCAGATCGCCTGTTTGATTTTGACAGGCGGCCTTACGGGCGTTCCATTCGAACAGATCGCGTCCTTTCTCAAGGCATTCAACGAGTCCCGCGCTATAAATCTTTTTGTGGTTAACCGGATTGATATCACCACTGCGTGCCGCATTCAGCAAACGCACATCGACGGCGTCGAGAGACAGTTTTTCTGCCGCGTCATCTAATAAACATTCAAGTGCAAAAGCCACCTGCGGTGCGCCATAGCCGCGCATGGCGCCTGCGGCGGGGTAGTTCGAATAATGCGTGAGAGCAGAATAGCCGAAGGCGCTACGGGGATAGAGATAGCTGATTTTGTTGGCACCGGCGGAAGCGATGGAATGCCCGTGCGAAGCATAAGCGCCGGTGTTCGACAGCACGTCCAACTGATAGCCCGTTAAAATACCGTCGTGATTAAGCCCCAGTTCAGCGTCGATACTGAAGGCATGGCGCGTGCGGGAAGCGAAAAAGCACTCTTCACGGCTGAGTTCGACCTTCACCGGAATACCGCCCATCTTTTGGGTGAGAAATGCGGCCATCGGCTCTTCGAGTACGTCCTGTTTATTGCCGAATCCACCACCAATATAAGGCTTGATCACGCGTATGTTTGACCATGGCATACCCAGCGCCTGAGCGACGGTACGGCGCACGATCTGCGGGATCTGGGTGCTGGAGACAATCACAATATGATCTGGCTGTTCCATATAGGCAAAACAGGTCACGCCTTCCATATGGCAGTGCTGGATCACCGGCGTTTGAAAATGCGCAGAGAGTTGAAAATCAGCCGATGAGATTGCTTCTTTAGGCTGATTCGCGCTGATATTACTTTTTTTCAGCGTATTGCCTTCTGGATGAATCAGCGGTGCGTCTGGTGCTAAAGCGCCCTGTGCGGTGGTTATCACCGGCAGCTCTTGGTATGCCACTTCAACCAGCGCGGCGGCACGTTCTGCGGTTAGCGCATCACGCGCAACCACAATCGCAACACCGTCGCCATAATGCCGCACATGTTGGGTGAGTAGCTGGCGATCGGCAACGTCTCGTTTAGCGGGTTCCAGTGACCAAGCATGTCCCGCGGTGGGGAATCGTAATTCAGGCACATCTTGATAAGTAAATACGGCTTCAACGCCGGGCAAAGCCAGTGCCGCATAAGTATCAATGGCCGTGACATAAGCATGGGCGAGAGGACTACGTACATATTTAGCGTAACGCATGCCATGCATTTGATGATCGTCGGTATAGCGAGCGTGGCCGGTAACCTTAGCTTCAGCGTCCACCCGCTTGAGTGGGGATCCTAACGACATAGCTTTCTCCTTAGAGGAGCGTGGGATTTTTAATTTGAATGAAATGAATAATCGAAATTTATAAATCAGCGATAAAGCAGCAAGATGTACGCCATAGGGCGTAGAGCCGTAAGGTGATTGGTGGAAACGTGAGGGGGATCGAGCGTTTTTTCTTAGACGAATTACAGAATGTGATGGCTGAAGGTCGGATGACGGTGATGGAGAGTGGAAAACTATCAAAATGGGAATGTTAGTATCAAATTGAGAGCGAAGTTATCGTAATGAAATGCTTAGTATCGCTATGCTAACTGATTGGTTTTGCATGATTATGCGGGTGCTGTATTTTTGTTCTGAATACGGGGCAACACGTTTTGTCAGCGCGTAAAACTGATGATGAACCGCGCTAATCGCAAATTTCTAATTACCGTATATTTACTCTGGCAGTGAGAGGGAAGAGTCGTTAACCTGAAACTAACATTGAAAGCCTTTGGCTATCTTGCTGAGTGAAATTAGCTGAGTGAAATTAAATAATTAAGAGAGGGAAGATGTCTAATTCTCATATCCGTATTGCTATCGCCGGTGCCGGTGGCCGCATGGGAAGACAATTAATTGCTGCGGTGGCAAACGTTGAAGGCGTGGTGCTCGGTGCCGCTTTTGAGCGTGAAGGCTCTTCATTGCTAGGCGTAGATGCTGGTGAATTAGCGGGTATTGGCCAAACAGGCATAAAAGTCAGCGCAAGCCTACAGGATGCCGCCGATAACTTTGATGTCTTGGTCGACTTTACGCGCCCAGAAGGCACGCTAGCGCATTTAGCGTTCTGTGTATCCCAACGCAAAAATATGGTGATTGGTACCACCGGCTTTGATGATACGGGCAAAGCCACCATTAGCAAAGCGGCTGAATCTATTGGTATTGTGTTCGCTGCTAACTTTAGCGTTGGGGTTAACGTGATGCTTAAGCTGCTAGAGAAAGCGGCAAAAGTGATGGGGGATTATACGGATATCGAAATTATTGAAGCCCATCATCGCCATAAAGTTGATGCACCGTCAGGCACGGCTTTAGCCATGGGAGAAACCATTGCTCAAGCGTTAGGGCGCGATCTAAAAGAGTGTGCGGTATATGCCCGTGAGGGATACACCGGAGAGCGCGATCCTAAGAGTATCGGCTTTGCTACTATTCGCGCAGGCGATATTGTCGGTGAGCACACGGCGATGTTTGCTGATGTGGGAGAACGAATCGAGATTACTCACAAGGCATCAAGCCGTATGACGTTTGCCAGCGGCGCTGTACGTGCTGCTGCATGGGTAGGCAATCAGCCTATTGGTCTTTACGATATGCGTGATGTTCTTTCTCTCAATGAACTCTAGATAAAATCAGTAAAAATCTTCTTTTAATGTTTTTTTTAATATTAAAAATTAAATGGATAACAATGTGTTATCCATTTTTTTTATTTTAAAGTAAGGTTGGAATGATTTTTATTGTGAATGACTTATTAGTTTCTTTATTTTACTTTTTATTAACCTAGTGAGAAACTGTGATTGACCTTTGCAGAGGAAAATTGCATCATAAACGTATTGCCGCTAATTCACGACACTGGCAACCGTTTTCTATTTCTAGTTAATGCCTGTTTTTAACCTCTTCGTTGTAAAATCTCTTCTTAAGCCTTAAAAAATACAAAAAAATCATCTTTTCAGGTAGACAAGCATTCATCACGTCTTTAGAATGCGCGCAATTTGCCGGAAATTAGTCAAGAAGGCAGTTTTTTGCATTGATTTAGATCGAATGATCTGCATTAATATGCAAATAATGTGACTGAATATTCTTTGGAGGGTGTTTTGATTAAGTCAGCTATATTGGTTCTGGAAGACGGAACCCAGTTTCACGGTCGGTCGATTGGTGCAGATGGATCGGCGGTGGGCGAGGTGGTCTTCAATACGTCAATGACCGGTTATCAAGAAATCCTCACTGATCCTTCCTATTCCCGCCAGCTAGTCACTCTTACTTATCCCCATATCGGCAATGTCGGCACTAACGCCTCTGATGAAGAATCCTCCGCTGTTCATGCTCAAGGCCTGATAATTCGCGATTTGCCTCTGATTGCTAGCAACTACCGCAGCACCGAATGCCTCTCTGATTACCTCAAACGTCACAATGTTGTGGCTATCGCCGATATCGATACCCGCAAACTGACGCGTTTACTGCGTGAGAAAGGGGCTCAGAATGGCTGCATCATCACCGGTAGCATTGACGGTGCTCAGCCAGATGTTCAATTGGCGCTGGAGAAAGCGAAAGCATTCCCAGGCTTAAAAGGCATGGATCTGGCAAAAGAAGTCACTACCCGAGAATCTTATTCTTGGACGCAAGGTAGTTGGACGCTGATGGGCGAATTGCCTGCGGCGAAAGAAGAGTCAGAGCTGCCATTCCACGTTGTTGCCTATGACTATGGCGTGAAACGTAACATCCTACGCATGCTGGTTGATAGAGGCTGCCGCCTAACGGTGGTTCCAGCGCAAACGCCAGCGGAAGATGTGTTGAAGCTCAATCCCGATGGCATTTTCCTATCCAATGGTCCTGGTGACCCAGAACCGTGTGATTACGCAATTCGCGCCATTAAAACCTTCTTAGATACAGAAATTCCAGTATTTGGTATTTGCTTGGGCCACCAACTTCTGGCGCTAGCAAGCGGAGCCAAAACTATCAAGATGAAGCTGGGCCATCACGGCGGCAACCATCCGGTGAAAGACCTCGATAAAGACGTTGTGATGATTACCGCTCAAAACCACGGTTTTGCCGTTGATGGCGACAATCTGCCAGATACACTGCGTGTGACGCACAAGTCCCTGTTTGACCACACGGTTCAGGGGATTCATCGCACGGATAAAGCGGCGTTTAGTTTCCAAGGCCACCCAGAGGCAAGCCCTGGGCCGCACGATGCTGCGCCGCTGTTTGACCACTTTATCGATTTGATTCAGACCTACCGCACCACTATGACAAGAACAGCCAAATAATCAGGAGCAATAAATAAAATGCCAAAACGTACTGATATAAAAAGCATCCTGATTCTGGGCGCAGGCCCGATTGTTATCGGCCAAGCATGTGAATTTGACTACTCGGGTGCTCAAGCGTGTAAAGCGCTGCGCGAAGAAGGTTACCGCGTCATTCTGGTGAACTCGAACCCCGCCACCATCATGACTGACCCTGAAATGGCCGATGCGACCTATATCGAGCCGATTCACTGGGAAGTGGTGCGCAAAATCATCGAAAAAGAGCGCCCTGATGCCGTTCTGCCTACCATGGGTGGACAGACTGCGCTGAACTGCGCGCTTGAGTTAGAGCGCCAAGGTGTGCTGGAAGAGTTTGGCGTAACCATGATTGGTGCGACCGCCGACGCCATTGATAAAGCCGAAGACCGTCGTCGTTTCGATATCGCGATGAAGAAAATTGGCCTCGACACCGCACGTTCAGGCATCGCTCATACGATGGAAGAAGCCTTAGCCGTGGCGGCTGACGTTGGCTTCCCATGTATTATTCGTCCTTCATTCACCATGGGCGGCACCGGCGGCGGTATTGCGTATAACCGTGAAGAGTTCGAAGAGATTTGCGAGCGCGGTCTGGATCTTTCACCGACCAAAGAGCTACTGATTGATGAGTCGCTGATTGGTTGGAAAGAGTACGAGATGGAAGTGGTACGTGATAAAAACGACAACTGCATCATCGTTTGCTCGATTGAAAACTTCGATGCGATGGGCATTCATACCGGCGACTCCATCACCGTGGCACCGGCCCAAACGCTGACCGACAAAGAATATCAAATCATGCGTAACGCCTCGATGGCGGTACTGCGTGAAATCGGCGTAGAAACCGGTGGTTCTAACGTGCAGTTTGCGGTGAACCCGAAAAATGGCCGTCTGATCGTCATTGAAATGAACCCTCGCGTTTCTCGCTCCTCTGCGCTGGCGTCCAAAGCGACTGGCTTCCCGATTGCGAAAGTGGCAGCCAAACTGGCGGTGGGTTATACCCTCGACGAACTGATGAACGACATCACCGGCGGTCGTACTCCGGCCTCGTTTGAACCGTCTATCGACTACGTTGTGACCAAAATTCCTCGCTTTAACTTCGAGAAATTTGCGGGCGCAAACGACCGTCTGACTACGCAGATGAAATCCGTCGGCGAAGTGATGGCGATTGGTCGCACTCAGCAAGAGTCTCTACAGAAAGCCCTTCGTGGTCTGGAAGTCGGCGCTGCGGGCTTCGACCCTAAAGTGAGCCTCGATGACCCAGAAGCGCTCACCAAAATCCGTCGTGAGCTTAAAGATGCTGGCGCTGAGCGTATTTGGTACATCGCCGACGCTTTCCGCGCAGGTCTGTCCGTTGACGGCGTGTTCAACCTGACCAACATCGACCGCTGGTTCTTGGTGCAAATCGAAGAATTGGTGCGCTTGGAAGAGCAGGTCGCGGAAGTGGGTATCAATGGTCTGAGCCATGAATTCTTACGCCAATTGAAACGCAAAGGTTTTGCTGACGCTCGTTTAGCGAAGCTGGCTGGTGTGGCTGAAACTGAAATTCGCAAACTGCGCCACAAGTACAATCTGCATCCTGTTTACAAACGTGTGGATACCTGTGCGGCAGAATTTGCCACCGACACGGCTTACATGTACTCCACTTATGAAGAAGAGTGCGAGTCGAATCCAAACAGCGACCGTCCGAAAATTATCGTGCTGGGCGGCGGTCCAAACCGTATAGGTCAAGGTATTGAGTTCGACTACTGCTGTGTGCATGCGTCCCTTGCGCTGCGTGAAGACGGCTACGAAACCATCATGGTGAACTGTAACCCTGAAACCGTTTCAACCGACTACGATACCTCTGACCGTCTGTACTTTGAGCCGGTTACGCTAGAAGACGTGCTGGAAATTGTGGCGGTAGAAAAACCACAGGGCGTCATCGTGCAGTACGGTGGTCAGACGCCGCTGAAACTGGCTCGTGCATTGGAAGCCGCCGGTATGCCGGTTATCGGTACTAGCCCAGATGCGATTGACCGTGCTGAAGACCGTGAGCGTTTCCAGCAGGCCGTTGTGCGCCTTGGCTTAAAACAGCCAGCTAACGCCACGGTTTCAACCATCGAGCAAGCCATCGAGAAGGGCGCTGTTATCGGTTATCCGCTGGTGGTTCGCCCATCCTACGTGCTGGGTGGCCGCGCGATGGAAATCGTGTATGACGAAATCGACCTGCGCCGTTACTTCCAAAATGCGGTGAGCGTGTCTAACGATGCACCGGTGCTGCTGGATCACTTCCTTGATGATGCGGTTGAGGTTGACGTTGATGCTATCTGTGACGGTGAGCGCGTATTAATCGGCGGCATTATGGAGCACATTGAGCAGGCTGGTGTTCACTCCGGTGACTCGGCATGTTCACTGCCTGCTTATACGCTGAGCCAAGAAATTCAGGACGTGATGCGCGTACAGGCTGAAAAACTGGCGATGGAGCTCGGCGTTCGTGGTTTGATGAACGTGCAGTTCGCGGTTAAAGATAACGAAGTGTATTTGATTGAAGTGAACCCGCGTGCGGCACGTACCGTGCCATTTGTGTCTAAAGCGACGGGTGTTCCGCTGGCGAAAGTCGCGGCGCGTGTGATGGCAGGCCAAACGTTGGCACAGCAGGGCGTGACGAAAGAAGTTATCCCGCCATATTACTCAGTGAAAGAAGTGGTGCTACCGTTCAATAAATTCCCAGGCGTTGACCCCATCTTAGGGCCTGAGATGCGCTCTACCGGTGAAGTGATGGGCGTTGGCCGCACCTTTGCGGAAGCTTTCTCTAAAGCGATGCTGGGCAGCCAGTCTAAGGTGAAAACCCCGGGGCGTGCGCTACTGTCTGTACGTGAAGGCGACAAACACCGCGTAGTTGATTTGGCGGCAAAACTGCTGAAACAAGGCTTCGAGCTGGATGCGACCCACGGTACCGCAATCGTTCTGGGCGAAGCAGGGATTAATCCACGCTTGGTCAACAAGGTGCATGAAGGTCGTCCGCATATTCAAGACCGTATCAAAAACGGTGAGTATTCCTATATCGTGAACACCACCGCAGGTCGTCAGGCGATTGAAGACTCCAAGTTGATTCGCCGCAGCGCGCTGCAATACAAAGTGCATTACGACACCACGCTGAACGGTGGTTTTGCTACCGCGATGGCGCTGAATTCCGACCCAACCGAGCAGGTAACGTCGGTGCAGGAAATGCATGCGCGCTTGAAAGGGTAATATCGGCGCCAAAAATTTCTGAGTTGAAATGCTAAGCCTGACTTCGGTCAGGCTTTTTTTTGGCTAATGTTTTCGTCATTCCAAAAACTTGAGCAACTTGTTAAAAATTTTCAGATTTTATTTGTTTTTAAAACTGTCATGCTATGTCGTAGAAAATTCCCTAAGTTTTTTGATGCCTTAACCGATTAATATTCCTGTTAGCACCGCTTGCATTGCTGCCATGACATCAATATTTGGGTCTAAGATACATTAAGGCTTTCGCACAACGAGAAACGCATGATCCTGATAATATACGCCCATCCTTATCCTCGGCATTCGCATGCCAATAAGCGTTTGTTAGACGCCGTTATCGATATTCCTGAGGTTGAAGTTCGCTCACTGTATGAGCTCTATCCTGATTTCAATATTAACGTTGCTGCCGAACAGCAGGCGTTGAGTCAGGCCGATCTCATCATCCTGCAACACCCGATGCAGTGGTACAGCATGCCTCCGTTGTTGAAGCTGTGGATCGATAAAGTTTTGGAGCACGGTTGGGCATATGGACATAACGGCAAAGCGTTAGAGGGAAAAGATTTTATGTGGGCGGTCACCACCGGTGGCAACGATCATCATTTTGATTTAGGTGACCATCCGGGCTTCCCGATTCTTTCTCAGCCGATTCAGGCAACGGCAGTTTATTGCGGCATGAACTGGCTACCCTATTTTGCTGAACATAATACGTTTTCATGCGACGAAGCGGCGTTGGCTCGAGCCAGTGAAAGCTATCGTCGGCGTTTGATCAATTATATTGCGCTTCATCCGCAGGCAGAATTACCGGCATCAGACGTTGAGGAGCCTGCACATGGATAATCACGGCATGATGATTGAAGGGCTGATTTATCTCGGCTCTGCGGCGCTGTTTGTGCCAATTGCGGTGCGCCTTGGTTTGGGATCGGTGCTGGGGTATTTGATCGCTGGCTGCATTATTGGCCCGTGGGGGCTAAAGCTGGTTTCTGATGCGGAGTCTATTCTGACTTTCGCCGAAATCGGCGTGGTGTTGATGCTGTTTGTGATTGGCCTTGAGCTTGATCCTAAGCGCCTTTGGACGCTGCGTGCCTCGGTATTCGGCGGTGGTAGTATTCAAATGGTCGGCTGTGGATTGGTACTAAGCCTGTTCTGCTATTTGCTGGGGCTGAGTTGGCAAGTGGCTATCTTGATTGGCTTAACGTTGGCGCTTTCTTCTACCGCAATTGCGATGCAGGCGATGAATGAGCGCAACTTGACCCCATCACCGATTGGCCGTTCCTCCTTTGCCGTTCTGCTATTCCAAGATATTGCGGCGATACCGCTGGTGGCGATGATCCCTCTGCTGGCAAGCAGCGGAGCAACCACCACCATGGGCGCATTTGCGCTGTCGGCGGCGAAAGTGGTTGGCGCTTTAGCTATCGTTATCTTGCTCGGTCGTTACGTGACTCGACCATTGCTACATTTTGTTGCGCGTTCAGGCATGCGTGAAGTGTTCAGCGCCGTGGCGTTATTTCTGGTGTTTGGATTTGGTGTACTGCTAGAGATGGCAGGGATGTCGATGGCGATGGGCGCATTTTTGGCCGGTGTTTTGCTGGCAAGCTCCGAGTATCGACACGCGCTGGAAAGCGATATCCAGCCGTTTAAAGGCCTATTGTTGGGGCTATTCTTTATCGGCGTGGGAATGTCGATCGATTTTGGCACCTTGTTTAGCCATCCGTTGCTGATTGCGACGCTGCTGTTCGGGTTCTTAATCCTAAAAGCGGCTTTGCTGTGGCTGGTCGCGCCGATTTTAGGCGTACCGCGTAAGCAGAGAACGTTATTTGCGGTGCTATTAGGGCAGGGCAGTGAGTTTGCATTCGTGGTGTTTGGTGCGGCTCAAATGGCCGGTGTTTTGCCCGGTGAGTGGGCAAAATCACTCACGTTGGCGGTTGCGCTTTCCATGGCGGTAACGCCGATCCTGCTGGTGATATACACACGCATGGAGAAAAACGTTAAACAGGATGAACGCCCGCAGGACATTATTGATGATGATAATGCCAGCGTGATCATTGCCGGTTTCGGCAGATTTGGGCAGATTGCGGGTCGTTTGCTATTAGCCAATGACGTGCATACCGTCGTGCTAGATCACGATCCCGACCATGTCGAAACGCTGCGTAAATTTGGCATGAAAGTGTTTTATGGCGATGCAACCCGCGTGGATCTGCTTGAGTCGGCGGGTGCCGCCAAGGCAAAAGTATTAATTAACGCCATTGATGACGTGGATGCCAACCTGCAGTTGACTGAGCTGGCGCAGGAACATTTCCCTCATCTGAAAATTGTTGCGCGCGCGCGCGATGTCGATCATTACTATCAGCTGCGGCAGCGCGGCGTGGAGTTCGTTGAACGTGAGCTGTTTGAAGGATCGCTACGTGTTGGACGCAATGTGCTGGAGCACTTGGGCTGTGGGGCCTACGAGGCTCGCGAAAAGGCAGATATTTTCCGTCGTTATAACCTACGTATGCTGGAAGAAACGGTGCCAAATTACGAGGATGCCGAATTCCGTCTTGCCAGTTTACAGCGGGCTAAAGAAATGCTGAGTCAGGCGATTGAGCAGGATAAGGCGCGTTTGACCATCGCTCAGCAAAGCGGCTGGCGCGGAAGTATTGACGGCAAATCTCCTGATCTTGACCCTATGGTTACGATCCACGAAGAGGATGTGCCAGAACTGCAAAAAGACGCATAACGTTTTCGCCCTCTTTCATGCACGGAAAGAGGGCATTTAGCCTTAGCTTAAGGCCACTTTCAGGCCTAACCCAATAAGCATCACACCTAAAAGCCGGTCGATTATCTTTTGTGCTTTTGCCAGTGCTAGACGAACAGGGGCGCTTTGAATCAGCACTACCAGCATTGGCCACCAAATGAAAGATAAACCCAGAATTATCCCCGCATACCACAGTTTTTCACCTACGCCTGAGTTAACCTCTAATACCTGAGTGAATACCGCCAGAAAGAATAATGTCGCCTTCGGATTGAGCAAGTTACACAAATAGCCTTGCAAAAATGCGCTTTTAAGGCTGACTTCTTGAGGCGTTTGGTTATCGACATTTATCTTGCTGCCGCCACGGGAAAAGAGGGCATGAATGCCAATCCAGACTAAATAAGCGGCACCGGCATATTTTAGAATATTAAACAGCCACGGCGTGGTGGTGATCACCACGGCTAGACCGGCGACACAATACGACATGTGGGTTGCTACGCCGCCGATCACGCCAAGGGCGGTCATCATGCCGGCCTGACGCCTGTATCGCGAGGCGTTTTTGATCACTAAGAAGAAATCGGGGCCAGGCGATAACATTCCTAGCGTTGCGATAGACGCAACAAACAGCGTGGTTTCAAACATGATGAGATCCGTGGTGAGCGAGAATATGACGAAATCATAACGCCATGATGAGGCAAGTGCATCACCTCTATTGGGGTTATTGAAGCAATATGATAAGAATATGAAAGCACTCTTTTTAAGCGAAAAATGAACGTATAACAACCAAAAAAATCAGGAAAAACCATGGATGTGGATTCTCATAAGCAGAGGGAAATTACTCGGCTCTGTATACAATGTGCCCTTTTTTTGTTGCAACACGGTGCCGAAAGCATGTTAGTTGAACAGCTTTCATCTCGGTTAGGCGTTGCGCTTGGAGCTGAAAGCGTTGAAAGCTCAATCTCGGCAAATGCGGTGGTGTTGACGACGATTATTGGTGGTCACTGCATGACGTCAACGCGCAAAAATGTGGATCGCGGGATCAATATGCACGTTGTGACTGAGGTTCAGCACATTGTGATTATGGCTGAGCACCACTTGCTGGATATCAAAGACGTGCATCGGCGTTTTGAGCATATCAAACCGCTGCGTTATCCACGCTGGTTGCTGGTTTTAATGGTTGGACTGTCCTGTGCTTGTTTCTGCAAACTCAACGGTGGCGGTTGGGATGGATCTTTGGTGGCATTTATTGCCAGCGCCGTGGCGATGTATGTGAGGCAGGTACTGACTCAGCGTCAAATGCACCCGCAGATTAATTTCTGTATCACTGCTTTTGTTGCCACCTCGGTATCGGGGTTGCTTATCCAATATGACCCATTTAAAGCAACATCCACCATCGCTATGGCGGCGAGTGTTTTGCTGTTGGTGCCAGGTTTCCCTTTGATTAATGCGGTGGCGGATATGTTCAAAGGGCATGTAAATACCGGCTTGGCTCGCTGGGCAATGGCGTCGCTGCTGACGCTAGCGACCTGTATTGGCGTGGTGATGGCAATGTCGCTGTGGGGGCTTAGAGGATGGATATAATCGATTTATTGCTCGCATTGTTGCAGGACATGGTTTTAGCCGCAGTGCCTGCCGTGGGTTTTGCGTTGGTATTTAATGTTCCCGTTCGTGCGCTGCGCTACTGTGCGTTATTGGGTGCCATCGGTCATGGTTCACGCATGGTGATGATGCACTTTGGGATAAATATCGAGTGGGCAACGTTGGGGGCTGCGATATTGATCGGGGTGCTGGGAATTCAGTGGTCGCGCAGGCTGCTTGCTCATCCTAAGGTGTTTACCGTCGCCGCCGTGATCCCAATGTTCCCCGGTATCTATGCCTACACGGCGATGATTTCCGTGGTGAAAATTTCACACCTTGGCTTTAGCGATGCATTGTTTGAAACCATGGTCACCAATTTTCTAAAAGCGTCGTTTATTGTGGGCGCGCTTTCCATCGGCCTATCTCTTCCGGGACTGTGGTTATACCGCAAACGTCCAAGCGTTTAGTTTTTGCGAGTCTGAGAAGCGAAAAATTGAAGTAGAAATGCTGTTTTATCTGAGGGTTAGTTTAAGCGGGTGTAAATGAGGCCATCTGGCTATCGACACCCGCTAACCCTTTACTTATAGTGTGCGCAATTTTTCTACTTGATAGGATCGACCAACATGTATATCAGCCTAATTGCTGCGCTTGCAGCAGATCGTGTTATTGGTATGGAAAACGCGATGCCGTGGCATTTACCGGCCGATCTCGCGTGGTTTAAGCGTAATACTTTAGATAAGCCCGTTATCATGGGACGCAAGACGTTTGAATCCATTGGCCGGCCTCTGCCAGGGCGTCACAATATCGTATTAAGCAGCCAGCCGGGCAATGATGATCGCGTGACATGGGTTGCTTCACCCGAGGCCGCAATTGCCGCTGCCGGTGATGTTGAAGAGGTGATGGTTATCGGCGGTGGCAGTATTTATTCTCAGTTCCTGCCGCTAGCTCAACGGATGTATTTAACACACGTTGACGCTGAAGTGGGCGGAGATACCTACTTCCCAGACTATGAACCCGATGAGTGGGAAACCTCATTTAGCGAGTTTCACGATGCGGATAGCGCAAACTCTCACGGCTATTGCTTTGAGATCTTGCACAAGCGCTAAGTGACAGCCTGATAAAAAAAAGCCCGCATATGACTGCGGGCTTTTTTGTTTTGAAATCATTGAACGCTAATTACGCGGACTCTTCTATCGATTTAGGTCGTAGAGAGGGTTGGGTGAAATACTGTTTGTCTTCCCAGCGAAGCAGGGTTAAATCACCACCCCAGCAGCATCCGGTATCCAGCGCATAGACCTGCGGCGGAGTGCCTTTCCCTTCCAGTGATGCCCAATGCCCGAAGGCGATTGAGTAACCTTCATCCAATACTTTGCTAGGCAAATTAAACCATGGTTTTAGCGGTGAAGGCGCTTCGCCCGGTGCATCTTTGCAGATCATATCCAGTTCGCCACCAGGGAAACAGTAACGCATGCGCGTTAAGGCGTTGGTTGAAAAACGCAGGCGCTGTAATCCGGTGAGTCCATCAACCCAACTGTTTGGCATATCGCCATACATCGCGTTTAAAAACAGTGGATAGCTGTCACTGCTGAGCACGGCTTCGACTTCACGTGCACAAAGCTGCGCAGTCTCAATATCCCACTGAGGGCTGATACCCGCGTGCGCCATTACCAGCTTAAGCTCGTTGTCGACCTGAAGTACGGGTTGGCGACGTAGCCAGTTAATCAGGCTATCTGCATCAGGGGCGTCGAGCAGTGGGGTAATCTTATCTTTCGGCTTGTTACGGCTAATACCTGCGTACACGGCGAGAAGATGCAGATCGTGATTACCCAGCACCATCCGAACGCTATCGCCCAACGACTGTACATAGCGTAGAACTTCCACCGAGTCTGGGCCACGAGCAACCAGATCTCCGGTTAGCCACAGCGTATCTTTAGCCGGATCAAAATCAACCTGCGCCAATAAAGAACGAAGCTCTTCATAGCAACCGTGGACATCGCCAATCAATAATGTAGACATAGATGAGTCAGTTTTGCTCAGTTAATGAGTGTCGGGATAGCTAAACGAAATACGGGTATGGCAATACGAAACTCCTGACCAGTATGATCGATCATTTCATAATGTCCTTCCATGGTGCCACAAGGCGTTTCAATAATGGCTCCGCTGGTATATTGGAACTCATTATTAGGCAGAATGAGCGGCTGTTCGCCAATCACGCCCTCGCCCTGAACTTCAGTCTGACGCCCGTTACCGTTGGTAATCAGCCAGTAACGTCGTAGGAGCTGTACATTGAATCGTCCAAGATTCCTAATGGTGATGGTATACGCGAAAACAAAACGCTCTTCATCGGGAAGAGACTGGGTTTCTGCATAGGCACTTTGTACCTGAATACACACACGAGGTGAATCAATCATGATGTACGGCTCCCGTTATGACGTTGTCAGCGAGATCTATACCCTCACCGATAAACAGAGAGGGTATATTGCACAACTATTCTGCTGATTTCTCACACAGCCAGTTGGCGAGTTTGCAATAGTTCTCGACAGAGATGTTCTCTGCACGCTGAGCAGGATCGATACCCAGCTCGGTCAATTGTTCTGGCGTGAAAAGATGGCCCAAGCTATTGCGTACGGTTTTGCGACGCTGATTAAAAGCTTCTGTGGTGATACGGCTAAGCACGCGGATGTCTTTGACCGGATGCGGAATAGTCGCATGTGGGATCAAACGAACCACGGCTGAGTCAACCTTTGGTGCTGGACGGAACGCCGTTGGCGGAACTTCCAGTACAGGAATAACCTGACAGTAGTATTGCGCCATAACGGTCAAACGGCCATAGGCTTTACTGTTCGGCCCGGCAACCAAACGGTTCACCACTTCTTTTTGCAACATGAAATGCATGTCGCTGATAGCTCCAGTATAGGTGAACAGGTGGAACATCAACGGCGTTGAAATGTTGTAAGGCAGATTACCAAATACGCGTATCGGTTGGCCCAACTCGCGTGACAGTTCGCCAAAATCAACGGTCATCGCATCTTGCTGGCGAATGTTAAGTTTGCTGCTGATAAACGGATGCGTTGCTAGTCGCGCGGCTAAATCGCGGTCGAGTTCGATAACCGTCATTTTGTCCATGCGGTCGGCAACAGGCTCGGTCAGTGCGCCCAAACCGGGGCCGATTTCAACCACGGCTTGGCCTGGCATTGGGTGAATAGCGGACACAATGCTGTCGATCACATACTGATCGGTCAGGAAGTTTTGTCCAAAACGTTTACGAGCCAGATGGCCTTGGTGAACTCTGTTATTCATTACTGTTATTTATCATTTTAATAGCGAGATTTAATGCTGTTCTGAAACTACCCACATCAGCGATGCCAGTAGCAGCCAGATCCAGCGCGGTGCCGTGATCGACGGAGGTGCGGATAAACGGCAGCCCCAACGTAATATTCACAGCGCGGCCGAAGCCTTGGTATTTTAACACCGGCAGGCCTTGATCGTGATACATCGCCAAAACGGCATCGGCGTGCTCCAGATATTTAGGCTGGAATAGTGTATCAGCGGGCAAGGGCCCAATCAGGTGAATACCCTGTTGACGCAGTGACTCAAGCGTCGGAATAATCACATCAATTTCTTCACGTCCCATATGACCGCCTTCACCCGCGTGGGGGTTGAGGCCACAGACGTAAATTTGCGGTTCATCGATACCAAATTTGGTACGTAAATCATGATCTAGGATCGTGATAACTTCAGTGAGCGTTTGTGGCGTAATCGCCGCAGGCACATCAAGTAGTGGAAGATGGGTGGTGGCTAATGCCACACGCAACTCTTCCGTCGCCAGCATCATCACCACGCGATCGCGATGGCTACGTTCGGCGAAGAACTCGGTGTGGCCAGTGAAAGGCACACCAGAGTCATTAATAATGCCTTTATGCACGGGGCCGGTGATGAGCGCCGCGAATTCACCGCTCAGGCAGCCATCGCATGCTCGCGCCAGCGTATCCACCACGTAGGCACCATTATTAACATCAAGTTGCCCAGGCAAAGCTTTGCTGTGCAGCTTGATGGGCAGAATGGTCAGCGTTTTATCTGCTTGCGGCTGAGCGGGGACATCAGGCTGATATTCTCGCAGCGTCAGCGGCAGTTGCAATAATGCGGCGCGTTCAAGCAACAAAGCCGGATCGGCGCACACTACCAACTCAGCAGGCCAAGCCTGTTGAGCAAGAGCGATTACCAAATCCGGCCCCACCCCGGCAGGTTCACCGGGGGTTATAACGACACGAAACGTGTCATGTGTATGATTACTGGGCATTGCTACCATCAATAATTTTTACATAAGCGCTGGCACGCTCTTCCTGCATCCAAGTCTGTGCTTCTTCCGCAAACTTGCGGTTGAACAGCATGCGATATGCGCGATCTTTCTGTGCATCATCGGTGCGGTCAACTTGGCGCGTATCCATCAGTTGAATCAAATGCCAGCCAAATGAAGAGTGAACCGGTGCGCTTAATTCGCCTTTTTGCAGCTTCATTAACGCATCGCGGAAAGCAGGGTCATACATGGTCGGAACAGCCCAACCGAGATCGCCACCTTTCAGTGCTGATCCTGGATCCTGAGAAATAGCACGCGCGGCTTCATCAAAGGTGATCTGCTTGTTCTTAATCTGCTGGGCAACTTCCTGCAGTTTTGCACGAGCCTGATCGTCGGTCATCACCGGAGAAGGGCGTAGCAAAATATGACGAGCATGAACTTCGGTAACAGACACATTAGCCTGACCGCCACGAACGTCATTTACTTTTAGGATATGGAAACCAACGCCGGAGCGGATTGGGCCAATGATGTCACCTTTTTTAGCCGTTTGCAGTGCAGCCGCAAACAGTGAAGGCAGTTCCTGAATTTTTCCCCAGCCCATTTGGCCGCCTTTCAGCGCCTGAGAGTCTGCGGAATAACTTACTGCCATCTTGCCAAAATCAGCACCTTTGTTCAGTTGGTCAGTCAACTGACGAGCCTGTTGTTCTGCGTCGTCAACCTGCTGCTGAGATGGATTTTCCGGCAGAGCAATCAGGATGTGGCTGAGGTTAAGCTCGGTATCAGCGCCGTTCTGCGATCCAACTTGTTTAGCTAACGCTTCAACTTCCTGCGGAAGAATCGTCACGCGGCGGCGAACTTCATTGTTACGCACTTCAGAAATCAGCATCTCTTTACGGATCTGCTCGCGATAGGTTTTATAGTTAATCCCATCGGCGGCCAAACGGCTACGCATCTGATCCATCGACATGTTGTTTTGCTGAGCAATGTTACCAATCGCACGATCGACGTCGGCATCGGTCATATTGATGCCCATCTTTTTCGCCATCTGCAGCTGAATGTTATCCATGATCAGACGCTCGAGGATCTGGTGACGTAATGTGTCATCATCAGGCAGTTGCTGACCTGCTTCACGCGCGTTCAGTTTTACGGATTGCATCAGACCATCGACGTCACTTTCCAGCACCACACCGTTATCAACCACAGCGGCTACTTTATCAACGACTTGAGGGGCTGCAAACGCAGTGTTGGCACAGAATGCCACACCGAGGATCAGCGTTCTCCAGTTCTTCATACCTTTTCCATTTGTCCAATCCGCATTGCTGCGGGTTAATGTCAAAACTCTGCTTTTACTAATCAAGCTACAACTAGGTAGTGATTAGACCACAAAAATCGCAAAATGTTAGAAAGCACGCTGGTAAGGCAAGATACCTTTTTGCAGCATGTCTGCCGTACCCAAGCTGTAATTCGTGCCCAATCCACGCAGTGCGAAGGTGAACGAGAACTTGTTGTCGTACTTACTGTTTGGCTGAGAGGCGGTAGAATCCCAAGAGGTGATTTTACGCTCGTAGTTTACACCAACAGACCAGCAACAGGTGTTGTACTGAAGACCAACCAGAGAATCCGCGGTTTGATTCGCGTTGGTATCGTAGTAGTACGCAGCCACCAATGCCCAACGATCGGCGACAGGAATACTCCCCGTTGCGCCCACTTGGCTAATCCCTTGGTTATACAGATCGTTATTGGCATAACGTGGGATCATCGCGGTGACATATTCAGGGCTAGCGTAACGATAGTTCAACTGAACCATCGTTTCGGCATCCTTACGATATTCCATGACCGCATCGCCCAGCGCGACGCTGTTTAGACGGGTGTCATACTGCAAGCCGCCACGGATACCCCAATGATCGGTAATTTTCCAATAAGAATCCCCCGCCCAAACGAGGCTACCGGTGTCTTTATCTTTATCGGTAGATAGCGTTTCATCACCGGTACGTGAGCGTTCGAAGTAGTAGATCTGCCCCAGAGAGGCGTTAAAGCGTTCTACCAACGCATCATCATAGATACGCGTGGTTAAGCCGGTAGACATCTGGTTGGCGGAGGCAATACGGTCTAGACCACTATAGATACGGTCACGGAACAGACCGGTATAGTCCATCTGCAACAGCGTTGAGTCATAAACGCCAATATCGCTTTGATCGCGGTATGGGATATACAGGTACTGAGCACGAGGTTCCAGCGTTTGGGTGTAGCCCTCAGCCCAGTCCATATCCCGGTCGAAGGTGATTTTTCCGTCGACTTTCAACTCTGGCATAACGCGGTTTACCGAGTCTTTAAGATCGCTAAAGTTGCTGTTGTTATCCGGCAGCGTCTGCTGATAATGCGTTGCCAACAGCTTAGTTTCGGTATTCACACTGGCCCAGCCGTTTGACCAAGGAAGGTCAAGAGTCGGTTCAAAGTGATAACGATCGGCTTCAGGCTGAGTATCGCTTTCGTTGGTAAATTTAACGGCTTGACCATACAAATGCAGGTCAAACGGCCCGATATCGTTTTTGTAGTAGTTCAAATCTAGCTGTGGCTCAGCACGGTATGCGTTTGTATTACCGGCATCAGCAAACACCTGGAACTGCGTGGTGGATAGCGTTGCGTTCCAGTTTTGCTCGGCGTAGCCCACGCTGAATTTCTGCGTCGCATAGCCATCGGTGCTGGAGCCGTGAGTCGAATCCAGATCGTTAAAGTAGTAAGGATCGCTCACTTTGGTGTAGTCGACGTTGAATCGCCACACCTTGTCCATCACGCCGCTGTGTTGCCAGTAGAACAACCAGCGTTTTTTATCTTTTTCCGCGTCAGAGATATTATTTTTATCCAGACGATCGTCAGCGTACTGTTTATCTTTGTTTAACCAGTCCAGCTCCATCAAACCTGCACCCGCTACGGTCAGATAGCGGAACTCGTTCTGCAATTGCAGACCGCGGTTTTCCATGTAGTGTGGCGTAATGGTGGCATCGACCTGAGGGGCGATGTTCCAATACCATGGCAGGCTAAACTCAACGCCATCGCTGCTGGAATATTTAAAATCAGGGAGTAAGAAGCCGGAGCGACGTTTGTCACCGATAGGGAGCTGCAGGTAAGGGCTATAGAAAACCGGAACTCCGCCAATTTTAAAGCGCGCGTTCCAAATCTCTGCCACTTCTTCCTGCCGATCCTGAATGATTTCAGAACCTGCAACGCTCCAGCTATTATCGCCAGGCAAACAGGACGTAAAGGTCCCGTTTTCTAAAATGGTGTAACGGTTCTCGGCGCGGGTTTTCATTAAATCCGCGGTGCCTCGACCTTGGCGACCCACGAACTGATAATCACCCTGCCATACGTTAGTGTCTTTGTTATTCAGATTTGACCACGCGTTCGGGCCTTTCAGTTTGACCTGATTATCTGAATAGTTAACGTTGCCGGTTGCAGTGACCGTGCGCAGCGGATCGGGTTTATCTTTAAGAAACTTCTGATCGAGCTGAACCTGATCGGCTGTCAGCGTGCTATTACCCTGCTCAATGTTCACGTTTCCGCTGAACACCGCATTATCGGGATAATTTGCGTCGCTTTTATCGGCTTGAATATGCACCGGTAAATCATTTGGATTGCCGGATACCAGTGGTTTGTTATACATAGGCACGCCGAGCAAGCATTGCTCAGCAAGATCGGCCAGAGCGTTCTGGCTATAGAGTGCCGACCAAACCAAGGTGGCAACCAGTGTTGGAATACTTTTTTTCATACGCGGTTTCAGAAGTTCCGTCATCAGAGGCGTCGAGCAGCGAACGCTCAGAGACTATATCACCCCTTAGCGTTGCGCTAGTGTTAAATTGACGCATTCTTGGTTGCTGTCGTTAGGCGTCAGAATAAATGACAGGTATGATAAAGCAAATTATGTCCCTCGGCATGATGAATTGAGGACGATATGCAGTATTGGGGTAAATTAATCGGATTAGTTCTTGGTCTAATGTCAGGAACGGGCTTTTGGGGCGTCGTGTTAGGGCTACTTATTGGCCATATGATAGATAAGTCGCGTCAGGTGAGAAGTAGTGGCTACTTTTCTAACCAAGCGCAGCGACAGGCTCTATTTTTTAGCACGACGTTTCAGGTAATGGGGCATTTAACCAAGTCGAAAGGGCGTGTAACCGAAGCCGATATTCATGTTGCCAGTGCGCTGATGGAAAGAATGCAGTTGCATGGTGCGGCAAGAACGGCGGCGCAGCAGGCGTTTCGCGAAGGCAAGCAGGCCGATTTTCCCCTGCGTGAAAAGCTGCGGGAATTGCGCAGCATCTGCTTTGGGCGTGTCGATCTCATCCGTATGTTCTTGGAGATCCAGCTACAGGCCGCGTTTGCCGATGGTTCTTTGCATCCCAATGAGCGCGCGGTGCTGTATGTCATCGCCGAAGAGCTTGGCTTCTCGCGTATTCAGTTTGATCAGTTCCTGAGCATGATGGAGGGCGGACGCCAGTTTGGCGGCGGCTACCAGCAGC
Source organism: Hafnia alvei (assembly GCF_034424155.1). NCBI lineage: Bacteria > Pseudomonadati > Pseudomonadota > Gammaproteobacteria > Enterobacterales > Hafniaceae > Hafnia > Hafnia alvei. The sequence goes on along the minus strand of NZ_CP139992.1, from coordinate 3,800,256 downwards.
AAGGGCAGTATCAGCAGCAAGGCGGATACGGTGGTGGCTATCAGCGCCAAAGTGGGCCGACGTTGGCGGATGCTTGCAAAGTGCTAGGTGTTAAGCCAAACGATGATGCTACGACGATCAAACGTGCGTACCGCAAGCTGATGAGCGAGCACCATCCCGATAAGCTGGTGGCGAAAGGTTTGCCGCCGGAAATGATGGAAATGGCTAAACAGAAAGCGCAAGAAATTCAGGCTGCTTACGATTTAATTAAGAAGGAAAAAGGGTTCAAGTAATCCTTTAGCCGAAAAAAAGCCCGCAATAATTTATTGCGGGCTTTTTTATGTCGATTTACGCGTCTAGCGAGACCGCGTGGTACGTCTCACCCTCGCAGCGAAAAATCGCCGATGTTTCCCCATCAACCCACCATTGTGACAATTCAGGCTTGGGGCAGCATAGCCGGATACTCAACCCGCAGCCGCTGCTTAGTTGGCGTGGAATATCTGCGACCTTAAACGCCACGTTATGTGCCTGAAGCCGTTTTTTCAAGCGCACCACTCCTAGCGTGCTGTGGAACAAAAAAAGGTATTCATCCTCCATGCAGGCCTCTCTTTTTCTGGCGACCACCAACCAGCGCAGCGCCGAGTGCCCCTGCAAACTGGGCATCAGGATGCGTTTTTACCTCGGTGTCTAGCGCTTCAGTAAGATGCAGGCGAAACGCGTCACAATGGCTTACGCCCCCGGTAAATAAGATCGTCGGGCGCACGCCGAGTCGGCCAATAAAATTGGCGCTGCGGCGCGCCATGGCATAAACGATGCCGGATAAAATAGCCTCAGGTTCCACGCCAGCAGAACGCAGGCTGATAACTTCTGACTCGGCGAAAACCGTACACATGCTGGAAATTGGATGCGGAGCTACGCCAGCAACCAGTTTATCCAACAGGCTGACCTCGGTGCCTAGCGTGCGAGATATCACTTCGAGAAAGCGCCCAGTTCCTGCGGCACACTTATCGTTCATCAGAAAGTCAGTGAGGCTTCCATCCCTATCCAGATGAATCACTTTGCTGTCTTGCCCACCAATGTCGATAACCGTATGAGCGGTAGGGCACAAAAACCGTGCGCCTATGCCATGGCAGGTAATTTCTGTTACCTGCTTATCGGCGTAGTCTACCAAGGCACGTCCATAGCCGGTGAGCGTGAGCATGGGACGCTCACTTAGATTTGCACTCAGCTGTGACCACGCCTCATCAATGGTGTCCTGCGGGCGAAACGACGTGGGCCCGAGAAAACGGCGCAGGATCTCACCGCCGTTAGCGGCGCTCATTAAAATCCCTTTGGTGGCCGTAGATCCAGAGTCTATGCCAATACTTAAACTCACGCGCTGCTCCTTACATCATTTCGATAAACGCACTCACGCGGGTATTCAACTGGCCGATATCGGAGTTGGAGTAGTCCGTTTCGATCGCCATATAAGGAATATCATGCTGCTGGCGCACATGCCGTTTGATGGCGAGAGACTCCACCGCGTAGGTATGGCAGGCCTGAAGGATAACGTCGATAACGCCGTCGGCCTGATACTCGTCAATCATCTGGCTCAGCAGATTCAGGCGCTGGGTATTGGGGGAAATGCAGGAGCAGCCAATCGCCAGATACTTGTCGGTTAATGCGTCGTACACGTCGCCTTCTTCGTTAACCTGCATCTCAGTGGCTTTCGCACCGGTGCAGTTTTCATAGCCCACCACCCAACCACCGTTTTCTTCGATGGCACGAACCACTTTTTCCGCCGCACCGCCGATTGGACAGCCGGTAATCAAAATGCGAGGGCGTGGCTCAAGACGTTTGCCTTGCTCGTATTCTTGCCGCACTTTTGCCGTTAAGGCATTGAGTTCGTCGATCAGCGCATTTTTATCGAATTTGAAGGTGGCGCCGTACACGACTTTAAGGATTTCCACCCCGGATAGGGCGGGAGGGTTTAGTTGGCCCAAACGATAAAAAGAGGATAAGGCTTCACGCTCTTGGTTTTTTAGCGCAATGGCCGCACGCAGATCGTGCTCGCTAATTTTACGGCCAAACTGCTGTTCGAGCGTGGCCTGCAACCGCAAAATCTCAGCTCGCCATAGCGCACGTGAAGCGTCATCGCTGGCGCTGTTTGGTAACTGCATGACATGGACTGGTTTGAACTCGGCCATGTACTCATACATTTTTTTCTTTCCGTCGCAGGTAGTTTCCCCCACAACCAGATCTGAAAAATAGAAATAGGGACATTTATCCGTTTTGCCAAATCCGTAGCTGCTCTTGATAAGTGGGCAAAGGTTGCGTGGCAGATCTTTCTCCGCTTCTTCAATGGTTTCATCGCTGGTTGAGCAAAGTGACACCACCACCGCGCCCGCGGCCAAGGCAATTTCTTGCGGCATAAAGGTGCAGTAGGTCCCTACCAGCGGGATGTTTTGTTCTTTGAGCTCTAAAACGGTGAGGAATCCCTGACGGCGTGCGTCGGAAAAACTATCGAAAATGGCGGGTAATTCATTGATGAGTGACATGGCTATTCCTTCCCCGGACCCGGGCGAACGATTATTTGGATTTAGATAGAAAACTTACGGTCACGGTGTACCGTAGAAAAACTAAACGATCGCAGGGGACTATAACCTTAAGAAGATAATGGTTATAGGAGGTGGCTCACAGAGCCACCTTATTGGGAAAGATGTTAGAAATCAGGCTCGCAGCTAAAATGCATCGCGGTGCCAAACTCAGGATGGGTGATACGCAGCTCTTGAGCGTGTAGTTGAAGGCGCGGAGCCATCGCTTTGGCCTCGGGATGTGCGTAAAACTTATCGCCGAGAATAGGATGCCCCAGTGCCAACATGTGCACGCGTAGCTGGTGTGAGCGACCGGTGATGGGCGTGAGTTTCACTCGCGTGGAACCATCGGCATCGCGGCTCAGCACCAGATAGCCGGTTTGCGCTGATTTTCCGTGCTCAAAGCAGACTTTCTGCTTAGGTCGATTTGGCCAATCGCAGATCAAAGGCAAATCAATCAGGCCTTCATCATGCTCCATATGACCCCAAATACGGGCAATATAGCTTTTCTTCGGCTCGCGCTCGCGGAACTGACGCTTAAGCTCGCGCTCAGCAGCTTTTGTTAACGCAACGACAATAACGCCGCTGGTCGCCATATCTAACCGATGCACCGATTCTGCTACAGGGAAATCAGCCTGAACTCGAGTCATCACGCTGTCTCGGTGCTCTTCAGCACGTCCCGGAACAGACAGCAATCCACTTGGCTTGTTAACCACGATGATATGCTCATCTTGATATAGAACATGCAGCCAAGGTTCGCGTGGGGGATGGTAATCCCCCAGCGGCGGCGTTCCCCCCGACAGCGCAGGATCTACGCCGCCAGCGACCGGATTGATCAGGATATTATGGAGCACGGGAGTCGTCATTATTGATGAGACACCACGATGAGGCGAATCGCATCCAAACGCCAGCCCGCTTGATCCAAGTTCTCAAGCACCTGACGACGGTTGAATTCCAGCGTTTCCAGCTCGTCATCACGAATGTTTGGGTTAACGGCTTTCAAGGATTCCAAGCGTGCCAGTTCGGCGCTGAGCTTTTCATCGGCTTCACGTTTTGCTTCGTTGATGAGCGCGGTTGCCTGTTCGCCAATCAGCGCTTCGCCTGCTTGCAGCATGGCGTGAACGTTCGGCTGAACGGCGTTCACCAGCTTGCTTGAGGTATGGCGGTTGATGGAGTTCAACTGGCGGTTAAAGCTCTCAAACTCAACCTGAGCGGCTAAGTTGGTGCCTTTCGCATCCAACAGCATACGTACCGGCGTTGGCGGCAAGAAACGGGTCAGTTGCAGGTGTTTCGGTGCCTGAGCTTCCACCACGTAAATGGCTTCTAACAGCAGCGTACCAACCGGCAATGCCTTGTTTTTCAGCAAAGAAACTGCGCAGCTACCGGTATCGCCAGACAGGATCAGATCCAAGCCGTTGCGAATAATCGGATGTTCCCAGCTAATAAACTGTGCATCTTCGCGTGATAGCGCCTGTTCACGGTCGAAGGTGACGGTACAGCCATCCTGCGGCAGGCCAGGGAAATCAGGCACCAGCATGTGTTCTGACGGCGTCAGGATGATCATGTTGTCGCTCTGATCGTCCTGATTGATGCCTACGATATCAAACAGGTTGAGCGCAAAGTTAACCAAGCCAACGTCGTTATCCTGATCGGCAATAGCCTCAGCCAGCTCTTGCGCCGCTTGGCCACCGTTAGAATGCATTTCTAACAGACGGTCGCGCCCCTGTTCTAGTTGGGCTTTCAGGGCATCGTGCTGAGTGCGGCACTCTTTGATGAAATCATCAAAGCCTTCCAACTGAGACGGTGCAGCCAAATAGCCCAACAGCGTTTGATAGCTGCTGTCATAGATGGTGCGTCCGGTTGGGCAGGTATGCTCAAAGGCATCCAGACCTTCGTGATACCAGCGAACCAAAACCGACTGCGCGGTGTTTTCTAGGCAAGGAACGAAAATCTTGATGTCGTGGTTCTGGCCAATACGATCCAGACGGCCAATACGCTGTTCCAGCAGATCAGGGTTGAACGGCAGATCGAACATCACCAGATGATGAGCGAACTGGAAGTTACGCCCTTCAGAGCCGATTTCAGAACACAGCAATACCTGCGCGCCATCTTCCTGAGAAGCAAAATAGGCCGCCGCACGGTCACGTTCAATAATGGTCATGCCTTCGTGGAATACCGCACCGCGAATCGCTTCGCGCTCGCGCAGCACCTGTTCCAGATTGACCGCTGACGCCGCCTGAGCGCAAATCACCAGCACTTTTTCATCGCGATGCGAGGTTAAGAAATTCATCAGCCATTCAACGCGTGGATCGAAGTTCCACCACGTGGCATTTTCGCCTTCGAATTCTTGATAAATACGCTCTGGATACAGCATATCGTTGGCGCGCGCTTCAACCGTTTTTTTGCTGCCCATAATGCCGGACACTTTAATTGCGGTTTGATACTGCGAAGGCAATGGCAACGTAATCTGATGCAGTTCGCGCTGCGGGAAGCCTTTCACGCCCTGACGGGTGTTACGGAACAGCACGCGGCTGGTGCCGTGGCGATCCATCAGCATTTTCACCAGCTCGTTACGGGCGTCAACGCTGCCGGTGCCGCCTGCGTTAGCGGCTTTTAGCAATGGCTCAATATCTTGCTCGGCGATCATTTCGCTCAGCATATTGAGTTCTTCGTTGGTCAGATGACCATCGTTGAGCAACAGCGTGACCGCGTCGGCGACCGGACGATATTTCTGCTGTTCGCTGACAAACTCTTGATAGTCATGAAAACGGTTTGGATCGAGCAGGCGCAGACGAGCGAAATGGCTCTCTTGACCTAATTGCTCAGGGGTAGCGGTTAACAGCAGCACGCCAGGAATATGCTCGGCCAGTTGCTCGATCACTTGGTATTCGCGGCTTGGGGCATTTTCGCTCCACGCCAAATGGTGTGCTTCATCGACCACTAACAGATCCCACGCGGCATCTGCCATTTGTTCTAAGCGCTGACGATTGCGGCGCACAAAGTCCAGCGAGCAAATCACCATCTGTTCGGTTTCGAACGGGTTGGTTGCATCCTGCATGGCTTCAGCGTAGCGGGCATCGTCAAACAGCGAGAAACGCAGATTAAAGCGGCGCAGCATTTCCACCAGCCACTGATGTTGCAGGGTTTCTGGAACCACAATCAGGATACGCTCAGCGCGACCCGCCAGCAGTTGCTGATGGATGATCATCCCTGCTTCAATGGTTTTACCCAAGCCCACTTCATCGGCGAGCAGAACGCGAGGCGCGTGGCGCTGACCCACTTCATAAGCAATGTGTAACTGATGCGGGATCAGGCTGGCGCGCATACCGCGCAGGCCGCTCCACGGAAGACGGAACTGTTCGCTCTGATATTTACGCGCACGAAAACGCAGCGCAAAGCGATCCATACGGTCGATTTGCCCGGCAAACAAGCGGTCTTGAGGTTTGCTGAAGGTCAGTTTGCTATCGAGCAATACTTCGCGCATCACAACGTTAGCTTCTTCAGTATCCAATCGGGTGCCGATATACGTCAGCAGACCATTTTCCTCTTTGACTTCATCTATCTTTAGCTGCCAGCCATCGTGGCTGGTGATAGTGTCACCCGGATTAAACATGACGCGGGTAATTGGGGAGTCATTACGTGAGTAAAGGCGGTTTTCGCCGGTCGCAGGGAAAAGCAATGTCACCATGCGGGCATCGATCGCCACAACGGTTCCTAATCCTAATTCGCTTTCCGTATCGCTGATCCAGCGTTGACCTAAGGTAAATGGCATAGATTATCGACTCAACTTTTATGTATTGAACACTGATGATTGAACAACTACTGCATGGGCAGCAGGCGCTGCCGTGGGTAAGTGATTTTCACTTGGCCTACATTATTAGCGATAGCGGGCCGCTTCGTTGCTTGAATCAAGCAATGAAGTAAATGTTTTAACTGAGGGAAGGGCGCTATGTTAAAGGATGACGGCGCTTTCGTCACCCCCCAAACATGGAATTGTCTTAACTAAAATAACCCGAGTTGGCCTGCGACCAACGTAGTGAAGTCATCCTGCATGAATGGCAAAATGGCATCGGCAACCGGTTGTAGCTGACGCGAAAGGTAATGATCGTAGTCGATAGGCGCACGTTGGCGCTCTAACGGCTCAGGACCCGCGGTGGTAATCACATAGCTAATCCAACCGCCATTTTGATACTGCAACGGTCGATTAAGCTCACGATTATAGTCATCGGCAATTTTCGCCGCGCGAGCATGGGGGGGAACATTACGCTGATATTCACTCAGTTTGCGTCTTAGCCGTTTGCGGTAAACCAATCGGTCATCAAATTCGCCCGCTAACAAGCGTTGGGTGTAATCGCGGATAAACTCTTGGTAAGGCTGATTTTTAAATATGCGCGCATACAGCTCCTGCTGAAATTGCTGCGCCAGCGGCGTCCAGTCGCTACGCACGGTTTCCATGCCTTTGTACACCATTTCGTCGCCTTTCAAACCGGCATAGCGCTTTTTACTGCCAAGTTCGGCACCGCGAATGGTCGGCATTAAAAAACGCCGATAGTGGCATTCATATTCCAATTCTAGCGCGCTGTCTAAGCCGTACTCCGTTTGAAGATGATTTTTCCACCATTGGTTTATCAGGCCGATCAGGCGTTGTCCGATAGCTTCAGCCTGTTTTTCATCGTGCGCATGATTGAGCCACACAAAGGTTGAATCCGTGTCGCCGTAGATCACCGGATAGCCTTCTGCTTCAATCAATTCTCGCGTGCGGCGCATAATCTCATGGCCACGCATCGTTATGGATGAGGCGAGGCGTGGATCGAAAAAGCGGCATCCGCTTGAACCTAGTACGCCGTAAAACGCATTCATAATAATCTTGAGCGCTTGGGAAAGCGGGGCGTTTTTTTCGCGCTTAGCGGCCTCGCGGCCTTGCCATATTTGGCTCACGATATCCGGCAAACAGTGCTGTTCGCGGGCAAAACGCGCACCGCGAAAACCGGCGACGGAGTGTTCATCGTCAGGCTGGCGTAGGCCTTCGATAAGCCCAACGGGATCAATTAAGAAAGTACGAATAATCGAGGGATACAGGCTTTTATAATCCAGCACCAGTACAGAATCATACAGGCCGGGACGTGAATCCATCACGAAGCCGCCAGGGCTAGCTTCTTCCGGTAAATCGCCTTGATTCGGTGCGACAAAACCGACGCGGTGCATGCGTGGCAAATAAAGATGGGTGAACGCGGCAACCGAACCGCCGTTGCGATCGGCATTTAAGCCCGTTACCGTGGCGCGTTCGAGCAGAAACGTCATCAGATGGGTATGCTCAAATATGCGGGTGACGAGTTCGCAGTCTTTCAGGTTATAGTGCGCCAGCGCAGGTTTATCTTCGCGGAATCGACGATCGATCTCAGACATTCGGCTGTAGGGATCGTCCATCGCCTTACCTTCGCCCAGCAGCGTTTGAGACACATTTTCCAAGCTGAAAGAGGGAAAATTCCAGAATGCGCTTTTTAGGGCTTCGATGCCGTCGATAATCAGGCGTCCGGTGGCCGCAGCGAAAAAGTGCCCTTGTTTAAAGCCATGTTCACGCCACTCTAACGCATCGCCGCCGCGGCCTAAACGCAAGGGAACGCCATAACGCTCAGCGTGTTTTTGCAGTACGCGCAGATCAAACTGGATCAGATTCCAGCCGATAATCGCATCAGGATCGTAGCACGCCATCCACTGGTTTAAGGCTTCGAGCAACAGTGGCCGACTGTTTACGTAAACCAGATCAAAATCGAGCTGGCTAGCATCCCCATTTTCAGGACCTAACATATACACCACGCGCTGGCCGCAGCCATGCAGACCGATAGAGTAAAGCTCGCCGTGCATGGTGGTTTCGATATCCAGCGATACCAGCTTAAGCGTCGGGCGATAGTTGGGATTCGGTTTTAGCTGCGTATTGCGCCAAACGCCTTGTGTATCCTGCTGACCTGAAAACCACACTGGCGCGCAGATAAAACGCTCCATCAAATAGCGATCTGGCGGGCGGATATCCGCTTCATACAGCGTCATGCCTTGTTCCTTGAGGGTTTTCTCAAGGTTCATCAATTGACGATAGCTACGGCAATAAATCCCCACGACGGGGCGCTGATGAAAATCCTTCATCGGCAGAGGTTTTATTTCAACGTTACGCTCGTTTTTCAGCACTGTTTCGGCCTGCGGCAGCTGTTCCGCAGGTAAAAACGCGACGGCCTGCTGCGGCGCAATAGAGACTTTCTGCGGGCCATTATCGGTTGCCAACCACAGCTCCACCGACACGCCAGTCGGTGTATCCCGCCAATGACGGGTGAGGACGAAGCCTTGCTGTGGGGTATTTGCCATCGCGGTGATTTTTACCGATTAGGTTGTTGGGAACATAGCTAGTATGAGTATTTATACAGTGGTTGTCTATGATGGTGGCGCATTGTGGCGAGTTAAATAAGCCTATATACGGATAGTGAAAATTTCGCCCGCTTATCAGCAATGTTTTTCCATTTAGCTATGGGCGAAAGCGGTCAAGCAAGGCGGCTCAGTCGCCGCCGCCTTGCATCCGGGCTTGGCACCACCTTCCAGCCCGCTTGCGCGGGTTCCCTCTCTACAAACTATGGGTTTAACCGCACCGTCGCAGAGGCGCTCCCGGCGCCCCTACGACTCTCGCCACATCCCTGTGGCTCGTGCTGACCCGTCGTTTTTCGTTCGGCTGTACGGTAACGTGCCGGAGAAGGTCAACAGCCATAACTAAAAGCTAAAAATCCAAAGCTAAAAGAGTTGATGGGCAATGTTATCTTTTGACGTTGACCTGATATGGCACGTTGTCCTTCAGCTGAATTGAGGAATGCAGGTTAGGATTCGCCGACAGGGACGTCGGCGAAAGAACGGAGGAGCCAGGATGGCGATTGCCGTTCGTTCCGTTAAAACCGAAATGACGAGATGAAGGAACCTGCGTAGCAGGCTGAGGGACGGTGCCGAGCCGGGTCGCTAGGGGGCGGCGGTGAGCCCCCTAGCACGGACGTCTGCACGATATTGAGATTAGCACCGATGCGTTAGGCGTACGTAATATCACACAGCACCTCTATAGATGAGCTGCGTACGTAACACCGCACCTATAAAGTCGCTGCTCCAAAACCCCCACCATTACCTATACTCATTAAGTTACTCATTTGTAAATAAACGTTTATCCCCGCAATGATAGGTTGACGGCAAACGGTCGGCTCCGCAAAATCGCTGGCTCATTATTTCCGGTGGAAGAATTATGGAAGCGTACCTGCAACACTTGGTGACCCAATCGGTAACCTACTCTCTGATCGCCGTGTTTTTAGTGGCGTTTTTAGAGTCTTTAGCATTGGTCGGGCTGCTTTTACCAGGTACGGTAATGATGGCAACGCTGGGCGCATTAATTGGCAGCGGACAGGTGAATTTCTACTATGCGTGGGGCGTGGGGATTCTGGCGTGTTTTGCCGGCGATTGGATTTCCTATTTTATTGGCCGCGCTTTCAAAGAGCCGCTCCATCGATGGTCATTTATCAAGAAGAACAAAGCGCTGCTCGATAGAACCGAACATGCTCTTCATCGCCATAGCATGATGACAGTGCTGATTGGTCGTTTTGTTGGTCCAACGCGGCCGGTTGTACCGATGGTTGCGGGCATGCTGGCGCTACCTCCGCGCAAATTTATTCCACCTAATATTATTGGCTGTATCACGTGGCCGCCGATTTATTTCCTACCGGGGATTTTAGCCGGTGTCGCGATTGATATACCGGCAGGCAGCGGCAGCACGTTATTTAAAGTGTTATTGGCGCTGGTGGTGGTTTCGATTTGGCTTGCGGCATGGCTGAGTTGGCGCTGGTGGCGCGAGGGTAAACGCTCGGCGGATAAACTGTCTCAGTGGCTTACACCACTGCGCCTGCGTATTGCAACCGTTGCCATGTGGATAGCCGCTGTCGTGAGCTTTGTGCTGATGCATAACCATCCGCTGATGCCAATCTATCGTTCACTGCTGTGGAAGGTGATTCAGTTTTAAAACGGCGCTACCGCCCAAGCAACGCTGCAGCCGCCGGATCTTTTCCATCTAACAGATCTTGAGTGGTGCCGTCATAGGCAATGCGTCCATCGGCAACCAACAAAGTACGCGTAGCGATGCGTGCTGCATCATCGAGATTATGTGACACCATCAGCAGGGTGAGATTTTGCTCTGAACAAACCTGATCTAACAGCTGTAGCATTTCTCCCCTCAGCGCGGGATCGAGCGCGGAAAAAGGCTCGTCGAGCAGTAAAATAGGCTGGTCGCGTAACAAACAGCGAGCCAGCGCGGCGCGTTGTCGCTGACCACCGGAAAGCTGCGATGGCAATCGCGGTAGGTAATCAAGAATTCCCACCTGCTGGGCAATCTCATTCAAGCGCTTTTTCTGCGCGCCATTTAGGCGTAATCCCGTATCTAACCCCAACCCTAGATTTTGCTCAATGCTTAGATGAGAAAACAAGTTGTTCTCTTGGAACAGCATTGATACCGGACGTTTGGACGGCGGCGTATGGGTATGATTCACGCCATCTAACGTGACGACGCCTTGATCGGCCATTAAAAACCCAGCAATCAAGGCAAGCAGCGTACTTTTTCCCGCACCGCTCGGGCCCAAAATGGCCACGCGTTCTCCGTCAGAGATGTTAAGTGAAAAACGCATCGGCTGATGCTCATAGATATAAGTGAGATCGTTCAGCGTAATCATGATTTATCTCGCCCCGGAAGACGTTCCAGCAGAGTGAAAAGTAAGAAACACAGGATCAGTAATAATAGCGCGGTGACCGCGCCGTCTTGGCTACGGTAGGCCCCGATTTGCTGATACAGGTAGAACGGCAGCGTACGGAATTGCTCGTTGCCAAACAGCGCAACTACGCCAAAATCGCCCAATGACAGCACGCAGGCAAAGGCCATAGCTTGAGAGAGCGGGCGTTTAAGCGCGCGCAGTTCTATCAGCCTTAATCGGTTAAGCCCCTGAATTCGCAGCGACAGGCAGAGAGGATTGTAGCGCTCGGCCAAATCGCGCATGGGGTTTTCTAACACTTTAAGCGCGTAAGGAATGGCCATTAGCGCGTTGGTTAAAATCACCAGTCCGTAGGCCGATTGTGGAATGCCAATGGTATCGGTGAGCAGTAAAAAGAAGCCTGTTGCGAGCACAATACCGGGCATGGCTAATATCAGCATTCCGGTCAGTTCCATGCCTTGTCCTAACCAGCGATGCTGGCGTAGCAGAAGTTCACGGCTGCTCCATAGCAACATCATCGTCAGCGTTACGGCCAGCAGGCCTGCGCCTAACGCAATTTTGAGCGATGTAAATGTTGCCTGCCATAGCACGGGTTGAGTCAGTACGCTGGCAAACGCATGATTCGCGCCGTCTGCTATCACCGCGAGCAGCGGGGGAAGGATAAGCAACAGCGCGCAGAAAATCACGCAGCTATCCAGCAATCGCGCAGCCAAAGTATCGACGGGATTACGCCATTTTAATGCTCGCGTATGGCCAACAGGCAGAATGCCGCTAAGTTTTTGACTCAGCAAAACTAAGCCTAAACAGCATAGCAATTGCAGTATGGCCAGCAGTGCGGCGCGGCTGAGATCGTAGTCGTAGCTTAAGGCTTGATAGATCGCCAGCTCGATAGTGGTTGCCTGCGGGCCGCCGCCGAGAGAAAGCACGGTGGCAAAGCTGGCAAAGCACAACATAAATATCAGCGCACCGGCGGGCAGAATTTGGCGGCGTAGATAAGGCCATTCGACAAAACGAAACTGCTGCCAGCTGTTCATACCAAGCTGTGCAGCCAGTTGGCGCTGTTCGGTCGGGATATTTTCTAAGGCCTGAAGCAACAAACGCGCTGCGAGCGGTAGATTAAAGAAAATATGCGCCAGCAAAATACCCTGTAAGCCATAGGGTGAAAAAGTGTACTCAAGGCCGAGGAACTGACAAATTTGTGCCAGCCAGCCCTGTCTGCCGTACACGCTGAGGATCCCAAAGACCGCGACCAGCACAGGCAATACCAGCGTCATAGCGCACAGACGCAGCAATAGCTGGCGGCCTAAAAAGCGGCGGCGAAACAGCGCCCGAGCCAGCAAAATAGCGGGAATAACCGAGCAAACGGCAGAGAGAAATGCCTGCCAGAAGGTAAAACGAATAACGTGCCACAGATAATCGTCTTGCCACAGGCTACGCCAATCCGACGCTGGCGCATGACGCCAGAGTGAACCGAAAGACGCCGCAGCGATGGCAATAATTGCTACCGCTGCGAACAATCCAGGGATTAACCAGAAAGGAATTAACGGCTGACGGCGGCTTGCCATGAGCGGATCCATGTTGCGCGGTTTTGAGCCACTTCGGCAGGCGTAAATTCTAAGGCTTTTGCTGGAACGTTAAGCTGTTCAAACCCCGCAGGCAGCGTGGTTTTAATCACCGGATACATCCAGTTGCCGGTTGGCATTTCGTTCTGGAAAGCCGGAGTGGTAATAAACTGCATAAATTTCTGTGCCAGCTGTGGCTGCTTGCTACCGGCGAGCTGAGCTGCAACTTCCACCTGTAAATAGTGACCTTCGCTAAATTCGGCGGCTGCGTAGTTATCTTTTTTCTCTTCGATAATGTGATACGCCGGTGACGTGGTGTAGCTCAGTACCAAATCCGCTTCGCCTTTCAAGAACAGGCCGTAGGCTTCACTCCAGCCTTTGGTCACCGTCACGGTTTTCTTCGCCAGTTTTTGCCACGCCTGCGGAGCGTCATTGCCGTAAACCTTTTGCATCCAAAGCATTAAACCTAACCCCGGCGTGCTGGTGCGCGGATCTTGATAGATCACTTTCCATTTTTCAGGGCCATCGACCAACTGTTTCAAACTGGTGGGTGGGTTTTTCAGCGTGTTTTTGTTGTAAACGAAAGCGAAGTAGCCGTAGTCATAAGGCACAAAGGTTTTATTCTGCCAACCACCGGGAACGGTGAGCGACTGAGTATCGACTTCGCTAGGCACAAACAGGCCGGTTTTCTCGGCAGCCTGCACCAAATTGTTGTCCAATCCCAACACCACATCGGCGCTGCTTTTTTTGCCTTCCATGCGGACTCGGTTAAGCACCGAAACGCCGTCTTCTAGCGCCACAAACTTCAGCTCGCAGCCACACTCTTTTTCAAACGCCGCTTTCACCTTTGGGCCAGGGCCCCATTCAGCGGCAAAAGAATCGTAGGTATAAACAGTGAGAACAGGTTTATCAGCGCTGTGAGCCAGCATAGGTGCGGCGATCAGCATTAAGGCAGGAATCAATCGTTTCAACACTTTGCACTCCGTGAGTTAAGTCAGGTCGCAAAGGTCTTTGAGCAAGCGTGGGTACACTCTCAAATCCCTCCGCCGGTGTTAGCCGGATCAGGTTCGACGGGTTTCTCTCAGCAAAAACGTGCTGCGCAGGCGTTGATCTGATGTCGGGCAGTGCTCAGAATCCTCACATACTTTGTGTATGCTCCGGTTCTTCCGCGCTGTCCGACACCTGCTGAACGCAGCTCGCGACGTTTTTAGATCGGCGATGGAAATTACCGGTCTATTTTTTTGCACCCCGTTGAGAACAGGGCGCTATTGTAAAGAGAGCCTCTGTTATTAGAAAGGATTAATAACGTTACCGAGGTTTTTCACAACCGGTTGAAACGGTTAATTCATGCACATGACTGTCGGAGGGAAGCTCCGGCGGGGAGAACCACGCGGATTTGAAATCGAACCAGCCGAGCGTATTCATGCGTACGCCGCGCATGCTGTGTTGTCCGTGCAGTTTTAGCCAATGATGGAACAGGGGATGAAGCTGATGTTCTTGCACCAAGCGTTGGCACCATTCGGCCATGGGCAGGGCATTGTTGCGCCATCGGCTGGCGTCTTGCTGTAAATCACCGCTGAGGCAGTGCTGGAGCAAGGGAAGTTCATAGAGCATTGAAAAAACAGAAAACTCTAACGGCAAATAGAAATTGGCACTGCCGACCCAGAGATCGCTTTGCGCATCGCCTTCGTGCCAGCGGCTGTAGCTGATCTCCTGCATGGTGAGCTCAACGCCATATTCGGCCAGCAGCGGCTTAAGCGCTAAATAGATGGCGTAGAATTCAGAATGTTTGGTGTAGACCGTTAACGTTAGATGAGTCAGATGCTCTGGTTTTTTATTTTCACTGATCAATAAATTATGGTGCCAGCGCGGCAGGATGCCGTAGGCCGGAGACCAGTAACGCTGATGAATTTTTCCTGCTTTATTGAGCAGGGCAATTGGCGTCATGACCTGACAGAGCCATTCGCGCACTGCGGGATCGGAGGTCAGCGGTGAACGTTGGTCAAACAGCATAAAGTAGCAGCCTTCTTCCAAGCGGCTTTCCAACTCATCTTTTCCCGTATCATCGGATTGTAGCTGCACGCCTGCATGAACCAATTCCTCCGAAATTTCAGGTAAAACCCAGATGTTAACTTCGTCAATCAGCGCGCGGAAACCAAAGTAGTCGTCGTAAGCTCGGATTTTCAGTTGCGTCTGCGTGTTGCGTACCACCTGATAAGGACCGGTGCCGATAGGCGAGCGCGTGAAGTTTGGTAATGATTGCCACTCGTGTGGCAGGATCATGGCGCTGACGCTGCCCAGCAGCCAAGGTAGCCATGCATCGGGCGTGCTTAAGTGGATATCGATGACGTAAGGATTGGGTGAAGTGATCGTTTTAAGATGTGAAAATAACGGCTGATCGCGTAAACGCTCGAGCGATTGGATCACGTCGATCATTTCGAGTTCGCGCCCATGGTGAAAACGGATCGCGGGACGTAGATAGAAACGCCAGTGCAGAGGCGTAATCGCCTGCCAGTGATGAGCTAAATCGGATTCTAGTTCCCCATTTTCCTCATTTAGCTGGGTCAGCCCGCTGAAGATCTGTCGCGCTAAATGGGTTTCAGAGCGGCGCATTGGCGTGCCCGGGAGCAGATTAAACAACGGGCGATAGTAAAGAATACGCAGAATATGCTTACCCTGACGGAAGCTGCGGCCTAGCTGGGAGAGTAGCATTTGGCGTACTGAGCTGCGGTCGCCCACCAGTTGAACCAACTGCTCAATGTGATCCTGCTCCAGCAACTCCTCTGCGCGCAGCTGCTGTACCTGAAGGCCCGTTGACTGGAACGTGAGCGTTGAGCGCTTTCCTCGGCCCGACTCGGCCTGCCAATGCAGCCAACCCTGTTGTTGCATCGAGTTTAATAAGGTTCTGACATGACGACGTGAACAACTTAGCGTTTCTGCAAGCTCGCCCAGCGTGGTTTCCGCAGACTGGCCCTTAAAGCTTTGCCATAAACGAATGAACTGATGTTGTAAGCGCGATGTCGCCATAAAAGAGGAACCTTTTTAGGTAAAGCTATCAATTTTTCTTTCCCTATATTACGCAGATAATTTCAGCAGATGAAAGAGAAAGAGGTGAGTAATCATTTGTCTCTCCGACATCAAAGAGTGTTTCTGAGTAATGGTGCTTTTCACCGACCAGCAGGTTTACCTGCTGGTTTTTTTATATCCGTGTTCTGTTATCGTACGACACGCCGTATTTGCTCATGCCAGCTTAGGAAATCAGGATGACCTCTTTGTTGACTGCCCGCCGTCGAATTAACCCTATCTATGCCGCGTTTCTTATTGTTGCCTTTCTGACGGGGATTGCGGGCGCGCTTCAGGCTCCCACGCTTAGCCTATTTTTGACGACAGAGGTTAAGGTTCGCCCGCTGTGGGTTGGGCTGTTTTATACCGTCAATGCGATCGTGGGGATCGCGGTGAGCTTCCTGCTGGCGAAACGATCCGATCGTCAGGGCGATCGCCGTAAACTGATTATGTTTTGCTGCGCTATGGCGGTTGGAAACTGCCTGCTATTCGCTTTTTGCCGCAGTTATTTGCTGCTGATTTCCGCTGGGGTATTTTTAGCCGCGCTAGCGAATACGGGAATGCCGCAGATTTTTGCTTTGGCACGTGAATATGCCGATCGCTCGGCGAGTGAAGTGGTGATGTTTAGTTCGGTGATGCGTGCGCAGCTTTCTTTAGCATGGGTTATCGGCCCGCCGTTGTCGTTTATGCTGGCGCTGAACTACGGCTTTACGTTTATGTATCTGATTGCCGCAGGCGTATTCGTGTTGGCGATCGTGCTGGTGGCGTTGATGTTACCGTCAATGCCGCGAACTGAAAGCGTGGGCGAAGCGGTTGTCATTCCAACTAATGCGTTTGGTGACAAGAATGTGGTTCTGCTGTTCATATCCTCGATGCTGATGTGGACCTGCAACACCATGTATATTATTGATATGCCGCTGTATATCACGCAAGATCTCGGCCTGCCGGAGAATTTGGCTGGACTGTTGATGGGCACCGCAGCGGGTCTAGAAATTCCGGCCATGATTCTGGCGGGCTACTACGTTAAACGCTTTGGCAAACGTAACATGATGCTGTTTGCGGTGGCGGCCGGCGTCTTGTTTTATGCGGGTTTGGTGCTGTTTAAATTTAAGCTGGCACTGATGGTATTACAGCTGTTTAACGCCGTTTTCATTGGCATTATTGCCGGTATTGGCATGCTCTATTTTCAGGATTTGATGCCGGGTAGGGCGGGCAGCGCGACCACGTTATTTACCAACAGTATTTCAACCGGCGTGATTATGGCAGGCGTTCTGCAAGGCGCATTAGCTGAAACCTTGGGGCATCATGCGGTTTATTGGCTGGCGGCGGCGCTGGCGATTGTGGCCTTAATTCTGTGTTCTCGTGTTCGAGAGGCTTAGTGTGAGACCGGTGGGATCGTCTAGACATTGCGATCCCATTTAACTGCTAAGAAAATAACCAATTTGTCGTTTTTTGATACCGCGCAACGCCTTAGCTGAGCTATTCATATAGCGTTAATGCAAGTGCATAGGTATTACCTGCAAACAAAATATTTCAATTCACCTTACCTGCGCACTAAACTCCTCTGCTTTTTATTTATCTCCAACGGTACGGAGATGCCGACTCACCTAGGAAGAGTTGATAATAATATGGGTAAACTAACACCGCTTAAGCCTATACCTTCTCTAATTTCCATCGCAATCGCCCTGATTATCTGGTTTGTCATTCCCGTGCCTGAAGGCGTGAGCCCCAATGCTTGGCATCTGCTCGCGCTATTTGTGGGTACTATCGCCGCTATCATCGGTAAAGCGATGCCGATCGGCGCGGTATCGATAATTGCTATTGCTTTAGTTGCGCTGACGCAGGTGACCAATCCGGGCAAACCTACCGCAGCGTTGGATGACGCGCTGAGTGGTTTTTCCAATCAGCTGATCTGGCTCATCGGGATTTCCATCATGATATCGCTCAGCCTGAATAAAACCGGGCTTGGGGCGCGTATCGGTTACTATTTCATTTCGTTGTTTGGTAAGAAAACCCTAGGAATTGCCTACGCATTGGCATTGGCCGAAACCACCTTAGCGCCGGTGACGCCAAGTAACACCGCGCGCGGCGGCGGCATTATTCACCCTATCATGAAGTCTATTGCCGACAGTTTTGGCTCGAAGCCAGAACCGGGCTCCACGCAGAAGATTGGTCGATATCTGGCTTTAGTGAACTACAACATTAACCCGGTTACATCGGCGATGTTTATTACCGCCACGGCGCCAAACCCATTGATTGTGAACTTATTGCTGAAAGGCACTGGCTCAACGTTTGAGCTCACGTGGTCAATGTGGGCGATTGCCGCGTTGGTGCCGGGGATCATTTCTCTGTTGGTAATGCCGTTGATTGTTTACTGGCTCTATCCGCCAACCATCAAAAGAACGCCCAATGCGCCGCGCTTTGCCAAAGATAAGTTAGCTGAGCTTGGGAATATTTCGTTGGCGGAAAAAATCACCTTGGGGGTATTCGCGTTATTGCTGTGCCTTTGGGCGGGGATCCCTGCATTCCTTTTCGGCAGCGCGTGGGCGGTTAACCCAACGACGGCGGCGTTTATCGGGCTGGCGATCCTCTTGGCGACAGGCGTTTTGAGCTGGGACGACGTGCTAAAACACAAAGGCGCTTGGGACACGGTGGTGTGGTTTGCCGCGCTGGTGATGATGGCGACCTATTTAGGCAAGCTGGGCTTGATCAGTTGGCTTTCACAGAGCGTGGGTAACGCGATTTCTCATCTCGGTATGGGATGGGTGGGCGGGATGATCCTGCTGACGCTGGTTTATGTTTATTCGCACTACTTTTTTGCTAGCACCACGGCGCATATCACCGCAATGTTCGCCGCATTCTTCGCAGCGGGTCTGGCGCTGGGTGCACCGCCTGCCTTGTTAGGCTTAGTACTGGCGTTCTCTTCATCACTGATGATGTCATTGACGCACTATGGGACGGGGACTGCGCCGATTATCTTCGGTTCGGGCTACGTAACTTTGGGCGAGTGGTGGAAAACCGGATTTATTCTCAGCGTAGTGAACCTGCTGATTTGGATTGTGATCGGGAGTTTGTGGTGGAAATGGTTGGGATATTGGTGAGGTGTGAATTTTAGTTCCCCCTCCCAGTACCCACCCTAACCCTCCCCTTCGCAGGGGAGGGAACCGTTTCGTGATGTTATCTCGATCTAATCCTCCCTCTGGTAAGGGGGCGCTTGGTGGGGTAAGTAAGAGGATTGAATTAGCGCAAAAACTCCGGCAATTTTTCCTCATAAGCGGATATAGCCGCTTCGTGTTGTAGCGTCAGACCAATGCTATCCAAGCCATTCATCATGCAGTGGCGACGGAAACTGTCTAGCTCAAACTTATAGGTTTTGTCTCCCGCATGAACGGTTTGCGTTTCCAGATCGACGGTGAACGATATTCCGGGGTTAGCTTTGACCTGTTCAAACAATTCATCGACTTCGGATTCGCTTAATGTGACGGGCAACAGCTGATTGTTAAACGAGTTGCCGTAGAAAATGTCTGCGAAGCTTGGCGCAATCACCACTTTAAAGCCGTAATCGGTTAATGCCCACGGGGCGTGTTCGCGCGATGAGCCACAGCCGAAGTTTTCGCGCGTCAGTAAGATGCTTGCGCCTTTGAAGGCGGGCTGGTTCAGGATGAAGTCAGGGTTAGGTTGCTGACCTGCATCGTCTAAAAAACGCCAGTCGTTAAACAGGTGCTGACCAAAACCGGTGCGGGTGACTTTCTGTAAAAACTGCTTAGGGATGATCGCATCGGTGTCGACGTTCGCGGCGTCTAACGGAACAACGATGCCGCTGTGCTGAATAAATTTAGCCATGGGTAGTGCTCCTTATCAGACCGCTGCGGTCGCTAATTCACGAATGTCGGCAAAATGCCCGCTCACGGCGGCGGCGGCGGCCATTGCAGGGCTGACCAAATGCGTACGGCCACCGCGGCCTTGACGGCCTTCAAAGTTACGGTTGCTGGTGGATGCGCAGCGTTCGCCGGGATTCAAGCGATCGTTGTTCATCGCCAAGCACATTGAGCAACCCGGTAAACGCCATTCAAAACCGGCCTCGATGAAAATTTTATCCAGACCTTCAGATTCAGCCTGTGCTTTCACTGGACCCGAGCCCGGAACCACAATGGCCTGTACGCCGTTAGCAACTTTACGCCCTTTGGCGATAGCCGCCGCGGCACGTAAATCTTCGATGCGTGAGTTGGTGCATGAGCCGATAAAGACTTTGTCGATAGCAACGTCGGTCAGCTTAACGCCGGCTGCCAAATTCATATACGCCAGCGCTTTTTCTGCCGAGGCGCGTTCCATTGGATCGCTAAACGATTCAGGCGCTGGAATTGGTTGGTTGATGGCAATCACCTGACCTGGGTTGGTTCCCCAAGTGACCTGCGGGGCGATGTCGCTAGCGTTCAGCGTGACGGTAGCGTCAAACTGTGCGCCCTCATCAGACTTCAGCGTGCGCCAGTATTCTACGGCTTTGGTCCAGTTTTCGTCTTTTGGCGCAAACTGACGACCTTTCAGATAGGCAAAAGTAGTTTCGTCTGGTGCCACTAAACCTGCTTTTGCGCCCATTTCTATGGCCATATTGCACAGCGTCATACGGCCTTCCATCGACAGGGCTTCTACGGCTTTGCCGCAGAATTCCACCACGTGTCCGGTACCACCGGCGTGGCCGATTTTGCCAATCACGGCCAGCACAATATCTTTGGCCGTAATGCCTTCGGCGGCGTCGCCAGCAATTTCAATTTTCATGGTTTTTGCACGGCCTTGTTTCAGCGTTTGGGTCGCTAAAACATGTTCGACTTCGGAAGTGCCGATACCGAAGGCCAATGCGCCGAATGCGCCATGGGTTGCGGTGTGAGAGTCGCCGCAAACAATGGTGTTACCCGGTAATGTCATGCCTTGTTCTGGGCCGATGACGTGAACGATGCCTTGGAAGGGATGATTCAGATCGTACAACTGCACGCCAAATTCTTTGCAGTTTTTCATCAGTTCTTGCATCTGGATACGCGCCATATCGCCACAGGCGTTAATATCTTTAGTCTGCGTAGAAACGTTGTGATCCATCGTGGCAAAGGTTTTGCTGGTTTGGCGAACAGGACGGCCCATGGCACGCAGCCCATCGAATGCCTGTGGTGAAGTGACTTCATGCACCAAGTGGCGGTCGATATACAGCAGCGGCGTTTCGTTTTCAGCTTCGTAAACGACGTGAGCATCAAACAATTTTTGATATAAGGTTTTCGCCATGATCAGGCCTCCTGTGCGATAATGCGGGCAATCGCATCGCCCATCTCTGAGGTTGAAATCGCTTTACCATCACCCGCTAAATCGCTGGTGCGGAAGCCTTGCTCTAATGCTTTATTAACGGCCTGCTCAACGGCGTTAGCCGCATCGTCTGCATTCAGGCTATAGCGCAGCAACAGGGCAAATGACAGAATTTGAGCAATAGGGTTGGCAATGTTTTTTCCTGCGATATCTGGCGCAGAGCCACCCGCAGGTTCATACAGACCGAAACCTTGTTCATTCAGGCTGGCAGAAGGCAGCATGCCCATTGATCCGGTGATCATGGCGCACTCGTCAGACAAAATATCGCCGAAGATGTTGGAGCACAGCATGACGTCGAACTGCGACGGATCTTTAATCAGCTGCATGGTCGCGTTGTCGATATACATGTGATTCAGCGCGACGTCTGGGTAGTCTTTACCGATCTCGGTAGCAATTTCGCGCCACAAAATCGAGCTTTGCAACACGTTCGCTTTATCAATGGAGGTGACTTTGCCACGACGTTTGCGTGCGGCTTCGAAGGCGATGCGCGCGATACGCTCGATTTCAAAACGGTGATAAACCTCGGTGTCAAAAGCACGCTCATGCATGCCTTGGCCTTCGCGGCCTTTCGGCTGGCCGAAGTAGATCCCGCCGGTTAATTCACGTACGCACAGAATATCGAAGCCGCGCGCCGCGATATCGCTGCGCAGTGGGCAAAATTCTTCTAATCCTTCATATAACCGCGCTGGGCGCAGATTGCTAAACAGTTTGAAGTGTTTACGCAATGGCAATAATGCGCCGCGTTCAGGCTGCTGTGCGGGCGGTAGGTTTTCCCATTTTGGGCCACCGACGGAGCCAAACAGAATCGCGCTGGCTTGTTCGCAGCCTGCAATGGTTGCTGCGGGCAAAGGCGTGCCGTGCTTGTCGATAGCTGCGCCACCGACGTCATATTCGCTGGTAGAAATTCTCAGGCCAAAGCGCTGGCGCACGGCGTCGATGACTTTGTATGCCTGCGCCATAATTTCTGGACCGATGCCGTCTCCGGGTAAAACGGCAATGTGATGTGTTTGGCTCATAATTAGATCGCTTCCTGATTAGAATGAGAAGGTGATGTTTGTGTTTGATGGATGCGCTGTTTTTCTTTTTCGACCTGCTGCGCACGCCAGATGTTATTCAGAACGTTAATCAACGCCTGAGCGGAAGATTCTACGATATCGGTAGTAATGCCGACGCCGTGGAAGCGGCGGCCATTGTAATTCGCGACGATATCAACCTGACCCAGTGCGTCTTTACCTTGGCCTTTCGCTGACAGCTGGTATTTAACAATATCGATGTCGTAACCAGCGATGCGGTTGATGGCTTGATACACGGCGTCGACAGGGCCATTACCGGTGGCGGCTTCTGCGCTGATTTCTCCACCGATGTTTAATTTAACTGATGCGGTTGCCATCACGCTGGTACCCGACTGCACGCTGAAGTAATCCAAACTGAAGTGTTCAGGCTCTTCCTGTTGTTTATTAATAAACGCCAGCGCTTCTAAGTCGTAGTCGAATACCTGTCCTTTTTTGTCAGCCAGTTTCAGGAAGGCATCGTATAAGGTGTCCAGATTAAAGTCGGTACCTTCCTGATAACCCATCTCTTCCATGTGATGCTTCACGGCAGCGCGGCCAGAGCGAGAGGTCAGATTCAACTGTATCTGATTCAAACCAATCGATTCAGGGGTCATGATTTCGTAGTTTTCGCGATTTTTCAGCACGCCGTCTTGGTGGATGCCAGAAGAGTGCGCAAAAGCATTGGAGCCGACAATGGCTTTATTACTTGGGATTGGCATATTGCACATTTGGCTGATGAACTGGCTGGTACGGTAAATTTCTTGGTGGCGAATATTGGTATGCACACCCAGCATTTCGGAACGCGTACGGATGGCCATGATCACTTCTTCCAATGCGCAGTTGCCCGCTCGCTCGCCAATGCCGTTGATGGTTCCTTCGACCTGACGTGCACCGGCCTGAACTGCGGTAATGGAGTTGGCGACCGACATGCCCAAATCGTCATGACAGTGCACGGAAATAATGGCTTTATCGATGTTGGGTACGCGCTCGTACAGATTGGTGATGATGCCACCAAATTGATAAGGCGTGGTGTAACCGACGGTGTCGGGAATATTAATGGTGGTGGCACCGGCCTTGATGGCGGCTTCAACGATACGGCACAGATTGTCTAACGGGGTACGGCCCGCATCTTCACAGGAAAACTCAACGTCATCCGTATAGTTACGTGCACGTTTCACGGAATGCACCGCCATTGCGACGACATCCTCGAAAGATTTTTTCAACTTTGATTCAACATGCAGCGTTGAGGTAGCCAAAAAGACATGAATACGGAAAGCTTCAGCGACACGCAGTGCTTCAGCGGCGACGTCGATGTCTTTATCTACACAGCGTGCCAAACCACAGACTCGGCTGTTTTTGATATTACGCGCAATAGTTTGAACTGATTCAAAATCACCAGGGGAAGAGACTGGGAAGCCGACTTCCATTACGTCAACGCCCATGCGCTCTAATGCCATGGCGATTTGCATCTTTTCTTTGACGCTCAGACTGGCCTGTAATGCTTGTTCACCATCGCGCAGCGTGGTGTCGAAAATAATCACTTGTTGGCTCATGCAGGTTGCTCCTCAATCGTTCTTATTTGTCGCGTTGCGCTGCTTTTGGTGTAAAAAAAAGCCCGCGCATTTGCGCGGGCTTTCTTGTGTTTGGTTGGAATCAGTTTTGATTACCGCCCACAGGCTCACCGCGCATGCTGGATGCGAGAAGGAGGAGGCTGAGGAGACGAGTAGTCTGGATCATGTGATTCCGCTCTTAATCTGGATGAATAATTTCAATGCTTAAAGTGATACTGGATAGCCAAAGTCTTGTCAACGGGAATTTCAGTAGGTGAAAAAAACTCATATCAGATTGACGTAGTGATAAATGTTCTGCTTATCAAGTAAAACAGGATTGTGAAGTGTCTCTGAAATTTTAATCAAACATTAGCGCGCTAATTACGATGGGGTTGTTCTATAACTTGGTTTGTTTTGACGGTAACTAATTGGATAGGAAGCTTATTTTTTAAAATATACATACTTATTATTCTTTGTTAGTTAACTATTGCTTCCTTGAATTTTAAGTACAACTAAATCATTAATCACTAGAATGCATTGGTGTTGAATGAATGACAGGTTAATGAGTGATTGGCAGCCTTCTGTGTCATTCTAATTCTAAATAAAACAATTTATTTTTATCGTTTATTTATTACTGAATTTATTTCTATAGCTAGGGATAGCGTTTAAAAACTCCCAGACTGGACGGCTGATTGGTATTTAAATTTTCGGCTGTGTTCATATCTTAATTAATTCGCGCTTATATTTTCTAATCGCGATGCTGAAATATAAATTATATTAGGTGATGTATGTCAGTACAAAACGAGGTTATGTCTTTGGCCGAAAATGGAAGTACAGAACTGGTTCAACTCAGAAACGTTGACCTTAATTTGCTGACTGTCTTTGATGCGGTTATGCAAGTGCAAAATATCACGCGTGCGGCCCATGCTTTAGGTATGTCTCAGCCTGCGGTAAGTAATGCCGTTGCTCGACTGAAAATTATGTTTAACGACGAACTCTTCATGCGCTATGGCCGTGGTATCCAGCCAACGCATCGGGCATATCAGTTGTTTGGTTCGATCCGTCAAGCATTGCAGATTGTTCAGAATGAACTCCCTGGCGCTGGCTTTAACCCGCTGGTAAGTGAGCGCGTATTTAATGTGGCGATTTGTAGCCCATTAGATATTCGACTAACAGCAAAACTGTTTAATCAAATTAAAGAGAGCGCGTCTCACGTTCAGTTACATTTAAACTCATCAGTAAATGAAAATATTGAGCGCAAATTACGCTACCAAGAAAAAGATTTCTTGATCAGCTACAGTCATTTTGAAAGTGAAGAATACTCTTGCGAACCTCTATTTAAAGATGAATTCGTTTTAGCCGTATCCAAGGACCATCCAAGAATTAATAATATGGTCAGCTATCAGCAACTCTTGGTTGAACAACATGCTGTTGTTGGTTTGAATTTATTCTCATCGCTGAGCCGTAGTTATTATGAAGCGAGCGAGTTAGCCCGTTGTGTTGCATATCAAGGTACTGATATGAACAGCGTATTAAGCGTGGTATCTAAAACTGAAATGGTGGCTATTGCCCCGCGCTGGCTGGTTGAGGACTATGCAGAACACTTAAACCTTTCTGTTGTGTTACTCAGTGATTTGGAAAGAGAACGTACCTGTTACCTAAGCTGGCACCATGCCGCAGAGCGTGATAGCGGTCATCAATGGATGAAAGCTGTACTGAGCGATTTCGGCAGTAAGTTTTAAACTGCACGCTTAAAAAACTAAGTTAATAAAGAGAGAGCATTAAGCTCTCTTTTTTATATCTAGGGTTATCTGGGATTAGTTGCTGTATTAGTGTTTTATAGAGGCTATCGGCTGTTTTATTGGTTTTTTATATTATTTTAAATTCTTTTCATTCGTGGCGAAGGAGCTCAATATTTACATTATCCTTCGCCATAGCTTGATGGGAAATTATTCAAAAAACCCATCTTTACTCACATTTTTGCGTTTAATAATCGTTGACCCTTCAGCTAGAACAGGTAGACTTCGGCGAAAAGAGCGCACAGCTGTAAGCTGAATAAGATTTTTCACTCATATCTTACTGCGACATCCATTCCGATAAATTCAATGAACTTCTTCTATGATCAATGAGTTAAATAAATACCATCTAGTTGAACGAATTCAGCAGCAGATCAAAACCATACCGCAGCGTGTTGCGCTACGTGAGTGGTCTGCTCAAGGCGAAACTTCATTTACTTGGCAACAAGTAGGGCGTCGGGTTGAGAAACTCGCGCTAGCATTGTGCGCTTTAGGCGTTGATGTGCAGGATCGTGTGGCTATCTTTGCTCACAACTCAGTTTCTTGGACCTTGGTCGATCTGGCTATTTTACATCTGCGCGCGATCACCGTTCCGGTGTACTCCACAAATACCGCCGGACAGACAGCCTTTGTGCTTAATGATGCTGACGTGCGCATCCTATTTGTTGACGGTCAATCTCAATATAATGCGGCACTAGCGCTGCGCGGTGTTTGCCCGCAGCTAGAACGCATTATTGTTATGTCGGACAACATTGACATGCAGGGCTGTGAAATCGCCTGCACGCTGGACGATTTTGCCGCTAGCGCACAAGAGTCTTATTTGCCGCAGTTGGCCGAACGTATTGCTCAGGCTGATATGAGCGATTTGTTCACGCTAATTTATACCTCCGGTACCACCGGCGAGCCAAAAGGTGTGATGCTGAATTACACCAATATGGGGGCGCAACTCCGCCTGCATGATGAGCGTTTAACCGTTACTGCCGATGATGTTTCTCTCTGCTTCCTGCCACTTTCTCACGTATTTGAACGTGCGTGGAGCTTCTATGTGATGCACTCTGGCGCACAGAATGTTTACCTTGGCGATACCAATCAGGTGCGCGAGGCGATGCAATCGGTGAAGCCTACCGTTATGTGTGCCGTTCCGCGTTTTTACGAGAAAATCTTCAGTGCCATCCATGAAAAAGTGGCTCAGGCGAAGTGGCATAAGCGTGCCATGTTTAAGTGGGCTATTTGGGTGGGGGAAAAATGTTTCCTGACCGAGCGTACTGGCCGCAAACCAAGCCCTGCGCTAGCCGCAATGCATAAGCTGGCCGACAAGCTCGTTCTCAGCAAACTGCGTGGAATTTTAGGTGGGCGAGTGCGTTTTCTGCCAGCCGCTGGTGCAAAGCTGGATGATAATGTCATCCTGTTTTTCCAAGCGCTGGGTGCCAACATTAAATACGGTTATGGCATGACAGAAACCTGCGCCACGGTGTCTTGCTGGGAAGAGAACGATTTTCGCTTTGGTTCTATTGGTAAACCATTACCTGACGTTGAAGTCCGTATCGGTCATGAAAATGAAATTCAGGTACGGGGTCCTATCGTCATGTGTGGCTACTTTAATAAACCGCTGGAAACCGCCGCGACCTTTACTGAAGATGGCTGGTTAAAAACCGGTGATGCAGGGGCATTAGATGAGAACGGCAATTTGTTTATTACTGAGCGTCTGAAAGACTTGATGAAGACCTCTAACGGTAAATACATTGCGCCACAGATGGTTGAAGGCACCTTAGCGCAGGATCGTTTTATCGAGCAGGTTGCGGTTATCGCTGATGCGCGTAAATTTGTGTCTGCGCTGATCGTTCCGTGTTTTGAATCTTTGGAAGAGTACGCTAAGTCGATCAACCTGAAATATCACGATCGCTTAGATCTGCTGCGTCATAGTCATATCGTTGAGATGTTTGATTTACGCCTGCGTGAAATGCAGAAAGGCTTAGCCAAGTTTGAGCAGGTTAAACGGTTTACTCTGCTGCCAGAGGCATTCTCCATGGAGCAGGGCGAGCTAACACCAACGCTCAAGCTGCGTCGCAAGATCATTAACTCTCGTTACCAGCTGGAAATTGAATCCATGTATTTGGAACGATAGCGGTAAACGGATTTTGCTCAACGGCCAGTAGTTTTACTGGCCGTTTTCTTTTCTCAAACGGCACTCGCATATTTTGTCGTGAGAGAATGATTTAGTTCTGTAATTTGGCTGACCGCAGCGATAAGCGCGGAGCTAATTCCGTGACCCTCAGCGTTTTATTCCTAAAAAATGGCTGAATGCAGTAAGGTTGTAACTTCCTCTCTTTTCTCCATCCGTTTGCCGTTTGCGCACTTGTTATTCCCACGTTAAGGTAATGAATCAAACACAACACACAAAAAAACAGGGATCCACCCTGAATATGATACCTACGCAAAGTCAGCCTGGAGGCAAACCCATGGAGATGTTGTCAGGAGCCGAGATGGTCGTTCGATCGTTAATCGATCAGGGCGTGAAGCATGTATTCGGTTATCCGGGCGGGGCCGTTCTTGATATTTACGACGCCCTGCACACGGTTGGAGGAATTGAACACGTCCTCGTACGCCACGAGCAAGGCGCAGTGCACATGGCCGACGGTTTTGCGCGTGCAACCGGAGAAGTGGGCGTGGTGCTGGTGACTTCAGGCCCAGGAGCAACAAATGCCATTACCGGTATTGCGACCGCTTATATGGACTCGGTTCCGATGGTGGTTATTTCAGGTCAGGTCGCCACGTCTCTGATTGGTAATGATGCCTTTCAGGAGTGCGATATGGTCGGGATTTCACGACCCGTGGTGAAGCACAGTTTTTTAGTGAAGCACACTGAAGATATTCCAACCATTATCAAAAAAGCATTCTATTTGGCTTCCACAGGACGTCCGGGGCCCGTGGTCGTTGATTTGCCTAAAGACATCATGAATCCGGCGATTAAGCTGCCGTATTCCTATCCTGAAAACGTCAAAATGCGTTCGTATAGCCCAACTTTACAAGGGCATCGTGGCCAGATTAAGCGCGCGCTGCAAACGCTGCTGGCGGCAAAACAGCCGATTATTTATGCCGGTGGCGGCGTGATTAGCTCTGGTTGTCACGAGGAACTGCGTCAGTTAGCCGAACGCTTGAATATTCCAGTGACAACGTCGCTGATGGGCTTGGGAGGCTTCCCCGCATCTCACGCTCAAAGCCTAGGCATGCTGGGTATGCACGGCACTTACGAAGCCAATATGGCGATGCACAACGCCGACGTTATTTTTGCCGTCGGTGTGCGTTTCGACGATCGTACCACCAACAATCTGGCAAAGTACTGTCCCAATGCGACAGTGCTACATATCGATATCGATCCTACCTCAATCTCCAAAACCGTTGATGCCGATATTCCGATCGTTGGTGATGCTAAAGAGGCATTAGCGACTTTCTTGGAGCTGCTGGGGCAGAAAGAAGCCAAGCAAGATTTTGATGGCCTGCGTGATTGGTGGCAAAACATCGCTCAATGGCGTGCCCGTAAATGCCTGAGCTATGACACGAACAGCGGTCGCATTAAACCGCAGCAGGTTATTGAAACTCTCCACCGATTAACCCACGGTGAGGCGTACGTTGCTTCGGACGTGGGTCAACATCAGATGTTTGCCGCCTTGTACTACGGTTTTGATAAACCACGCCGCTGGGTGAATTCGGGAGGCCTCGGCACCATGGGCTTTGGCTTACCTGCGGCACTGGGGATCAAATTAGCATTGCCGGAAGAAACCGTGATTTGTGTCACCGGTGACGGCAGTATTCAGATGAATATTCAAGAGCTGTCTACGGCACTGCAATATGATTTGCCTGTGGTGGTGGTGAATCTGAACAACCGTTTCCTTGGCATGGTGAAGCAGTGGCAAGACATGATCTATGCAGGTCGTCATTCACAGTCTTACATGGAGTCATTGCCGGATTTTGTGAAGCTGGCTGAGGCTTACGGGCATGTTGGGATCTCAATCCGCACGCCTGATGAGCTAGAAAGCAAGCTGGAGCAGGCGCTGGCGGTGAAGAATCGTTTAGTGTTTGTCGACGTTACCATTGATGAAACTGAGCACGTTTATCCGATGCAAATCCGCGGCGGATCAATGGACGAAATGTGGTTAAGCAAAACGGAGAGGACTTAATAATGCGCCGGATTTTATCTGTACTACTGGAAAACGAATCAGGCGCACTGTCCCGCGTGGTGGGCCTGTTCTCTCAGCGTGGCTATAACATTGAAAGCTTGACCGTTGCTCCAACGGACGATCCCACGCTTTCGCGTATGACGATCCAAACCGTTGGTGATGCGAAAGTGCTTGAGCAAATTGAAAAACAGCTCCACAAACTGGTAGATGTCCTACGCGTGAGCGAGTTGGTGCAGGGCTCGCACGTTGAGCGTGAGATTATGTTAGTGAAGCTGCAAGCAACGGGTTATGGGCGTGAAGAAGTAAAGCGTAGCACCGATATTTTCCGTGGGCAGATCGTGGATGTCACCGCGGCGCTTTACACAGTTCAGCTAGTTGGCACCAGTGACAAGCTCGATGCCTTCCTAAGCGCCGTACGAGAGGTTGCTGAAATTGTTGAAGTAGCTCGTTCAGGTGTTGTCGGGGTATCTCGTGGTGACAAAATAATGCGTTAACACAGGTCAATTTTCTGTGTAATAGTGCTATTTAGAGGCTCAGCTTTGTGCTGGGCCTCTTACTTTTTCTTATTTGCTGATGCCATTCAGCAAAAGCGGTTGCTCCTTTCTTCTTTATGCGGTTAGATCATTTGTATTGACGACCATTCGGTCTTCTTAATTAATTTGATGCGTAAGGGGATAACGTGAAGTTGGATGAAATCGCGCGTCTTGCTGGAGTTTCGCGGACGACGGCCAGTTATGTCATTAACGGTAAGGCCAAACAGTACCGTGTGAGTGATAAAACGGTTGAAAAAGTGATGGCTGTGGTACGTGAGCATAACTATCATCCAAACGCCGTGGCTGCAGGTTTACGTGCTGGCCGCACCCGTTCTATTGGGCTGGTGATTCCTGATTTGGAAAACACCAGCTACACCCGCATTGCAAACTATCTGGAGCGTCAGGCACGCCAAAGAGGCTATCAACTATTGATTGCCTGTTCAGAAGATCAGCCAGACAACGAAATGCGGTGCATTGAGCACCTGTTACAGCGTCAGGTTGATGCGATCATTGTTTCTACCGCACTGCCGCCAGAACACCCGTTCTATCAGCGTTGGGTCAACGATCCTTTGCCGATCATTGCGCTGGATCGCGCGTTAGATCCTGAAAACTTTATTAGCGTTGTGGGGGCCGATCGTGAGGATTCCGAGATGTTGGCGGAGGAATTACGCAAATTCCCTGCTAAATCGGTTCTGTATCTCGGCGCTTTGCCTGAGCTATCGGTGAGCTTCTTACGCGAGCAGGGATTCAGAGACGCATGGCGTGACGATCCGCGAGAAGTACAATATCTTTACACCAATAGCTACGAACGCGATGCTGCAGGCGTGGCGTTCTCTAATTGGCTTAAAGATAATGAAATGCCGCAGGCTTTGTTCACCACGTCATTCCCGCTTTTGCAGGGGGTGCTGGATGTCACGCTGAAGCATCATGGGCATTTACCAACCGATCTTGCGATTGCGACCTTTGGCGACAATGAACTACTGGATTTCCTCGATTGCCCTGTTTTATCGGTAGGGCAGCGTCATCGTGATATTGCCGAACGCGTGCTGGAATTAGTGTTGGCGAGTTTAGATGAGCCGAAGAAGCCGAAAGCGGGTTTAAGCCGAATGCGCCGTGTACTGCTCAAGCGTGGTCGCCTTAACCGGATGTAATGTTGAAAGAATTAAGTAAAACGATGAAGTGAGAAGGCGCCGGTGGCAACCGGCGCTTTTTTTACGCCTGTACTTTATTGACCTGAACTTTATTGGTATGGGCAGACACTTTAAACAACCTGCGGCAATAATCTAAAAAATAGCCGTAGGCGACGCCCATTGCCATCGATACCACGGCGTTACTGGTGACCGCCGCGATAATTTGCGCACCGTCGGCACCCACAGACCACAAAATAATGGCGTATACCGGCGACTGAAAAGAGACATAGGCAAGCAGATCGGCCACGATTTTTGCCGTACCAGTTGGGCTGCAACGCTGTGACTGACGAATAAACCAATCACGATATATGCCATACGGCCAAGCGATAAGAATGTTGACCGGAATGGAAAGTAGGCGAGATGACAGTGATTGGCTAAAGCTCATTCCAGAGAGAAAGACTTCAATCGCCATACCGACAATGAAAGAATAAACCACCAGTGCAAAAATATCGGCGGCTGCACTACGAGCACGGGAATCGGATGAAAACATAACGGCTAACTCCATGTTGAAACTAGTCATTAATACTGTGGTTTATCGTTCTTAATGGTTTTATGAACTGCTTATTTTTGTATGAATAGCATACATGTTTGCTGTGTGTTTTTTAACTAGTGAAAAATTATTATTTAAAGACGGATTTGCTACAAAAATCTGCGCAAATGACAAGAATGGGCAAAATGCATGATTTCTCACCATGCTGTTAATTTTTATGTTCTTATTCAATTTGTTGGATGGAAATTGTACAGGGAAGGATAATGAATGGTTTGTGTTGTTCTAATAATGGCCTGAATAAAATAAAAATGAATATTTGAGAACTATCTGAGGTGGAAAGGATTGAGAGAACGAAACACTTAATTACTTTTGAAAAAAGGCAGTTAGATAATTAATCTTCAAACCGATTATTATCTCGGGATAAAGTGAGATAAAATGGTTATCAGAAAAACTATATTGAATTGTAATTAAATTATTTTATTGATTTTTAAAGGTATTTTTAATTTCCTGACGGCGATTAGCTTAGGTCGAATTAGCTTTCTATTTACTACTGTAAAGCGTATGTAAATTATACAAGACATGTTCAAAATGAGAGCTATATTGCAAAGTCTGGTTAAATTTTAATTTTTGGTAAAAATTTTGTGTTTCTCGTTAGTAACACTCCCTTCCAAGAATTTCCCTTAATTTATCATGATGTTAATTTTATTAT
The DNA here is from genome assembly GCF_034424155.1 of Hafnia alvei. Lineage (NCBI taxonomy): Bacteria > Pseudomonadati > Pseudomonadota > Gammaproteobacteria > Enterobacterales > Hafniaceae > Hafnia > Hafnia alvei. Next base: position 3,767,458 of record NZ_CP139992.1, on the reverse strand, counting down.
TTCTCTTTCAGAGTTTTCGTAGTGAATGGTTTTAATTTCACTTCAGGTAAAAATAATCCCAAACCGCATCCGCTCTGGCTTGACAAGGTTTTCCTACCCTCCGTAAACTTCCTTATGTGGGAATTTGTGGTGTAAAGTGGTGAGATGGGGCAACGAGGGGTAATTTAGGTATGTTTCGTGGCGCAACAACCATCAACCTTGACGGTAAAGGACGCTTAGCGGTTCCAATGCGCTATCGCGAATTACTGCTTGAGGAATCGCAAGGTCAAATGGTTTGCACCATCGATCTCCACCAGCCATGCCTGTTGCTCTACACACTTCCGCAGTGGGAAGTGATTGAACAAAAACTATCGCGTCTTTCGAGTATGAATCCTGTCGAGCGTCGCATTCAGCGTCTGCTGCTAGGTCATGCCAGCGAATGCCAGATGGATAGCGCCGGTCGATTGCTGATTGCAAGTACGTTGCGTCAGCATGCTGGGCTTACAAAACAAGTGATGCTAGTTGGGCAGTTCAATAAGTTTGAACTGTGGGATGAAGAAAACTGGTATCAACAAGTCAAGGAAGATATTGACGCACAACAGACCGCAACGGAGCCTTTATCCGAGCGGCTACAGGATTTGTCGTTATAGTCATGTCAGAAGAAAATTACCAACACAAGACCGTGTTGCTGGATGAGGCTGTGAACGGCCTTAATCTGCGCAGTAACGGCATTTACATTGATGGCACTTTTGGTCGCGGTGGTCACTCACGTCTTATTTTGTCCCAGCTTGGGCCAGAAGGACGCTTAGTGGCTATCGATCGTGACCCGCAGGCTATTGCCGCCGCAGCAGAAATCACCGATCCACGTTTCTCTATTGTTCATGGCCCGTTTTCCGATATGGCGAGCTATGTACGCGAACTCGGCCTAGAAGGCCAAATCAACGGCGTTCTTCTCGATTTGGGCGTTTCCTCCCCGCAGCTCGATGATGCTGAACGCGGCTTCTCCTTCATGCGAGATGGGCCGTTGGACATGCGTATGGACCCAACGCGTGGTTTATCCGCGGCTGAATGGCTGATGAAAGCGGAAGAAGAAGATATTGCTTGGGTGTTGAAGACCTTTGGCGAAGAGCGCTTTGCCAAGCGTATTGCGCGCGCCATCGTGGAACGTAATCGTCTGGAGCCAATGACCCGCACGCATGAGCTGGCTACGCTGATTGCAAATGCCAGCCCATTCCGTGAAAAACACAAGCATCCGGCAACGCGCAGCTTCCAAGCGATTCGTATTTATATCAATAGCGAACTGGAAGAGATCGAGCGCGCGCTCAACGGTGCGCTGGAGATTCTCGCTCCGGAAGGTCGCCTGTCGATTATCAGTTTCCATTCGCTGGAAGACCGTATCGTAAAACAGTTTATTCGTCATCATAGCCGTGGACCACAGGTTCCTGCGGGTATTCCTCTGACAGAGGCGCAGCTGCGCAGTCAGGGCGGACGTAAGCTGAAAGCGTTGGGCAAAATGAAACCGAGCGGTGAGGAAGTTAATGCTAACCCACGTGCTCGTAGCTCGGTGCTGCGCTTTGCGGAAAGGACGACAGAATGATCGGCAATGAGCGCCATACGCTAGTTGCCGTTATCGGCGGAGATATTCTCCGCCACGGTAAACTGCCTCTGATTCTGTTTATCGGTGTTTTGGTATCGGCAGTGCTTGTGGTGACGACCACGCACAAAACACGCTTGCTAACCGCACAGCGTGAGCAGCTGGTACTCGAACGCGATGCTCTGGATATCGAGTGGCGCAACCTGATTTTGGAAGAGAATGCGTTAGGTGATCACAGCCGTGTCGAGCGTATCGCCACCGAGAAGCTGCAGATGCAGCACGTAGATCCATCTCAAGAAAATATTGTTGTTAAGCAATGATTTAACGATGTTTTCAACAGACCACCTCCGACGTAGGTAAATGTGTAATCAATGAAAGCAGTGCGACCCGGAAAGTTAAAGCGTCAGGAAGATCAGGCCAGCTTTGTCAGCTGGCGTTTTGCGTTGCTCTGTGGGTGCATATTTATTGCCTTGATGGGTTTGTTAGGCCGCGTGGCTTATTTGCAGGTGATTAATCCCGACCGCTTAGTGCGTGAAGGCGATGCGCGCTCTTTGCGTACGCAGCCTATTCTGACTTCGCGCGGGATGATTAGCGATCGCGCTGGCCGCCCGTTGGCGGTGAGCGTGCCTGTTAATGCCATCTGGGCCGATCCGAAGGAAGTGAATGAACGTGGTGGCATCACGTTGGACTCGCGTTGGAAAGCGTTGGCCGATGCACTAGAAATGCCGCTGGATAAAATGGCCGCGCGCATCAATGCCAACCCGAAAGGGCGATTTGTCTACCTCGCTCGTCAGGTGAATCCGGCGATGGCTGATTACATCCATAAGCTGAAGCTGCCGGGTATTTTCCTCAAGCAAGAGTCCCGCCGTTATTATCCTGCAGGGCAAGTAACCGCTCACATCATTGGGGTGACCAACATTGACGGTCAGGGGATTGAAGGCGTTGAAAAGAGCTTTGACCGCTGGCTAACCGGCCAGCCGGGTGAACGTACCGTCCGTAAAGACCGTTTTGGCCGCGTGATTGAAGATATTTCCTCAGTGGATAGCCAAGCCGCACATAACTTGGCGCTTAGCATCGATGAACGCCTACAGGCGCTGGTTTACCGTGAGTTGAATAACGCGGTGGCATTTAACAAAGCGGAATCCGGTACTGCTGTGCTGGTCGATGTGAATACCGGTGAAGTGTTGGCGATGGCCAATAGCCCGTCGTATAACCCAAATAACTTGACCGATACGCCAAAAGAAACCATGCGTAACCGCGCTATTACCGACATCTTCGAACCGGGTTCCACGGTGAAGCCGATGGTGGTGATGACCGCGTTACAGCACAACGTGGTGAAAGAGAATAGCGTACTGAATACGCTCCCTTATTTTGTTAACGGGCACCAGATTAAAGACGTGGCCCGTTACTCAGAACTCTCCATTACGGGGATTCTACAGAAGTCGAGTAACGTCGGTGTGTCAAAGCTGGCGTTAGCGATGCCGTCCTCTGCGCTGGTAGAAACCTACTCGCACTTTGGATTGGGTAAGGCGACCAATTTGGGGCTGGTCGGAGAAAGCAGTGGCATGTACCCAAAAAAACAACGGTGGTCTGACATAGAGAGGGCCACCTTTTCTTTCGGATATGGGCTAATGGTAACGCCGTTACAGCTAGCACGTGTCTATGCAACGATTGGCAGCCTCGGGATTTATCGTCCGCTGTCGATTACCAAAGTCGATCCACCGGTTCCGGGCGAACGCGTATTCCCTGAGCCCATCGTTCGTACGGTTGTGCACATGATGGAAAGCGTTGCGTTGCCGGGCGGCGGTGGGACGAAAGCAGCAATCAAAGGCTATCGCATCGCGATTAAAACCGGGACCGCGAAAAAAGTCGGTCCAGATGGCCGTTATGTAGACAAATACATTGCTTATACCGCTGGCGTTGCGCCAGCAAGTAATCCTCGATTTGCTCTGGTTGTGGTCATTAACGATCCGCAGGCAGGGAAGTATTACGGTGGTGCGGTATCCGCTCCGATCTTTGGCGCTATCATGGGCGGCGTTCTGCGCACCATGAACGTTGAGCCGGATGCGTTGCCCACGGGTGATAAAAACGAATTAGTGAACAATAAAAAAGAGGGTTCAGGTGGCAGATCGTAATTTGCGCGCGCTTTTGGCTCCTTGGGTAGCAGATGCTCCGGAGCGCGTTTTGCGAGAGATGACATTAGACAGCCGCGTTGCGGCTGCGGGTGATCTGTTTGTGGCGATCGTTGGCCACGCGGCAGATGGTCGCCGTTATATTCCGCAAGCGATAGCGCAAGGCGTTGCTGCAGTCATCGCTGAGGCAGATGGGGAAGCAGAAGATGGCACCGTTCGCGAGAGCCACGGCGTTCCCGTTATCTACCTGAGTCAGTTAAACCAGCGCTTATCCGCGTTGGCAGGACGCTTTTACCATCAGCCGGGTGCTGATTTGCGCTTAATCGGCGTAACAGGAACCAACGGCAAAACGACCATTACCCAATTGTTGGCACAGTGGGGCCAGCTATTAGGCGAAACCAGTGCGGTAATGGGAACGGTCGGCAACGGCCTGTTGGGGCAAGTTCATCCAAGTGAAAACACCACTGGTTCAGCGGTTGATGTGCAGCATTTACTGCGCAGCTTGGTGTCTCAAGGCGCCACGCTGGCTGCGATGGAAGTCTCTTCCCATGGTTTGGTGCAAGACCGCGTTGCCGCTCTGCCGTTTGCCGCATCGGTATTCACCAACCTGAGCCGCGATCATCTGGATTACCATGGTGATATGGCGCATTACGAACAGGCCAAATGGCTGCTGTTCTCCACTCACCACGGCGGTGAAAAAATTATTAACGCTGACGACGAAGTCGGTCAGCGCTGGTTGGCTAAGTCTCCAGATGCCGTTGCCGTAACCATGGAACAGCGCTTGCCAGAAAATTGGTCTGGGCGCTGGGTTTCAGCGACCGACGTTGATTACCACGATGGTGGCGCAAGTATCAGCTTTGACTCTTCATGGGGTAAAGGCTTGCTGGAAAGCCGCTTGATGGGAGCCTTTAACGTCAGCAATTTGCTGGTTGCTGCCGCTACTATGTTAGCTATTGGTTATCCATTAGAAGCACTGTGCAAAAGCTCCGCTCAGCTGCAACCCGTATGTGGCCGCATGGAAGTGTTCGCAGCTCCTGGCAAGCCAACCGTTGTTGTTGACTATGCGCACACGCCGGATGCACTAGAGAAAGCGCTTGAAGCAGCGCGTTTGCACTGCAAAGGCCAGCTGTGGTGCGTATTTGGCTGCGGCGGCGATCGCGATAAAGGTAAGCGCCCACTTATGGGGGCGATTGCCGAACAATATGCCGATCGCGTTGTTGTCACTGACGACAACCCGCGTAGTGAAGAGCCTCGTGCCATCATGGCCGATATTCTGAACGGTATGCTTGATGCAGGCCGCGCACAGGCCGTTTCTGGCCGTGCTGAAGCCGTTACCGGAGCCATCATGCAGGCTAAGCCTGATGATGTGATTCTCGTGGCAGGCAAAGGCCATGAAGATTATCAACTGGTCGGCAATCGCCGTTTAGATTATTCAGATCGCGTGACCGTAGCACGTCTGCTGGGGGTGATAGCATGATCCCTGTTTCTTTGCAGGCCATCGCCGAGGCAGTTAACGGTCAGTTGATTGGTGCTGATACACAAATTACTGATGTTGTGACCGATACGCGCAAGTTAACCGACGGCTGCTTATTTATCGCGTTGAAAGGCGAAAAGTTTGATGCTCATGATTTTGCGGCCGATGCTGTGAGTCAGGGCGCTGGTGCTTTACTAGTAAGTAAACACTTACCGATTGATGCTCCGCAGATTGTGGTTGCCGATACGCGTATTGCGCTGGGGTTACTTGGCGCATGGATTCGTCAGCAAATGCCCGCTCGCGTTATCGCGCTTACCGGTTCATCGGGTAAAACGTCGGTGAAAGAGATGAGCGCGGAGATTCTGCGCCAATGTGGCAACGTGCTGTATACCTCCGGCAATTTTAATAATGACATCGGCGTGCCGCTGACGTTATTACGCCTTGAGCCACAGCATGAATATGCGGTGATCGAGCTGGGCGCCAACCACGTGGGCGAAATTGCCTACACGGTAAATTTAGTTAAGCCTGAAAGCGCCTTAGTCAATAATCTGGCGGCGGCGCATTTGGAAGGTTTCGGCTCCTTAGCCGGTGTTGCCAAAGCTAAAGGTGAGATTTTTGATGGTTTGGCCGCAAACGGTACTGCCATTATCAATGCCGATAATAACGACTGGCCGCATTGGCAGGAAAAGATCGCCAACCAGCGTGTATGGCGTTTTTCTCCGCAGGCCGCCGAGTCAGTGGATTTCTTTGCCAGCGATGTCCGCGTGACACATCAAGGCACCGAATTTAATCTGCACACGCCGTTTGGTACTGCGCCGGTGGTTCTGCCGTTGCCGGGTCGCCACAATATCGCGAATGCGCTTGCGGCGGCTGCGCTGACGATGTCGGTAGGTGCAACGCTTGAGAATGTGCGCAACGGATTAAGCGAACTCAAAGCGGTTCCCGGACGTTTATTCCCGATCCGTTTGAATTCAGAACAGCTGATTCTCGATGATACCTATAACGCCAACGTGGGCTCTATGACCGCGGCAGCGCAGGTGTTGGGCTCAATGCCTGGCTATCGCGTCATGGTAGTGGGTGATATGGGCGAGTTGGGCGCTGAAGAAGAAGATTGTCATCGTCAGGTGGGCATTGCGGCTCGCGAGGCGGGGATTGATAAAGTGCTGAGCGTTGGGCGTTTAAGCCATCTCATCAGCGAGACCAGTGGTTGTGGTGAACATTTCACGGACAAAACGGCTCTGATTGAGCGCCTAAAAAACCTGTTATGCGAACATGCGGCGATCACCATTTTAGTTAAAGGTTCACGTAGTGCCGCTATGGAGCAGGTAGTACGAGGCTTATCTGTGCAGGAAATGCAGGAGAATCAATCATGTTAGTCTGGCTGGCCGAACACTTGGTCAAATACTATTCCGGCTTCAACGTCTTTTCCTATCTGACGTTCCGCGCCATTGTCAGTTTATTGACGGCGCTGTTCCTGTCGCTGTGGATTGGGCCGCGAATGATTGCTCGCCTGCAAAAGATGTCTTTCGGTCAAGTTGTTCGTAACGACGGTCCTGAGTCACATTTCAGCAAACGCGGTACGCCAACGATGGGCGGTCTGATGATCCTGACCTCCATCACCATTTCTGTCTTGATGTGGGCATATCCCTCTAACCCTTACGTCTGGTGCGTGCTGTTTGTATTGCTCGGCTACGGCGTTGTTGGCTTTGTTGATGATTATCGCAAAGTGGTACGTAAAAATACCAAGGGCCTGATTGCGCGCTGGAAGTACTTCTGGCAGTCGGTGATCGCGCTGGTAGTTTCTTTTGCCATGTACTCTATCGGTAAAGGGACTCCGGCAACCGAGCTGGTGGTTCCCTTCTTCAAGGATGTCATGCCGCAGCTGGGTCTGCTGTATATCCTGCTGAGCTACTTTGTGATTGTGGGTACCAGTAACGCCGTTAACCTCACCGATGGTTTAGACGGATTGGCTATTATGCCTACCGTTTTCGTAGCGGCAGGGATGGGGCTGGTGGCTTGGGCGACCGGTAACGTGAACTTTGCTGCTTACCTGCATATTCCTTATTTGCGTCACGCAGGTGAACTGGTGATTGTCTGCACGGCCATTGTCGGTGCAGGGCTTGGATTCTTATGGTTTAACACTTATCCGGCTCAGGTCTTTATGGGCGATGTCGGCTCGCTGGCTTTGGGTGGTGCGCTGGGTACGATTGCTGTGCTGCTGCGTCAGGAATTCCTACTGGTAATTATGGGCGGCGTATTTGTGATGGAAACCCTCTCGGTTATTTTGCAGGTGGGCAGCTTCAAACTACGCGGTCAGCGAATTTTCCGTATGGCGCCAATCCATCACCACTATGAACTGAAAGGCTGGCCAGAACCTCGCGTTATCGTGCGCTTCTGGATTATCTCTCTGATGCTGGTGCTGATTGGCCTGGCAACCTTGAAGGTGCGTTAATATGGTGGACTATCAGGGTAAGAAAGTCGTCATCATTGGCCTCGGGCTTACGGGCCTGTCATGCGTTGATTTCTTCTTGGCACGTGGCGTAACGCCGCGTGTTATCGATACCCGTATTTCTCCACCGGGGCTGGATAAGCTGCCGGAAAACGTTGAGCGTCACTTGGGTGATATGAACCAAGAGTGGCTGCTGGATGCCGACCTCATCGTTGCAAGTCCCGGAATTGCACTTGCCTCTCCTGCGCTCAGCGTGGCGGCAGAGGCGGGTGTTGAGATCGTGGGGGATATCGAGCTGTTTTGTCGCGAAGCGCAGGCACCCATTGTGGCCATTACGGGGTCTAACGGTAAAAGTACCGTGACAACGTTAGTGGGCGAAATGGCTAAATCTGCGGGCTGGAACGTTGGCGTGGGCGGCAATATCGGTTTGCCTGCGTTAATGCTGCTTAAGCAAGAGTGCGATCTTTACGTGCTTGAACTCTCTAGCTTCCAGTTAGAAACCACCAATAGCCTGCGAGCGGCTGCGGCCACGATCCTGAATGTTACCGAAGATCACATGGATCGCTACCCGCTTGGATTGCAGCAATATCGCGCTGCCAAGCTGCGCGTGTATGAGAATGCCAAAGTTTGCGTGGTTAACTCCGACGACGCACTCACGATGCCGATTCGCGGTGCAGATTCCCGCTGCGTGAGTTTTGGTGCTGACGTGGGCGATTATCATTTGAATCGCCAGCAGGGTGAGATTTGGCTGCGCGTGCGTGGTGAAAAAGTTCTCAATACGCGTGAAATGAAAGTCACCGGCAAACATAACTTCACTAACGCATTGGCTGCGTTAGCGCTAGCGGATGCTGTTGGTATTCCACGAGCTTCAAGCTTAAAAGCACTAACGACCTTCACCGGTTTGGCACATCGCTTCCAGCTGTCATTGGAACATAACGGCGTGCGTTGGATTAATGATTCCAAAGCTACCAACGTTGGCAGCACTGAAGCTGCGCTCAATGGTTTACACGTTGATGGCACTTTGCATCTGTTGCTCGGCGGCGATGGTAAATCAGCAGACTTCAGCGCATTGGCGCCATACCTGCAGGGCGATAACGTCCGTTTGTACTGCTTTGGTCGCGATGGCGCGCAGCTGGCTGCTTTGCGTCCTGAGATTGCCGAGCAGACAGAGACCATGGAACAAGCGATGCGAATGATTGCTGCCAAAGTGAAAACCGGCGATATGGTTCTGTTATCTCCGGCCTGCGCGAGCCTTGACCAGTTTAAAAGCTTTGAACAACGCGGCGACGAATTCAGCCGTTTAGCCAAGGAGCTTGGCTGATGCGTCTGCGACTCCCGCGGTTACCGCGCCCTAAATTCTCGTTGCCACATTTTGGCTTAATCACGCGTTTGCGTGAGTGGGTGATGGGGGCGGGCGAGAGCGATGCTGCGATGGTGGTGCTATACGATCGCACCTTGCTCTGGCTGACCTTTGGTTTGGCGGCAATTGGCTTTGTGATGGTGACATCAGCATCCATGCCAATTGGTCAACGTTTGGCAGACGATCCTTTCCTGTTTGCGAAACGTGATGCGCTGTATCTGGCATTGGCGTTTGGATTGGCGATGGTGACGCTGCGTGTGCCGATGGAAATCTGGCAGCGCTATAGCAACGCATTATTGCTAATGGCCGTTGCTATGCTGCTGATTGTTCTCGTGGTCGGTAGCTCGGTGAACGGTGCTTCGCGTTGGATTGCGTTTGGTCCGCTACGTATTCAGCCCGCAGAGATCTCCAAGCTGGCGCTGTTTTGCTATCTCTCCAGCTATCTGGTGCGCAAAGTTGAAGAGGTTCGCTCGAACTTCTGGGGCTTCTGTAAACCGATGGGCGTGATGGTGGTATTAGCGGTGCTGCTGCTGGCTCAGCCTGACTTAGGTACCGTGGTGGTGTTGTTCGTTACCACGCTCGGTTTGCTGTTCTTGGCGGGTGCCAAAATGTGGCAATTCTTAGCCATTATCGGCTCCGGTATTTTTGCCGTTGTGTTACTGATTATTGCAGAACCGTATCGTATGCGCCGCGTGACGTCGTTCTGGAATCCATGGGCCGATCCTTTCGGCAGTGGTTACCAGCTGACGCAATCGCTGATGGCCTTTGGCCGCGGTGAATTCTGGGGACAGGGCTTGGGTAACTCGGTGCAAAAACTGGAGTATTTACCTGAAGCGCACACCGACTTTATTTTCTCAATTTTAGGCGAGGAACTTGGGTATTTCGGTGTGGTTCTTGCTTTGTTAATGGTATTCTTCGTCGCTTTTCGTGCTATGTCCATCGGACGTCGCGCGTTAGAGGCAGATCAGCGCTTTTCCGGTTTTTTAGCCTGCGCCATCGGTATTTGGTTTAGTTTTCAGGCACTGGTTAACGTTGGGGCTGCCGCAGGGATGTTACCGACGAAAGGTCTGACGTTGCCGCTAATTAGTTACGGTGGTTCCAGCTTGCTGATTATGTCGACCGCATTGGTATTACTGTTACGCATTGATTATGAAACTCGTCTGGAAAAAGCACAGGCGGTAGTAAGGGGTTCCCGATGAGTAGCAACGCTGATCATCAACAGAATAAACGCCTGATGGTAATGGCGGGTGGCACCGGTGGGCATGTGTTCCCTGGTTTAGCCGTTGCGCATTATTTGCAGGCTCAAGGATGGCAGGTGCGTTGGTTAGGCACCGCCGATCGAATGGAAGCCCAGTTGGTTCCACAGCACGGCATAGAAATTGATTTTATTCAGATTTCTGGCCTGCGTGGTAAAGGATTGAAGGCCCAGTTAGGTGCGCCAATCCGCATTTTCCGCGCGGTTCGCCAAGCTAAAGCCATTATGAAAGCCTATAAGCCAGACGCTGTTTTAGGCATGGGCGGATATGTTTCTGGCCCTGGTGGTTTGGCTGCGTGGCTGTGTGGTGTTCCGGTTGTGCTGCATGAACAGAATGGGATTGCCGGTTTAACCAACCGCTGGCTGTCTAAGATTGCTAAGCGCGTATTGCAGGCTTTTCCGGGCGCATTCCCGAATGCGCCAGTGGTGGGTAACCCGGTGCGTGAAGACGTTCTGGCGCTACCGGCCCCACAACAGCGTTTAGCTGGCCGTATGGGGCCGATTCGCGTGCTGGTGGTTGGCGGAAGCCAAGGCGCTCGCATCCTGAACCAAACCATGCCAAAAGTTGCTGAACAGCTGGGTAGCCGAATTACGCTGTGGCATCAGGTAGGGAAGGGCGCTTTGCCAACGGTATTAGCCGACTATGAAAAAGTCGGACAGACGCAGCACAAAGTGACCGAGTTTATCGATGACATGGCGGCGGCCTATGACTGGGCAGACATCGTAGTATGTCGCTCCGGTGCTCTGACGGTGAGCGAAATCGCGGCCGCTGGGCTGCCTGCATTGTTCGTACCGTTCATGCATAAAGATCGCCAACAGTATTGGAATGCGTTGCCGCTAGAAAAAGCAGGCGCTGCAAAAATCATTGAACAACCACAGTTGACCGTGGAGTCAGTGACGGCGACGTTAGCAGGATGGGATCGCCAAACCCTATTAGAAATGGCAGAGAAAGCTCGCGCTGCTGCAATTCCCGATGCGACTGAACGTGTCGCCGCCGTGATTTGTGAAGTTGCGAAATAATTTACCGCTGAGCGGGTCGCTAATTGTTAGCACCGGCCAAAATGACAGAACTGAGAAACAGTGAATAAGAACGTAAATACTCAACAACTCGCGAAACTGCGTACCATGGTGCCTGAGATGCGTCGCGTCCGGCACATTCACTTTGTCGGCATCGGCGGTGCTGGCATGGGCGGTATTGCCGAAGTGTTGGCTAATGAAGGCTATCAAATTAGCGGTTCTGATTTAGCGCCGAACCCCGTTACGCAGCAGTTAACCGAACTGGGTGCGCAGATTTATTTCAACCATCGCCCTGAAAACGTCAAAGACGCGAGCGTGGTTGTGGTGTCGACGGCGATTTCTGCGGATAACCCAGAGATTGTTGCTGCACGTGAAGCCCGTATTCCCGTGATACGCCGTGCTGAAATGCTGGCTGAACTGATGCGTTTTCGTCATGGCATTGCGATTGCGGGCACCCACGGAAAAACAACGACAACGGCAATGGTTTCCAGTATTTATGCGGAAGCCGGTCTGGATCCAACGTTTGTTAACGGTGGTTTGGTGAAAGCCGCAGGCACGCATGCGCGTTTAGGCTCAAGCCGCTATCTGATTGCTGAAGCAGACGAAAGTGATGCCTCTTTCCTCCACTTACAGCCGATGGTTGCCGTGGTCACTAATATCGAAGCCGATCATATGGATACCTATCATGGCGACTTCGAGAATCTAAAGCAGACGTTTATTAATTTTCTGCACAACCTGCCGTTCTATGGCCGCGCGGTGATGTGCATTGATGATCCTGTGGTGCGTGAGTTATTACCGCGCGTAGGACGTCATATCACTACTTACGGTTTTAGCGAAGATGCGGATGTGCGTATCGAGTCCTATCAGCAAAATGGCGCACAGGGCACTTTCTTCATCTGTCGTCAGGATAAGCCTCGTTTAGCGGTAACGTTAAATGCGCCAGGTCGCCACAACGCCCTGAACGCGGCAGCAGCCGTTTCGGTTGCCACCGAAGAGGGGATTGCGGATGAAGACATTCTACGTGCGCTAGAAGGCTTCCAAGGCACCGGACGTCGCTTTGATTTCCTTGGCGAGTACTCGCTGGAGAATGTGAACGGCAAAGAAGGTAAAGCCATGCTGGTGGATGACTATGGTCATCACCCGACGGAAGTGGACGCCACGATTAAAGCGGCTCGTGCGGGATGGCCAGATCGTCGTCTAGTGATGGTATTCCAACCGCATCGTTTCACGCGTACCCGCGACCTGTATGATGATTTTGCGAATGTGCTGTGTCAGGTTGACGTTTTATTGATGCTGGATGTGTACTCCGCCGGTGAAACGCCAATTCCAGGAGCCGATAGCCGCTCTCTGTGCCGCACCATTCGTGGCCGTGGCAAGTTAGATCCGGTACTGGTGTCTGACGCTGCAACATTGCCAGCGACGCTGGCTCAGTTTTTAGAAAATGACGACCTGATTTTGACTCAGGGCGCCGGAAATATTGGCAAAGTGGCGCGGACTTTGGCTGAGCAGAAATTGCAGCCGATTAACGTTGACAGAACAAGTACGGATGAAAAACATCATGGCTGAGAAAGTTGCTGTATTACTGGGTGGTACCTCCGCAGAGCGTGAAGTCTCTTTACAGTCAGGCCAAGCGGTTCTGAATGGTCTGAAAGAGGCGGGGATTGACGCACATCCGGTGGATATAAAAGACTTCCCTGCGACACAATTAAAAGACGCGGGCTTTGATAAAGTCTTTATCGCTCTGCATGGCCGTGGTGGCGAAGATGGCACGTTGCAAGGGGTTCTGGAGTTCCTGCAACTGCCTTATACCGGCAGCGGCGTAATGGCTTCGGCGCTGACTATGGACAAACTGCGCACCAAGCTGGTTTGGCAGGCGTCTGGCTTACCGGTGTCGCCTTTTGTGGCAATCAGCCGCGACCAGTTTGATGAAGGCTTAACTCAAGAAATGTTGGTTGAGCTGAACGCGCTCGGTTTACCGCTGATCGTTAAGCCCAGCCGTGAAGGTTCAAGCGTCGGTATGAGTAAAGTGAGCGATGCCAGCGAGTTTGACGATGCGCTGGTTGAGGCTTTCCGCCATGACGATGACGTGCTGGTTGAGAAGTGGTTAAGCGGTCCTGAATACACCGTGGCTTTCTTGGGCGAAGAGATTTTACCATCAATTCGTATACAAGCGCCGGGAGTCTTCTATGATTATGAAGCTAAGTACTTGTCGGATAAGACTGAATACTTCTGCCCAAGCGGTTTGAGCGAAGAGCGCGAACGTGAGCTGGCCGAGCTGGCGCGTAAAGCCTATAAATCGCTGGATTGCAGTGGCTGGGGACGTGTAGACGTTATGATGGATGCCGACGGAGAGTTCTATTTGCTGGAAGTGAATACGGCGCCGGGAATGACCAGCCATAGTCTGGTTCCAATGGCGGCGCGCCAGTATGGGTTGAGCTTCTCTCAGCTAGTTGCCCGCATCTTGGAGCTGGCTAACTGATATGTCGCAGGCAGCCCTGAACACTCGCGACCGTGAACCAACTGGTTCTGGCCAACGCCGTAGTGGTGCAGGTCTGCGTCGCAGTAATGGTATTCGTTTGTTTGGTATGATCTTTTTACTGATCATACTGGGTTCAATAGTGGTTAGTGGTTGGATGGTGGTGAGCTGGATGAAAGATGCCAGCCGAATGCCGCTTTCCAAGCTGGTAGTGACCGGTGAGCGTCATTTCACGAAGAATGACGATATTCGTCAGGCGATTTTGTCGCTGGGTGCGCCGGGCACGTTTATGACGCAAAACGTTGATGTTATCCAGCAACAGATTGAGCGTTTACCGTGGATTAAGCAGGCCAGCGTGCGTAAGCAGTGGCCTAACGAACTCAAGATCCATTTAGTTGAGTACGTTCCGGTCGCGCGTTGGAATGACTTACGTTTGGTCGATGCTGAAGGCAAATCGTTCAGCGTGCCAGCAGAGCGTACAGTGCAGCAGAAAATGCCGTTGCTGTATGGCCCAGAAGGCAGCGAAAATGATGTGCTGGAAGGTTACCACTCGATGAGTCAGGAACTGGCGAAGAATAATTTTAAGCTGAAAATGGTGTCAATGAGTGCACGTCACTCATGGCAGCTAGGTCTGGATAACGACATTCGTCTTGAGCTGGGACGTGATGATCCTTCTGGACGACTGGCGCGGTTTGAGGAACTTTATCCCGCGTTACAGCAGCAAGCGCAGGCAACCAATCAGCGTATTAGCTACGTTGATCTGCGCTATGACACCGGCGCAGCCGTTGGATGGGCTCCAGCGCCGCTTGACCAGCAGACACAGCAAAACGCTAATCAGCAACAGAATCAGGCACAGGTTAAACAACAATGATCAAGTCGACGGACAGAAAACTGGTAGTTGGACTGGAGATCGGAACGGCGAAAGTAGCCGCTCTGGTAGGGGAAGTTCTGCCCGATGGCATGGTCAATATCATCGGTGTGGGTAGTTGCCCATCCCGTGGCATGGATAAGGGCGGTGTTAACGATCTGGAATCCGTCGTTAAATGCGTCCAACGCGCTATTGATCAAGCCGAGCTGATGGCAGATTGCCAAATTTCTTCAGTCTATTTGGCGCTTTCTGGCAAACATATCAGTTGCCAGAACGAAATAGGGATGGTTCCTATTTCCGAAGAAGAAGTGACACTGGAAGATGTAGAGAATGTGGTTCATACCGCGAAGTCTGTTCGTGTGCGTGATGAGCACCGTGTTCTGCATGTTATCCCGCAGGAATATGCCATCGACTATCAAGAAGGCATCAAAAATCCGGTTGGCCTATCTGGCGTGCGTATGCAAGCTAAGGTTCATCTGATTACCTGCCATAATGATATGGCAAAGAATATTGTCAAAGCAGTTGAGCGCTGTGGGCTTAAGGTTGATCAACTGATCTTTGCAGGACTTGCAGCGAGTTATGCTGTATTGACCGAAGATGAGCGTGAACTGGGCGTTTGTGTGGTAGATATCGGCGGTGGCACCATGGATATGGCAGTCTATACCGGTGGAGCACTGCGTCATACCAAGGTTATCCCGTATGCAGGTAACGTGGTAACGAGCGATATCGCCTATGCATTTGGCACACCTCCTACCGACGCCGAAGCGATTAAAGTTCGTTACGGCTGCGCGATGGGGACGTTGGTCAGCAAAGACGAAAGCGTTGAAGTTCCTAGCGTAGGTGGACGTCCGCCACGCAGCTTGCAGCGTCAGACGCTGGCTGAGGTTATCGAACCTCGTTATACCGAACTGTTAAATCTGGTGAATGATGAAATTCTGCAGTTGCAGGAACAGCTTCGCCAGCAGGGTGTCAAACATCATCTGGCAGCAGGGATCGTGTTGACCGGTGGTGCCGCGCAGATCGACGGATTGGCAGCGTGTGCGCAACAGGTTTTCCATACGCAAGTGCGTATTGGACAGCCTCTGAATATCACTGGCCTGACAGATTATGCGCAGGAACCTTACTACTCAACGGCGATTGGGTTGCTGCATTACGGAAAAGAGTCGCACCTTAGCGGTGAGGCTGAAGTAGAAAAAAGAGCTTCAGTGGGCAATTGGTTCAAGAAAATCAACGGCTGGCTGAGAAAAGAGTTTTAATGTTTAAAAAAAGAGATCATCCTTACGCGTTATGATCTCGAAGCGACAGGCACAAAACGGAGAGAAACTATGTTTGAACCAATGGAATTAACCAATGACGCGGTGATTAAAGTCATCGGCGTCGGCGGCGGCGGTGGCAATGCCGTAGAGCACATGGTGCGTGAGCGTATCGAGGGCGTAGAGTTCTTCGCCGTTAACACGGATGCTCAGGCGTTGCGTAAAACAGCTGTCGGCCAAACCATTCAGATCGGTAGTGGAATCACTAAAGGTTTGGGTGCGGGTGCAAACCCAGAAGTCGGCCGTAACTCTGCAGAAGAAGACCGTGAAGGTCTGCGCGCTGCATTGGAAGGCGCTGACATGGTATTCATCGCGGCCGGTATGGGCGGTGGTACGGGTACGGGTGCTGCGCCAGTTGTGGCTGAAGTAGCCAAAGATTTAGGTATTCTGACTGTTGCCGTGGTGACTAAGCCTTTCAACTTTGAAGGCAAAAAGCGCATGGCGTTTGCAGAGCAGGGTATCGCTGAACTGTCCAAGCACGTGGACTCCCTGATCACTATCCCGAACGATAAGCTGTTGAAAGTTCTGGGTCGTGGTATCTCCCTGTTAGATGCTTTCGGCGCAGCTAACGATGTACTGAAAGGTGCGGTACAGGGTATTGCGGAACTGATTACACGCCCAGGTCTGATGAACGTCGACTTCGCGGACGTGCGTACGGTTATGTCTGAAATGGGTTATGCCATGATGGGTTCAGGTATCGCCTGCGGTGAAGACCGTGCAGAAGAAGCGGCTGAAATGGCTATCTCTTCTCCATTATTAGAAGACATCGATCTGTCTGGTGCGCGCGGCGTGCTGGTTAACATCACTGCGGGCTTCGACCTGCGTTTAGATGAGTTCGAAACCGTTGGTAATACTATTCGTGCATTTGCTTCTGACAATGCAACCGTGGTTATCGGTACATCTCTGGATCCAGAGATGAACGATGAACTGCGCGTGACCGTTGTTGCGACCGGCATCGGCATGGATAAGCGTCCTGAAATTACACTGGTAACAAGCAAACAGGCTCCACAGCCGGTGATTGACCAGCGTTATCAGCAGCACGGCTTGTCTCCGTTACCACAAGAAAACAAACCTGCAGCGGCAAAAGTCGTTAACGACCAAACTGCTCAGGGGAGCAATAAAGAACCAGATTATCTGGATATTCCAGCCTTCTTGCGTAAGCAAGCTGACTAATTTACTCAGATATTTGGCATCTCCGCTCTTTGTGCTAAACTGTCCCGCCGCCCTTAGTATAAAGTTAACTTTGCTAAAGGTGGTTGGATGGATAAACACTGCGAGATAAAACGATGATCAAACAACGGACATTAAAACGTATTATTCAGGCGACTGGTGTCGGTCTTCATACCGGCAAGAAGGTCACGCTGACTATGCGCCCAGCCGCGGCTAACACCGGGGTCATCTATCGTCGCACTGACTTGAATCCACCGGTTGATTTTCCGGCTGATGCAAAATCCGTGCGTGATACCATGCTCTGTACTTGCCTGGTTAATGAGCATGACGTACGTATTTCTACCGTAGAACATTTAAACGCTGCTCTGGCAGGTTTAGGTATCGACAACTTAATTATTGAAGTTGATGCGGCAGAAATTCCTATCATGGATGGCAGCGCCAGTCCTTTCGTTTATCTGCTGTTAGAAGCGGGTATCGAAGAGCTGAACTGTGCGAAGAAATTCCTTCGCCTGAAGCAGACTGTGCGTGTTGAGGATGGCGATAAGTGGGCCGAACTGTCTCCGTATAACGGTTTCAGCTTAGACTTTACTATCGACTTCAATCATCCAGCGATTGATTCCAGCTCACAGCGTTACCGGATGGATTTCTCCGCCGAATCGTTTGTGCGCCAAATTAGCCGTGCGCGTACTTTTGGTTTTATGCGCGATATCGAATATTTACAGTCCCGTGGTTTGTGCCTGGGCGGTAGCTTCGATTGTGCCATCGTTGTGGACGATTACCGCGTTCTTAACGAAGATGGCCTGCGTTTTGAAGACGAATTTGTTCGTCACAAAATGCTGGATGCGATTGGTGACTTGTTCATGTGTGGACATAACATCATTGGTGCATTCACCGCATTCAAATCAGGTCATGCATTGAACAACAAACTGTTACAAGCAGTATTGGCTAAGCAGGAAGCTTGGGAATACGTAACGTTTGAAGATGATGCCGAAATGCCAATCGCATTCCGCGCACCAACAACAGTTTTGGCTTAACGCCTACTGTTTCTGATCACGACTGGCGGAGTTAGTACTCTCTCCGGCTAATGAAGCCAGTCGTTCTAATTTTTACCCCTGCTTAAATCTTCTGTTAGTGCTTTATTCCCTGCTTTAATTCTTCATAATCAAACTACTATGATGTAAACGCATCATTATTATTATTTCTATCAGTTGGTATTGATGAATCCTGATGTGGATTGATGATAATAATGGTAAAATCTGCGGCCTATGTGTAAGTGGAAACACGGAAATCTGATGTGATTGGTATTCTCAATCGTTGGCGACAATTTGGCAGACGCTATTTTTGGCCGCATCTCCTATGGGGGATGGTCGCGGCTACGCTTGGTGTGCCTACTGCATTAGCGAATACCGAACAGACTAAAGTTGCCGACCCTTCCGCCAGCTTGCAGCGTTTAATCAACGCCCACAACACAAATGAATTCGCGTGGCTTCAGGCCAGCAAACGCCGCGGTAGTTTCCAATCCGTGGATTATTGGCATCAGCACGCGCTGCGCACGGCGATTCGGCATTTAAGCTATCGCATGACGCCACAGGCAGCGGCGAGTGAACCCGTCAATGATATTAAGGTTGATGAGCTACATGCTCAGCAACTGGTGTTACTCAGTTCTTTAAGCTCGTTGTTAACGCTACAGCCAGCTATCACGCCTTCTACCCCCGTTTTATTGATGCCTGAGTCGGATACTGCGCCTATCGCGCATACGCCAGCACTTTGGGTTGCTCAGGTTCAGGGCATCCGTGCCGGACCCCAACTGCGCCATATCTAATCGTTTTTATACCATCTCATCACTATAAAATTTGGGCGATCGTCAAGCATCGCTCCTTAAGAGATATTAAGAATTATGTTAATTAAATTATTGACCAAGGTTTTTGGTAGCCGTAACGATCGTACGCTGCGCCGTATGCGCAAAGCCGTAGCGCTGATTAATCAGATGGAACCGGAGATGGAAAAACTCTCCGACGACGAGCTAAAAGCAAAAACCAATGAGTTCCGTGAGCGTTTGGCCAAAGGCGCAACGGTAGAAAGTCTGTTGCCAGAAGCCTTTGCGACCGTTCGTGAAGCGAGTAAGCGTGTGTTCGGTATGCGTCACTTCGACGTTCAGCTGTTAGGCGGTATGGTTCTGAATGACCGCTGTATTGCAGAAATGCGTACTGGTGAAGGTAAAACCCTGACAGCAACCCTGCCGGCTTATCTGAATGCGCTGAGCGGCAAAGGCGTGCACGTTGTTACCGTGAACGACTACTTGGCACAGCGTGACGCCGAAAACAACCGTGCACTGTTCGAGTTCCTTGGTCTGTCTGTGGGTATCAACCTGCCTGGTATGACCGCACCCGCGAAACGTGCCGCTTACGCCGCTGATATCACCTACGGTACGAACAACGAATACGGTTTTGACTACCTGCGCGACAACATGGCGTTTAGCCCTGAAGAACGCGTTCAGCGCAAACTGCATTATGCGCTGGTGGATGAGGTCGACTCCATTCTGATCGATGAAGCGCGTACGCCGCTGATCATCTCAGGCCCTGCAGAAGACAGCTCCGAGATGTACATCCGTGTGAACAAGCTGATTCCTAAGCTCATCCGTCAGGAAAAAGAAGACTCGGATACCTTCCAAGGCGAAGGCCACTTCTCGGTTGATGAGAAAAGCCGTCAGGTTAACCTGACCGAACGTGGTCTGATCCTGATTGAAGAGATGCTGGTTGAAGCGGGCATCATGGAAGAAGGCGAGTCCCTGTACTCTCCAGCTAACATTATGCTGATGCATCACGTTACCGCGGCATTGCGTGCACATGTGCTGTTTACGCGTGACGTTGACTATATCGTTAAAGATGGTGAAGTTATCATCGTCGATGAGCACACCGGCCGTACCATGCAAGGTCGTCGCTGGTCTGATGGTCTGCATCAGGCGGTTGAAGCGAAAGAAGGCGTTGAGATCCAAAACGAAAACCAAACGCTGGCTTCTATCACCTTCCAGAACTACTTCCGTCTGTATGAAAAATTAGCCGGTATGACCGGTACTGCTGATACCGAAGCATTCGAATTTAGCTCTATCTACAAGCTGGATACCATCGTTGTTCCTACTAACCGCCCAATGATCCGTAAAGATATGCCAGATCTGGTCTATATGACTGAAATGGAAAAAATCGGTGCGATTATTGAAGATATCCGTGAATGTACTAAACGTGGACAGCCGGTGCTGGTGGGTACTATCTCGATTGAAAAATCAGAAGTGGTTTCTCAGGAGCTGACTAAAGCGGGTATCAAACACAACGTATTGAACGCCAAGTTCCATGCGAAAGAAGCCGATATCGTTGCCAACGCCGGTCAGCCAGGCGCGGTAACTATCGCAACCAACATGGCGGGTCGTGGTACTGACATCGTGTTGGGCGGCAGCTGGCAAACGGAAGTCGCAGAGCTGGTTGAACCAACTGATGAGCAGATTGAGGCTATTAAAGCCGCATGGAAAATCCGCCATGACGCAGTTCTGGCAGCGGGCGGTTTACACATCATTGGTACCGAACGTCACGAATCACGCCGTATCGATAACCAGCTGCGTGGCCGTGCGGGCCGTCAGGGTGATGCTGGTTCTTCTCGCTTCTACCTGTCTATGGAAGATGCCCTGATGCGTATCTTCGCTTCTGACCGCGTTACCGGCATGATGCGTAAACTGGGGATGAAACCAGGCGAAGCCATCGAGCATCCTTGGGTCACTAAAGCCATTGCCAATGCGCAGCGTAAAGTTGAAAGCCGTAACTTCGATATTCGTAAGCAGCTGCTGGAATATGATGATGTGGCCAATGACCAACGCCGTGCGATCTACACCCAGCGTAACGAGCTGCTGGACGTAAGCGACGTTAGCGAAACCATTACCAGCATCCGTGAAGACGTCTTTAAAACCGTGCTTGATACCTATATTCCACCGCAGTCGCTGGAAGAGATGTGGGATATCGAAGGTCTGCAAGAGCGTCTGAAGAATGACTTTGATTTGGAAATGCCAATCAAAGAGTGGCTGGATAAAGAGCCAGAATTGCATGAAGAAACCCTGCGCGAACGTATTTTCCAGCAGGCTGTTGAAGTTTATCAGCGTAAAGAAGAAGTTGTGGGCGTTGAAATGATGCGCAACTTTGAGAAAGGCGTAATGCTGCAAACGCTGGACTCCCTGTGGAAAGAGCATTTGGCTGCCATGGACTACCTGCGTCAGGGTATCCATCTGCGTGGCTATGCGCAGAAAGATCCTAAGCAAGAATATAAGCGTGAATCCTTCGCGATGTTCGCCGCCATGTTGGAATCGCTGAAATACGAAGTGATCAGCGTGCTGAGCAAAGTTCAGGTGCGCATGCCAGAAGAAGTTGAGGCAATGGAACAGCAGCGTCGTGAAGAAGCTGAGCGCTTGGCTCGCCAACAGCAGCTGAGCCACGTCGACGATGCAACTCTGGTTGCACAGGATCTGGCTTCTCAGACCGGTGAGCGCAAAGTTGGTCGTAACGATCCATGCCCTTGTGGTTCTGGCAAAAAATACAAACAGTGTCATGGTCGCCTGCAAGGCTAATCACTTAACGCTGTGAACATAATCGTTATCAAGGGATACGCTTTGGCGTATCCCTTTTTCTTATCTTCTCAGGTAAGAATGTCATCAGAAGGAATAAGCTATGAGCCTGAAACACTTGCACATTGCAGTAGGCATTATTCGCAATGACGAAGGGGAGATTTTCATTACTCAGCGTGGCGGCGACTCGCATTTATCCGGCCTGTGGGAGTTTCCCGGCGGAAAAATTGAGGTTAATGAGAGCCCGGTTCAGGGATTGCAGCGCGAATTATTAGAAGAAACGGGGATCGAAGTCTTAGACAGTGAATTGCTGTACCAGCTGGATCATCGTTTTAGCGACCGTATCGTTACGCTCTATTTTTATTTGGTTAAGCGTTGGAATAAAACGCCATACGGGCGAGAAGGCCAGCCAATGCGTTGGGTGCATCAACATCAGCTGAAAGCCGAAGAGTTTCCTGAGCCTAACAAGCCAGTTATCGAACAGCTTAACAAGGCATAGCGCCGTTCAAAGCATTTTGTTACTCAAAACATAGCTCAAATGGCGTAGGCAAAACCTACGCCTGTGAGTGCATTACAGCTCTTCACTCCAGTCATCGCTTTCTGAAAGATCTGAATTGCTCGGAATGCGTTTCTCTTCATCGGCCCATTCGCCAAGGTCAATCAGCTGGCAGCGCTTGCAGCAGAAAGGGCGATATGGGCTTTGCTCGCCCCAAATTACGGATTTGCCGCAGATAGGGCAGTTCACCGTCATAGTTTCATCTGTCATTTTCTATTTCCTTTCGTGCTCACGTTTTGAGAACGCCTCAGCATCGTGAGCCTTTAGTGCATTTTTAGCAGCAGGCCAGTTCAAACTGCAAACGTTCTGGAACAGTTCCTTGCTCGCTATCAAGCGGTAAGAAGCGGATCGCAAAACGCGTTTTGTGGCCAGAAACCTGCGGGTATACCTGCAAATTCAACGCAATATTCATTCGCAGCAGATCGGCATCTTCCGCGTTATCCTGATAAAAACCGTTGAGGCTGATCATCGGTTTGAACACGCCAGAGTTACGGATTAAGTTTAGAATTAACGTTAGCGTTGCGGACAATGGTTCAAGGGAGATGAGCCAAGAGTCGACGAGTTCGTCACGAATTTCTTGCGGCTGATGAAGCCAAATGTGCAGCGTTGGCAGGTCAAAACTACAGCAACCACCGGGGATACCCAAACGCTGACGAACCAAGGCGATAAGACGATCTTCACGCAGCTGTTGGCCAATACGCGGCGCAGCCATCAATGTGGCGGCCTGATTTTTCAGTTGGCTACGTAATTGGCGGATCATCTCCTGATCGACGCCGGGAACTTCAGTCCATTGCAGAAGTTTTCGCTGCTGGCGCTCAAGCTCTTTTAACAGCTCGGTGCGCACTTCGCCGCGCTCTAGAACATCAAGCAAATCGGCCGTGGTACGAAAAAAGGCAAGGGCGCCAGTGATATCTTGTAGATGTCTATGTTGCTGTAATTGCTGAAGTAGAAAATCAATTCGTAGCCAAGTACGCATCTTTTCATTTAGCGGATGTTCAAACAAAACAGTCGTAGATGTATCACTCATGGTGTGGATCCTGTTGGGTCGCTGCCGCCAGATCTAGATAGTGACGATGCAGTGAGGCAACGCGCGGCGCGATGGTTTCAGGGCTACCGCTGTTCTCAATAATATCATCAGCATAGGCTAAACGTTGTGAACGTGTGGCCTGAGCTGCCAAAATGTTTGCGGCTTGTTCGCGAGAAACACCGTCGCGAGCCATTGTCCGCTGAAGCTGTACTTCAGGATCAACGTCAACCACCAACACGCGCTGTGCTCGCTGAGTTAATCCGTTTTCAATCAACAGAGGAACTACCCATAACGCGTAAGGGGCATCAATAGTGGCGAGTTGACGCTGCGTCTCTTGATGGATCATGGGATGCAGCAGGCTGTTGAGCCACCTTTTTTCCTGCGGCTGATTAAAAATAATTTCTCGCAGTAATGCCCGATTTAATGAGCCATCACCCAGCAATATCTTCTGACCGAAATGTGCGGCAATTTTTTGTAGCGCGGGAGCGCCAACGGCTACGACCTGTCTGGCAATGACGTCGGCATCAACAACGGGAACGCCCAACTGGCTGAACGCATCCGCGACAGTGCTTTTACCACTGCCGATCCCACCGGTTAATGCAACGATGTAGGTCATCAAGCCACCTTTTCATAGCCAATTAGCGCATCACTGTTTGCTGGCTAACACCTTAATCAACCCACAATGGGTGCGAGAAATAAATGCCATGCGAATCATAATGGTCCTAGCGCCAAGTGCAAGCAAGGATCTTATTGGCTCGACTATTTTGAGAAAAAAACAGGCGCAATTGTAAGGTTTGCGCTTTTTGATGCAGAAAAATGTGATATGGAAGGGGTTGGCTGGCTGAAGTAAATTTATGGGAGTGTAACCTAAATTTTGATGAAAAAGCAGTCTTGTCGAGGTGGAATTCTTGCGTATGATAACGTCACTGGAACTGGCGTCATGCAACAGCCAATCGTTTGTATGATTGCATTCCCTGCGAATCGTCGCCGTTAACCAGGAAACCAAACACATGCGTATTGAAGAAGATCTGAAGTTAGGCTTTAAAGATGTCCTGATCCGCCCTAAGCGTTCAACCTTAAAAAGCCGTTCTGAAGTTGAGCTGGAGCGTGAGTACACCTTTAAGCATTCAGGATGGAAGTGGTCCGGCGTTCCGGTTATCGCAGCCAATATGGATACGGTAGGCACTTTCCGCATGGCAGAAGCGCTCGCTTCTTTCGATGTTCTGACCGCCGTTCATAAACATTACACCGTAGAACAGTGGCAGCAGTTCGTTCAGCGTTCGTCTGAAAGCGTACTGCGTCATGTTATGGTTTCTACCGGTACCTCTGAAGCTGACTTCGTGAAGATGAAGCAGATTCTGGCTTTATCCCCATCACTGAAATTTATCTGTATCGACGTTGCTAATGGTTATTCAGAGCACTTTGTGGCATTCCTGCGTAAAGCGCGCGAAGCATGCCCAGATAAAGTGATCTGTGCGGGTAACGTTGTGACCGGTGAAATGGTCGAAGAGCTGATTTTGTCCGGCGCAGACATCGTAAAAGTCGGCATCGGGCCGGGGTCAGTCTGCACCACACGTGTGAAAACCGGCGTTGGCTATCCACAGCTGTCCGCCGTGATTGAATGTGCCGATGCTGCGCATGGTCTGGGTGGGCAAATTGTATCCGACGGTGGTTGCACCGTTCCGGGTGATGTGGCTAAAGCTTTCGGCGGTGGCGCTGATTTCGTAATGCTGGGTGGTATGCTGGCTGGGCATGATGAATGTGAAGGCCGTATCGTTGAAGACGAAAGCGGTGATAAATTCATGCTGTTCTACGGCATGAGCTCTGAATCTGCCATGAATCGCCACGTTGGCGGTGTGGCTGGCTATCGTGCCGCTGAAGGCAAAACCGTGCGCCTCCCGCTGCGTGGACCGGTAGATAACACCGTTCGTGATATCTTGGGTGGCCTGCGCTCAGCGTGTACCTATGTGGGTGCAGAGCGTTTGAAAGAGCTGACCAAGCGCACCACCTTTATCCGCGTTGCGGAACAGGAAAACCGCGTTTACGGTTCTAACTAATTTAGCACTCTCAATGCAGCCATTCTGTTGATACAGGGTGGCTGTTTTGTTTTATTTTATGCCTTCTTTGCCCGTCATCATTTCTTATTGCAATACGCTGCCCAACTGAAAAATAGGGAGATACATTGCAAGCACTAAGCCGCCAACAACAATACCCATAATCACCATCATGATAGGTTCTACCATCTGTGCCAGCGCGTCGCTTAGGCTATTAGCCTGATGCTGATAATGCTGTGCCAAGCGCGACATCATGTGGTCAAGCCCGCCGGATTCCTCACCGACTCGTATTAGTTGAAAACACAGCGTTGGAAATACTGACTGTTGTTTTATGGCGACGCTTAGGGCATCTCCCTGCTGTAAATTCTGGCTCACATCTTCGACTGCCTGCCGAAAAATAGGATTCTGCTGCGCCTGAGCCGCATTATCTAACCCTTTTAATAGCGGCAATCCTGCCTGTTGGGTCATGGCGAGACTGAAAAAGAGCTGGCTAAGATTTGCCGTTGATATCAAACAACCGATGATGGGTAACCGTAATAACATTCGCTGGGTTTGTTTTCTGAATGATGGAGAGCGCTGATAGCGCCACAACATCAGAAGCGCTGCTGAAGTGTTAATCCCAACAATCGATGGCGCATGCTGAATTAGCATCTGAGAGCAAGCCATCAATGCGCGCGTGAACGCAGGCAAGGGGGCATTAAAACTTCGGTAGAGATCGGAAAATTGCGGTAATACCCAAACCAGCATAATGACGATCACGACCAGTGTGACGCTGAGTAAGAGAGCGGGATAGCGCAACGCTTTGCCGATCTTGGCTTTGAGTTCGGCTTGGCGCTTCTGCTGTTCTGCTAGCGCAAAACAGCTTTGATCCAGCCTTCCTGTCAATTCTGCCGTGGCAATGGTTTTGCTATACACCGGAGGAAAGATGTCTGAGAAAGTGACCATCGCTTCTGAAAGAGGAGTACCCATACTCACCTGCTGTGCAAGTCGTTGAAGTAAGCACCGCCAATGCAGATGTGGGTGATCTTCTGACAGCATCAGTAGGCATTTAGCCAAAGGTAATCCCGCATGCAGCAACGTGGCGAGCTGTTCGATAACATGAATGCAATCGGCATTCTTCCACGCCAAGGGGCGCAGGCTATACTGCCGCTGCATTTTTAACGGTGTGAGGTCTTGTCTCTGTAGCTGTAAAAATGCCTGATCTTTTTGTTTGGCGAGACAGATGCCCGTTTGCAATTGTTGCGCGGGATCTATCGCTAACCACGTGAAGAGCGCATAAGCCATCTATGTTCACCGTGTGTTGTCAGCATAATGACTACCCAATACACGCACGACTTCCGCGAGTGAGGTTTCTCCTCGATGAGCAAGCTGAAGACCTGCCTGCCATAGCGACACAACGCCTTGTTGCTGTGACAGCGAGTAAATGTCTAGCGCGGAGGCATGAGCGAGCAGCGCGTGTTGGATTTCACGGGAAATCGGCAAGATTTCGTAAACCGCTTTTCGACCATAGTAACCGTTGAAGCAGTGCTCGCAGCCAACGGCTATCCAGTGATGAAACTCATCGCCTTGCCACTGGCTGGGGGTGAGTTTTTGAGCGGTGTGATCGCGTTGGCGACAATGCTGACAAAGTTTGCGCACCAGCCGCTGTGCGATAACGAGGCTCAAACTGGCGGCGATAAGGTAAGGCTTAACATTTAGCTGAGATAAACGCACCAGCGTTTCGCTAGCAGAATTGGTATGTAGTGTAGATAGCACCAGATGCCCCGTTTGTGCTGCATTGACAGCAATCTCCGCCGTTTCAGCATCGCGGATCTCGCCGATCATAATTACATCGGGGTCTTGACGCAGCAGCGCACGTAGGACGGTGGTAAATCCGAGCGCGGCTTTGGTGTTAATTGCGGTTTGGTTGACACCTTCCAACGGCGACTCAACCGGATCTTCTACGCTGCAAATGTTGATCTCTGGCGAATGCAAATAGTTAAGGCTGCTATAGAGCGTGGCTGTTTTTCCACTTCCCGTTGGCCCTGTGACTAAAATCAGCCCCTGAGGTTTGCTCAATGTGGATTTAAACGTGCTAAGCGCTTGGGGTTCGAACCCCAAGTCGTCGAGTTCGAAAGGCTGAGCCCCATCTTGCACCTGACGCAGTACCACTTTTTCACCAAGCCGAGTGGGCAGGGTGGAAATACGAAAGGTTGCGCTCTGGGCATTTAGCGCGATGTTAAGTTGCCCATCCTGTGGAATGCGGCGTTCCGCGATATCCAGTTCAGCCATCACTTTTAGCCGAGGGATGATGCGCAGAGTTTCGCTGCCGCTCGGGATCCGCAGCGGCTGTAATACGCCATCAATGCGTAGGCGAACGCTTAGGCCGTCTCGTCTAGGTTCAAGATGGATGTCTGAGGCTCTTCGCTTGAGCGCTTGCTGAATAATATATTCGAGTAACTGCTTGGTTTTAACATCATCACCGGTGCTGTCTGGTGGGTTTAATACTGTTGCATGATGTTGTTGGGCTGACTCTAGCTGGGCTACGCCCCACACATGCCAAACGACGGATTTCCCGCTGGCGAATTTTATTGCGTCGATGAGTTTGCTCGGAGCCACTGCGTGAGGCCCTGCGATCTGGATCGCTTGGCTATCAGCTTCGATCATGACGCAGCCAAATTGGTGGCATAGCTGCTCAATATGTGGCTGGTTCACTGAGAGCCTCCTGCGGATGGGAAGCGCAGAACCTGCTCGCAGGCGGTGACAAGTGCGCTGTTTTCACCCGACGCCTGACAGTTTTTTTGCCAACTGAGATCTCCGCTGGTGCTGTCAAACTGTGGTGTGAGCGATGCGGTTAATCCTTTTAACGCCTGCTGCCCTACCGCAGTGATAATGCCTTGAGACACGTTGAGGCTGCTGACATACGTTGTACTTTTACTTTGAGGGATACCACTCGCCCCGATATTGCATTCAGAGAGGCTACCTTGTTCCAGTGCGCACAGCTCAATCGCCGTTTTATAGGGCATCATGGCCTGTAACATGTCGGTCATCGCCGCTTTTTGGATATAGCTTTGGTACGCCGGAATGCCTGCGGCGCTGAGAATGGCGATGATGGCGATCACGACCATTAGCTCAATGAGGGTAAAGCCGCTTTGATGATGGGCTATTAAGTGAGGAATCGTTGTTTGCTGCATGATGAGTCTCCGCTGTGTTGTGTAGCGCAGCATGCAATGAGCGATCGTGGCAGCCAAGTGCCGAAGGATAAGACTGGAAAGGTGATTGACGAGAAATTCAAACCTGTTGCAGGTTTCCACGCCATATTGCGAACAGCGCCGCAATATGGCGTAGGGGAATGCTTAACGCTTTAATCAGGTACTACTGAAAACGCATGGAGAGATCGAGCGCTTTAATATGTTTGGTGAGGGCTCCGACCGAAATGAAATCAACGCCGGTTTCAGCAAACTCGCGCAGCGTTTCATCGGTCACATTGCCAGACACCTCTAGCTGGGCGAGATCGCCGGTTAGCGCCACGGCTTCACGCATCATATCGGTGGTGAAATTATCGAGCATGATAATATCGGCTCCGGCATCCAGCGCCTCTCTGAGCTCGTCGATGGATTCGACTTCCACTTCGACCGGCACATCGGTATGCATCCAAAATGCTTGTTCGACGGCTTTTTTTATCGAACCGGCGGCGATGATGTGGTTTTCTTTAATTAGGAAAGCGTCAGAAAGCCCAAGGCGGTGGTTGCTTCCGCCGCCGCACAATACCGCATACTTCAGCGCGGTTCGCATACCGGGGATGGTTTTTCGCGTGTCGAGCAGCTGCGTTTTTGTTCCGGCCAAAATCTTCACATAGTGGCTGACCGTTGTTGATACGCCGCTGAGCGTTTGTAAAAAGTTCAACGCGGTTCTTTCGCCGGTCAGTAGGATGCGGGCAGGGCCGGTCAGTTTACACAGGCATTGATTTGGAACCAATGTGTCACCATCTTTCACTTGCCACTCGATAGTGACTTTCCGCCCTAGCTGCAGAAAAACTTCTTCTAACCAGCGAACGCCGCAAAACACACCGGCTTCACGGGTGATGATGGTGGCGGTGGCTTCCCTATCGTTTGGCAATAGTTGCGCAGAGATATCACGGTCAGCGTCTACCTCGCCGCCTAGATCTTCTCGTAGAGCCAGAGACACCGCGTAAGGGATGTCGTTTTCAATACGTTCTAACAGCTCGGCTCGGCGCGTATCGGCGCTGTAGCGGCGTGTCGGCATAATAAAAACTCCGAAAGTAGCAGGTGATGACCTTCAGGCCATAAACCTGGACTGTTGATATAGGTCCAAGTATTAAGAATAATCATGCTACTCTGTTGCCGCTATAAGTACCATATATAGCCGTCATACTTGAAGCTGCATCTGTGTTGGCTGCAACTCTAATTATGTTGGCTATAGACAACACCCATTCGGTCAGGAGTAGCAGTAAGAAATGCGATTAAAAGACGGCTGGATTGTTGGCGTTGAGCGCGTGCCTTCGCCTCATTTTGACGATCGCCCAGATGGTGAAGAGCCGTCATTGCTGGTGGTTCATAATATTAGCTTACCGCCGGGTGAGTTTGGCGGGCCGTATATCAGCCAGCTTTTTACCGGGACATTACGTGCCGATGAGCATCCTTTTTTTGCTGAAATTCAGCATTTACGTGTCTCAGCACACTGCCTGATTCGCCGCGATGGAACTGTGATTCAATATGTGCCTTTTAATCGCCGAGCGTGGCATGCGGGAGTCTCTTGTTTTGAAGGGCGTGAACGCTGCAATGATTTTTCGATTGGCATTGAGTTAGAGGGCACGGATTCCCAAATGTTTGAGCCCGAGCAGTATCGCAAGCTGGCTGAAATTAACGCATTGCTGATGGATGAATACCCGATAACGCCTCAGCGTGTGACTGGACATAGCGATATTGCGCCAGGACGAAAAACCGATCCAGGCCCAATGTTTTTCTGGGATGAATATCGCCAGATTTTAAGTCGTTACATAAAAAATAAATAAAAAGTTGGGAGTTAAGAAGCATGACTCTGTTTTCGTTGTTACTGGTATTAGCGTGGGAGCGTTTGTTTAAGCTCGGCCACCATTGGCAAATCGATCACCGTTTTGAGCCGGTATTTCGCATGGGTTCGGGTGCATCGTTGCTCAAAACATTGCTGATGGCGATTGTTTGGATGGCGGTGGTGTTTGCCGCTTTGTGGGCTGCACACGGCATGTTCTTCGGTGTGCTGTCATTGGCGCTGTGGATTATCATTGCGCTGTTTTGTATTGGTGCCGGTGAGATCCGTAAGCACTATCGAGCCTATCTGGCGGCTGCTCGCAAAGGCGATGAACATGCCACCGATCAGATGGCGACTGAGCTGGCCTTGATTCATGGTTTACCGACGGATTGCACGGCTGATGTTCGTTTGCGTGAACTGCAAAATGCGCTGGTTTGGATTAACTTTCGTTTCTATCTCGCGCCGCTATTTTGGTTTGTGGTAGCCGGTCCTTATGGCCCCGTTGCATTAGCAGGATATGCCATGCTACGTGCTTACCAAACATGGCTAACACGTCAGGCTTCACCGCTATTGCGCGCACAATCAGGCGTGGATTTGATACTGAACTGGCTTGATTGGATCCCCGTGCGTTTAGCCGGTGTGACCTATGCGCTGCTAGGCCATGGTGAAAGGGCGCTGCCAGCATGGATCGCGTCACTGGGTGATGTTCATACGTCGCAATATAAAGTGCTGACTAATTTGGCTCAGTTCTCCTTAGCGCGCGATCCACATCTCGATCCGATTAAGACGCCGCGTGCGGCGGTAACGTTAGCGCGAAAGATCACTATGGTGTTGCTGGTGGTTGTGGCGCTGCTGACGATTTATGGGGCGTTAATGTAGGTGGAGTGGGGCTTCGTCTGTCAGCACTGTATATGTCAGAACAGTGAAAGGTTTCGTCCGCCGAATACACCGAGTTTCACATAAACATTGTGCTGGCGTCCGAGCAAGGCGGCTCAATCGCCGCCGCCTTGCATCCGGGCTCTTTTATGTTAGAACGATGAAGGGTTTCGTCCGCCAGTGAGCATTTGTGTTTCTATGAAGCCATTGGCGTAGGCGTCCGACGAAAGGTTGCTGGCGCGCAACCTCTCGACTCTCGCGCTTTTTACCGCGTTGTTTGGCCGACCGGTTTCGGAGCGCACGTCCTGTGCGCCCTCAACCTGCCACCAGCATCCCTGCTGGCGGCTCTAAAATGCATTCTTTAAACATGAAAAGACAAAAGATTTTTTTGTCTTCTTATCTTTTTATTTCTCTCTTTTCTTTTAATTGTTTAAGTTTTGGTAGAGAGAGCCGCCGGTACAGGGATGTACCGGCGGAGTTTGGGGCGCCCTGGATGGGCGATACCAAACCGGAGCGGAGATGGCGTCTCGGATAAAAGCGCGTGAGTTGAGAGCCCCCGCGCAACGGGGCTCTCATCGGACGCCTACGCCATTGGTTTCATGGGAGTATATTTGCTCACAGGCGGACGAAACCTTTCACTGATCTAATACAGTACTGGCGTACGAAAACTTTCACAGTTCTAACATATACACATACAGTACCGGCAGACGAAACCTTTCACCGCAATATCATTTGAATCGCCCCCCAGATACCCTCCTACCTATTATCCGCCAACGGCTCCCCAAACACTGGCATCCCTTGCTCATCCCACGCAAAGATTTTGATACGCGTGTGGCGGTTGGGGTCATACAACGGATCGCCTTCGATTTCAGTGTAGTTACGGGCGTGGTAAACCAGTACGTCATCCCCCTCTTTGGTTTGCGTAAAACTGTTATGCCCCGGACCAAATTGGCGGTTATGGCGTGCGGTGCCAAATACGGGCTTTTGCATTTTATGCCACTGAGAGGCGTCTAGAATGTCGGCGCCGTCTTTCACCCATAGCAGCCCCATACAATAGTTTTCATCGGTGGCGCTGGCGGAGTAAGTGATAAAAACTCTTCCCCCACGACGAATGACCGCAGGCCCTTCGTTGACCCAAAAACCGCACGTTTCCCATTCCAGTTCAGGTTTGCTCAACATCACTGGTTGGCCTTTTATCGTCCATGCGTTTTCAAGCTCAGCGAGGTAAAGATTAGAGTTACCGTAAATCTCAGGATCTTTCTGCGCCCAAAGATAATAGCGTTTACCTTGGTATTCAAAACTGGTGGCATCGAGTGAAAATGTATCCAGCGGCGTGATGACTCTGCCGCGCTCAATCCAGTTTCCGCTTAGCGGATCGGCGTCGTTGCAGGTTAGAGCGAACATTCGATGCTGGAATAACGCTTCTTTAATCTCTGGCGAATGTGCGGCGGCAAAATAAATCACCCATTGCCCATTGAAGAAATGCAGCTCTGGCGCCCAAATCAGGTGGCTCATTGGGCCATTTTCTGGCTTGCGCCAAATCGTCACGGGTTTCGCGTCGGCCAGTTGTTCTAGCGTTTGGGCGCGACGTAGCTCCAAGCGATCGTATTCGGGCACCGAAGCGATGAAGTAATACCAACCATCCTGATGCAAATGAATATAGGGATCGGCGCGCTGTTCAATCAGCGGGTTAGGAAAAACGGTCATGTATAGCTCCCTGATATCTCGTGGATTAAACGGTATGTGGCTTCGCCTGTTTGGCATCGATTAGCGCAT
This sequence comes from Hafnia alvei, assembly GCF_034424155.1. Lineage (NCBI taxonomy): Bacteria > Pseudomonadati > Pseudomonadota > Gammaproteobacteria > Enterobacterales > Hafniaceae > Hafnia > Hafnia alvei. The sequence goes on along the minus strand of NZ_CP139992.1, from coordinate 3,734,469 downwards.
TGAGCTCTTGATAGTTTTCACGGCGTTTAGCCAGATCGCTCTGAATTTGAATCATCATATTGCGGTCAACTTTCAATAGGCGCACAACACCTGCGGTAATCAAATAGCCAATCCCCGGAATGATGGTGAAAAGCAGGATAATGCCGCCTACGGCGCTGTCGCTCTGACGTGCTGCACCGGCGTCGTAGCCGTAAGCTGAAAGTAAGAATCCCACCATCGCACCTGCCACGGCTAATCCGACTTTGAGGAAGAATAGGTTGCCTGAGAAGCTGATCCCGGTGCTGCGCTTACCGGTTTTCCATTCGCCGTAGTCGTCAACGTCGGCCATCAGCGACCAGTGCAGCGGGGAAGGGAGCTGGTGCAGGATATTGAGCAAGAAATAGAGCACTAGAACCAGAGTGGTCGCGTGAGGGTTTACCCAATAGAAGCCACAGGAGAAGATCGCGAGCACGATATTGGTCCAGAAGAAGACCTTAAGTTTGCAGTAGCGATCGGTTAACGGTTTCGCCAGCGCACTGCCGAACATCATGCCAATCACGCCCAAGCTGATAAACAGAGTGGCGAAATGCGTGCTTTTTTCCATTACCCACACCACGTAATACATGGTTGCGGCCATGCGAATAAAGCCCGGGCAGACGTTGCAGAACGTGAGTAGCAGAATACGTACCCACTGATCGTTCTTCCATACGTCGCGTAAATCTTGTTTCAGAGCATCATTACTGGGAACTGCGGGTTTTATACGCTCGCGAACGGTGGCAAAGCAGAACAGAAACATGAAGAGACCGATCAGCGCCAGCACGCCCATCGCCATCTGATAGCCTTTCGCTTTATCTTCGCCGCCAAACCAATCCGCCATTGGCAGAAGGGTAGAAGACAAAATCAACGTGGCGATCCCAACCATGATGAAACGGTAAGACTGGCAGGAAACCCGCTCTTTGGGATCGGCGGTGATAACGCCGCCCAGTGAGCAATAAGGAATATTGATGGCGGTATAGGTCAGTGACATCAGGAAATAGGTCACGAACGCATAGATAACTTTGCTGTTATAAGTCCATTCTGGGGTGGTAAACATCAATACGCTGAAAATGACGTAAGGGAATGATACCCAGAGTAGATAAGGACGAAAGCGCCCCCAGCGGGTTTGAGTGCGGTCGGCAATAGCGCCCATAATCGGGTCGGTAACGGCATCCAAAACACGCACTGAGAGGAGCAACACGCCAACTAATGCGGGAGCTAAACCGAAGATATCGGTGTAGAAATAGCTCAGGAACATCATGATGGCACCGCCGATCATGTTGCAACCCGCATCCCCCATTCCGTACCCGATCTTTTCTTTTACCGAGAGCTTGTTTTCATTCATGGCTAACATCCTCACATAGAAATTATTTAGCTATCTTGATGAGGATTATGTGCTCGAATACCTTGATTCTATGGGTAAAGGTTTAGCTGGCGAGATGGATAAATGTGCTACTGACTTGGAACTGTGAACGGGGTAACAATTTTCGCTTTCGCAAAGAAAGCGCATCATAAAAATAAAGCCTCCGGCATGCGGAGGCTTTAAGAATATTAAAGAAAATCGCTTACGAGTGGCTGGATACGCTATTCGTATTGCGTTGATTGCGCTGTTTGATGGCGTAGCCAATACCGAGAATAATCAGCCATACCGGTATCAGCAGCACGGAAATCTGAATACCCGGCGTGAAGTACATGATGACTAAGATCCCGCACAGGAATGCTAAGCACAGGTAGTTGCCGAACGGATACCAAAACGCCTGAAACTTAGGTACCACGCCTTCACGATTTTTAGCCGCACGGAAACGCAGGTGCGCTAAGCTAATCATCGCCCAGTTGATCACCAAGGCAGAAACAACCAGCGCCATCAGCAGCTCAAAGGCTTTGCCCGGCATGACGTAGTTAATCAGCACGCACAGCAGAGTGGCTGCAGCCGATAGCCCAATCGCTACGACGGGAACGCCGCGTCCATCGACTTTCAATAACGCTTTCGGCCCGTTGCCCTGTTTGGCTAAACCAAACAACATACGGCTGTTGCAATACACGCAGCTGTTATAAACCGATAGCGCAGCGGTCAACACCACGATATTCAGGATGGTGGCGACCACGTTGCTGTCTAATTCGTGGAAAATCATCACGAATGGACTGCCGCCTTCCACTACTTTGCCCCACGGATAAAGCGAAAGTAGGATAGACAGAGAGCCAATATAGAAAAGCAGAATGCGGTAAATAACCTGATTCGTGGCTTTAGGAATGCTTTTCTCTGGGTTATCGGCTTCGGCTGCGGTGATGCCAACTAGTTCTAACCCACCGAATGAGAACATGATAACGGCCATCGCCATCACCAGACCCATCGTGCCGTTAGGGAAGAATCCACCTTGCTGCCACAGATTCGTCACGCTGGCTTCAGGCCCTGCGTGGCCGCTCAGTAAGAGCCATGCGCCGAACACAATCATGCCGATAATGGCGACGACTTTGATAATGGCAAACCAGAATTCCATTTCACCGTAGACTTTGACGTTCGCAAGGTTAATGGCGTTAATCGCAAGGAAGAAGACGGCCGCAGAAACCCATGTAGGGATATCGGGGAACCAGTACTGAACATAAATGCCGACGGCGGTGAGCTCTGCCATCGCCACGAGCACGTAAAGAACCCAATAGTTCCAGCCCGAGGCAAAACCTGCAAAGTTCCCCCAGTATTTAAAGGCAAAGTGGCTAAAAGACCCTGCTACAGGCTCTTCAACCACCATTTCACCCAATTGACGCATTATCAGGAACGCTATAAAACCACCAATTGCGTAGCCCAAAATAACGGAAGGGCCCGCCATTTTGATGGTTTGTGCAATACCTAAAAACAGTCCGGTGCCGATGGCACCACCCAGAGCAATCAGCTGAATATGGCGATTTTTCAATCCCCTTTTCAGTTGTTCACCGTGAGGCTGAGCGCGATGCTGCTGATCACTCATGTCTTTCATCCTCTAAATACGCCGGTCGAAAACGACCTCTGGCTCACTGTTACTGTCATTTGTAATTATTAAAATACGAAATGCGTAATTTATTGTTTACATGGATTGCCAATTTGATTTGTTTTATTGGCTACCAATGACTGGAGAATAATGATAAGCGAAAGAAATTGCACCACATTTATAATGTTAAATACCGATATAGATCACAGAGAGAGCTCAATGAGTTTTTGCTCATTCATTCAGAGAAAATGAGCATTGTTTATAAAATAGACGCTTTGAGCGAAATTGGCGAAAGAGACGAAAAAAAAGCAATATTTTACAAAATGAAGCACCGGTGGTGGAGGTACTTCTTTTGGAGGACGAGGAGAATTGCCGATTGGATAAATTTCATGCTGGCTGAGCGAGCGGATTTGATAAACACCGTATAGCCGTGACTTCTTTACCTAATTTTACCTACCGCGCGTAACATATTTATCTTCAAGCAATTAGCATTGTTAGTACATCTGGTGATTAAATAACTATTCGTTTATTTGAATTGTTATGCGAATTTTGCACTGCTTTCACGCTTCAGCTTGAGTGTCTTTTAGTTTCAATAAAGTTAAAATACTTTCTTGCCTCGTAAATGGTATTACCACGTTACAGTTATAGTATTGCTGTGTTGTTTGAGTGACTTTGTTAAAAAATGCTCGCTTTCATGATTTCAATCAAAGCCTGTATGGACAGCAGGTGAATACTTTGTTACTTTAGCGTCACGTTTTTGAAATTGGTATTACCAATTGACTTTGCGCCACTCGCAGAGATTTTAAGCGGCTCGCGAACAAAATAACGTTAATAAGAAGAAGCACTCGCAGAGAAGAAAAGAGCGACATGGCCTACAGCAAAATTCGTCAACCGAAACTATCAGATGTCATCGAACAGCAACTGGAATATCTGATTCTGGAAGGCACGCTGCGCCCAGGAGAAAAACTTCTTCCCGAGCGTGAGCTGGCGAAACAGTTTGATGTGTCTCGACCTTCTTTAAGAGAAGCGATACAGCGGCTAGAAGCAAAAGGATTGCTGTTGCGTCGTCAGGGAGGCGGTACCTTCGTTCAAACCAACCTCTGGCAAAGTTTTAGCGATCCCTTGGCTGAACTGCTGGCAGACCATCCAGAATCACAATTCGATTTGCTTGAAACCCGTCATGCGCTTGAAGGTATTGCTGCTTATTACGCAGCACTGCGTGGCACAGACGAAGATTTAACCCGTATTCGCACTTGCCATCTGGTTATTCAAGAGGCGCAGGAAAGCGGCGATTTAGACGCTGAAGCGGATGCGGTGATGCAGTATCAGGTCGCGGTGACCGAAGCTGCACATAACGTGGTCCTTCTGCATTTGCTGCGCTGTATGGCGCCGATGCTGGAGCAAAACGTGAAACAGAACTTTGAGTTGCTTTACTCGCGCCGTGAAATGTTGGCCAAGGTAAACGACCATCGTGCCAGCATTTTTGAGGCGATTGTGGCACGCGAGCCAGAGAAAGCTCGTGAAGCATCGCACCGCCATCTGGCATTTATTGAGGATATCTTGTTGGAACTCAATCGTGAGCATAGCCGCCGTGAGCGGTCGCTGCGCAGACTCCAGCAACGCAAGGATTAAAAACGGATTGTGAAAGCTTAGCCCTTTGATAATCCGTTTTATTGCAACACCACTAGGCAACTAAACCCTGATTGGGCCTGTCTTCGTGTTTTTTCCCGACATGAAGAAAACACACGAAGACAGGCTCCTGACAAACCATTAGACAGATAAGGAATACCACCATGTCAGAACGTTTAAACAATGACGTGGACCCGATCGAAACCCGCGACTGGCTGCAGGCGATCGAATCGGTCATCCGTGAAGAAGGTGTAGAGCGCGCTCAGTACCTGATTGATCAAGTATTGGGTGAAGCCCGTAAAGGCGGCGTAAACCTGCCTACCGGAGCGACCAGCCGCAACTACGTCAATACCATTGCGGTAGAAGACGAGCCTGCGTACCCAGGTAATCTGGAGCTGGAACGCCGCATCCGTTCAGCGATTCGTTGGAACGCGGTCATGACTGTTCTGCGTGCATCGAAAAAGGATCTGGAACTGGGTGGTCATATGGCTTCTTTCCAGTCTTCCGCAACGGTATACGAAGTCTGCTTTAACCACTTCTTCCGCGCTCGTAACCAGAAAGACGGCGGCGATTTGGTGTACTTCCAGGGCCACATTTCTCCGGGCGTTTACGCTCGTGCCTTCCTTGAAGGCCGTTTGACCGAAGAACAGATGAACAACTTCCGTCAGGAAGTTCACGGTAAAGGCCTGTCCTCTTACCCGCATCCTAAACTGATGCCTGAATTCTGGCAGTTCCCAACTGTATCAATGGGTCTGGGCCCAATCGGTGCAATCTATCAGGCTAAATTCCTGAAATATCTGGAACACCGTGGCCTGAAAGACACCTCTGAACAAACCGTTTACGCTTTCTTGGGCGACGGTGAGATGGATGAGCCAGAATCTAAAGGTGCGATCACTATCGCAACGCGTGAAAAACTGGACAACCTGTGCTTCATCATCAACTGTAACCTGCAACGTCTGGATGGCCCAGTCACCGGTAACGGCAAAATCGTTAACGAACTGGAAGGCATCTTCGAAGGCGCTGGCTGGAACGTGATTAAGGTTATCTGGGGTAGCCGTTGGGATGAGCTGCTGCGTAAAGATACCAGCGGTAAACTGATCCAGCTGATGAACGAAACGCTGGACGGCGACTACCAGACCTTCAAATCCAAAGACGGCGCTTACGTTCGTGAGCACTTCTTCGGTCGTTACCCTGAAACCGCCGCTCTGGTTAAAGACATGAGCGATGACGAAATCTGGGCATTGAACCGTGGCGGCCACGATCCTAAGAAAGTCTACGCTGCACTGAAAAAAGCGAAAGATACCAAAGGCCAAGCGACCGTTATTCTTGCCCACACCGTTAAAGGTTATGGCATGGGTGACACCGCCGAAGGTAAGAACATCGCTCACCAGGTTAAGAAAATGAACATGGACGGCGTGCGCCAGTTCCGTGATCGTTTCAACGTACCTGTGGCTGATTCTGAAATCGAAAAACTGCCATACGTGACGTTTGATAAAGATTCTGAAGAGTCCAAGTACCTGCACGAACGCCGTCAGGCGCTGCAAGGCTACCTGCCAACTCGTCTGACTCACTTCACCGAGAAACTGGAAATGCCTGCGCTGTCAGACTTCGGTTCTCTGTTGGAAGAGCAGAACAAAGAAATTTCTACCACCATCGCTTTCGTTCGTGCCCTGAACGTGATGCTGAAGAACAAGTCGATCAAAGATCGTCTGGTTCCAATCATCGCCGACGAAGCGCGTACCTTTGGTATGGAAGGCCTGTTCCGTCAGATCGGTATCTACAGCCCTAACGGTCAGCAGTACACCCCGCAGGACCGTGAGCAGGTTGCTTACTACAAAGAAGACGAAAAAGGTCAGATCCTGCAGGAAGGTATCAACGAACTGGGTGCAGCATCATCTTGGCTGGCGGCGGCAACTTCTTACAGCACCAACGATCTGCCAATGATCCCGTTCTATATCTACTACTCCATGTTCGGTTTCCAGCGTATCGGCGACCTGTGCTGGGCAGCGGGTGACCAACAGGCACGTGGCTTCCTGATCGGTGGTACTTCAGGTCGTACAACCCTGAACGGTGAAGGTCTGCAGCACGAAGATGGCCATAGCCACATTCAGTCTCTGACTATCCCGAACTGTATCTCTTACGATCCAGCATACGCTTACGAAGTGGCAGTCATCATGCATGACGGCTTGGAGCGCATGTACGGTGAAGCACAAGAAAACGTTTACTACTACATCACTACGCTGAACGAAAACTACCACATGCCGGCAATGCCGCAGGGTGCAGAAGAAGGTATCCGTAAAGGTATCTACAAACTGGAAACTCTGGAAGGTAGCAAAGGTAAGGTACAGCTGCTGGGTTCAGGTTCTATCCTGCGTCACGTTCGTGAAGCGGCTAAGATCCTGGCTGAAGAATACGGCGTGGGTTCTGATACCTACAGCGTAACTTCCTTCACCGAGCTGGCTCGTGATGGTCAGGACTGTGAGCGTTGGAACATGCTGCACCCAACCGAAACTCCACGTGTACCGTACATCGCTCAGGTGATGAACGATGCGCCAGCGGTTGCGTCTACCGACTACATGAAGCTGTTCGCAGAACAGGTTCGTACTTACGTTCCAGCCAGCGATTATCGCGTACTGGGTACTGACGGCTTCGGTCGTTCAGACAGCCGCGAAAACCTGCGTCACCACTTTGAAGTTGATGCTTCATACGTTGTGGTTGCTGCACTGGGTGAACTGGCTAAACGCGGTGAAATCGAAGCTTCTGTGGTTGCTGATGCAATTAAGAAATTCGACATCAACCCAGAAAAAGTTAACCCGCGTCTGGCATAAGAGGTACAGAAGAATGTCTATCGAAATTAATGTACCGGACATCGGTGCTGATGAAGTTGAAGTTACCGAAGTGATGGTAAAAGTGGGCGATAAAGTGGAAGCCGAACAGTCTTTGATCACCGTTGAAGGTGACAAAGCTTCCATGGAAGTCCCATCACCACAGGCCGGTGTAGTTAAAGAAATTAAAGTTTCCGTGGGCGACAAAGTCGAAACCGGCAAACTGATCATGATCTTTGAAGCCGAAGGTGCAGCAGCCGCTGCACCTGCCAAAGCCGAAGAGAAACCAGCGGCCGCACCTGCTCCGGCAGCCGCCGCTGCAGCAAAAGATGTTGAAGTTCCAGACATCGGCGCCGACGAAGTTGAAGTCACCGAAGTGATGGTGAAAGTAGGCGATACCGTTGAAGCGGAACAGTCTCTGATCACCGTAGAAGGCGACAAAGCTTCTATGGAAGTTCCTGCACCGTTTGCGGGCGTGGTTAAAGAGATCAAGATTGCGACCGGTGACAAAGTGAAAACTGGCTCACTGATCATGGTCTTCGAAGTGGCTGGCGCTGCGCCTGCCGCTTCTGCACCGGCACAGTCAGCGGCTCCAACTGCTGCGGCTGCATCAGCGGTGAAAGATGTTGAAGTTCCAGACATCGGCGGTGACGAAGTTGAAGTGACTGAAGTGATGGTAAAAGTGGGCGATAAAGTGGCCGCTGAACAATCACTGATTACCGTAGAAGGCGATAAAGCCTCTATGGAAGTCCCAGCTCCGTTCGCGGGTGTGGTTAAAGAAATCAAGATCGCGACCGGCGATAAAGTCAAAACCGGTTCACTGATCATGACCTTTGAAGTAGAAGGCGCGGCACCTGCGGCTGCACCAGCGGCTAAACAGGACGCGGCTCCAGCTAAACAAGAACAGAAAGCGGCCCCTGCGCCAGCGGCTAAAGCTGAATCGAAGGGCGAGTTTGCTGAAAACGACGCTTACGTTCACGCAACGCCGGTTATCCGTCGCTTGGCACGTGAATTCGGTGTGAACCTGGCGAAAGTCAAAGGTTCTGGCCGTAAAGGTCGTATCCTGCGTGAAGACGTTCAGGCTTACGTGAAAGATGCGGTTAAACGCGCTGAATCTGCTCCGGCAGCGGCTGCGGGTGGCGGTATTCCGGGCATGCTGCCTTGGCCGAAAGTTGACTTCAGCAAGTTCGGTGAAATCGAAGAAGTGGAATTGGGTCGTATCCAGAAAATCTCTGGTGCTAACCTGAGCCGTAACTGGGTGATGATCCCGCACGTTACGCACTTCGACAAAACAGATATCACCGATCTGGAAGCGTTCCGTAAACAGCAGAACGCCGAAGCTGAGAAACGTAAACTGGACGTGAAATTCACCCCAGTGGTCTTCATCATGAAAGCCGTTGCGGCAGCGCTTGAGCAGATGCCACGTTTCAACAGCTCTCTGTCTGAAGATGCGCAGCGCCTGACGCTGAAGAAATACATCAACATCGGTGTTGCGGTTGATACGCCAAATGGTCTGGTTGTTCCTGTCTTCAAAGACGTTAACAAGAAGAGCATTACTGAGCTGTCCCGTGAACTGACGGTGATCTCTAAGAAAGCGCGTGATGGCAAGCTGACGGCTGGCGAAATGCAGGGCGGTTGCTTCACCATCTCCAGCATCGGTGGCCTGGGTACAACCCACTTCGCGCCGATTGTTAACGCGCCTGAAGTCGCTATCTTGGGTGTTTCTAAATCAGCGATTGAGCCGGTATGGAATGGTAAAGAGTTTATGCCGCGTCTGATGATGCCGATTTCTCTTTCCTTCGACCACCGCGTGATTGACGGTGCTGATGGTGCTCGCTTTATCACCATCATCAACAATATGCTGTCAGACATTCGTCGCCTGGTGATGTAACCCTAAAAGCCGGCCAAACGGCCGGCTTTTTTCTTCAAGTGCGTCAGTGCTGGAGCTAATACGGTTCAGCATTGGATAGTGAGACTTTCGTCACCCGATCAAAGCTTTACAGAATTGTTAACATTTTTGTAAACTATGGGCAGTACGAGCGTCCCGGTGGTAGATGGGCGTTATGAATGACTCTCCTCTTTCCTTTGGAAATAAAGGTTGTGAGCCAAACAATGACGTTGGCAGTGATGTTATCAATGTGGATGATGTCGCACCCGCCGGACAAACAATAAAGAGGTCATGATGAGTACTGAAATTAAAACTCAGGTCGTGGTACTTGGGGCGGGCCCTGCAGGTTACTCTGCGGCTTTCCGTTGCGCGGATTTAGGTCTAGAAACCATCATCGTTGAACGTTACTCCACCTTGGGTGGCGTATGTTTAAACGTCGGTTGTATCCCTTCTAAGGCTTTGCTGCACGTCGCTAAAGTGATTGAAGAAGCCAAAGCCTTAGCAGAGCACGGCATTGTTTTCGGTGAGCCGAAAACTGACATCGATAAAGTTCGTGTCTGGAAAGAAAAAGTGATCACTCAGCTGACCGGCGGTCTGGCTGGGATGGCAAAAGGCCGTAAAGTGAAAGTGGTTAACGGTCTGGGCAAATTCACCGGTGCTAACACACTGGAAGTTGAAGGCGAAAACGGCACGACCGTGATTAACTTCGACAACGCGATTATCGCTGCGGGCTCTCGTCCAATTCAGCTGCCGTTCATTCCACATGAAGATCCACGCGTTTGGGATTCAACCGATGCGCTGGCGCTGAAATCAGTCCCAGAACGTCTGCTGGTGATGGGCGGTGGTATTATCGGCCTGGAAATGGGTACCGTTTATCACGCGCTGGGTTCTCAGATTGACGTTGTTGAAATGTTTGATCAGGTCATCCCTGCCGCTGACAAAGACGTGGTGAAAGTCTTCACCAAGCGTATCAGCAAGCAGTTTAACCTGATGCTGGAAACCAAAGTGACCGCGGTAGAAGCCAAAGAAGATGGTATCTACGTCACGATGGAAGGCAAAAAAGCGCCAGCAGAACCACAGCGTTACGATGCGGTTCTGGTTGCTATCGGTCGTGTACCAAACGGTAAACTGCTAGAAGCAGGCAAAGCGGGTGTAGAAGTTGACGAGCGTGGCTTTATCCACGTCGACAAACAGCTGCGTACCAACGTACCGCACATCTTTGCTATCGGCGACATCGTCGGTCAGCCAATGCTGGCACACAAAGGTGTTCACGAAGGTCACGTTGCCGCTGAAGTTATCGCGGGCATGAAGCACTACTTCGATCCTAAGGTGATTCCTTCTATTGCTTATACTGAGCCAGAAGTTGCCTGGGTTGGTCTGACCGAGAAAGAAGCGAAAGAAAAAGGCATCAGCTATGAAACTTCCACCTTCCCGTGGGCTGCTTCAGGTCGTGCTATCGCTTCCGATTGTGCCGACGGTATGACCAAACTGATCTTCGACAAAGAAACTCACCGTATCATCGGTGGTGCCATTGTCGGTACTAACGGCGGCGAGCTGTTAGGTGAAATCGGTCTGGCCATTGAGATGGGTTGCGACGCTGAAGATATCGCGCTGACTATCCATGCTCACCCAACGCTGCATGAATCCGTTGGTTTGGCCGCAGAGATCTACGAAGGTAGCATCACTGACCTGCCGAATCCGAAAGCGAAGAAGAAATAATTTTTTCGCGGACTACGCTGAAATGCAAAACGGCTCCCTCGGGAGCCGTTTTTTTATGTCATTTTCAACCGCAATTCATGCTGCTAATCGTCTTTAAATCCAATAAAAAAGGCGATGGTGAACAGCAATACTCCAATCAAAAGCGCAAACAAGAAGAAATTCATTCCCCAAATCATGGGGCCATTGTCTAAATCGGTGTGCGCGAGATCGTTTCCGTTGAGTACCAGATACTGCGACTGAGTATTGTCTATCAGGAAGAACAGTGCTGCGACGGCCAACAAAACGGAGGCAATCTGTAGCACTGTAAGATAAAAAGTTTTCGACTTCCTTTTAAGTATCATTCCGCATCCTGCATCTACTCGTGGTGATAGTGGATCATAGCGAAAAAAACCGCGCTTAGATCCTAGAACAGATCAAGATTTATCAGTTTTCAACATTTAATACTGTTACAGAACGATACCAATTTGCATTATGCGCTATTTATGTTGCTTTTATGTGAACAGTTTAACAACCGAGTTAAATCCTGATATGCTGGACGGGCATAACCGGGTACTCTACTTATGAAGACCTTGTAACTTGAAAGGTTTTATCCCCGTCATACTTCAAGCTGCTTATGCGTTGGCTGCACCCGCTCACCCTAGTCACTTACTTGAGTAAGTTCCTAGGGACTCACAGGTTTGCTGCCTTCAATCAGCTTGAATTATTTTGGGGGTACTTTCAGAGCGTGGGACAACGCTCTAAAGGCATCTTACTTACCCGTAACCCGGTGGTGGGTGTGTTCCGTAGTAGGTTTTTACACCGTATCGAGAACGTACTACGAAACACACCCTCTGCACACATAATGACTCCAACAATGAGAGCGAGGATAAAGTCGTGCTAAAAGAATATCGCGAGCACGTCGCTGAACGTGCGGCAGAAGGCGTGGTTCCTAAACCACTGGATGCGACGCAAATGGCTGGGTTGGTTGAGTTACTGAAATCGCCGCCCGCTGGTGAAGAAGAATTTCTGTTAGATTTGCTGATCAATCGTGTGCCACCGGGTGTTGATGAAGCCGCTTATGTCAAAGCGGGTTTTTTAGCCGCTGTTGCTAAAGGCGAAACGACCTCTCCTCTGGTTTCTCAAGAAAAAGCCGTTGAACTGCTCGGTACCATGCAGGGCGGTTACAATATCCATCCCCTTATTGATGCCCTCGATGATGCCAAACTGGCACCAATCGCCGCGAAAGCGCTGTCTCATACGCTGCTGATGTTTGATAACTTCTATGATGTGGAAGAGAAAGCCAAAGCCGGCAACAAGCATGCGCAGCAGGTTTTACAATCGTGGGCAGATGCCGACTGGTATTTATCTCGCCCAGAACTGGCCGAGAAAATCACCGTAACCGTGTTTAAAGTGACCGGTGAAACCAACACCGACGATCTATCTCCTGCTCCTGACGCGTGGTCTCGTCCCGATATTCCTCTGCACGCATTAGCGATGCTGAAAAACGAACGCGACGGCATTGTTCCCGATCAGCCGGGCAGCGTGGGCCCGATCAAGCAAATTGAATTACTGAACAAAAAAGGTTTCCCGCTGGCCTATGTTGGCGACGTGGTCGGAACCGGTTCTTCGCGTAAGTCAGCGACTAACTCCGTGCTGTGGTTTATGGGCGACGATATTCCTCATGTGCCAAACAAGCGCGGTGGCGGTGTGGTTCTCGGCGGTAAAATTGCCCCGATCTTCTTCAATACGATGGAAGATGCGGGTGCATTACCGATCGAAGTTGACGTTTCTAAGCTGAATATGGGCGATGTGATTGATATCTACCCGTACAAAGGCGAAGTGCGCAATCACGAAACGAATGAACTGCTGGAAAAATTCGAGCTGAAAACCGAAGTGCTTCTGGATGAAGTGCGTGCCGGTGGCCGTATTCCACTGATCATTGGCCGTGGTTTAACCACCAAAGCACGTGAAGCATTGAATCTGCCTCACAGCGAAGTATTCCGTATCGCTAAACCTGTCGCTGCGAGTAACAAAGGTTTCTCTCTGGCGCAGAAAATGGTCGGACGTGCCTGTGGCACCAAAGGCATTCGTCCGGGGCAATACTGTGAGCCTAAGATGACGTCTGTGGGTTCGCAAGATACCACGGGGCCAATGACGCGCGATGAGCTGAAAGATTTGGCTTGTCTGGGCTTCTCCGCTGATTTAGTGATGCAGTCGTTCTGTCATACAGCGGCTTATCCTAAGCCAGTAGATGTGACCACGCACCATACGCTGCCTGATTTCATTATGAACCGTGGCGGTGTCTCTTTGCGTCCGGGCGATGGCATTATTCACTCATGGCTGAACCGCATGCTGCTGCCTGATACCGTTGGTACCGGCGGTGACTCCCATACACGTTTCCCAATCGGGATCTCTTTCCCTGCGGGTTCTGGTTTGGTGGCGTTTGCCGCTGCAACCGGCGTGATGCCGTTGGATATGCCTGAATCTGTGCTGGTGCGCTTCAAAGGTAAAATGCAGCCGGGTATTACCCTGCGCGACTTGGTTCACGCCATTCCTTACTACGCGATTCAGCAGGGCCTACTGACGGTTGAGAAGAAAGGTAAGAAAAATATCTTCTCTGGCCGCATTCTGGAAATCGAAGGTTTGCCAGAGCTGAAAGTTGAGCAGGCGTTTGAGCTGGCGGATGCTTCCGCTGAGCGTTCTGCCGCGGGTTGTACTATCAAACTTGATAAAGCACCGATTACGGAATACCTGAGCTCTAACATCGTTCTGTTGAAATGGATGATCGCAGAAGGCTACGGCGATCGTCGCACCATTGAGCGCCGTATTCAGGGCATGGAAAAATGGCTGGCCGATCCACAACTGCTGGAAGGCGATGCGGATGCAGAATATGCGGCAGTGATCGACATCGATCTGGCCGAGATCAAACAGCCCATTCTGTGTGCGCCAAACGATCCAGACGATGCGCGTCTGTTGTCTGACGTCGCTGGCGAGAAGATCGACGAGGTCTTTATCGGTTCGTGTATGACTAACATTGGTCACTTCCGTGCCGCGGGTAAGCTGTTGGATGGGCATAAAGGCCAACTGCCAACGCGTTTGTGGGTTGCACCGCCAACTAAGATGGATGCGGCTCAGCTGACCGAAGAGGGCTACTACAGCATCTTTGGTAAGAGTGGCGCCCGCGTTGAGATCCCTGGTTGTTCACTGTGCATGGGTAACCAAGCACGAGTGGCCGATGGCGCAACGGTGGTATCGACTTCAACACGTAACTTCCCGAACCGTTTAGGCACGGGAGCAAATGTGTATCTGGCCTCGGCCGAGCTGGCTGCGGTGGCTTCACTGTTAGGCCGTTTACCAAATCCAGAAGAGTATCAGCAATACATGGAACAGGTGGATAAAACGGCGGTAGACACCTACCGTTACCTGAACTTTGACAAGCTGGAACAGTACACTGAAAAAGCTGACGGCGTGATTTTCCAGACCGCGGTTTAATTTTCAGATGTGACTGAATATCGAGGAGGCTTCGGCCTCCTTTTTTATCGGCTATCCTCCAGCTCACGCCATAAGCAAGTTTTCACTTCCCATACGTAAACTGACAGATAAATCCGTAATCTGCATGCAATAACATCAATAAATTGCGCCTATGGGGTGTGTTATGAAAAACAGTTGGATGCAGCAGATTCAATCTATGCTCGGTGATAAAACTAAATCGATCGGCGGGTCTGAAGGGTTTGGTAAATTATTAGCTCCGGCCGCGTTAGGTGGCTTAGTTGGTGTGCTCTTAGGCAATAAATCCACCCGTAAAATGGCGGGTAAGTTCGGCAAAAATGCGCTGATTATCGGTGGTTCTGCCGCGGTAGGTGCGGTGTTGTGGAATAAATATAAACAACGAGTCAAAGAGACGCATCAGGACGAACCCCAGTTTGGCATGCGCACGTCGCCGATTGATACACGAACCAAGCGCCTGATTCAGGCAATCGTGTTTGCGGCAAAAAGCGATGGGCACGTTGACGATGCTGAGCGTCAGGCCATTGACAATAGCCTGCACGAACTCGGTCTTGGCGCTGAAGCAGAGCATTGGGTGCAAGAGGCATTGGCACAACCGTTAAATCCAGCGCTGCTAGCGCAAGATATTAAGAATGAAGACGAGGCGCTTGAGGTCTATTACCTCAGCTGTGTGGTGATCGACATCGATCACTTTATGGAGCGTAGCTATCTGGATGCGTTGGCGCAGGCTCTGAAAATCCCCGCCGATGTGAAGCAAGGAATTGAGCACGATATCAGCGAGAAGAAACGCGAGCTGGCTTGACCCTCGACGCTATTTTTGCTGATATACCGCGCCGGTTTTCCAGTGAAAATCGGGCAGATAACGCGCAACGGAGGCCAAGGCCTCCGTTTTATTTTTCCAGTTTGCGAGCCTTGACAGTGCAGCTACGCGATGGATGTTTACACTATAAGTAGGTCATCCCCAGAAAAAATAGGGGAAAGTCGCGGAGGGCTGAACGATGGATTATGAATTTCGCCATGATGTAACGGGGCAGGTTGTCGCCGTATTTTCGATGGGGCACGAGGTCATTGGGCACTGGCTAAACGAGGAGGTTAAAGGCGATTTGGCTTTGCTGACTCAGGTGGAGCAGGCCGCGGCTGAGGTGAAAGGCAGCGAACGCCAGTGGCAGTTAACCGGGCATGAATACACGCTGTGGTTAGACGGTGAAGAAGTGATGGTTCGCGCTAATCAGATGGCGGTGGAAGGTGATGAAATGGAAGAGGGGATGAGTTACTACGATGAAGAAAGCCTCTCATTCTGTGGCTTAGAAGATTTTTTACTGGCGCTAGAGAAATATCGCGCTTTTATCGTTTCGACACGTTAGTTCAGTTGAGACGCTGAGTTTATCTTTCACTGATATATTAAACGGCAGATAAGCTCTGCCGTTTAAATGGCTGCTATGGGGATAGATTAGTTAGCGTAAGCGAGCAGGCTCAGAGAATCTCGGGCGAGATACTTGCATTTCGTTGCGGTTGGCATCGAAATTCGGCTGAGATCGTGATAGCTATCTTCACCCAACGCTTTCATTTTCTTGGTGTTATAGTTGGATAAATCCCATCCGTTACGATTGGCAAAAAAGACGATCGCTTTTTTGATTTGCGCATTGGGCAAATCGTTATAACCACAGTCATTTTTTAGAAATACGAAGATAGCGGTGAGATCGGCTAAATCTTCGGATTGCATATCATCAAGAGCCTGGCTGGCAGAGGTAAAACTCAGCAAACCTAAAAGCAAAAGCACCAGCGAGGTTTTTTTCATAAACAGATGCACATTATGTAGTTGTAGCTTGACGGTATCATATTTCAGCCCTGTTTCTACAGTGTTTCTTGCTCATTTCATCAATCAATTTTTGGAACCTACTTTCCATTAAATCAAGTGCTAGCTTGACTTTCCCCTTACTGGAAGGTCTACCCTAAAATGGCAATAGTTAACTGCAGCTAAACATTTCGTAGCTTCACGTATGAAGCTAAACACGTCTAAGTTTAACCGAGTCTACTCACTGACGCACAAGGGAATCTGACATGCTTCGCCGCGACTTTATCAAACTGACTGCCATGCTGGGTGCATCTAGCGCCTTACCTTTATGGAGCCGTGCTGCTTTTGCCGCCGAGCATCCTACATTACCGATCCCTGCGCTACTCACGCCAGATGCCGCAGGAAAAATAGCGCTGAATGTACAAACCGGTAGCATGAAATGGAAGGCGGGGATGCAAACCCCAACGTGGGGCATTAATGGCCCGCTGTTAGGGCCTGCCATGCGTTTGCAGCGAGGTAAGGACGTCGCGATTAATGTTACTAACGCACTGCCAGAGGCAACCACCATGCATTGGCACGGCATGGAAATTCCGGGCACGTCTGACGGTGGCCCGCAGGCGGTGATTGAGCCTGGCAAAATGTGGACGGCTGAAATTAAAGTGGATCAACCCGCAACAACCGCATGGTTCCACCCGCATACGCATGGTTTAACCGGACGTCAGGTAGCGATGGGGCTAGGCGGTCTGATTATTATTGATGATGAGGAAAGCACCAAGCTGCCATTGCCCAAAGAGTGGGGCGTTGATGATGTGCCGGTGATCCTGCAAGACAAGCGCCTTGATGCCAAAGGCCATATTGATTACCAGCTCGATATCATTACGGCGGCGGTAGGATGGTTTGGCGATATGATGCTGACCAACGGCACAGTATACCCTCAGCACCTCGCGCCGCGTGGATGGTTGCGACTGCGGTTCCTCAACGGATGTAATGCGCGTTCATTAAATCTGGCGACCAGCGACGGACGCCCTTTGTATGTGGTGGGCAGCGATGGTGGATTGCTGGGCGAGCCGGTTAAATTGACGGAACTGCCGATCCTGATGGGTGAGCGTTTTGAGGTTTTAGTGGATACTCGCGACGGTAAGGCGTTCGATATTATCACGTTGCCGGTCAAACAAATGGGGATGACGCTGCCGCCGTTCGATCGCGCTCTGCCTGTTTTGCATATTCAGCCTACGCTGAAGAGTAACGAAGCAAAATTGCCTGATGCTTTAGTCAATATGCCTGCTGTTCCCGCCGCGGATAATGTGAAAACGCGTTGGTTACAGCTGATGATGGATCCACAACTCGACATGATGGGCATGCAAATGATGATGCAGCGCTATGGCATGGCGTCGATGGCAGGCATGGATATGAAAGGTCACGGTAATATGGCCGGTATG
The DNA here is from genome assembly GCF_034424155.1 of Hafnia alvei. Classification (NCBI taxonomy): domain Bacteria; kingdom Pseudomonadati; phylum Pseudomonadota; class Gammaproteobacteria; order Enterobacterales; family Hafniaceae; genus Hafnia; species Hafnia alvei. The sequence continues at coordinate 3,716,710 of NZ_CP139992.1, read as the reverse complement.
GATCACGGTCAGATGCAGGGGCAAATGACTCATGGTCAGATGGGCCATGGGAAAATGCATCATGGCGGCATGGAGCAGGATAACCAAATGTCTGCGGGTTATGACTTCATGCACGGCAACAAAATCAACGGTATTGCGTTTGATATGGCCAAACCGATGTTTGATGTGAAACGTGGCACCTACGAGAAATGGACCATTTCCGGTGAAGGCGACATGATGCTGCATCCATTCCATATCCATGGCACGCAGTTCCGTATCCTTTCTGAAAACGGTAAACCGCCAGCGGCTCATCGTAGTGGCTGGAAAGATACGGTACGTGTTGAAGGATGGCGAAGCGAAGTTTTGGTGAAATTCGATCACGAAGCACCGAAAGAACGCGCGTACATGGCGCATTGTCATCTGCTCGAGCATGAAGATACGGGAATGATGATGTCGTTTACGGTGAGCTGAGCTTATTAAGCGTAAAAATCTAACAGCCTCAAAGCATCACTAGACAACTGGTCTAATTTAATGACAATGGTTTGGTGAAAGTAATAATGAGGACGGAACTGAAAATGAATGCTATCGAAGTGATCCAACAGCGTCGTGCGACTAAGCAGTTTGATGCTGGTTATGTCATGACTTTGGACGAAAAAAAAGAGCTGCTGAATATTGCGCTGCAAAATGCGCCAAGTGCGTTTAATCTGCAACATTGGCGTCCATTGCTGATTGAAGACCGCGCCCAGCGTGAGAAAATTCGTGAAGCGGCATGGGGCCAAGCTCAGGTTACCGATGCGTCGATGCTGGTCGTGCTGTGCGGCGATCTCTCTAGCTGGGAATCTCAGGTAAAAAATATTTGGGCAGAAGCCGCCGAGCCTGTGCAGCAATATATGGTGCCTGCCGTGGATAGCTACTATCGTGGCAAAGCGCAGACCCAACGTGACGAAATTATGCGCAGCGCGGGTATCTTTGCCCAAACGCTGATGCTGGCTGCTAAGGCGCATGGATACGACTCCTGCCCTATGGATGGTTTTGATTTTGACGCCGTTGGGAAAATCATCAATAAGCCAGAACACTATGAAATTTGCCTGATGATCGCGATCGGAAAAGGCGTGAGCCAACCGTATCCACGTATCGGCAAGTTGCCGTTTGAGCAAATTGTTAAAACCGACCGTTTTTAATTTCTTAGCAAAATTATTTATGTAGGTGATGAGAAGAGCGCTGCCCATGACGGCGCTCTATTACCTTGCTATACTCTGCGCCCTTAAACGCTCCACTCCTCCTCTCATCATTAAAAACTGTCAGCATGAATGCGGCAACTCGGTGCATTTTGGCGCTATGATGAAGGGTTGGTAGAGGTGAAAGAACGATTTACAGGACTCGGTCTAAAGGTATATAGCGATGAAACATACAGTTGAAGTAATGATCTCTGAACAGGAAGTGCGTCAGCGTATTGCTGAACTAGGCCGTCAGATTTCAGCAGATTACCGTGATAGCGGCAGCGAGATGGTTCTGGTTGGTTTGCTACGTGGTTCCTTTATGTTTATGGCTGATCTTTGCCGCCAGATTGATGTTCCGCATGAAGTCGATTTCATGACCGCGTCTAGCTATGGCAACGGTATGAATAGCACCCGTGACGTTAAAATCCTGAAAGATTTGGATGAGGATATTCGCGGAAAAGACGTATTGATCGTTGAAGACATTATTGATTCAGGTAATACCCTGAGCAAAGTGCGTGAGTTATTTGCCCTGCGTGGCCCTAAATCTTTGGCTATTTGTACTTTATTAGACAAACCAAGCCGCCGCGAAGTTGATGTTCCAGTTGAATATGTTGGCTTCGCTATTCCTGACGAATTCGTGGTTGGATTCGGCATTGACTACGCTCAGCGTTATCGTCACCTGCCTTATATCGGCAAGGTGGTCATGTTAGACGAATAAGTTAGCTTGTTGATACAAAAAAACGCCGTCATTGTTGACGGCGTTTTTGTTTAGACTATTTAATAATAGTTAATGGTAAGAAGCTTTAAATTCTTCTCTTCATCCACTGGCTCAATTTGAGTCCAGCCAAGATTCTCAGGCAAAAATACTTTTCCATTCGATTCATTAATTGTCGTGGTCTGTCTGAACACTTTTCCATTTCTGTAACAGCTTGCCTGAAGCGATGACTGTATTTGGCTGATATTACAATCGCTATCAACTATGCTGCCAATAAAATGGATGACTCCATCAACTGCACTGGCATAGGCTGAGAGCATTAGCGTAATAGCGGTTGTTAAAAAAAGAAATGAACGATATAGGCTCATAATTACCTCAAATAGTGTTTATTGAGTATTTAGCCTTCCATTGCGTGGTGAGTTAATTTATTCATTAACTAAATAACACAACTAAAAACATAAGCTATCTTTCGATTTTTATCCTTCCTATGGATGTTGTTTTTTTGTTGCGTTGTGGAAGCGTAATCTAGCAATAATAAGCGTTAGTTAAAAGTGATTTAAGTTTAAATTACAATATAAAATAAAACTTTAGATGTTCATCCGTTAATTGATCTGGGTGGTGAATATTTTGTTTTTATTAATTGCTTGTTTCTATGGTTAAATTTAATAGTTAATTTTCTATAAAACATTCTTAAATTATCAATTTTAAGAAATGGTGTTATTACTAATTCCCGTTACAGCAATTTCTATTAATGTGGATACCGAGTATCCCTTGGGAAGGAAGTGATTATGGAATCAGAATGGTTTACGGCGAAACAACTCACCGAGATAGCGCCTTTGCCCACAACGTCGCAGGGATTGCATTCGCATGCGAGAAAATCGGAATGGATAAGGCGTAAGCGCGATGGGAAAACGATTGAATACCATATCGATAGCCTGCCTGAAGAGGTTAAAGAGGTGCTGCATTTACATCAGGTAAACGAGACGAGGGCGTTTTATCGACTCAAGTCGAATGATGAAAGCATTGGGACACAGCTATGGGACGATGTGTGTGGAAAAATACCGTTGCTGCAACGCGAAAAGCTCGTTGAGCTGGCATTATTAGAAGGGGTTAATGCGTTGTTTTTTCGTTTGGCATCATCATTAGCGTTGCGCTAGAGATGACGACAGCGTTTATTGGAAAGGAAACACAACCGCTGTTATCACATTAAGAACGTCAGCGGTTGTGTTGTCACGCAAGTGTCTAATTAGCCTTGTTGCAGCAGGGTAGACATGGCGTTGCGATAACGCAGTTCGAGGGTTTCACGGCTCGTGGTGGTGATATCCAGATCGCGCAGGCGGCCATCTTTCAGACCATAAACCCATCCGTGGATCATCACTTTTTGCCCACGTTTCCATGCTGATTGCATGATGGTGGAATGACCGAGGTTATAGACCTGCTCAACCACGTTCAGTTCGCACAGGGTATCCAAGCGTTTTTCTGGCGGGAGTTCACCCAGCAGCGAGCTGTGTTTGTACCATAGGTCGCGAATGTGCAGCAGCCAGTTGTTGATCAGCCCAAGCTCAGGATTTTCGACCGCAGCCTCAATCCCGCCGCAGCCCAAGTGGCCACAGATAATAATATGCTCAACCTGTAATACGTCGACGGCATATTGAACAACCGACAGGCAATTCAAATCGGTATGGATAACCAGATTGGCAACATTACGGTGAACAAAGAGTTCGCCAGCTTCCAGCCCTGTTAACTGTTCAGCCGGTACACGGCTATCAGAACAACCAATCCATAGAAAGCGCGGACGTTGTGATTGAGCAAGACGACCAAAAAATTCTGGGTCTTCTTGGCTCACGGTATCCGACCATGCATGGTTATTCGCAATAAGTTTTTCGATTTCTTTCATTGAGGTTAATCGTCTGTAACATGCGGTTTGCGATGGTTAATATAGGCTAATCGTCACAGTTTTGAAATCGGAACAGTGCCTTCAGCAAAAAATGGCATAGAAAATAACGGCGTTATTCCTTGAAAAAATTACCATCCGTTAACATTAAGTTATGCAAATGTTCCTCAAAAAGTATATTAGCATCAGGTGCCTATAAGCCGTAAATACGGTAGCTAATACTGTTATGGCTATGTAAAATAGACACTCTTCGGTCAACGTTCACATCCCGATTATTGACGGTTTCTGCTTATTACTGTTTGGGAACCGTTCCAAAAAAAGCCTGATAGCTCAGGCGCAAAGGTACGCTAATCATAATGACAAACGCACTGGAACTTTCCCAGCTCACCAAAACGTATGCGGGTGGCGTGCAGGCGCTGCGCGGTATTGATTTACAGGTTGAGGCTGGCGATTTCTATGCCCTGCTTGGGCCAAATGGCGCAGGGAAATCGACCACCATCGGCATTATTAGCTCCTTGGTGAATAAATCCTCCGGTAAGGTCAACGTGTTCGGTTATGACATCGACCGTGACATCGTTAACGCTAAACGCCAGTTGGGTTTGGTGCCGCAGGAGTTCAACTTCAACCCGTTTGAAACGGTGATGCAGATAGTTGTTCATCAGGCAGGCTATTACGGCGTCACGCACTCAGAAGCCTTGGTTCGTGCGGAGAAATACCTCAAGCAGTTGGATCTTTGGGGAAAACGTGACGAGCGGGCTCGTATGCTTTCTGGCGGCATGAAACGCCGTTTGATGATCGCCCGTGCGCTGATGCATGAGCCAAAACTACTGATTCTTGATGAACCGACCGCGGGTGTCGATATTGAACTGCGTCGTTCAATGTGGGGATTCTTGAAAGAGCTTAATGCTCAAGGAACCACCATTATTCTGACCACGCACTATCTGGAAGAAGCTGAGATGCTGTGCCGCAACATCGGCATTATCCAGAACGGTGAGCTGGTCGAAAACACCTCGATGAAAGAGCTGCTTTCAAAGCTGAAATCTGAAACCTTCATTTTGGATTTGGCGGCGAAAAGCCCACTACCGAAGCTTGATGGTTATAAGCACCACCTGCGTGATACCTCAACGCTGGAGGTTGAAGTGCTGCGTGAGCAAGGTTTGAATGGCGTATTCAGCCAGCTAAGCGCACAGGGAATTCAGGTATTGAGCATGCGTAACAAAGCTAACCGTTTGGAAGAGCTGTTCGTGACCTTAGTCCACGACCATGATGAAAAACCGCGTGTGAATACGGAGAAAAAGGCATGAACGCACTCTATTGGGTCGCGCTGAAAAGTATCTGGACCAAAGAAGTTCATCGTTTTGCCCGAATTTGGATCCAAACGTTGGTGCCTCCGGTTATCACCATGACGCTGTACTTCATCATTTTCGGCAATCTGATCGGTTCTCGCATCGGCGAAATGCATGGTTTTGATTACATGCAGTTTATCGTGCCGGGTCTTATCATGATGTCGGTGATTACGAACTCCTATGCCAACGTGGCGTCGTCGTTTTTCAGCGCGAAGTTTCAGCGCAACATTGAAGAGCTTCTGGTTGCGCCAGTGCCAACGCACGTGATCATCGCCGGTTTCGTCGGCGGCGGCGTGGCTCGTGGCGTCTGCGTGGGGATTCTGGTGACGCTGGTTTCATTATTCTTCGTGCCATTCCATGTTCACAGCTGGGGCATTGTGGCGGCAACGCTGCTGTGTACTGCCATCCTGTTCTCGCTAGGCGGGCTGCTGAACGCCGTATTCGCTAAAACCTTTGACGATATCAGCTTGGTGCCAACTTTTGTGCTGACGCCATTGACCTATCTGGGCGGCGTATTCTATTCGCTGACCCTGCTGCCTCCTGTCTGGCAGGCGATATCTAAGCTGAATCCTATCGTCTATATGATCAGCGGCTTCCGCTTTGGGTTCCTAGGCATTAACGATGTGCCGCTTATCTTTACCTTCGTGGTACTGCTGGCATTTATCGTGGTGTTCTACCTGTTGGCGTGGTACCTCATTGAGCGTGGGCGCGGTCTGCGTTCCTAATCGCCCCAAGCCTCCGTGAAAACGGGGGCTTTTTTGTTTTAAATAGCATCATTTCTGCCTTATCTCACACTCCTGCATCGTCATTGATTATGTTTGCTGCGGTGAACGTCATTTCCTGATAAACCCTAATACTTATGAGACTAATCTGAGAGTCTGCTCCTAAAAGCCAGCAGCAGATTTTATTATTTATTATGGCGACGAACGGCAGGATGCCGTATCAAGCAGCAAGGGGAGAACGCGCATGTTAGGGATTGTCTTAGCAGGACATACTGGCTTTGCCAGTGGTACGCTAAAATCACTCAAGCATTTGCTGGGGGCGCTGCCAGAGCAATGTATCAGCGTGGAATACACTGATTGGCTGAGCACCAATATGCTTAGCCGAATGATGTGCGATGCGCTGCACGCCGCAGACAGCGGTGATGGTGTCGTCTTTATTACCGATATTTTAGGCGCGGCGCCGTTTCGCAGCGCAGCGTTGATGAGCCATAAGCATTCTAAATGCGAAGTGGTGGTGGGAATTAGCTTAGGTGCGATGATTCAGCTGTTCCCTCAGCGTGGGGCTCTCACCGCTTCTGAGTTCCGCGACCATGCGTTAGAGCTAACACGTGGGCAAGCGACCAGTTTGTGGCACGAACAAAACCGCCATCCAACGGTAATGGTGCGTAGTTCGGAGGCCTGTAACATCGAGAATTAGAAGCCAAAAGCGTGGGAATAGAGCCTTCAATGCAAACGGATGACGATTTCTTCAACGTGAAGCACAGAATATCTCTATAATGCGCCCTGACGCTTTTTGCGAACTAAAATCGAGAGGATGTACCCGGTAATGATGAATAATGATGTTTTACGCAGCGTTCGCTACATGCTGAATCTGAATAATGAGAAAATGATCAGCATCTTAGCTCTGGCCGACACCAAGGTGACGCTGGAAGAAATGGCGAGCTTCGTAACCAAAGAAGGCGAAGAAGGTTTTAAGGTTTGCCCTGACGTCGTAATGGGATATTTCCTGAATGGCCTGATCTTCTTCAAACGTGGCAAAGACGAAAAGTATCCTGCGCCAAAAGTTGAACGCCGTATCACCAACAACATTATTCTGAAAAAGCTGCGCGTGGCATTTGAGCTGAAATCCGTGGATATTATTGAGATCTTAAAATCTCAGGATTTCGCGATTACCGAATCCGAGCTGAGCGCTATTTTCCGCGCCGACGGCCACAAACATTATCGTGAATGTGGTGACCAACTGCTGCGTTACTTCCTGAAAGGTTTAGCTGCACGCGTGCGTAAAGGCTAATTCTAACGGCGTTAAAAAAACCGCTCACGGTTCTGCCGTTGTAGCGGTTTTTTTATTTCTCGCCGCGTTAAAACTGCCATCTGTATTTCGGTATTACCTGCCTAACAGCCACCATATCCATAGCTAAAATCAGACAGCAAAGTCGCGTCAGATTTATTGCTAACTTTTTAAAATGTGATCACTGTCACTTCACTAAATAAAATCTTAACCCTTCACTTCAAAAGAACCTGCTTTCGTTTTTTAACGGGTATTTTCTCTGTGAGAAGCGCTAGAGAGCTATTCAACTCACAAATTTCCCCCTTCGTTGTTTCGTTGTCTGGCTTTCACTGTATTTTACATCGAAAGGTTTTTTGGCCTATTTTGCCCAAAAAGTAGGCTGTAACCGCGATCACAATTTCACTTCACTGCCTTTGCTGTAATGCATTCGAAAGAGAGCGAAAGCTTCTTGATTCAAACACCACACTCCAAGGAGTCATGGATATGACGTTAGATACCGTAAAACGCCGCGAACAGATTATTGACCTGTTGTGCCACGAGGGCAGCGTGCGCGTTGAACCTCTTAGCGCGCGGTTTGGGGTATCGAGCGTCACCATCCGTAACGACCTGCGTTATCTGGAACAAAAAGGCTGTGCGCTGCGCTCTTACGGCGGCGCCATGCTTAATCAGCAATTCGCGTTTGATCGGCCTTTGCAAGACAAAGGGCGCATGAATCGCGACGTTAAATCGCGTATCGCTGCCAAAGCGGCGGAGTACGTGAAAGACGGCGATACGCTGATTTTAGATTCTGGATCGACCACAACGCAGATTACGCCGCACCTCAAGGGGCGACGCGATCTGGTTGTCATGACCAACGCGCTGAACATCGCCTATGAACTGGCGGGGTTTGAACGGATTGAAGTGATGGTGCTGGGCGGAAGCGTTCGTCAGAACTCCTATTCGCTCTATGGTCCGGCTGCAGAACAGCAATTGCGTCAACATCGCTTTGATACCTTATTTCTGGGCGTCGATGGGTTTGACCTGGAAGCAGGAATAACCACGCCACATACCGGCGAAGCTCACCTCAACCGCGTGATGTGCGAGGTGGCACATGAAATTATCGCCGTGGTGGACTCCAGCAAATTTGGCCGCAAAAGCTTCTGCATGATCCGTGAGGCCGGTCAGATCCACCGGCTGATCACAGATAGCCGGATCCCCGACAACTACAAGCGGGCATTAACAGAACTCGGCGTAGAAGTGATTATTGCCGACGACTGATCGACATTCTTGATCGATTAAATATGCCTGCATGGAGACATCATGCAGCCTTTATTACAGCTTATCCGTCGCCACAAATCGGGCGAGGCGGTGGGGATCTATTCGGTCTGTTCCGCGCATCCGTGGGTATTAGAAAGTGCCTTACTGCTGGCGAAAGCCCGCCACAGCGCGGTCTTGATTGAAGCAACCTCAAATCAGGTTAACCAGTTTGGTGGCTATACCGGTATGACTCCCGCGCAGTTCCGTGATGCGGTTTGGGCACAGGCCGACCGCGTTGGGTTATCGCGCGAACGGGTGTGGTTAGGCGGCGATCATCTCGGGCCCAATGCTTGGCAGGAGCGCAGCGCTGATGAAGCCATGCAGCTCGCGGAAACGCTGATTCATGATTACGTGAGCGCCGGTTTTCGCAAGATCCATCTCGATTGTTCTATGTCATGCCTCGGCGATCCTGTTCCTTTGGGGGATATGGAAGTTGCCGCACGTGCGGCTCGCCTTTGTGCAGTGGCAGAAAATGCATGGCAGCAGGTGGGTGGTGAACGTCCTGTGTATGTGATTGGCACCGAAGTTCCGGTTCCCGGCGGTGCTCAAGAAGATATGGACGGCATGCAGGTGACCACGCCGCAGGCCGCGGCGGCGACGCTGGATATTCACCAAAAAGCATGGTGCAAGGCTGGATTGGACAGCGTGTGGGAAAGAGTGATTGCGCTAGTCGTACAGCCGGGCGTCGAGTTTGATCACCACAGCGTGGTGCATTACCAGCCGGAAAAAGCACAGGCGCTGAGCCAGTTTATCGAAAGCCAGCCGCATATGATTTATGAAGCTCATTCCACCGACTACCAAACGCCGCATGCCTATCGCGAGCTGGTGCGCGATCACTTTGCGATCTTAAAAGTTGGCCCAGCCTTAACCTTTGCGTTACGTGAAGCCCTGTTTGCTCTCGATCGTATCGATCGTGAATGGAACGGTGAGCTTAAAGCGGCACATCTACGTGACACGCTGGAGCAGGTGATGCGCGAGCAGCCGCAGCAGTGGAATCGCTATTACCACGGTTCTCCACACCAACAATTTATCGATCGCCAATACAGCCTCAGCGACCGCGTTCGCTACTACTGGCCTCATCCTCAGGTACAACAGGCCGTTGATTTACTGATGAATAATCTGCGCAGTCATCCGGTTCCGATGGCGCTGCTCAGCCAGTATCTCCCCGAACAGGCACAGGCGTTGAACGCCGGAACGCTGGGTCAAGATCCACAGCAGTGGGTTCTAGACAAAATACAGCGTGTACTTTTGAGCTACGCCGAAGCCTGCGAACCCAAGGCTGAAACTATCCAATCTCAGGCGCAAGGAGCCTTAGCATGAGTGAGCTGTTTTCCTATTCTGAAGCATGGCTGCATGAGCACCATGCGCTACATACCGCGCGTGAAATCGATCAGCAGCCACGCCTGTGGCGACAGCTTCACGATGAGTTGAGCGAGAGTCAGGGATATTGGAAGCCGTTTTTGCAGCCGCTATTGGCCGATCCTACTCTGCAAATTGTGTTATGCGGTGCGGGTTCTTCTGCGTTTGTGGGACGTGCGCTGGCTCCTTGGCTGCGCGAGCAATGTGGTTTGGACGTAGTGGCCTATGGCACCACCGATATTGTACCTTCGCCGCTGCAATATCTGGACCCTGAACGGCCTACGTTGCTGGTGTCCTACGGACGCTCAGGCAATAGCCCTGAAAGCGTCGCGGCCGTGCGCTTAGCCGATCAGATATTGCCGCATTGCCACCATTTAATGCTGACCTGCAACCCCGATGGGGCACTGGCGCGCTACGCAGAAGGGCGACGCAATGTCTGCTCGCTGATTATGCCGCAGGGTTCGCACGATCAAAGTTTTGCCATGACCTCCAGCTTTAGCTGCATGACGCTGGCTACCGTTCTGCTGCTAGGGCCGTTAACGCTAGCGCAGAGCGCACCGTCGTTACAACAGATGACCGCGCTGTGCAGTCGTGAACAACAGCATTGGCAACAGCAGGTAAAAGCGCTGGCGAACAGCGGATTTAAGCGCGCGATGGTCTTAGGCGGACGCTGTTTTACCGGTATCGCCGAGGAAGCCGCGCTGAAGATGCTCGAACTCACCGCCGGACGGATTGCCACACGCTATGACTCATCAATGGGCGTGCGCCATGGGCCGAAATTCATGGTGGATGGCGACACGCTGGTGCTGCTGATGATGTCTTCCGAGGCTTATTGCCACCGCTATGACGCTGATTTACTGCGTGAACTGCGCCATGATGATCTGGCTAAGCAGATCGTAGCGCTGAGCGGTACGCCGGGAGATTTCCATACCGTACTCGATAGCGATCTGGATGATATCTGGCTGCTATTTCCTTATCTGATGTATTTGCAGATGTTGGCGTTTGAAACGTCTTTGGCACTGGGCATGACGCCAGATAATCCATGCCCGACAGGGGAAGTCAACCGCGTGGTGAAAGGGGTGGAAATCTATCCGTTTACCGCAGTTCGTTCCATCAACACTCATTTAGCAAAATAACAAGTCAGGAGTGGAGCATGTCGACCCCGAATATTTTAATGACCCGCATTGATAACCGATTAGTTCACGGACAGGTAGGTGTGACGTGGACAAATACGCTAGGGGCTAATTTGGTTTTGGTTGCCAATGACGCCGCAGCAGCCGATCCGGTACAGCAAAACCTGATGGATATGGTGGTGGCGGAAGGCGTTCAAACCCGCTATTTCACGCTGGAGAAAACCATCGACGTGATTCATAAAGCGGCCGATCGGCAGAAAATTTTCATCGTATGCAAAACCCCACAGGATGTCCTCACGTTGGTGAAAGGCGGAGTGCCAATCAACTTCGTCAACGTTGGCAATATGCACTTTGCCGAGGGAAAACGGCAGATCCACAAAACCGTATCCGTGAATGACAGCGATACGGCGGCGTTTCGCGAACTGGAGAGACTGGGTATCACCTGTGAAGTTCGGCGCGTGCCGGATGAGTCCGGTGAATCCATTGCCAAACTCTTAGCATAACCGGAGTAAACCATGTTTACAGATGCGTTATTGATTGGCTTATTAGCCGGACTGGCGGGGGTAGACCTGTTCGATGGTCTCACCCATTTCCATCGTCCGGTAGTAATTGGCCCGCTGGTCGGGCTGATTTTAGGTGATGTGCAAACCGGCCTGCTGGTCGGTGGTTCATTAGAGCTCGTTTGGATGGGAATGGTGCCGCTGGCGGGGGCTCAGCCGCCAAACGTGGTCATTGGCGGAGTCATTGGTACCGCGTTTGCCATTCTGACCCATGCCGACCCCAAAGTAGCGATAGGCATTGCGGTGCCTTTTGCTATCGCGGTGCAGGGCTGTATCACGCTGCTGTTCACGGCGTTTTCCCCGATGATGCACAAGTGCGACAAAATGGTACAAGAGCTCAACTGGCGCGGCATTGAGCGCGTGAACTATCTCGGCATAGCTATTCTATTCTGCTTCTACTTCATTGTGGCCTTCTTACCGGTTTACTTCGGTGCCGACGCCGCCAGTGCGATGGTGCAGAAAGCGCCAACGTGGCTGCTGGATGGTCTGGCCGTTGCAGGCGGAATGATGCCCGCCATCGGTTTCTCACTGCTGATGAAAATCATGATGAAAAAGACCTATGTGGCTTATTTCATCCTTGGTTTTATTTCCGTGACCTTTCTCAATATGCCGATTATCGCCGTTGCTTTGGGCGCATTCGCCATCGCGTTGATCGACTTCTTTAACCGTTCCCGCAACGAACAGGATGGCGATACTAACGCGCCTTCTTCTTCGACTCATGCTCAGGAGATGGAAGATGGGATTTAATGACAACGAAGCTGTGATGGCGGCCAAAGCCGAGCAGCGTATGGCGCAGGCCTTGGCGACTAGCCAAGTTGAGCAAGACGACTATATCGACAGCACGCCAGCGGAAGCCTTGACCAAGCAAGACCTAAATCGCATGGCATGGCGTTCTTTGCTGTTACAAGCCTCGTTCAACTATGAACGTATGCAGGCGGGCGGCTGGCTGTATACCCTGATCCCTGGCCTGCGCAAGATCCATAAGAACCCTCAGGATCTGGCGAACTCGATGAAAATGCACATGGAGTTTATCAATGTGCATCCCTTCGATGTGACATTCCTTTCCGGCCTGGTGCTGGCAATGGAAGGCAGCAAAGAAAAGGTATCCACCATCCGTGCGGTCAAAGTGGCGCTGATGGGGCCGTTGGGCGGCATTGGTGATGCACTGTTTTGGCTCACCCTGCTGCCAATCTGCGCCGGTATCGGTGCTTCGTTAGCGCTTCAGGGCAGCCTGTTTGGGCCGATTGTCTTCCTGCTGATGTTCAACGTTGTGCATTTTGGCCTGCGTTTCGGGCTGGCGCATTACGGCTACCATGCAGGCACCAGCGCGTTGGCGCTGCTAAAAACTCACACCAAAAAGATATCTCATGCGGCGTCAATTGTCGGGATGACGGTGATCGGGGCGCTGGTGGCGTCGTATGTTCATCTCTCAACGCCGTTAGTGATGCATGCGGGTAAAGCCAGCGTCGCGCTCCAGAAAGACGTACTGGATAAGCTGATGCCCAATCTTTTGCCGCTGTGCTTCACGCTGCTGGTGTTTTGGCTAATGAAACGCGGTTTTTCACCGGTGAAACTGATCGGTTTAACGGTGTTGTTTGGCGTGGTTGGCAAGTTTATTGGATTCCTTTAAGGAGGCGCGATGTTAGGTCTAGTGATTACCGGACATGGCCGCTTTGCCAGCGGACTGTTGCAGGGCGTGGAACAGGTGGTTGGTGAGCAGTCGCAATGCCGTGCGGTGGATTTTCCTGAAGGCGTGAGCACTACTGAGCTGATGGTGATGTTAGAGCAAGCCTGTGCGGCCTGTGATAGCGGGGAAGGCGTGGTGATCCTGAGCGATTTACTGGGTGGCTCGCCGTTTCGGCAGGCAGCGATAATTGCTAAGCAACATGCAGATTATCAAGTGATTACCGGCACCAATATGCAGCTTGCGGCAGAGATGATGCTAGAGCGAGAAGGGATGAACCCTCAGTCGTTTCGCGATATGGCGCTGGAGTGCGGGCGGCGTGGTGTGACCAGCCTGTGGCACGAAGAACAAAAGTGTAATCAACAACAAAATGATTCCGTCAGCTTAGACGGTATTTAAGGAGCCCATTTTATGTACCTGATTTCAAACCGGGAAATGCTCAAAAAGGCTCAGCGCGAAGGTTACGCCGTACCCGCATTCAACGTTCATAATTTAGAAACTGTACAAGTGGTGGTGGAAACCGCGGCCGCGCTGAGATCGCCGGTGATTTTAGCCGGTACTCCGGGCACATTTACCTACGCCGGCACTGATTATTTGGTATCTATTTGCCAAGAAGCTGCGCACCTACATGATTTACCGCTAGCGCTGCATTTGGATCACCACGAAAAATTGGACGATATTCGTGCCAAAGTGACCGCCGGCGTACGCTCGGTCATGATTGATGGTTCGCACTTTGCGTTTGAAGAGAATATTCGCACGGTGGCTGAAGTGGTGCGTCTATGTCAGCGTTATGACGTGAGCGTGGAAGCTGAACTGGGGCGGTTAGGCGGGCAAGAAGATGACCTAAACGTTGACAGCGCAGACAGCTTCTTTACCGATCCTGCCGCAGCACGTGAGTTTGTTCAGCGCACTGGCATTGATTCCCTCGCTGTGGCCATCGGCTCGGCGCACGGCTTGTACCATGGCGAACCGCATTTGGATTTTGCTCGTTTGGCCGAAGTGCGCAAGGCCGTTGATATACCGCTGGTGCTGCACGGCGCATCGGGTATTCCAGAACATATGGTACGTGAGGCGATAGGGCTTGGGATCTGCAAAGTGAACGTTGCCACCGATCTGAAAATCGCGTTTGCGGATGCGGTAAAAAGCTACTTTACCGAACATCCTGACGCGAACGATCCGCGCAAATATATCACGCCGGGTAAACAGGCCATGCGCGAAGTGGTTGAGGAGAAGATTAGAATCTGTGGGAGTGAAGGGAAGCTTTAGTGGGGGATTGCTCCCACCCTAACCCTCCCCTTCGCAGGGGAGGGAACCGTGCAGTAACGTTTATACGGATCTCGATCGGCCCCTCCCCCTGTAAAGGGGGAGGTTGGGAGGGGGAGCCTCATAAGTTTACACTACCATTTCCTGTTCCTCTTTTAACCATGCACCTAACCCATCACCCATGCTATTCTGTTGTTCCTGAATGATTTCTATGCCTGATGGCACCTGACTTTTCTAAATATAAAAATGAAGCTATTTCAATCAATAACAGCCGGATTGCTGTTTTCTCTCTATGTTATTTTTATACCGCAAACGGCCCTTGCAGACTTGTTGCCCGATAGCTGGCAGCAATATCAATACATGCAAGCCGAGCGTGATAGTGAAATTTATTCGCTGGTGGGAGAGCATGTGATCCCCGTTGGGCAAATTAAGCAGGGACAGGTGCTGAACGTCTTTCAGGCCGACGCTGAGTATTACGAGTTTCGCTTTGGCAACGGCACTGGCTTTATCGCGCGTGAAGATCTGAGCGAGCGTAAAAACCCTGAAGCGCCGCGTGATAACTTGGGCGATCTGCGCAAGAAAAGTTTTCAAAATCTTGTCACCAGTCGCTCGGTGGCCGTGTATAGCCAAGCTGATAATCAAAGTGCGCCAGTCGCTACGCTGGAGGAAAACCTGCGTTATCCGATCCTGAATAAACAAAAGGATCGTCTTAACCAGACATGGTATGAAATCAACTTAGGCGATCGTCTTGGCTATGTGAGCGAACTGGACGCGGAGCTGGATAACGGCATTGCGGTGCTGACTTACCATCATATCCTGAAAAATGAAGAGAATAAGCGTTTTCGCCATACGTCGACCACAACGTCTGACGTGGCATTTAGCAACCAAATGGCCTATTTGAAACAGGCTGGCTATACCACGCTCTCTATGTATCAGTTGGAAGGCTACTTAAACGGCACCATGAACTTACCCGCTAAAGCGGTGGTGCTGACGTTTGATGATGGACTCAAATCGGTCTATCGCTATGCGTATCCGGTGCTCAAACAGAATGGGCAACGCGCGACGGCGTTTATTATCTCTTCGCGCATCAAACGTCATCCGCAGGCTTGGAACCCTAACGGGTTACAGTTTACGAGCATTTCAGAACTGCGTGAGATGCAGGATGTATTTGATATCCAGTCGCATACGCACTTTTTACATCGCGTGAGTGCAAACAAACAGCCGATTTTATTCAGCCGTTCTTATCATAATATTTTGTTTGATTTCCAACATTCGAGAAGGGCGCTGTCGCAGTTTAATCCGCATGTTCAATATTTGTCGTATCCCTTCGGAGGCTATAACCAAAAGGCGATGGACGCGGCGCGTGATGCAGGATTTCATCTAGCGGTGACGACGGTGAAAGGAAGGGTTCGAATGGGGGACAACCCGTTCGCGTTGAAGCGTTTATATGTGCTGCGTACGGATTCGGTGCAAAGCATGGCGTCATTGATTGCTAACAAGCCACAGCCGGTGCCAGAAAAGCCGGATGCTGGTGTGGTTAAGGTGCCAGCGGCGGCGGTGAAATAATATTTTGCTGTTGTGAAAGACCCCTCCCAACCTCCCCCTTGGCAGGGGGAGGAGCCGCTCGAGATTCGTTTAAACATCGCCGAACGGTTCCCTCCCCTGCGAAGGGGAGGGTTAGGGTGGGGTATTCGTTATTGCAGCAACCCCCTCCCAGCTTCCCCCTTGGCAGGGGGAGGAGCCGCACGAGATTCATATAAACATCACAGAACGGTTCCCTCCCCTGCGAAGGGGAGGGTTAGGGTGGGGTCAATGAGAGCGGGGAAACTAAATAATTACGCCACCTGCACTGGAACGGCTTTAGCCAAGCGCTTCATCACATTATCACCTTCAAAATAGGCAACTTTAGGATTGTGTGAGCGAGCCTGTTCATCAGACATCTGTACGTAAGAGCAGATAATCATAGTATCGCCGACGCATGCACAGCGAGCCGCAGCACCGTTGACGGAAATAATTTTTGAACCGCGTTCGGCGGCAATCGCGTAGGTCGAGAAGCGCTGACCGTTATCTACGTTGTAGATATCGATAGCTTCATATTGCAGGATCCCCGCGGCGTCTAAAAAATCCTGATCGATGGCGCAGGAACCTTCGTAGTGCAAATCTGCCTGAGTCACTTTGACGCGGTGCAGCTTGCCTTGCAACATAGTGCGTACCATAACAATACCTTCATTAACATCTATTGATGGCGGCCATCCCTGAAATCAGAGGCGGCAGTTCTCTTTGTTACCGATTAAGCGGTCTACTATATTTTAATAAATAAGTTTACCACTGTATGCAAAACAATTAGCTTTCTGCGTTGAATGGCACGCGCATGTTATCAATCAGACGCGCTTTACCTAACCATGCAGACACCAAAATCACCGCGGTTTGTGTATCCACATTCACGTCTAGCAGAGTGTCAGCATCGCGAACGAACAGTTCGTCAGGCTGTAAACCGGCTTCCCGCAAGCGACCTGCGGTCTGTTCTAACAGCTCGTCGATGTTGCGTTCGCCGTTTTCCAACTGAGTCGCTAAATGGCTCATGATGTTATATAGGCGAGGGGCTAAGCGACGTTCATCAGGCGTGAGATAGCCATTACGTGAGCTCAGCGCCAGCCCATCCTGACCGCGAACGATAGGCACGCCCACGATATCAATATCAAAACTGAGGTCGGCAACCATTTTGCGGATCAGCGCCAACTGCTGAAAATCTTTCTCACCGAAACAGGCAATGTCTGGCTGGATGAGATTGAACAGTTTGCTCACGATGGTCGAGACGCCGCGAAAATGTCCCGGACGGCTTGCGCCTTCCAGCATGGTAGAGAGTGACGGTACATCGACGTAGGTCTGCTGTTCTAAGCCTTTCGGATAGATTTCTTTTTCAGACGGAGCGAAGACCAAATCCACGCCTAGGCGCGTTAATTTTTCACAATCTTCCTGCAACGTACGCGGATAGCGAGCGAGGTCGTCAGGGCGATCAAACTGCATCGGATTCACAAATACGCTAACGACGACAATATCAGCCCGCGCTTTCGCTTCTTCAACCAGCGTGAGATGACCTTCGTGCAGATTTCCCATCGTCGGCACCAGCGCAACGCGCTTGCCTTCTTGACGCCAACGGCGGATTTCACGACGTAGCAAAGGGATTGTTTCAATGATTAACACAGTGGTTCTCCAAACTTATGAGCCACGCTAACCTCCCTTTGACGAGAGGCTAGACACGGACTGACCGATTAGTTGAAAGTATGCTCCGCAGCCGGATACAAACCCTGTTCAACCTCTTCAATGTATAGACGAATGGCTGCGCGAATATCACTTTGGCCCGCTAAGAAGTTCTTGGCAAACTTAGGCGTATGTCCGCCGGTAATCCCCAAGGCATCGTGCATGACCAAAATCTGGCCGTCGGTGTCTTTACCCGCGCCAATACCGATAACCGGAATACGCAGCGCTTCGGTGATGGTTTTTGCCAGCGCCGCAGGCACACATTCTAAAACTAACAGCTGAGCACCGGCGGATTCTAATGCCAGCGCATCTTCGAGCAGCTTGTCGGCACCGTCTTTGTCGCGCCCCTGAACCTTATAGCCGCCAAAAATATTCACAGACTGTGGCGTTAAGCCAAGGTGTGCACAAACCGGCACCGCGCGCTCGGTTAGCATTTGCACCGTTTCAACGAGCCAGCTACCGCCTTCCAGCTTGACCATATTGGCTCCGGCTCGCATCAGCGTAGCTGAATTTATGCAGGCTTGTTCCGGCGTGGCATAGGTCATGAAAGGCAAATCGGCGAGTAAAAGACAGTGTGGCGCACCATGACGCACGGCGCGCGTATGGTAGGCGATATCTTCAATGGTGACAGGCAGCGTGGAGTCGTGCCCTTGTAACGTCATTCCGAGTGAATCACCCACTAACATGACGCGGATGCCCTGATCTTCAAACAGCTTGGCGAAGCTGGCATCGTAAGCGGTGATGGTGGCGAATTTTGTTTTTTGTTGTTTTAACTGTAACAGATGGGTGATGCTGGTCGGCTTCATGGTGTCCCCTGACGGCTTCATTCAGACTGAAACAAAAGCGCATTCTAAGAGATGTTATGCCCTAGGGATAGCGCTTTATCGGCCTATTGCTCGGGAAAGGTATTAGGGGGGAAACATCAGTAACTGATGGAAATAGAAAGGGAATTAAGCAAAGTAGTAAGGAAAGGATATATATCAGAGAGTAATTATTTATAGTTATTTCATTGATATAACGGCATACGTTACCACCGCGTGAGTGGCTCAGCGCTCAGTTGTGCGATGACAGATTGCAGGCTTTCACCGCTAGGAAAACGCAATTCGGGGGCAATTTCAGCGAGTGGATATAGCATGAATTGACGATTTTTCATGTCGTAATGCGGCACGGTTAAGCGTTCGGTGTTTATTATTTCATCGCCGAACAGCAAAATATCGAGATCCAACGTGCGTGGGCCCCAGCGTTCATCTTTACGCACGCGACCGTGCTCCTGCTCGATTTTTTGCGTATGGTCTAGCAGATTTTCAGCGGATAAATCCGTGTCTAAAGCCACCACCGCATTCAGGTAATCAGGCTGATCCTGAGGCCCGAGCGGCGGTGTGCGATATAGCGATGAGGTTGCAATCAGCGTCGTCTGCGGCAGTTCGGCCAGCGCGTTAAGCGCCGACTGAACCTGATGCAGAGGATTAGCCAAATTGCTGCCTAAGGCTATATAGACGCGTGTCATTCGCTGCTGCCTTCACGGCGCGGTGCGCGACGACGTGGGCGACGCGGACGGCGGCGAACACCATCATCGCCCAGCTCATTCGCCATGCTTTTCTGACGTGTCAGAGGCGCTTTCTGGAACTCGTCCCACCACTGTGTCAAACGCTGCAGCTCATGGTTATTCTCTGCCTGAGCGCGCAACGCCAGCAGATCAAAGGCCGCGCGGAACTTCGGTTGTTCCATCAGTTTATGCGCGCGTTTGCCCTGACGGCGGGATAAGCGCAATTGCAATGACCAAATATCACGCACTAATGCGGTAATTCGTTTTGGAATAGCCAGCGTGCGGCATTGCTCATCCAAAATGTCGTTCATCGCCAATGCAAAGGCGTCGTAGTAGGTCAGACCGCTCTCGTCATTGATTTTCTGCGCCAGCTCAATCAGCGGATACCACAGCATGGCCGCAAACAGGAATGCTGGATTCACGCGCATATCGTTTTGCAAACGATGATCGGTGTTTTTCAGCACCTGATTGATGATGCGTTCCATCGGGCTATCGCCGTTGGGCGTGAAATGGCGCGCAATCACTGGGAATAACGGTTGGAACAACTGGTATTCGCACAGCAGCGTGTAAGTTGCAAAACCATAGCCGGATTGCAGCAGTTTCAGCGACTCTTCAAACAGACGAGCCGATGGGATCTCATGCAGCAATGAAGCTAAACGTGGGATCGGTTCGCCGGTTTGTGGACAGATAGTCATGTCCAGTTTGGCAGCAAAGCGCACCGCACGCAGCATGCGAACAGGATCTTCGCGGTAGCGCGTTTCAGGATCGCCAATCAGGCGAATACGGCCTTCCTGCAAATCACGCAGGCCGCCGGTGTAATCACGCACCGTGAAATCTGAAATACTGTAATACAGGCTGTTGATGGTGAAATCGCGACGTTGGGCATCTTCTTCGATGTTGCCATAGACGTTGTCGCGCAGCAGCATGCCGTTCTGAGCCTGCTGGGAGATATTTTTGCCATCACCGGCGTGTTCATGGTGGCCACGGAAGGTAGCAACTTCGATAATTTCAGGGCCGAACATCACATGGGCCAAGCGGAAGCGGCGGCCAACGAGACGGCAATTACGGAACAGTTTACGCACTTGTTCCGGCGTCGCGCTGGTGGTGATGTCAAAATCTTTAGGCTGTTTACCGAGCAGCAGATCGCGCACGCCACCACCAACCAGATACGCTTCGTATCCTGATTTGTTCAGGCGATAGAGAACCTTGAGGGCGTTCTCACTGATTTGTTGGCGCGAAATGTTATGTTGATCGCGCGGGATCACCGTCATTGAACGTGACTCCTCCGCTTGTGCGCTCTCCGCCTCTCGGCTTAAAACCTTACGGCAAAAGTTGGCGACTCGGGTAAAAATGGTGCACCTCGATAGTGTCTTGTTAGTCGTATGCTCTGAATCATTCAAGCCCTAGCTAATGCCAGCAACTTGAGGTCTGATGAGTATATGCAGAAAAAATAGCGGGTCATCATAGCCTAAGCAGGGCATTTTGAGAATGCCGCTGATAAATTCACGGCATTAATCGTGAGTTTTTGGGGATTTGTCGTACGTCCCAATGAGCGACTGCATATTCTAGCAGCGCTTCGGTGCTTAAATCTTCCCAACTCTTCACGACCGGCTGCCCCAAAAAGCTAAGCGCTGAAATGAGCACAGGACGAGGATCGCTCATTGGGATAGGTTCGGCGTGATTCTGCTTCGACAGCTTGTTTCCATCGTGGTTCAGCGCCAAAGGCAGGTGCAGATAGCGCGGGGCCTGCCAACCCAATTGCTGATACAGTGCCATCTGACGCACCGTTGGCTCAATAAGATCGGCACCGCGCACAATTTCAGTAATGCCCTGAAAATGATCGTCTACCACCACGGCCAGATTATAGGCAAACAGGCCATCGCGTCGGTGAATAATAAAATCTTCCTCAGCCATGGCGCGGTCGGCGGCTAGCCAGCCATGGAGCGCGTCTTCAAATCCATACACCGGCTCGGTTTGCTGTAAGCGCAGCGCGGCGTGCTCAGGCCCCAGATGCAGAGCGCGGCAGTGACCATCATAAAATCCACCGAGGGAATGAATACGGCTGCGGGTACAGGTGCAGAAATAGGCTTTGTGCTCATGGCGCAGGGAGTCGAGTGCGGCGCGGTAGGCATCGTGGCGGTGCGATTGATACAGCACGCTGCCATCCCAGTGCAGTTGATAGTGCTCAAGCGTACGCAAAATACGGCTGGCGGCTCCGGGAACTTCGCGAGGCGGATCGATATCTTCGATGCGGACGAGCCAACGGCCTTGCCGTGAGCGAGCTTGTAAATAACTACCGAGAGCGGCGATAAGCGAACCAAAGTGTAAATCACCGGATGGAGAAGGGGCAAAGCGGCCAATATAGTGATGTGATGGCATGGGTTTGATGAATTTCGTTACGTCGGCGTCATGCCGCAGTACGGGAAGAATTCACCACGGTGTTGGCTTCCTGCATTAACGCCGTGGTGAGGCTGGGTTAGTGAAACTATCAACGCCCGTTTAGGGCGTTGGAGGATCTTAATATCCCAGATTAACCGGCCATCTGCTTTTCGCGGATTTCAGCCAGAGTTTTACAGTCGATGCAGAGATCGGCCGTTGGGCGCGCTTCTAAGCGACGAATACCGATCTCAACACCGCAAGACTCACAGAAGCCGAAATCGTCGTCTTCGACTTTCTTCAGAGTTTTTTCGATCTTTTTAATCAGTTTGCGCTCACGATCGCGGTTGCGCAGTTCTAAGCTGAATTCTTCTTCCTGTGCCGCACGGTCTACCGGGTCCGGGAAGTTCGACGCCTCGTCCTGCATATGGGACACAGTGCGGTCAACTTCGTCACGGAGCTGGTTACGCCACGCTTCAAGAATCAGTTTGAAATGACCCAGCTGGGCTTCATTCATGTACTCTTCGCCTGGCTTCTCTTGGTACGGCTCCACCCCAGCGATGGCGAGAATGCTTAAGGACGACGGTTTACGGTTTTGCCCTTCTTGCATGTTGCTTCTCCTACATAACACGCATTAGCGATCCCCAAATGGGGGAAAAATCAGGCCGCTATAAATAGCAGATGCCGTTAACGTTGGCAATTATTCCTGCATAATGCTTGACAATGGTGTGAAGGACGGCGTATTTGGCGAGCTGCTCTGCGTTTTTTGTCGTTTTTTTCAACAGAAGACGAAATAGCGGGCTCAAGACAACCCAAACGGCAACGGGATGTTTAGCTCCATTCCTTCCGCGTTAATCTGTGCACCATAGCATATAACTTCTACGCCAAGCGCACAGGCTTGCGCCAGTAATTCCGCGTATTGCGGGTCAATATGGTGTGCTGGCGCAACCTTCGTAATACCGGTATGCAGTACGGCAAAAAACAGTACTGCGCGTTGTCCGTTTTGTACCTGCAGCGCCAGCTCCCGAAGGTGCTTTTGCCCGCGTAGCGTAACAGCATCGGGAAAGTAACCACAATCCTGTTCTAGCAGGGTCACAGACTTCACCTCAATATAGCAGTCAGGTTGATTTTCTGCCTGTAATAACAAGTCGATACGGCTATTTTCTTCACCGTAGCGCACCTCGGTGCGTAGTTTTGTGTAACCAGATAATTCGTTGATGCGTCCAGCCTCGATGGCTTCTTGCACTAACGTATTGGCACGCATGGTATTTACACAAATCCAGTGATCTTGCTGAGTCTGAGTAAGCTCCCAAGAATGCGCATATTTTCTTTTAATGTTGTCTGACGTGGAATACCAAACCGTATCCCCCGGCGTTGCACATCCTGTCATCGCACCGGTATTGGCACAGTGCATCGTCATTTCAGTGCCATCATTAAGGCGAACGTCGGCTAAAAAACGTTTGTAGCGTTGAAGCAAGCGCGCTGATTTTAGCGAGGGGGAAAAAATCATAAGTTCTCTCTATATTTTTTTCTTTCTATATATATGCCGAGATAATTCTGAAAATTCAGTACTCCGTGTTTTCCGACGTTTTTTTCGGCGTAATGAGCGGCCAAGCGGCAATTTGCTCGTAGCGGGTTCGGCCACGGCGGAACTCCGACGAGTAGAGCGTGAAATATTCAAAATCAATCGGCCAATGAAACCCTGATGGCGGGAGTGCTACGGCTTTCGTCGCCCCGCGTAGCAGCGTGATATGGGGGTGAAAAGGTAAAGGGCTTTGATAACAACCGCTACGCGCAGCCTGCGAGCGTAAAAGCTCGGCCAATTGCAGCAGCCCCCGCGGTGCGCGGCGGGTGCCCAGCCAGACAACGCCCGCGCCCGGCCAATGGCCCGCGTCGTCGAGATCGAGGCTAAAAGCCGGTTGTTTGATCCGCGCAGCCATATTTTGCAGGGCCTGAGATTTCTGTTCACTGATGTCACCTAAAAATGCCAGAGTGATGTGCAGATTGGCGGCGGCGATAGGGCGCCCCGCTTCGGCAGAAAACTGATCTGCGCGCCATTTCACCAACGCACGTTGGGTTTTGGGCGGTATTGGTAAGGCAAAAAATAGGCGGCGGGTATCAGACATGCTTTCTGGTTTCTCTTAGTTTCACCGCTGAATGCTACAATGCCGTCTAGTCGATGTTAAAGCATTTAATCCTAATTAGTTTGGAGCCTTCGTGTCTTTACTTCCTGTTGCTGCGGTTCTTGAATCATTATTGGCCGCGCTGCAATCTTCAGCTCAGGTGCTACTGAATGCACCCACCGGTGCGGGTAAGTCAACTTGGCTACCGTTGCAATTGCTTAAGGCTGATTGGCTGAACGGTAAAATCATCATGCTTGAGCCTCGCCGGTTGGCAGCGCGCAGCGTGGCTCATCGCTTAGCGCAACAACTGGGTGAAACTGTGGGGCAAACCGTAGGCTACCGCATGCGTGCCGAAACCAAAGTTAGCGCGCAAACGCGGCTGGAAGTGGTTACCGAAGGTATTTTGACTCGTATGCTTCAGCAGGATCCCGAGCTATCAGGCGTATCGCTGGTCATCCTCGATGAGTTCCATGAGCGCAGCTTGCAGGCTGATTTAGCCTTGGCGCTGTTGTTGGATGTGCAGGAAGGATTGCGTGACGATCTGCGTTTGCTGATTATGTCTGCCACGCTGGACGACGCGCGTTTGACTCATTTACTGCCCGATGCACCGGTGATCCGTTCCGAAGGACGCAGCTTCCCCGTGGTGCGCAGTTACATGCCGGTGTCTGCGCATGAACGGCTGGATCACAGCGCTTCTCATGCGGCGCTGAATTTGTTACGCCAAGAGTCAGGCTCGCTGCTGCTGTTTTTACCCGGCGTGGGAGAAATCAAGCGTACCGCCGAACTGCTCGAACAGCGCGTGGATGCCAATACCGATATTTGTCCGCTTTATGGCGCGTTGCCGCTGGCCGAGCAGCAGAAGGCGATTGATCCATCACCGTCAGGGCGGCGCAAAGTGGTGCTGGCCACCAATATTGCGGAAACGAGTTTGACCATCGACGGGATTCGTTTAGTTATCGACAGCACGCTTGAGCGTGTCAGCCAATTCGATGTGCGTAGCGGGCTCACGAAGCTGGTTACGCAAAGAGCCAGTCAGGCCTCCATGACGCAGCGTGCCGGGCGCGCGGGGCGCTTAGAACCGGGTATCTGCTGGCACCTAATGGCGGCAGAACAGGCCGAACGTACCGCAGAATATAGCGAAGCCGAAATTCTCCATAGCGATCTGAGCAGCCTGTGGCTGAATCTTTTGCAGTGGGGATGTCACGATGTCTCTCAGTTAAAATGGCTGGATACGCCGCCGACTGCGGCGATCTCTGCCGCGCAGCGGCTGTTATTTCAGCTCGGGGCAATTAATGAACAGGGCGGCTTAACGCCAACCGGTCGCGCTATGGGCGATGCGGGTAGCGATCCGCGATTGGCGGCAATGCTCTGTGCCGCGCAAAGCGCCGGTGAGGATGCGCTTGCGACGGCGGCGTTGCTGGCCGCTATCATTGAAGAGCCACCGCGGAACGGCGGCGTCGATCTACGCAATGCGCTTTATCATCCGCAGAGCCATTGGCAACGCCGCGCCAATCAACTGATTAAGCGTTTGGGGAACGGGAAGGGGCGCGTCGCGCTCGACGATACTGCATTTTGGCTTGCTCATGCTTTTCCCGATCGTATTGCTAATCTACGTGGGCAAGATGGGCGTTATTTGTTGGCGAATGGTCTCGGTGCGGCAATGGAAGCCGATGACGCGCTGGCGCGGACGCCGTGGTTGATTGTGGCGAATCTTTTGCAGGGCGTGAATAACAGCGAAGCGCGTATTTTGCTGGCGTTGCCTTGTGATATTGATCTTTTAGCCGCCCGCCTGCCGCATCTGATCAGCGAGCAAACCAGCGTGGAGTGGGATGAAGCGAAAGGTACGCTACGCGCATGGAAGCGCCAGCAGCTAGGGCGCTTAGTGATTAAGGCACAGCCGCTGGCTAAACCATCGGCTGAGGAGCTGTCGCTGGCGCTACTAAATTGGGTTCGCAATCAGGGTATTAGCGCTTTGAATTGGAGCGACTCTGCCAAGCAGCTGCGTTTACGGTTACAGTGTGCAGCGCAGTGGTTACCAGAAGTTAACTGGCCTACGGTAGATGATGATAGTCTGCTGGATTCGCTAGAAAGCTGGCTACTGCCTGCGCTAGACGGCGTGCGCGATCTGCGCGGTTTACAGAATATCAATCTGACCGATGCACTGTTGAGCTTAATGGATTGGTCGATGCGACAGCGTCTAGATACCGCGCTGCCGACTCATTACACTGTGCCGACAGGATCGCGTTTACCGCTACAGTATTTTAGCGATAAACCACCGGTGTTAGCCGTGCGCTTGCAAGAGGTCTTTGGTGAGCAGCACAGCCCTAAAATCGCCGAAGGGCGAGTGGCGTTGGTGTTGGAGTTGTTATCGCCAGCCCATCGTCCGCTACAAATTACCCGTGATTTGGCCGCGTTTTGGCAGGGCTCATACCGTGAAGTGCAAAAAGAGATGAAAGGGCGTTATCCAAAGCATGCATGGCCGGACGATCCGGGAAATGCGCTGCCGACGCGTCGAACGAAACGCTACCAGTAAGAAATTCCTACGGCGCAGCCATGATGCTGCGCTAATTTCGGAGGTTTCCTCTTCCCCATTTCGGCGGTGAGGAACAGATTAGGCGCCACTGCCGGAGAACTGAACAATGTCTAGGGATGACGATCGCGAGCCGATCGGACGTAAGGGTAAAAAAGGTGGCACTCCACCGTCCCGTAAAGCGGTACCTAATCGCCGTCGCCGTTATGACGACGAGGACGATGACTATCGCGATGATTTCCGTGATACCGCGGACGATCATGACGATTACGAAGAAGATGATGATTATGATGATGAAGACAGAGAGGACGACGTGGCGCGTAAGAAAGTGAAAAAATCGCGTAAACGCAAGCTGTTAGGTTTGCTGATCAAGCTAGCGCTGATCGTCTTTGTGCTGCTGGCGATTTACGGTTTCTATTTGGATCAGCAGATCCGTGGCCGTATCGATGGGAAAGTCTGGCAGCTGCCAGCGACCGTCTATGGCCGGATGGTCGATCTCGAGCCTGGAATGTCCTACAGCAAAAAAGAGATGGTGAATTTGCTGGAAGGTATGCAATACCGTCAGGTGAGCCGCATCACGCGTCCGGGTGAATTCTCGGTGAACGGCAACAATATTGATTTGTTGCGCCGCCCGTTTGATTTTCCAGACGGAAAAGAAGGGCAGATCCATGCGCGTTTGGTATTCAGCAACGATCGTCTAAGCCAGATCCAAAATATGGACAACCAGCGCCAGTTTGGTTTCTTCCGCTTGGATCCGCGCTTAATTACCATGTTGCAGTCTCCCAACGGTGAGCAGCGTTTATTTGTACCGCGCAGCGGATTCCCCGATCTGTTAGTGGATACGCTGATTGCGACCGAAGACCGCCATTTTTATCAGCATGATGGGATTAGTTTCTATTCCATTGGTCGTGCTGTGGTGGCTAACCTTACTGCCGGACGTGCGGTACAGGGCGGTAGCACGCTGACGCAGCAGCTGGTTAAAAACCTGTTTTTATCTAACGAACGTTCGCTGTGGCGTAAGATCAACGAGGCGTATATGGCGCTGATCGTTGATTATCGCTATAGCAAAGATCGCATCTTGGAGCTGTATCTCAACGAAGTGTATCTGGGCCAGAGTGGAAGCGATCAGATCCGTGGCTTCCCGTTAGCGAGCCTCTACTATTTCGGACGTCCGGTTGATGAACTTAGCCTCGACCAGCAAGCATTGCTGGTAGGCATGGTAAAAGGTGCTTCGCTGTATAACCCGTGGCGTAACCCGAAACTGGCGTTAGAGCGTCGTAATCTGGTGCTGAAATTGCTGGAAAACCAGCAGATCATCGACCAAGAGCTTTACGATATGCTGAGTGCTCGTCCGCTCGGCGTGCAGCCAAAAGGCGGCGTTATCTCGCCACAGCCTGCGTTTATGCAAATGGTTCGCCAAGAGCTACAGCAAAAACTGGGCAACAAGATCAATGATTTGTCTGGGGTGAAAATCTTCACCACGCTCGATCCGGTGTCGCAAGACGCGGCAGAAAAAGCGGTGGAAGATGGCGTTCCTGCACTGAAAGCGGCGCGTCATGTGAACGATCTTGAAGCTGCCATGGTGATTGTAGACCGTTTCAGCGGCGAAGTTCGTGCCATGGTAGGCGGTGCTCAGCCACAGTTTGCTGGTTTTAACCGCGCAATGGACGCCCGCCGTTCAGTGGGCTCTCTGGCAAAACCACCGACTTATCTCACCGCGTTGAGCGAGCCAGATAAATATCGTCTGAACACGTGGCTTGCGGATCAGCCACTTTCGCTGAAGCAGCCAAATGGCAGCATATGGCAGCCGAAAAACTACGATCGTCAGTATCGTGGTCAGGTGATGCTGGTGGATGCGTTGGCGAACTCGCTGAACGTGCCGACGGTGAATCTGGGTATGGCGGTAGGGTTAGATCAAATCAGTGCGACATTGCAGCGTTTAGGTATTCCTAAAGATGTGATTAATCCGGTTCCATCCATGTTGCTGGGGGCGATTAGCCTCACGCCGATGGAAGTTGCGCAGGAGTATCAAACGATTGCTGGGGGTGGGAATCGCGCGCCGCTGTCGGCCGTGCGTTCGGTGATTGCAGAAGATGGAACCGTGCTGTATCAAAGCTTGCCGCAGGCACAAAGCGTGGTGCCACCGCAGGCAGCTTATCTGACGCTGTATGGTATGCAGCAGGTTGTTGCACGTGGGACATCGCGTTCTCTGACGGCTAAATTTGGTAATTACCATCTGGCGGCGAAAACGGGTACCACAAACGATCTGCGAGATAGCTGGTTTGCCGGTGTTGATGGTAAAGAGGTGACCATTGCATGGGTTGGGCGTGATAACAATGGCCCGGCCAAGTTAACCGGTGCAAACGGTGCGTTAACGCTTTATCGTCGCTATCTGGAAAACCAGACTCCGCTGCCACTGAATTTGGTGCCACCGGAAGGGATTACCACGATGAATATTGATGAATCTGGTAACTTTGTGTGCAACGGTGGCGGTTCGCGCAGCATTCCTGTATGGACGGAAAACCCTGAGGGGCTATGTGCTGCATCCGCAGCGCAGCAACCGGCAGCCCAGACTCAGCAGCCACAAACTGAAGGGCAGCAGCAACCAGCACAGCAACAACAAAGTAGTGATGGTGTAGCCGGTTGGATTAAGGATATGTTTGGCAGTAACTAATAATATTCTAGTGTGAACGAAAAGGCCTCTTGTTAAGAGGCCTTTTTTATTAGATGAATAATGAATAATAAGCAAGGTGGTCAATGGAGTATTAAATCGCTTTGGTGATCATTTTATAGACAAATAAAAACGGGTGGCCTAAGCCACCCGCGATATTCATTAATGCAATGATTAAGCTAAATTAGAACTGGTATACCAAACCAACACCAACAACGTCGTCGGTCATCAGGCCTGCTGAACGGCTGAAATTATTGTCATCCAGCAAGTTGATTTTATAGTCAACGTAGGTAGACATGTTTTTATTGAAGTAGAAGTAGGTACCAACATCAATGTAATTAACTAAATCTTCGTTATCGTAATGTTTGCCGCCGGCGTTATAGTCAAGGTCTTTACCTTTAGAATAAACATAGCCTAAAGATGGACGCAGGCCGAAATCAAACTGGTACTGAGCCGTGACTTCAACGTTTTGAGTTTTGTTAGCAATATACCCGTCAGTATCACCGAAGGCGGTCATATTTTGAGTTTGAGCATACATAACGGCCAGGTAAACATTGTTCGCGTCATATTTGGCACCCAAAGTCCAAACATCAGCGGTATTACCGCCTGCCAATGAACGATGTTCTTGGTCATAGGTGCGGTTAGAAGCCGCATAAGATGCGCCAAAGTTCAGGCCCATGCCGGTGTCATAAGTGGTAGAGAAACCAACACCATCGCCGTTTTGAGTGGCAATTTTACGGTCGCCATTGTTGGTGCCGTTGTTGCCTTCAGCCCCACCATTATCGTTAGCGCCTTGGTATTGCAGAGCAAAATTCAGGCCATCAACCAGACCGAAGAAGTTGGTGTTACGATAGGTTGCAAGGTTATTGGCACGGGTGTTCATGAACACGTCAGTTTGGGTGTAGCTATCGCCACCGAAGTCTGGCAGCATATCGGTCCACGCTTCAACGTCGTATACGACACCGTAGTTACGACCGTAATCAAACGAACCAAAATCACCGAATTTTAAGCCAGCAAAAGCCAAACGTGTGGCATTACCATTGCTGCCAACGCCTTCAGACTCAGTGGTTTGAGCTTGGACGTTATATTCCCACTGACCAAAGCCGGTCAGTTGATCGTTGATTTGGGTTTCGCCTCTGAAGCCAACACGTAAATAGGTTTCATCACCATCTTGGCTGCTGGCGTCAGAGAACTGATGGCGCGCATCGACTTTAGCTTCCAGATCTAATTTATTACCATCTTTATTATAAATCTCAGAGGCATGTGCCATGCCCGCTATTAATAAAGAAGGAATTACCACCGCTAGAATTTTACGCTTCATTATCATTTCCTTGAATTGACGCTTTTGTATTATTCTTATCCCTTATGTTTAATAACGATTCCTTTTTAAAACGCTAGCAGGATAAAACTCTTGGTTATTAAAAGACAATATGGTTCATGAAATAAATAATTAATTTTGTGACGAGGAATATAAATATAATAAATTACAATATTGGTGAATTATGATTCGTTGGAAATTATACTTTTTTAATAAGTAATTGAGAGTTTTTTATTTAATGTTGTATTAAATTTCATTGATTTAATTGGTGCTTAATTAAGTGTTTTGTTTAATTTAAATAAAAATGCGTAGAGGCGCAAAGGTAGGTGTAGCCTCGTTTTGTAAGGTGAAAAATTGCACCGTGATGAGTAAGCGCCAATAAATAGAATATGGCACCGATTCCGCATCTTTAAATCCATTCTTTGTATGGTTTTAATTAAACCATTTACGCAAACCAAATATAACAATTACATAACTATGAAATACGTCTCATTTATATTTACATCATGATTCAATCCTCTTTTTAGATAGATAAAACCTATTGATTTAAGCCTTATTAAAATAAAGGCTATTTTTTGTTCCCTTGGTTCTTATAAGGATTAATTTCTCTTGAACTTTACATTTAGTTACGCATAAAATGCGATCTTTATAATAATCATTCTCGTTTGCTTTATTATTTGTCTTTCGCCAGAGAAACCAACATGACTTTACCATCGTTCAAATATTCACGAACCAAGGTTGCAGTTTCTATTGCTGCCAGCTTGGGGATGTGGGCCTCTTTCGCCAATGCTGCTGATACAACTCAAAAAAATCAAAATGACGACACGCTGGTTGTCACCGCCGGCGGTGGTGTTCAGCAGGAGAGCGCATGGGGTCCCGCGCCAACGATTGCCGCTAAGCGCAGCGCAACGGCAACGAAAACCGATACGCCAATTGAGAAGACTCCACAGTCTGTCTCGGTTGTAACCTATGAAGAAATGCAAATCCGCCAGCCAAAATCGGTCAAAGAGGCTTTGGGCTATACGCCTGGCGTAACGGTTAACAGCCGCGGCGCCTCCAGCACCTATGACTTTGCCATCATTCGTGGTTTCTCTTCGGTTGGTTTGAACCAGAATAACTATTTGAACGGTTTGAAGTTACAGGGCGATTTCTATAACGACGCCGTCATTGATCCTTATATGCTTGAGCGTGTCGAACTCATGCGTGGGCCAACGTCAGTGCTTTATGGCAAAAGCAACCCTGGCGGGATCATCTCTATGGTCAGCAAGCGTCCGACGACAGAACCGTTGAAAGAAGTGCAGTTTAAAATGGGGACAGATAACCTGTTCCAAACGGGTTTTGATTTCAGCGATGCGTTGGATGATAACGGAGAGTTCTCATACCGTTTAACTGGTATGGCGCGTTCTAATAACGAACAGCAGGACGGTGCCAAGCAGAAACGTTACGCCATTGCCCCAACGTTCTCTTGGCGTCCGAGCGAGCAAACTAACTTCACGTTCTTGTCATATTTCCAGAACGAGCCAGAAACCGGCTACTACGGCTGGTTGCCGAAAGAAGGAACCGTAGAGCCATTGCCAAACGGTGGTCGTTTACCGACTAGCTTCAATGAAGGCGCAGCCAACAACACTTATTCCCGCAACCAGAAAATGGTGGGCTATAGTTTTGACCATAGTTTCAATGACACCTTCACAGTGCGCCAGAACCTGCGTTTCTCTGAGATGAAAACGGCTCAGAAAAGTGCATACGGTACCGGGCTGTGTAATAACAGTATGAATGGTTTTAACGCGTACTGTCAGTCGCTTTCTGATGCTGATAAGGCCCATTATTTGGGACGCGGTACGGTTGTTGATCATGAGCGTTTACAGAACTTTAGCGTTGATACTCAGCTACAGAGTAAGTTTGCGACGGGCGACGTGGATCATACCCTGTTAACCGGCGTTGACTATATGCGTATGCGTAATGACATCAGCGCCCTGTTTGGCAATGCACCTTCACTGGATCTGGATAATTTACCCGATCGTACCGACGTTGATTTCGGTAGCGCGGTTCCTTATCAGATGAACGAAAGCAAGCAAACCGGGCTTTATCTTCAGGATCAGGCTGAGTGGAACAAATGGGTTCTGACCTTGGGTGGTCGTTATGACTGGTCTACTCAGGCCACGACTGTTCGCAGCGATAATGGTTACATTGAGCGTAAAGATCAGCAGTTTACTTGGCGTGGCGGTGTGAACTATTTGTTCGACAACGGTATTTCACCGTATTTCAGCTACAGTCAATCTTTCGAGCCGAATGCCTTTAGCCTCTACAGCACACCACGCGTAGCCTATGCGCCGTCGAAAGGTGAGCAGTACGAAGCCGGTGTAAAATATGTGCCGAAAGATATGCCGATTGTGGTCACTGGCGCAGTTTATCAGTTAACCAAAACGGACAACTTGATGGCTGATCCAACGAATGCGTTGAATCAAATCCCTGCGGGTGAAATTCGCTCACGCGGTTTTGAATTTGAAGCAAAAGCTGCCGTTAATGCCAATATCAACATGACGGCGTCTTACACCTATACAGAGGCAGAATATACCAAAGATACCAACTTAAAGGGCAATACGCCGGTACAGGTGCCAAAACATATGGCTTCCCTGTGGGGGGATTACACCTTTAACGAAGGGGCTTTGAGCGGGCTAACGCTGGGTACGGGCGGCCGATTCATCGGTTCAAGCTACGGCGATCCGGCGAATACCTTCAAAGTAGGTAGCGCAGCGGTGATGGATGCGGTGATCAAATATGATCTGGCGCGCTTCAACCTGCCGGGCTCCAGCATTGCGGTTAATGTAAATAACCTGCTGGACCGCGAGTACGTTGCCAGCTGCTTCGATACCTATGGCTGCTTCTGGGGCGCAGAGCGTCAGGTTGTGGCAACGGCGACCTTCCGCTTCTAGTAAGATATACACTCAAGGGCGCGGTTACCGCGCCCGTTCTTTTCTGCAAAGAACATAAGACTAAAGGCTATACCGGAATTGAGTAAAACCGCAATCTCCACCCCATCAACTTTCACTTTGCAACAGGTCAGCTTCACTGTTCCTGGCCGCACATTGCTGCAAAACGTGTCTCTCACTTTTCCTGAAGGTCAGGTTTGTGGCTTGATTGGTCACAATGGCTCAGGTAAATCGACGCTGCTAAAAATGCTCGGTCGCCATCAGGCGGCAAGCGTTGGCCAGATTTTACTGGGCGACAAACCGTTAGCGGAATGGGATAGCAAAGCGTTTGCCCGTGAAGTGGCCTACCTTCCTCAACAGCTGCCCGCGGCTGAGGGAATGACGGTGCGTGAACTGGTGGCCATTGGTCGCTATCCTTGGCATGGCGCGCTCGGGCGTTTTCGCAGCGAAGATCGTGAACGAGTGGAAGAGGCCATTGCCTTGGTCGATCTTAAACCGTTGGCAGGGCGTTTGGTTGACAGCTTATCCGGCGGTGAGCGCCAGCGCGCATGGTTGGCAATGACGGTGGCACAAAATAGCCGCTGTTTATTACTCGATGAACCGACATCGGCGCTGGATATTGCCCATCAGGTTGAAGTGTTGGCCCTCATTCAACGCCTTAGTCGCGAACGGGGGTTAACCGTGATTGCGGTTCTGCATGACATCAATATGGCTGCGCGTTATTGCGATTATTTGATGGCGCTGCGCGGTGGTGAACTGATTGCTCAAGGTACGCCTGCTGACATTATGCAGGGCGACGTACTGGAAAAAATTTACGGTATACCGATGGGGACGCTGCCGCACCCAAGCGGTGGTGCGCCGGTGAGCTTCGTTTACTGATGCAAGATTCAATGCGTGATCCCAACTCTCCTGATTTTGGCCGTCGCCGTCTGATTACGGCGCTGGCGTTGTCGCCGTTTTTACTTCCGCTTTCGGTGCAGGCCTCTGCGCTGACCAGTACGACATATCCCGATCTCAAGCGTATTGTGGCGCTCGAATGGCTGCCGATTGAGCTTCTGCTGACGCTTGGCATTACGCCGCTTGCCGTGGCTGAAATCGCCAATTATCGCCTTTGGGTACAAGAGCCTCGATTGGCACCCACGGTTATCGATCTCGGCAACCGCACAGAGCCAAATATGGAGCTGCTGCAACAGATTGATCCTTCGCTGATCCTCTACTCAGAGGGATTTGGCCCTTCAGTGGCGAAAATGCAAACCATTGCACCGGCGATGGGCTTTTCCTTTAACGATGGCTCAGGCCTGCCGCTGAAACTGGCTAAAAAGTCATTGCAAAATCTGGCGGAAAAACTGGGTGTGCCTGAACGCGCGACCGCACACCTTGCACTATTCCAACAGCGGTTGGCACAAAGTAAACAGCGCCTGAGTGCGTGGGACAAAACGCCACTGTTGCTGTTTACGCTGTTAGACGCCGGGCATGCTTTGGTATTTGGTAAAGGCAGCATGTTCCAAGAAGTAATGGATGAACTGGATTTAAAAAATGCGTGGACGGGGGCGACCAATTTTTGGGGCAGCGCGATCGTTGGCATAGAACAACTGGCGACGATTTCCCCGCAGGCGCAGGCCATTTTCTTCAGCCACGGTAATGACGCATTGTTTGCTCAGGTGCAGAAAACCCCGTTGTGGCAGGCGCTGCCTTTTGTGCGAAGCCATAAAGTGATCAGCCAGCCGGGCGTTTGGTTCTACGGTGCCACGCTCTCCGCGATGCGTTTTTGTGATTTGCTGGAGTCTGCGTTAGGAGCGAAATCATGAACGCTAACGTAAAAGCATCTCAGGCTAAATTCAGCCTGTGGTTGATCCCATTGTTGCTGGCATTGCCTGCGCTGGGATTAACCTTATTCAATCTGCATCACCAGCTACCGTTTAATCAATGGTGGCAGGCCGCGACCGCGCCGGATAGGGATAATATCCAACAGGTCGTGATGCATTACAGCATTCTGCCACGCGACGTTGTGTCTTTGCTGGTGGGCGCAGGGCTCGGTCTGGCGGGGCTACTGTTCCAACAGGTATTGAAAAACCCGCTGGCGGAACCCGCCACGCTGGGGGTTTCCGCCGGTGCTCAGTTTGGGGTAACGGCGGCGGTGCTGTTGGCCGTTTCGCCTGAAAGCTGGATGATGCAACTGGCGGCTCTGCTGGGTGCTGTGTTGGTCGCGTTTATCGTGTTTGGCCTGTCGTGGGGTAAACGCATGTCGCCGGTGACACTGATTCTGGCGGGGCTGGTGATGGGGCTGTACTGCGGCGCACTGAACTCCCTGATGGCGCTGTTTAATTACGAATCTCTACAGGGCATGTTTGTCTGGGCGAGCGGGGCGTTGAACCAACACGATTGGCATAACGTGACCGAACTAGCTCCGCGTTTGCTGGTGGCATTGCTGCTTTCCGCTTTGCTGATTCGCCCTTTGACGCTGCTGGGATTGGATGACGGCGTCGCTAAAAATCTAGGGCTTGGCCTAAGCAGCGCTCGTTTAGCTACCCTCGCGCTGGCGGTGTTAATCAGCGCACAGATGGTGAACGCGGTAGGCGTGATTGGTTTTATCGGCCTATTTTCGCCGCTGTTAGCGCGCATTTGTGGTGCGCGTCGATTGTCTCAACGATTGTTGATGGCGCCTTTTATCGGCGC
Source organism: Hafnia alvei (assembly GCF_034424155.1). NCBI lineage: Bacteria > Pseudomonadati > Pseudomonadota > Gammaproteobacteria > Enterobacterales > Hafniaceae > Hafnia > Hafnia alvei. The sequence goes on along the minus strand of NZ_CP139992.1, from coordinate 3,680,820 downwards.
TTTGCTGCTGTGGCTCACCGATCAGGTGGTGCAATGGCTGGCCGTGGTTTGGCATGAAATTCCAACCGGCTCGGCCACTGCGCTCATTGGCGCACCGGTGCTGCTGTGGTTATTACCGAAGCTGCGTACCAACGGCAATATGCCGGATATGAACCAAGGCGACCATGTTACGCCAGAACGTCATCATCTGTGGCGCTGGATGATCATCGGTATGGCTCTACTGGCGTTGGCTCTGGCCGTTGCTTTGCTGTTTGGACGCGGTAGCGAAGGCTGGTACTGGGCGCACGGCGCTCAGATAGATGCGCTGATGCCTTGGCGCTGGCCGCGCGTGGTGGCTGCTTTGGCTGCGGGAATGATGCTAGCCGTAGCAGGAACCATGATCCAAAAGCTCACCGGTAACCCGATGGCGAGCCCTGAAGTATTAGGGATTACGTCGGGTGCTGCGCTCGGCGTTTTAGTGCTGATGCTGTTAGTACCGGGCAATGCGTTTGTATGGCTACTTCCGGCGGGAAGCCTCGGCGCTGCGCTGACGTTATTGTTAGTGATGATTACCTCGAGCCGTAACGGATTTTCCGCCCAGCGTATGTTGTTGGCCGGGATTGCGGTGAGTACGGTGTTTAGTACGCTGGTGGTGATGGTGCTGGCAAGCGGCGATCCGCGTACCGGCATGCTGCTCACATGGCTAGCGGGCTCGACCTATGGCGTGGACAGCGCGCAGGCGTTACGTACCGTGGGTATTGCCGTGGTGCTGATTGCGGCAACGCCGCTGTGCCGCCGTTGGCTCATGCTACTGCCTTTAGGCTCGGTAACGGCGAAAGCGGTGGGCGTGGCGCTGATGCCGTCGCGTGTCGCTATTTTGTTGATCGCATCGGCGTTAACCGCCGCTGCGACGCTAATGACCGGTCCGCTCAGCTTTGTTGGCCTGATGGCGCCTCATATGGCGCGAATGTTAGGCTTTAAGCGAGCGATGCCACAGCTGATGGTTGCTGCGCTAATCGGTGGTTTTCTGATGATGTTTGCAGATTGGTGTGGGCGGATGGTGATGTTCCCTTATCAAATCCCCGCCGGATTGTTAGCAACGTTCATCGGCGCGCCGTACTTTATTTTCTTACTGCGCAAGCAGGGGAAATAAGCAGATTCAATCCGCCGCACCATGCGGCGGATATGATATCTACGCAATAGTTTTAGAAGAACGAATCATCGTCGCTGTTACTGTAGCTGTCGTCATCGTTGCCAAAGCCTGAATCGAAGAACCCGCTGTCTTGCCCATTCTGATTTGACGCATCATCCTGCCAATCCGTATTTTGCAGATCGGGCTGAGTGTTATCGGGCTGCGTGATATCTGGTTGAGCCGCGTCAGGCTGAGCAATCGTATTTTCCTCAACCACGTTCACGATCTCTTCCGGCTGGCTATTGTGGAACATGCCGGTCAGCATATCCGCGATCACCACGCCGCCCGCGACACCGGCCGCCGTCTGTAATGCGCCGCTTAAAAAGCTACTGCCGCCACGAGAGGCCGCAGGCGCATAACCACTATTCGCATTGTTGGCATACTGATTATTGGGGTACTGGTTATTGGCATAATTTGCCGCGCCAGGGATAGGCTGGCTTCCGCTGTTTGATACGGCGGCAGGGCGTGACTCGGTTGCATTGGTGCTGCCACCGCCGAATAAGCCCGCTAAAAAGCCGCCGCTGCTCTGTTTCGGCTGATTCTGTAGCTGAGTCACCTGTTGCTGTAGAGCATTTACCTGATCGTTTAAACGCTTAATCGCCGCTTCTTGTACCAGCATCGCCTGAGCCATGTAGTAAGGCGCCGCAGGTTGTTTGGCGATACATTCCTGAATTAAACGCTCGGCCTGAGCATCCCTCGGCCCGCTGCCAGCTTCAGCCTGTTGTAGGCGAGAGAAAAGGCCAGAGATAACGCGTTGCTCAACGGATTGTTCATCAGACATAAAAACCTCAACGAATATTGATGCCAAAGCGGCACTAAAACAGATCAATCTGGAATAAATGTAATGCCCATTCATTAAAGATCAATATGGCTTAACGCTTTGTCACAAAGGCAGAGGTTTCTATACAGATGACGTTATCGCTGGAAACTACTTAGCCACCTCTTCCACCAGAGGCAGTAAAATCCTCACGCTGTCTCGCGTACGCGATTTGATACGTCCGGGCAGGTGTTTATCTAAGTACTGAAGATTGTCATATTGCGGCTGGTGCCACGTGGTGCCCTCTGGGAAATGCGTATTCTTGCTGGTTTGCTGATAGCCATCTTTTTTGCCCAGAGACCAATTACTGGCTTCAACGGCGAGTACTGGAATATTGGCCACATCGAACGTCATATGATCCGAGCAACAACCGGTACCTTTCGGGCTGTGTTCGCCATGGCCGTTGTTAATGGCGGCGCTAATACCAAAGCGCTTAGCAAGCTTAAGGGCGCGGTCGCGGGTTTTCTCGGCGATGGCTTTCGGCGTGTTAACACCGCTGTGGAAATAGAGTTTATCGCCGGTAATCAAAGAATCGAGATTGATAACCAGCAGCGTGTTGTCTTTGTCGGATTTGCTCATTCTGCTGAGATAGTTTTCGGCCCCTTTGCTGCCTAACTCTTCAGCGCTGAGCGCAAGGAAGCGAATGGTCGCCTTGGTTTTAACGCTGCGCAGACGCTCTGCAAGCTCCAACATCACGCCAACGCCAGACGCGTTGTCATCTACGCCCTGCAACGTTAATCCGCCAAGATTATGGTTCACATCGCTGTCGCTCATTGGGGTATAGGTATCAAGGTGGGCGACGATTAAGATCTGTTTGTCGGTGCTGCCGGGTTTCACCGCAATCACTGAGGTGGCGTTCACGTTATGCCAATCTTTTTTACCTTCGCTTGAGGTATACACATAGCGGGTTTTGAAATCTCTTAAGTCGCTCTGATAGCCCATGCTTTGGAAACGCTGATTAACATAGTCCGCCATCATTAGCTCGGCGGGACTACCAGCCATGCGGCCGGGGAAGTAGGTCGAGATATGTCGTACTTCTTGTTCGGCAATTTTACCCACGGGCTGATGGGTAATACCTGCGGCTGAAACCGCGAAACTACTGCTGAGACATAGCGCTGCGCAAACCAGTTTAAGTGAACGGCAGGAAAACATGGGTAAAGCGTCCTTAGCGCTGCTGAAAACCAAAAACGTGTTCAACAGCGTGATAATTGGGATGATAAATCAGTGCGGCTAGTATGGAGTCTTCGCTCTTATTACACAATTTCTAGCGCTCCTAAAATTTAAGGAAATGTTTACTTCCTTAATCTTGCGCCGCCTCAGCTTGCTGCATATTTCTTTCGGTTATTTCAAATACCTTTTCGTCATTTCATTTGGGCAAAGCTGACACCTTATAGTGCCCCTATCCTGCTTTTTGAAGTTACCGCTGCGCTCACTCGGTTTGATTTGCTGTAACTCCAACCCTCTTGGATAAATATCCGTTGTGCCGGTGTGGCCTTCGGGAGAATTTCTGGCTTAAGGATCGTCCATGGATAACCAAAGACTGACGCACTTACGACAGCTTGAAGCGGAGAGTATTCACATCATCCGCGAAGTGGCTGCCGAGTTTTCTAACCCTGTCATGATGTACTCCATCGGCAAAGATTCTTCGGTGATGCTGCATTTGGCGCGTAAGGCATTTTATCCGGGGACACTGCCGTTCCCGCTGCTGCACGTTGATACCGGCTGGAAATTCCGCGAAATGTACGAATTTCGCGATCGCACCGCCAAAGCCTATGGCTGTGAACTTTTGGTGCATAAAAATCCAGAAGGTGTCGCGATGGGCATTAGCCCGTTTGTTCACGGCAGCGCCAAGCATACCGACATCATGAAAACCGAGGGGCTAAAACAGGCGCTGAATAAATATGGTTTTGATGCCGCCTTCGGCGGTGCGCGTCGTGATGAAGAAAAATCACGCGCCAAAGAGAGAATCTATTCATTCCGTGACCGCTTTCATCGCTGGGACCCGAAAAACCAGCGGCCTGAGCTGTGGCACAACTATAACGGTCAGGTGAACAAAGGCGAAAGCATCCGCGTATTCCCGCTGTCAAACTGGACTGAGCTTGATATCTGGCAATATATCTACTTGGAAAATATCGATATTGTTCCGCTTTATTTAGCGAAGCCACGCCCTGTTTTAGAGCGTGACGGCATGCTGATGATGGTAGATGACGATCGTATCGATCTCCAACCGGGTGAAGTGATCAAACAACGCATGGTTCGATTCCGTACTTTAGGCTGCTGGCCGCTAACCGGCGCGGTGGAGTCTCAGGCGCAAACGCTGCCTGAAATCATCGAAGAGATGCTGGTTTCCACCACCAGCGAGCGTCAGGGAAGGATGATCGATCGCGATCAGTCTGGCTCGATGGAGCTGAAAAAGCGCCAAGGGTACTTTTAAGAATTCGTAGAGGACGAGAACCATGAGCCAGATGATTAACCATTCCATCGCAGACCAAATTGCTGAGCAAGGCGGGGTGGAGGCCTATTTACAGCTACAACAAGATAAAAGCCTGCTGCGTTTTCTGACCTGCGGCAGCGTGGACGATGGTAAAAGCACGCTGATTGGACGTCTGCTGCACGATACGCGCCAAATTTATGAAGATCAGCTGACGACGCTGCACAGCGACAGCAAGCGCATTGGCACACAGGGCGAGAAGCTTGATTTGGCGCTGCTGGTTGACGGTCTTCAGGCCGAGCGTGAGCAAGGCATTACCATTGATGTTGCCTACCGCTACTTTTCGACAGAAAAGCGCAAATTTATTATCGCCGATACCCCAGGGCATGAGCAGTACACCCGAAATATGGCGACCGGCGCGTCGACCTGCGATTTAGCTATCTTACTGATCGACGCGCGCAAAGGCGTTTTGGATCAAACTCGCCGCCACAGCTTTATTGCCACGCTGCTCGGTATTCGCCATCTGGTGGTAGCGGTGAATAAAATGGATCTGCGTGACTATCAACAGGATGTGTTTGAGCAAATCAAGCAGGACTATCTCAGCTTTGCCGAGCAACTGCCCGGTGATTTAGCGATTAAATTTGTTCCGCTTTCCGCGCTTGATGGCGACAATGTGGCGACACAAAGTGAGGCCATGAGCTGGTATCACGGGCCCACTTTATTAGAAATTTTGGAAACCGTTGATGTGGTACACGATGCTGAGCAGCAGCCGTTGCGTTTCCCCGTGCAGTACGTGAACCGCCCTAATCTTGATTTTCGTGGCTATGCGGGAACGCTGTCCGCAGGCGTACTCAGCGTGGGGCAGTCGGTGAAGGCGTTACCGTCAGGGGTCACTTCGCGCGTTGCTCGTATTGTCACCTTTGATGGCGACCTGCAAAGCGCTATTCCTGGAGAAGCCATCACGCTGGTTCTAGAGGATGAAATTGATATCAGCCGTGGCGATCTGATCGTGGCCGCCGATGCGTCAATTCCTGCCGTGCAGGGCGCGACGGTAGATGTTGTCTGGATGTCTGAGCAGCCGCTGAGCCAAGGGCAAAGTTTTGATATCAAACTCGGTGGCAAGAAAACCCGCGCTCGCGTGGAGCGAATCGACTATCAGGTGGATATCAACACGCTTACGCAGCGTGCGGTAGAATCTTTGCCGCTCAATGGGATTGGTTTGGTTGAGCTCACCTTCGATGAACCGCTGGTTATCGACAGCTATGCGCAAAACCACGACACCGGCAGCTTTATTTTTATTGATAGGCTCACCAACGTGACCGTGGGGGCTGGGCTTATCCGTGAAGCGTTGGCACCGTCACAAGCGAATACAGCCGATTTTAGCGCGTTTGAAATTGAGCTTAATGCATTGGTTCGCCGTCACTTCCCACACTGGGGTGCGCGCGATTTGCTGGGTGGAAAATAGCGGTGACTGATATCAATTTATTACAACCAGCTACTGAAAGTAACGCCTCTAGCCCTGATATCGTCTGGCATGAACATGCTGTCAACCGTGAGAGCCGTGAAAAACTGCATGGGCATCAGGGCGCGGTGATTTGGTTTACTGGGCTTTCGGGCTCGGGAAAATCATCAGTTGCAGGCGCGCTGGAGCAGGCGTTACATCAGCTTGGGGTTAGCACCTACTTACTGGATGGCGATAACGTACGGCATGGCCTGTCGCGCGATCTGGGTTTTAGCGACGACGACCGTATCGAGAATATTCGCCGCGTGGGTGAGGTAGCCAAACTAATGCAGGATGCGGGTTTGTTAGTGCTCACTGCATTTATTTCGCCTCATCGCCATGAGCGCCAAATGGTGCGCGAACTATTGCCGGAAGGGCGTTTTATCGAGGTCTTTGTGGATACACCACTCGCCGTATGTGAACAGCGTGATCCCAAAGGACTCTACAAGAAAGCGCGCGCGGGTGAGATTAAAAACTTCACGGGAATTAGCTCGGTTTATGAGTCACCCGAGCAGCCTGAAATTCATCTAAATGGCGAACAATTAGTAACAAATTTGGTCGCACAAATGTTAGACGTTTTACGCCATCACGCTATTATCAAACCCTAGTTATTGTTGCATTACATTTATTCCTTTGGTGAATGTAATGATTATCCAGGGTTGATATATGCTAATAAACGCTGCCAACATTCCCGCTGACAAGAAAAAGTCATTGGAGAAAGAAGAGCCTTCCTACGCCTTTGCTGGCGGGGTATTGGGCTTTTCTTTCTATTGGTTAGCTTTTGTTCTGCCATTTATCGTCTATGGCCTGAATACGCCTTTTTTCCTGCTCTACACGTGGCCGTTTTTTCTGGCGCTGATGCCCATTTCAGTGCTGCTTGGCATCGGTATCAATAAGCTGGTGTCGGGACGGTTGCTGATTAGTGTGCCGTTGTGTGGGGTGCTGGTGGTGATGCTGTTCTGGCAAACCTTCTTGTTGCTGACAGGCTGGTAATTCCTGCTGACTTCGGCAAAATTCTTCGCTCAGGTTTTTTCCTCTTTCGCCGATAACTCAGAGATATTTTAAAAATATCTTTGGGGTTAGTCGTTACAGAGGATAATTACTATGGCAAATGTATCTATCACCATGTCAGTGCCCGCAGCAGGTGTTTCGCCCGCGTTAACCGGCAGCGGCGAAAGCGTGGGTAGTGGAAGCGGTAGCACCGTGGGGGCGAGTACGTCCGGAGGCGGTTCAGGTCGTGTCCAACAACTGATGAAACAAATTCAGGAACTTCAGCAGCAGCTGCGCGATTTAGCCAATTCGGGTGGCTCACCGGAAGAGATTAAAAAGCAGCAAGAGCTGATTCAAAACCAAATTAAAGCGTTACAGGCCGAAATCGCGCGTATTCGCCAGCAAGAGGCGGAGCAGGCGCAGCAAAGCCAGTTGGATAAAGTGGGAAAAACCGGCGACGGCGTTAACCGCCCAACCGATGAAAATCAGATCGATGTTTATATCTGATTTTTTTTGGCAAACCTGTTATCTCTGCTGAAGAAATGACAGGTTTTCCGCTGCAAGATGATTCACGGTTTTACATAACTTTTCCGCAACCTCAAGCCCGCTCTATTTCTTTCCTATGCTATCATGCGCAACTTGCCTTCCCGCTGATATCCTAATGCCTACTGGTTAAGGGATTGATAGGGAATAAATATTCGATATTGTCGTGGTGATAGATGACGAGCTATCTGCATTTTCCTAGTTTTGACCCAGTAATTTTCTCTATTGGGCCGGTGTCTTTACATTGGTATGGCCTGATGTATCTGGTGGGCTTTGTCTTTGCTATGTGGTTGGCCGTGCGCCGTGCTAATAAGCCGGGAAGTGGCTGGACGAAAGACGAAGTTGAAAACCTGCTGTACGCTGGCTTCTTGGGGGTATTCCTCGGTGGTCGTATTGGCTATGTGCTGTTTTATAACTTCTCGCTGTTCCTCGAAAACCCACTTTATCTCTTCAAAGTTTGGGACGGCGGCATGTCGTTCCACGGCGGATTGATTGGTGTCATCGTGGTGATGATGGTATTTGCTCACCGCACCAAACGTAATTTCTTCCAAGTGTCAGATTTTATTGCGCCGCTGATCCCGTTTGGCTTGGGCGCTGGCCGCTTAGGCAACTTCATCAACGGTGAACTGTGGGGCCGTGTGAGCACCGATACGCCATGGGCGATGCTGTTCCCAAGCTCTCGTAGCGAAGACATTCCTTTGGCCGCGACCAATCCACAGTGGCAAGAGATTCTCAACCAGTATGGCGTGCTGCCGCGCCACCCATCACAGCTATATGAACTGCTGCTTGAGGGTGTGGTGCTGTTCATCATCCTGAATCTCTTCATCCGTAAACCGCGCCCGATGGGCAGCGTGTCTGGACTGTTCCTGATTGGCTATGGCGCATTCCGCATCATCGTTGAATTCTTCCGCCAGCCGGACGCCCAGCTCGGCCTGTTTGATGGCGTGATCAGCATGGGGCAGATCCTTTCTATCCCAATGATCATCGCGGGTGTGATCATGATGGTTTGGGCGTATCGCCGTCCTCAGCCACAGCAAACTCTTTAAATAATGTTCCATAGCCTGCTGCGGACGATCACGCCGCGGCAGGTATCAAAAGCATAAACGTCGTGAGGTGACATGAAACAGTATCTGGATTTAATGAAAAAAGTGCTCGCAGAGGGAACACAAAAGGCCGACCGCACCGGAACCGGCACTGTGTCCATTTTTGGGCATCAGATGCGTTTCAACCTGCAAGAAGGCTTCCCGCTGGTCACCACCAAACGTTGTCATTTACGCTCCATCATTCATGAACTGCTGTGGTTCCTGAACGGTGATACCAATACTGCTTACCTGCGCGAAAATAACGTCACTATCTGGGACGAGTGGGCAGACGAAAATGGCGATTTGGGCCCGGTGTATGGCAAACAATGGCGTGCTTGGGGCGCGGCTGATGGTCGTCAAATTGACCAGATCAGCAAAGTGATGGAACAGCTGAAACAAGATCCAGATTCACGCCGCATTATCGTATCGGCGTGGAACGTGGGCGAGTTAGACCAGATGGCGTTGGCGCCATGCCACGCGTTCTTCCAGTTTTATGTGGCAGACGGCAAACTCTCTTGCCAGCTGTATCAGCGTTCTTGTGACGTATTCCTTGGCCTACCGTTCAATATTGCCAGCTATGCCTTGCTGGTGCACATGATGGCGCAGCAGTTAGATCTAGAAGTGGGTGATTTTGTCTGGACCGGTGGTGATACCCACTTGTACAGCAACCACATGGAACAAACTCAGCTACAGCTTAGCCGCGAGCCTCGTGCGTTGCCTAAGCTGGTGATTAAGCGTAAGCCAGAATCTATTTTCGACTATAAATTCGAAGATTTCGACATCGAAGGCTACGATCCACATCCAGGGATTAAAGCACCTGTTGCGATTTGATATCGCGTTATTTGCTCTGAAAGCGCCAGCCCTTGTGCTGGCGTTTTTTTATTAATTTTTACCGAAGCTTTCATCCATCCTTATCCTCATCACTGTTTGGTTTTGCGTGGTGCTTCGCAAATGCCGATGCACGTTTCACCGCGTAATCAAATTGACTGCGGCGAGCATTGCTAAAGCCTTTCGTTCTGCTTTTCCTATCTAAAATCGGTTTTATATTCATCTCCCTATCAGGCAGAGATTAAGGGCTTACAATGGAATGGTCACGGATGAGTGGATTTACGCTGCTGGAAATGATGGTAGTGATGCTGCTGGTTTCAGGCATGGCGCTGTATGGCATTCATGGATTTAGGCAGCAGCGTATGGCACTTCAGCTTGAGCAGGCGGGGCAAGTATTACTGACTTTTTTGCAACAGGCGCAACGGCGGGCGTTTGCTGAAAACAGCACGGGGCAAATTGAGGTTAATGCCGAGCAGCGTAGCGTGCGGGTACACAATACGTCCCGAACGTATGTTCCTTCCTCATCGGATATCACAGTTGCCTCTCAACTGACCACAAACGCAGGGTTTTACGGCGTGCGTAATAATGCTTTAGCAGGGCATATTGATCTCAGTAATTCGGCTGGAACGGTCAGCGTTATTTGGTCTGCGCAGGGGCGTCTTCGGCTGTGCGCGCAGCCTCAACGCCTATTAGGAATACCGTCATGCAACTAAATCACCAAAGCGGTATGACGCTGCCAGACGTGCTGGTTACGCTGCTGCTATCGAGTATTGTCCTGCTATCAACCAGTCAAATTATGGTCATGCTGCGAGCCAGCAGCGTTCGAACCCAACGCTGGCAGCAAATACAGGAAAATATGACCCAGTTGCTCGACCGCGTGGATAAAGATCTCACACGAGCGGGTTTTTGTGCGCGGGGCTGTTTGGTGCCAGAGCCTAAAATTTCGTCTGCGGAGGGGGAAGTCGCAAACTCGTGCATTATTCTGTTTTACGATTTGAACGCCAATGGACGAATCGATCTTACCCCGCCAGCTAACGCAGACGCCTTCGGCTACCGTCTCCGCAACGGCGCCTTAGAAACCGCCCGTGGAACACAGCAATGTTCGGGAAACGGTTGGGAAAAGGTATCCGATGAAAGAGATATTAACGTTTCGCTATTTAAAGTGATCCCACTTTATCGAGGATATGAAGTGCAGCTGGGATTAAGGCGGCTAAAACCACCGTTTATGGCTGAGCAGCAGTCGCGTTTTGTTCTGCCTGAGAATGGTCGAGTGGCGGGTAAATGAATTTAGCGTATAGCCACGACAACCCACAGGCAGGCAGCATGCTATTGCCTTCGGTGCTTCTAATGTTGAGTTTGTCACTGCTGGTTGTCGGCGCGCAGCAGGGACGTCTGGAGTTACAGGTTCAGAACCTAGGCTATCAACGACAGCTCAAGATGCTTCGCCAACAGGCGGCGTCTGCGCTAGATCTGGCGACAATATCGGATAAATGGCCGGCGCCGCTGACTGATGTTTGCCAAACATCAGCACAGGCTACCGTGTGTTTTAAAGCGATCAGTACTGATATCGGGATATTGTGTGCGGTCGTAAAAGCGAAAATTTATGGCATGAAAATACAACGATTTAGCTATGTGAGTATGGGGAGTTCGGTGAGTACGCCATCGACCTCACCGGCCACGACGAGGATGTTAACGCTTTCAGGTGGCTGGTTTGATTACCCATCGGCAGATAGCGAAAATTTATGCTAACCGTATCGAGGCAGAAAGAGCATAGTCAGTCTGGTTTTGGCCTGATTGAGGTCATGGTGAGTATCCTCTTGGTAACTGTTGGTTTTCTCGGCATGTTGCACTACCAGCAATGGATGACGCAGGCACAAATGAGATTATGGCAGCAGCAACGCGCATGGCAATTCAGCGAGCAGGCTATCACGCTGTATCGAATGGGCGTTCCCGTCGCGGAGATTTCGTCACGGTTGTCTCTGCCTAAATCATGGCAGTTGGAGGTCAACATTGAGCAGCAGGCGAATTGTGAAATGATTAACGCCAAGATCTCCGCGCCGTTGAACATCCACGCAAAGCTTGAGAGAACAATCTGCGAACAGTTGACCGAGTGAGCGAACGCTAATGATTTCCTCCTTACCTGTGACAGGCTAAAGTGTGTATACCCTGCATACTTGAAGCTGCTTCAGCGTTGGCTACGTTTGTTACTCGCCAGAACCCAGAGTTATCGGAGAAAGCATGTTTACTGTTTATCACTCGAACCAATTGGATCTGCTTAAGCAGCTTATCGCGGCGCTTATTGAAGGCCAATCTTTGCAGAATCCTTTTGAGCAAGAAGTGATTTTGGTACAAAGCCCCGGTATGGCTCAGTGGTTGCAGATGGAGTTAGCCAAACAGTTTGGCATTGCGGCGAATATTGAATTCCCCTTACCCGCCACCTTTATTTGGAATCTTTTTACTCAGGTAATGCCGGGTATTCCCAAAGAAAGCGCCTTTAGCAAAGATGCAATGACCTGGAAGCTGATGTGGCTGCTGCCACAAATGCTAGAGCAGGAAGCCTTTGCCCCATTGGCACGTTATCTTTCTGACGATGAAGACCGCCGCAAGCACTTCCAACTGGCCGCCCGTGTGGCGGATCTGTATGACCAATATTTGGTGTATCGCCCTGAATGGCTACAGATTTGGGAGCGTGGCGAGCGCATTGACGGGCTGGACGAAGCTCAGCAGTGGCAGGCTCCGCTTTGGGTTGCGCTTAAAGAGTACACTGCGCAGCTCAACCAGCCTGAATGGCATCGTGCCAATTTATATGAGCGCTTTATTCATACCTTAGAGCAATCAACCGAGTGTCCGGCTGGGCTGCCTAAACGGGTCTTTATCTGTGGGATTGCGGCGCTGCCGCCGGTATATCTCGATGCGCTACAGGCGCTGGGCAAGCATATTGATGTGCATCTGATGTTCACCAATCCATGCCGCTATTATTGGGGGGATATTCAGGACTATGCCTTTCTTGCTAAGTTACAAAGCCGTAAACGGCGTCATCATATTCAGCGGCAGCAAGAGATCGAACTCTTCCGCGATCCGCAAACCGCGTCTGAGTTATTCAATCCCGACGGTGAGCAAGAATTAAGTAATCCGCTGTTGGCATCATGGGGAAAACTGGGGCGCGATCACATGTATTTGCTGGCGCAGCGTGAACCACAGGAAGTGCACGCGTTTGTAGATCTAGCCCCCGATAACTTACTCAAGCGCATCCAGCACGATCTGCTGGAGCTGGAAGATCATGCCCAAATCGTCGATCGGCCCGATCGTCTGGCAAGTAGTAACGGCAAGCGACTGCTGGATCTGGGCGATCGCAGCATTAGCGTTAATCTATGCCATAGCCCTCAGCGTGAAGTCGAGGTGTTGCACGATCGGCTACTGGATCTGTTTGCCGAAGATCCTTCGCTCACGCCGCGTGATGTGATTGTTATGGTCGCGGATATCGACAGCTATACGCCGTTTATCCAAGCCGTATTTGGTAATGCGCCGCGCGAACGCTATTTACCTTTCGCTATTTCTGACCGCAGCGCGCGACAAGCGCATCCGGTGATTCAGGCATTTCTCACCTTATTAGAGCTACCCAACAGCCGCTTTACCTCCGAACACGTTTTAACGTTGCTTGAGGTTCCGGTCTTAGCCGAGCACTTTGGCATTAGCGAAGAGGGTCTGCGCCGCTTACGTCACTGGGTGGATGAATCCGGTATTCGCTGGGGGCTAGATGATGACAACGTGCGTGAGCTCGATCTTCCGGCGACAGGCCAGCACACGTGGCAATTTGGCTTAACCCGCATGCTGCTGGGCTATGCCATGGATAGCCGCTGTGGTGACTGGAATGGGGTTCTCCCATACGACGAATCAAGCGGTCTTATTGCCGAACTGGCCGGCCAGCTTGCAGACTTATTGATGAGGCTCAGTGAGTGGCGCACGCGTTTGAGTGGCGAATATCGAGTACAAGAGTGGCAGCCGTTATGCCGTGAGATGCTCAATGAATTCTTCGTACAGGATAGCGAAACGGAAACCGTTCAAGCATTGATTGAACAACAGTGGCTAAAAGTGATTGGCTACGGGATCAGCGCTGAGTATCCACAGGCGATCCCGCTCTCAATACTGCGTGATGAGCTGGTTTCGCGCCTAGACAATGAACGCATTAGCCAACGTTTTCTAGCGGGGCCGATTAACTTCTGTACGCTGATGCCAATGCGATCCATCCCTTTCAAAGTGGTTTGTCTGCTCGGCATGAATGATGGCATCTATCCTCGCACCATTGCACCGCTTGGCTTTGATCTGATGGCAAACAAGGTGCAGCGTGGTGATCGAAGCCGTCGAGACGATGACCGTTATCTGTTTCTTGAAGCGCTGCTTTCCGCGCAGGAACGCCTGTATATCAGCTATATAGGCCGCTCGATTCAGGATAATGCACCGCGTTATCCTTCGGTACTCGTCAGTGAGTTGATGGAATATATTGCGCAAAGCCATCATTTACCGGGGGATGAAATGCTTGATGTTGATAGCAGTGCCCAGCGAGTAATGGACTATCTGCAAATTGAGCATCCACGTGTGCCTTTTGCCGCCGAAAACTATATTAATGACAGCGAAAGCCAGAGCTACGCCGCCGAGTGGCTACCTGCGGCGCAGCGCGTTGGAGAAGCTCATCAGGCATTTGCTCAGTCGCTGCCGCTAGAAGATATTTCGATGGTCACGCTTGACGATCTCATTCGTTTCTACCGTCATCCTGTACGTGCCTTTTTCCAAATGCGTCTTGGGGTGAACTTTATTTTAGAAGAGACGGAATTGCCTGATGAAGAGCCGTTTACGCTGGATAACCTCAGCCGCTATCAGCTCAATAGCCAACTGCTAAATCAACTCATTGATGGCGAAGAGCCCACCGCGCTATTTCGTCGTATCCGCTCGGCGGGCGGCTTGCCATACGGGGCTTTTGGCGAGATCTACTGGGAAAAACAGCAGGAAGAGATGCAAGAAGTGGCAGCCAAGGTTCGAGAATATCGCACCTCGGGCCACAGTATCGAAATTGATAATGTGCTAGACGGTGTGCGGCTAACCGGCTGGCTGCAACAGGTTCAGGATAATGGCTTAGTACGCTGGCGGCCTGCGGTGTTGGGCGCGGTAGACGGCATGGCTCTCTGGATTGAGCACCTGTTTTATTGCCTTAGCGGTGGAGACGGTGAAAGCCGTTGCTTTGGTCGTCAAAACTCGGCGTGGCATTTTGCCGCACTGAGCAAAAAAGAAGCCGAGAAAGCGTTACTGCCCTTGATTGAAGGATATCGACAAGGCCGCAGCAGCCCGTTATTGCTGCTACCTAAAACGGGCTGGGCGTGGCTGAATAACTGCTTCGATAAAGATTCTGGCGCTGTTGATTGGGATGAACAAACTCAGTCTAAGGCGCAAATGAAGCTACTGCTGGCATGGCAGGGCGACCAACGGGTGATAGGAGAAGGCTCCGATCCCTATATTCAACGCGTTATGCGTACCATGGACGAAAAGAGGCTGCGCGAAATTCAGCAACTGGCTGAACAGTATTATTTGCCATTAGCGCGGAGTAATTTGGCCTGATAGAGGTCAAACAGATGTGATTTTGTGAGGTTGAATTTGCGTGAACGCTAACTCTGCCTTAACGTGGTATTAATTTTTAAGCTGAAACGATATCTGAATCACTCTATTTTTCAGCATTATACTATCTGTCGCTGACAGTATTTTGGGGTAAATGATGGTTAGGTTTTTCATGCGTAGGCAGTTATCCATCCTGACGGTATTTGCATTCTTGCTGACGAGCGTGTCGCTGTTGTGGATACCGGCCAGTTCAGCAAAAATTGAGCCTGCTGGCTGGCAGGCATTGGCGGAAAAAATTGATAAAAGCGCCAGCGATCCGCGTCTCTATCAGGCTATTAAGCTTGATAACGGTATGAAGGTGATCTTAGTTTCAGACAAAGATGCGCCTAAGTCTCTTGCCGCGCTGGCACTGCCCGTGGGTTCGCTTGAAGATCCTAACTCACAGCTAGGTTTAGCTCATTACCTTGAACATATGGTTCTGATGGGGTCAAAGCGCTATCCACAGCCTGATAATTTATCCGAGTTTCTGAAAAAGCATGGCGGAAGCCACAATGCGAGCACGGCGTCTTATCGTACTGCGTTTTATCTTGAGGTCGAAAATGATGCCTTATCGCCAGCCGTTGACCGTTTAGCGGATGCCATTGCAGAACCCTTACTTGATCCGGTGAATGCCGATCGCGAACGTAACGCGGTGAATGCTGAGCTAACGATGGCGCGTTCACGTGATGGAATGCGTATGGCTCAGGTTTCTGCCGAAACGCTCAACCCAGAACATCCCAGCGCTCGCTTCTCCGGTGGTAATCTTGAAACGCTGAGCGATAAGCCGAACAGCAAACTCCATCAAGAGTTAGTCTCGTTCTATCATCGCTATTACTCCGCCAATCTGATGGTTGGCGTGATTTACAGTAATCAGCCGCTTTCTAACCTTGCTAAACTGGCCGTGACCTCTTTTGGCCGTATTCCAAACCGCGATGCGAGCGTACCGCCTATTACGGTACCGGCGGTAACGCCGGAGCAGCAGGGCATCATTATCCATTACGTCCCTGCGCAGCCGCGCAAGATGCTGAAAATTGAGTACCGCATTGAAAATAATAGCGCGGCGTTTCGCAGCAAAACCGATACCTATATTGCTTACCTGATCGGTAATCGCAGCAAAAACACGCTATCTGATTGGTTACAAAAGCAGGGTTTGGCAGAGTCTATCGGTGCGGGTGCAGACCCGATGATCGATCGTAATGGTGGCGTATTCTCCATCAGCGTTTCGCTCACCGATAAAGGCTTGGCCGAGCGCGATCGCGTCATTGCAGCCGTCTATGATTATTTAAAATTGCTGCGTGAACAGGGCGTTAAGCAAAGCTATTTCGATGAAATTGCTCACGTGCTCGATCTTGATTTCCGCTATCCATCCATCACGCGCGACATGGATTACATCGAATGGTTGGTCGACAACATGCTGCGTGTGCCAGTGCAAAACGTTCTCGATTCTTCCTATCTGGCAGACAAATATGATCCGCAGGCCATTAATTCGCGTTTAGCAAGCATGACGCCGGAAAATGCCCGTATTTGGTTTATCAGCCCGAATGAGCCGCATAACAAAACTGCGTATTTTGTTGATGCGCCTTATCAGGTTGATCGTATTACCGCGCAGCAGTTTGCCGCATGGAACAACTTAGAGCAGCGTATTTCTTTATCTCTGCCAGCGTTAAATCCTTATATTCCAGATGATTTTTCACTTATTAAACCGGTTCAACCACGCCTGACAAAACCGGAGATTGTGTTGGATCAGCCTGGGCTGCGTGCGTTGTATATGCCGAGCCGCTATTTTGCCGATGAGCCAAAGGCCAATATCACGCTTTCGCTGCGTAACAAAGTTGGCCGCGATGGAGCAAAAGAGCAGGTAATGTTTGCCCTGACCGATTATCTGGCGGGCATTGAACTTGATCAGCTTGCCTATCAGGCTTCGATTGGTGGGATTAGTTTCTCAACCACCTACAACGACGGTTTAACGATTAACGCCAACGGCTTTACCCAGCGCTTACCGCAGCTGTTGACGACGCTGGTGGAAGGCTATGCCGGATTTGACGCCACCGAAGAGCATCTGGAGCAGGCTAAGTCATGGTATCGCGAACAGCTTGATTCAGCGGATAAAGCTAAGGCATTTGAACAGGCTATGCAGCCTATTCAGGCGCTATCAAGCGTGCCTTACACTGAACGCAGCGAGCGAAGAGCGCTGCTGGACGGTATTACGCTAAGCGATATCAAAAACTATCGCAGCCAGCTAATTGAAGGGGCAACGCCAGAGCTGCTGGTGGTGGGTAATATGACCGCCATTCAGGTGAAAGCTTTAGCAGAGAATATTCGCGATCGACTCAAGTGCGGCGGTACGCTCTGGTGGCATGGAAAGGATGTGGTGATTGAGCATAAACAGCTCGCCAATATCCAACGAGCCGGTAGCAGCAGTGACTCTGCGTTAGGCGCCGTTTATATCCCAACGGGATATGACGAAATTCAGGGGATGGCCTACAGCAATCTGCTGAGCCAAATTATTCAGCCATGGTTCTACGACCAGTTGCGTACCAAAGAACAGTTGGGATATGCGGTCTTCGCTTTCCCATCATCCATTGGTAACCAGTGGGGGATCGGCTTCTTGCTGCAAAGTAATAATCAGGCACCGGACTATCTGTATAACCGCTACCTAGAGTTTTATGGTCAGGCCGATAAACGTTTGAAAGCGCTAAAAGAAGCTGATTTTAATCAGTATAAACTTGCTTTGGTGAATCAGCTGCGTCAGCGTCCACAGACGTTGGATGAAGAAGCCGGCCGCTTCGCGAATGATTTTGACCGTGGCAATTTCGAGTTCAATACGCGCGACAAGTTGATCAAACAAATCGATATGTTACATCGCGATAATATTGTGACGTTCTACCATCAGGCGGTGATTAAACCGCAAGGAATGGCGCTGTTGTCTCAGGTGCTCGGTGGTCATGCTAATGGGCATTACGCGGCACCAAAAGGATGGACAACTTACCAAAACGCCTCTGCGCTGCAGCAAACTTTGCCCGTTAAGGTTGCTCCATAATGACTCAGGCACAAACGTTAGATGCTTTGGCGCTGCCGCTGATAGGGGAGCGCCTGATTGAGGCCTCAGCCGGTACGGGTAAAACATTTACTATCGCGGCGCTGTATCTGCGTTTGCTGTTGGGGCTGGGGGGCGAGAATGCCTTTCCTCGCCCCTTGTCCGTAGAAGAAATTCTGGTCGTAACCTTTACCGAAGCGGCGACCGAAGAGCTGCGTGGGCGCATTCGTAGCAATATCCACGATCTACGTCTGGCCTGCGTGCGTGGCAGTAGCACCAATCCACTGTTGTCTGACTTGCTCGATCTTATCGATGATAAAACGGATGCGGTAAGCCAGTTATTAGCGGCAGAGCGCCAAATGGACGAAGCCGCTATTTACACCATCCACGGTTTTTGTCAGCGAATGCTCAGCAATAATGCCTTTGAGTCTGGCATTCTGTTTCAGCAAACCTTGGTTCAGGATGAGCTTCCGCTGCGCCGCCAAGCCTGCGCCGATTTTTGGCGGCGGCATTGTTACCCGTTGCCGCTGAATATTGCAGCGGTGGTGAGCCAAGAGTGGAGTGGCCCTGAACAGTTGCTGAGTGATTTGCAGCCCTATCTGCATGGGGAACTGCCTGAATTACGCCAAGTGATTGCTGATGACGAAACGCTGGCTCAGCGACATCAGCAAATTATTGAGCGCATTGATGCTGTGAAGTCCCAGTGGCGCGCAGCCGCTGGTGAGATTGAAAGCCTGATCGCGGATTCCGGCGTAGACAAACGCAGCTACAGCAGTCGTTATCTACCTAAATGGTTAGCTGCGGTTGGCGACTGGTCGGCCGCCGAGACGCAGGATTATCAATTACCCGATGAGCTCAAACGTTTTGGCCAGAACATCTTGCTGGAAAAGACCAAAAAAGGTACGCCTCCACAGCATGCCGTGTTTGTCGCGATCGATCAGCTACTGGTTGAACCGTTGTCCCTGCGTGACTTGTTGTTATCGCGTGCATTAAGTGAAGTACGCACCAGCGTTCAGCAGGAAAAGCGCCAACATGCGCAGTTAGGCTTCGATGATTTGCTTAGCCGTCTTTCACTGGCGCTACAGCAACCCGGTGGTGAGATGCTGGCTCAGGCGATCCGCCAGCGTTATCCCGTGGCGATGATCGATGAATTCCAAGATACCGATCCCCAGCAATATGGCATCTTCCAAGCGATTTATGTTCAGACAGAGCGCGCCAAGCAACCGGACTCGGGGCTGCTGCTGATTGGCGATCCTAAACAGGCGATTTATGCTTTTCGCGGCGCAGACATTTTTACCTACATGTATGCGCGTAGCGAAGTAAAAGATCATTATACGCTGGGCACTAATTGGCGCTCATCGCCCGGTATGGTGGCGGCGGTCAATCGGGTTTTCTCCACGATTGAATCTCCTTTTCTATTCGAAGATATTCCGTTTTTGCCGGTTGAAGCGGCCAAGAATAATCAGGCGCTGCGCTTTGAAATTGAAGGGCAGCGTCAGCAAGCCATGCATATTTGGCTGCAATCAGGCGAAGGCTGCGGCACCGTTGAATATCAGCAGTCATTGGCAACACAATGTGCGGCTCAAATTCGCGATTGGCTGACGGCGGGGCAGCAGGGCAAAGCGCTGCTGTACTCCAACAAAAATCAGCCGAAACCCGTAGAAGCATCAGATATCACCATTCTGGTGCGTAGCCGTGCTGAAGCGGCGTTAATTCGTGATGCGCTGAGCGCGCTGGCGATCCCTTCTGTCTATTTATCTAACCGCGATAACGTGTTTGAAACGCCGGAAGCGCGCGATTTGCTGTGGCTTTTGCAAGCCGTGCTGGCTCCTGAACAGGAGCGTCTATTGCGCAGCGCTCTGGCAACCAGTTTGATGGGGCTGAACTCGCAGCAGATTAACCATTTCAATCAGGACGAGCGCTTGTGGGACGCGCTGGTTGATGAATTCGATGGTTATCGTCAGCGCTGGCAAAAGCAGGGTGTATTGCCCATGCTGCGTGAAATCATGGTGAGCAGAAATCTGGCTGAGAATCTGTTGGCCAGTGAGGGCGGTGAACGACGTCTGACGGATGTGCTACACATCGGTGAACTGTTGCAGGAAGCGTCGCTAACGTTAGATAGCGAACCGGCATTGTTGCGTTGGTTAGCGCAGCAAATTGATAACCCCGCAGTGCAGTCGGAAAACCAACAACTTCGCTTGGAAAGCGATCGCCATTTAGTGCAGGTGGTGACCATCCATAAATCGAAAGGGCTCGAGTTTCCGATAGTGTGGCTGCCTTTTATCGGCAGTTATCGGCTGCAAAAACAGCCGTTGTATCACGACAGAGATAACTTCAAAGCGGTGCTCGATCTTAATTATAACGATGATGCGGTTAAGCTGGCGGAAGAAGAGCGCTTGGCGGAAGACTTGCGTCTGCTCTATGTCGCGCTCACCCGTTCTGTTTATCACTGTAGTCTCGGGCTGGCGCCTCTGTTTTTAGGTGGTCGAAAAAAACAGGGTGAAACTGACGTGCATAACAGCGCCATCGGATACCTGCTGCAAAAAGGGGAGCCCGGTGATGCCGCGTTGCTGTTGGAATGTCTCCAGCGTCTACAAAATGACGATATTGTGGTGACGCCTGTTTCCAATGAGGACACTTCACCGTGGGTGCCTAATGCACCAGAAGCACAAAAGCTTCAAGCCAAGCTGTTTACCCGCAAGATGCAAGATGACTGGCGTGTTACCAGTTATTCAGGGTTACAGCAGCACAGCAGCACGCCGTTTTTCGACCTGCTGCCTAAACTTGATGTGGATGCGGTGGGGGAGTCGGATCTTGAAACCACGCCAGAGCTCACGCCGCATACGTTCCCGAAAGGTGCGGCACCGGGGACCTTTTTACATAGTTTATTAGAGCCATTGGATTTCACTCAGCCACGCGATCTTGAATGGCTGAGCGAGCAGGTGACTCTGCAAGGATTGGATGACCAGTGGGTTCCTGTACTCGATCGTTGGCTAGAGGCTATTTTACGCGCCCCGTTAGCTGAAACTGGGCCCTGTTTAGCGCAGCTTCCCCCCAGCCAAATTCAGGCCGAACTACAGTTTTATCTGCCGATTGAACAGCTGCTAAAAAGCGCTGAACTGGATGCCCTGATTAAACGTTATGACCCACTTTCCGCTCAGTGCGATCCGTTAGATTTCCGTCAGGTTCGCGGCATGTTGAAAGGCTTTATCGACTTAGTCTTTTTCTGGCAAGGGCGCTATTACGTATTGGATTATAAGTCCAATTGGTTAGGTGCGGACGAAAATGCCTATACCCCAGAGGCGATGGCGGGGGCGATGGCAGAACACCGCTACGATTTCCAATACCAGCTTTACTCATTGGCGCTGCATCGCTATTTGCGCCATCGACTGCCTGATTACCAGTACGAGCAGCATTTCGGCGGCGTTTTCTACTGCTTCCTACGCGGGATGTCGCCAGATAAGCCAGGGCAGGGTGTTTTTCATTGTCGTCCAGATGCCGTGCTCATTGAGGGAATGGATAAGCTCTTTAGTTCAGCTTCGGAGGGCGCAACATGCTGATTTTCGATCTGCTGTTAAACATGGGTGCACAAAAATACCTACGGTCTCTGGATGTTCAGTTTGCACGCTTAATGGCCAACCAAGGGCAGCCGCATCTGGCTTTGGCGGCGGCGCTGGTGAGTTTGGAAACGGCTTCGGGCCATGTGTGTTTGCCGCTGAGTCAGCTCAGTTCAACCTCGCTTGCCAAGCAATTTCCTGATTTTACCCATGAGCTTAGCCAGCTGTTTGGTGATATGGATGAGGCTGCTTGGCAAGCATGTTTGCTGGCTGAGGCCGAGGTCAGCGATGGCAGCTATCCCGCACCGCTGGTGTTGCAAAATCAACGCTTATACCTGCAACGCCTTTGGCAGGATGAAGGCGTTGTCGCCACTTTCTTTGCGGGCAACGAGGCTACACCCGATGAATCAGTGCCCGCTTTATCGGCGATTTTGTCTCAGCTATTCCCCACCAGTTCCGAGGATGCCGAGGTCAACTGGCAGCAGGTCGCTGCCGCCGTTGCTGCAACGCGCCAAGTTTCCGTTATTTCTGGTGGCCCCGGTACGGGGAAAACGACCACGGTTGCGCGTTTGCTGACGGCGCTGGTACGTTTGCATCCCCAACGTAAACTGCGTATTCAATTAGCTGCCCCAACGGGCAAAGCGGCTGCACGCTTGACCGAATCATTGGGTAAAGCCGTTGAAGCCTTGGGATTAACCCCCGCCGAGCGCGAAGTCATTCCCCAAGAGGCGTATACGTTGCACCGCCTGCTAGGTGCGCAGCCGAACAGTATTCGTTTGCGTTACCACCGCGAAAATCCGTTGCATGTCGATGTGCTGGTGGTGGATGAAGCCTCGATGGTGGATTTGCCGATGATGTCTAAACTTATCGCCGCGCTGCCTCAGCGTGCACGACTGATTCTATTAGGCGATCGCGATCAGTTGGCATCAGTGGAAGCGGGGGCGGTCTTAGGTGACCTGTGCCGTTTTAGTGAGTTTGGCTATCGCCCTGAGCGCGCTAAACAGCTGTCTGTGCTGTGTCAGACGGCGATCCCCGCGGGAGCCGAACAGCCAGATGTTGCGGTACGCGACAGCATTTGTTTACTCAGGAAGAGCTATCGCTTTGACGCTAACTCTGGCATCGGGCAGCTAGCCTCTGCGGTTAATCGCGGAGATGTTGCCGCAGCTCGGCGCTGTTTTGACGGGAAGTTCTCGGATATCTCATGGTCACCGATGACGCAGGATGAAGACTATTCCACGCTTATCCAAACCTGCGTTGAGGGCTATCGTTCAACGTTGCAACGGGTACGGGAACAGGCTGATGCGGCTGAAGTTCTTGAGAGTTTCTCACGTTTTCGTTTGCTGTGTGCACTACGTGAGGGGCCGTTTGGACAGTCTGGACTGAACGATCGTATTGAGCTGGCCTTAGCTAAAGCAAGGCTTATTCATAAGCCGACGCAGGCTCATCAGCGGTGGTACAGCGGTCGTCCGGTGATGGTTACGCGTAATGATAGCTCGTTGGGATTGTTTAACGGTGATATCGGCATTGCGTTGGCTGATGCTGAGAATAACATTCGTGTGTATTTCCAACTGCCTGATGGCTCAATTAAATCTGTCCAGCCGAGCCGTTTACCGCAGACCGAAACGGCCTACGCGATGACGGTGCATAAATCGCAGGGCTCTGAGTTCGAACATACTCTGCTGGTGCTGCCCGCCGATTTTTCACCTATCGTGACGCGTGAGCTGTTGTATACGGCCATCACTCGTGCAAAAAATCAGTTAACGCTGTTTAGCCGCGAGCAAATCTTAAAGACGGCGATCCGCACGCCAACTCTGCGTAGAAGCGGATTGATGGAACGGATGATGTTGCCCGTCTAGCTGGCTGTCCGCATCCTGCGGACAGCGCGAGGTAGTTTCAAGATAAGTCGGCGAGCAAAATCTTGGAACGGCGCTGGTAGTTGTACAGCTCCTGTTTTTGCATCGGGAGCACGTCAACTTCTGCGGGAGTAAAACCGCGCTCTTGGAACCAGTGGATGCTGCGTGTGGTGAGCACAAACAGTTTTTCCAATCCCATTTGTCTGGCTTGTGCCGCCACGCGTTTAAGCAGGGCTTCGCCGCGAGAAGAGCTGCGATAGTCGGGATGTACCGCCACGCAGGCCATCTCGCCAATACGTTCCTCAGGGAACGGATAGAGCGCCGCGCAGGCGATGGTCAGATTATCTCGTTCAATAATGGTGAATTGATCAATTTCCCGTTCGAGCTGCTCACGCGAACGGCGAACCAAAATACCTTGCTGCTCTAGCGGGCGGATAAGTTCCAAAATACCGCCGATATCATTAATGTTGGCGCGACGTATTTGCTCCGCGCTTTCCATCACGATCTGGGTGCCGATGCCGTCGCGGGAGAACAACTCTTGCACCAAAGCGCCATCGTCCTGATAGCTAATCAGATGGCTGCGACCTACACCGCTGCGGCAGGCTTTTACAGCTCCACGTAAAAAGCGCACGGTGCCAGAATTGTAATCCCCTGAGGCTTCCAGCGTTTCAATGCGGGTCTGCGCTTCGTTGGGTAACAGCTCGGAAACGATCGAACCATCGTCGTTTGTGACGCCCTGCGAAGAGCAAAAACCAATCAGCTTTTCGGCTTTCAGCTTAATTGCTAGTTGGGTTGCGACCTCTTCGGACGTGAGGTTAAAGCTTTCACCGGTAACGGAAACGGCAACGGGACCCATCAACACAATAGCGCCGCTGTCGAGCTGACGGTGAATAGCCTCTTCATCGATACGACGAATGCGCCCGCTGTGGCAGTAATCCACCCCATCATCGACGCCGAGCGGCTGCGCGATAATAAAGTTTCCGCTCACCACGTTGATGTGAGCACCCTGTAGCGGCGTGTTATTCAAACTCATGGACAGGCGCGCTGTAATATCTAGTTGCAACTGACCCGCTGCCTGTTTCACCAGCTCTAGCGTTCGGGAATCCGTAACGCGCGTGTGCTTGTGGTAGACCGGTTCATAGTGGTGTTCATTCAGATTGCTGTCGATTTGTGGGCGCGCACCATAAACGACAACCAGTCGGATGCCAAGGCTGTGCAGTAACCCAATATCATTGACGATATTGGCAAAGTTTTCATGCTCAATGGCCTCTCCGCCAAGCATCACAACGAATGTCTTGCCACGGTGAGTATTGATGTAGGGTACCGAGTGACGAAAACCCTGAACCAGTTCGGTGCTGCGCTCCTTCATGAAACCCTCTGAATTTTTATTCGCTAAAACTGTATTTTTATTCTTTATTGCGAATAAAGGCAAGTGTGAATTTTATGTAAATTCAAGTCATCTCTGCTGCGGATAGGGATATCTGCAAAACTCCTTTAAGCATTTTCTAATGACAGCCCCGCCGCGATTCGATAAAGTTTTGCCCTAAAATTTGTGCTGGAGCGCTATTCTCCGCTGTGTTTGGCTTTTTATTTTGGGATTGCATGACAAATTCGAACCATAATCTGACCCGTCGTCGTTTGTTGCAGGGTGCCGCTGCTACTTGGTTTTTAAGTGTAAGCCGAGTGGGTTTTGCTGCGTCTTCACAGGTGATTGCCGTAAGGGTATGGCCGGCGTCGACCTATACTCGCGTGACGCTGGAATCGAAGGTGCCCCTGAAATATAAGCAGTTTGCGCTAACCAATCCGAATAGAATCGTCGTTGATATTGAGGGCGTTCATCTTAACAGCGTGCTCAAAGGGATCAGCAGTCAGGTTCAGTCGGGCGATCCGTATTTAAAAACCGCGCGCGTTGGACAATTTGATAAAAATACCGTGCGGCTGGTGTTAGAACTTAAGCAGGAAATCAGCCCGAAGCTGTTTACGCTCGCGCCGTTTGCCGAATTTAAAAACCGCTTGGTGGTCGATCTGTATCCGGCACAAGGCACTAGCGCGGCGGAAAACGATCCGCTGCTGGCTTTGCTGGAAGATTACAATAAAGGTGATTTAGGTAAGAGTTTGCCGCCGGAAGGGCCACAAAAAGGCAAAGCCGGACGCGATAGACCGATTGTTATCATGCTCGATCCCGGGCACGGCGGTGAAGATCCCGGAGCAATCGGTAAAAATAAGACACGTGAAAAAGACATTGTGCTGCAAATTGCCCGTCGCCTCAGCGCGTTGATTAAAAAACAGCCCAATATGCGGGTATACATGACGCGTAATGAAGACGTCTTTATTCCGCTGAAGGTCAGGGTGGCGAAGGCGCGTAAACAGCGTGCTGACCTGTTCATTTCGATTCATGCCGATGCCTTTACTAGCCGCTCGGTGCGAGGCTCTTCGGTATTTGCCCTATCGACCAAAGGCGCAACCAGCGCGGCGGCACGATTTTTAGCCCAAACCCAGAATGAATCCGATGAAATCGGTGGGGTTAGCCGCAGTGGGGATCAATACCTCGATCACACCATTTTTGACTTAATGCAGACCGCGACGGTGAACGACAGCCTGAAGTTCGGCAAAGAAGTGCTGAAAAATATGGGCCACGTGAACAAATTGCATAAAAACAGCGTGGAGCAGGCTGGCTTTGCGGTGCTGAAAGCGCCTGATATCCCATCTATTTTGGTTGAAACCGCATTTATCAGTAACGTTGAAGAAGAACGTAAACTACGTACCAGCGCTTTCCAGCAGCAGGTTGCTCAATCTATTCTGGCCGGAATTAAAGCTTACTTTGCGAATGGTGGGGAGTTGGCGAGGCGGTAAGGAAATACTGAATAGCGCTCGAGATGGTATGAAAACATCCGAACGGTTCCTCCCGCTGCGAAGGGGGAGGCTGGGTGGGGGCGTGGTTATTTAAACTTAACCCCCACCCTAACCCTCCCCCTGGCAGGGGAGGGAACAGTTTGGTGATGCAGAAAGAACGCAGTATGTTCTTCCTCATATTGGAATTTCTCAAATTTTAGACATAAAAAAACACCCGTTAAGGTGCTTATTTATTTCAGTATGAAAATTGGTTGCGGGGGCCAGATTTGAACTGACGACCTTCGGGTTATGAGCCCGACGAGCTACCGGGCTGCTCCACCCCGCGTCCGACATACTGCTTTTTCTTCGTTTTTTTCTTTCTTCTTTCGTTCTTTTTTTTTCTTTCTTAAATCAACTTTCTATGAAGTTGAAGTTGGTTGCGGGGGCCAGATTTGAACTGACGACCTTCGGGTTATGAGCCCGACGAGCTACCAGGCTGCTCCACCCCGCGTCCGGTTACTACTTTTTATATTTTTATGTACTGCTATTTACTTCTATTCATCGGATTGGTTGCGGGGGCCAGATTTGAACTGACGACCTTCGGGTTATGAGCCCGACGAGCTACCGGGCTGCTCCACCCCGCGTCCGATGAGGGCGAACTATACACTCGATAGAATTTGATGCAAGAATTTTTTGACAAACATCACTCATTTATCAATTTGATGCATGTTTTTTAATCGTTAAGTGGTCTTTTTAATCGATATCTGCCTCTTATCGTTTTTTTAGTGAGGAGAATTCCTTTCAGGCTGTGGGTTTGTTATCGTGCCGCGGTGGTTATTTGGTTTCTAGAGAGCGTGAAATGAAAGGTCGTTGGGGACAATATGTAGTAGGTGGGCTGTTGGTGGCATTGCTAGCGGGATGTTCGTCGCGTCCAACAGATAAAGGCCAGCAGTATAAGGATGGGAAGATTAACGATCCCTTAGAGCTCGTTAATAGACCGAATGCCAAAGGAAAACCGGTTAACGGAAAGGATTTCTCCGATCAGCTCACCGCTATCCAACGTGCATCGCCTTCTCTCTATAATAGAAACACCGATACTTTCCAAGCGGTGACCAACTGGTTACGAGCCGGAGCCGATACGCGCCAGCTGTCCCAGTTTGGTTTGAACGCTTATCAGATGGAAGGGATGGATAACTTTGGTAACGTGCAATTCACGGGCTATTACACGCCGGTGATTGAAGCGCGTTATACGCGTCAGGGCGAATTCCAGTACCCGCTGTATCGCATGCCAAGCAAAGGTAAGAACCGTCGCCTGCCGGAACGCTCGGCGATTTACTCCGGCGCGCTGGATAACCGCAATCTGGAAATCGGCTATAGCAACTCCATTATGGACAACTTCATGATGGAAGTGCAGGGCAGTGGCTATGTGGACTACGGCGATGGCCGACCATTGACCTTCTTTGGCTACTCTGGCAAAAACGGTCATGCTTACCGCAGCATTGGTAAAGTGTTGATCGATCGCGGTGAAGTTGCGCGTGAAGAGATGTCGATGCAGGCGATTCGTAAGTGGGCGGATAACCATTCTGCCGCAGAAGTTCGCGAACTGCTGGAGCAAAACCCTTCCTTCGTCTTCTTTAAACCGGAAATGTATGCGCCGGTGAAAGGGGCAAGCGGTGTGCCTTTAGTGGCAAAAGCGTCCGTTGCGTCGGATCGTTCGTTGATCCCAGCCGGTTCTACGCTGTTGGCGGAAGTGCCATTGCTTGATAATCAAGGTAAGTTTACCGGCAAATATGAGATGCGTTTGATGGTGGCTCTGGACGTGGGTGGTGCGATTAAAGGCCAACACTTCGATATCTATCAGGGCATTGGCCCAGAAGCAGGGCACGCGGCTGGCTTCTATAATCACTATGGCCGTGTCTGGGTGCTGAAAACCCCGCAAAGCGGTGGGCCGTTGTTCAGCGCTTATAATAGATAGTCTATTTTATTGTTTTCCCTCGCCGACCGATGAGCTGTTTGCTGCTCGTCGGTTAGTGAGAGGCTGTATCAAGAATTCCTAAGGTAATAAATCCAATGACAGCATCTTTTTCCGACGCTTATATGCAGCGTTTTAGCGGTATTGCTCGCTTATATGGCCAGCAGGCGCTGGGCGTATTCTCTCAGGCTCATGTGTGCGTTATCGGTATTGGCGGCGTGGGATCGTGGGCGGCAGAAGCGTTAGCTCGCACGGGGATTGGTGCTATTACGTTGATCGATATGGATGATGTTTGCGTGACAAACACCAACCGGCAGATCCATGCGCTGCGCAGCAACGTGGGGCAGGCGAAAACAGAAGTGATTGCTGCCCGTATTCGTGAGATCAATCCAGAGTGTCAGGTCACCTGTATCGATGATTTTATTACGCCAGATAACGTTGATAAGCTGATTGATAATCGCTTTAGCTATGTTATCGACGCTATTGATAGCGTGCGGCCAAAGGCTGCGCTGTTAGCCTACTGCCGTCGCTTTAAGATCCCGATTGTGACGACCGGTGGCGCGGGCGGGCAAATTGATCCCACGCGTATTGAAGTTGCCGATTTGGCAAAAACTATTCAAGATCCGCTAGCGGCCAAGCTGCGTGAGCGTTTGAAGAATGATTTCAACGTGGTGAAAAATAGCAAAGGTAAGCTGGGGATCGACTGCGTATTCTCGACCGAGCCGCTGGTCTATCCACAGCCTGATGGTAGCGTATGTGCTTCTCGCAGCACCGCAGAAGGGCCTAAACGTATGGATTGCGCCTCTGGGTTTGGGTCGGTCACGATGGTGACGGCAACCTTTGGTTTTGTTGCCGTGGCGCATGCGATTAAGAAAATGCTGGCTAAGGCTGAGCGGATGGCTGCTCAGCCTCAGTAATTACAGTCAGTGATTACAGATAGCTTTGCGCGATATTTTTGATCCCAGCGGCGAGCGAGTTTAAACCGCTGGCGCGCGAAGAGCTTAACTGTTCTAAAATATTGAGCTGTTGAAATAGCGCCAGTGGGTCGCTTGCCATAATCTGCTGCGGCGTTTTGCCTTCTGACGCCGTTAGCAAGATTGCCAAGAGGCCTTTGACGATGCGTCCGTCGCTGTCGCCATAATAGTGCATGCTTCCATCCTCAAGTAATTCCCCGCCTAGCCATACCTGATTCTCACAGCCTGCCAGCTCGGTTTTCTGCTGTTTTAGCTCTGGCGGTAATGCAGGAAGCTCACGTGCCAGCAGAATGATTTGGCGATAGCGATCTTCCCAAAGCGTCAGTGATTCAAACCGTGCCGCTAACATTTTAGGCGTTAATGTCCGGCCAAAAGGATGGGGGGCAATCATGCAAAATCCTCGTCGTTCAAGATTGATAGCGCATAGTTTACCGCTTTTACCAGCGTGGTGACGTCTTCAGGGCAATTATAAGGCGCAAATGAAGCACGGAGCGAACCGGTAATGCCTAACGCCTGTATCAGCGGCTGTGCACAATGTTGGCCCGCGCGTAACGCCACGCCTTGCTCAGCCACTAAAGCGACTAGATCGCTGTGATGAATCCCCGCAATATTGAAAGCCAACAGCGCGGATTTAGGTGCGCGGTAACTGATAAACCCTTTAATCTGGCTAAGCTGTTGCTCTGCTTGTTCGGCCAGAGAAACGCAGTAAGCTTCCGCAGCAGCCAAATCGAAATTTTCTAACCACTCTAATACCGCTGAAAATCCGATAACTCCGGCGATGTTGGGGGTTCCTGCTTCGAAACGGTGGGGTATGGCTTGTTCGATAAAACCATCAAACCCGGCTTTAGTTAGCATTTTCCCACCGCCCTGCCACGCATGCATCTGTTCGAGATATTCCGGCTTACCATACAACACGCCAAGCCCCGTTGGGCCATACATTTTGTGGGCAGAAAAAGCATAAAAATCGACGTTGAGATCGGCGACGTCAAGCGGATGATGCACGACGCCTTGCGCGCCATCAATCATAACTGGCGTGCCGTTTTGATGCGCCAGCTCTAGCGCATAGCGTAGATCGGGGCAGCCACCGGTAACGTTCGACATTTGCCCCAAGGCCATCATTTTGGTGCGCGAAGTGAGTAGAGCCGGTAACTGTACTAGAGCCGGTAACCCGTGTTGGTTGACCGGAAGCTTAACGACGTTAGCGCCACATTGTTCAGCCACCATCAGCCACGGTATCAAATTTGCGTGATGCTCGGCTTCACTCACCAGAATTTCATCATCGGCCTGCAAAATGGGGCGCAGATAGCTTTGCGCCACGAGATTGATGGCTTCGGTGGTGCCTTTAGTCCACACAATGCTATCTGCGCTGTGAGCATGCAGAAGCTGGGCAACCTGCTGGCGAGCCGATTCATAGCGCTGAGTCAAGCGCAGAGCGGCCTGATGTTGACTGCGGTGTACGGTAGCGGCGCTGCCAGCGTAATAGGCTTGAGTAGCTTCAACCAATACTTGAGGTTTTAGTGCGGTTGCTGCGCTGTCGAGATAAACCGCATGTTGCTCGTTATCTGTTGCTGAAAGTGCAGGGAAGTGGCCGCGAAAGGCTGAATAATCAAAGGATGTCATGCGAAATAATTCCTCATTGCGGGCCGCTTGGTTGTCACGCCCAAAGAGCGGCATGACAGATTAATCTGAATAATTTGGCAGTTTTCTGGCAAAGCTGAAATAGCTTGTTATGCTTTTAACTACTGGCAAATGAATGTGCCGGAGATAAAAAGAGCGTTAGTAGCGCATTTTAAACTGCAAGGAGTAAATCATGAAGAAATTAGGTGCTGTTTTATCCGCCGTGATGTTTACCTTCGTATTGGCTGGCTGTTCAAGCAACTACGTCATGCATACCAACGATGGTCGCACCATTGTGAGCGATGGTAAACCTCAGGTGGATAACGAAACCGGAATGATTAGCTACAAAGATGCTAACGGCAATCAGCAACAGATTAACCGTAACGACGTCAGAGAAATGACTGAAAGCAAATAATTTGATTATTAAAATCAACGTCGTAAATCTAAAAGCGCTGACTTCGGTCGGCGTTTTTAGATAAAAAAAAGCACCGCAAATTGCGGTGCTACTAATCACTATGGACAGACAGGGTAAATGTACAGGAAGTGAAAAAAACAGTAGCCTAGCTACTATGTCTGAAATCGTCAGACAACTTGCAAACACAACATCACAACCACAAAGCCAAAAGTATTCAGGAACCAAATCCACAAACACTTTTTCGTTCCGGCTCGGGAAGTGGCGCCACTATAGGTATTTGCTGGCCTATCCTCAACGGACAATTTATAATGGCTCGGATAAAAAAAACTAATGGGTAAATAAACGGTTAATTATCTGCAACCGTTTGATAAAAAGTGTCCAGCCATGTCTAAACGATTACCACCCCTAAACTCACTGCGCGTGTTTGATGCGGCAGCCCGACATCTCAGCTTTACCAAGGCTGCAGAGGAGCTGTTTGTTACTCAGGCTGCGGTAAGTCATCAGATTAAATCATTGGAAGATTTCCTTGGGCTGAAGCTATTTCGCCGCCGTAACCGCTCTTTGTTACTGACGGAAGAAGGGCAAAGTTATTACCTCGATATCAAAGAAATTTTCTCATCCCTTAATGAGGCAACGCGTAAACTACAGGCGCGTAGTGCCAAAGGCGCGTTAACCGTCAGCTTGCCACCAAGTTTTGCTATTCAATGGCTCGTTCCACGTCTTTCTGGTTTTAATTCTGCTTATCCGGGCATCGATGTGCGTATTCAGGCCGTCGATCGCGAAGAAGGGAAGCTGGCCGATGACGTTGACGTTGCCATTTTTTATGGGCGAGGGCATTGGCCGGGACTGCGCGTAGAGCGTTTATATGCCGAATATTTGCTCCCTGTCTGTTCACCGCAATTATTATTGAGCGAACATCCACTAAAAGATCCGGCCGATATGGCTTATCATACGCTGCTGCACGATACGTCGCGTCGAGACTGGTTAGCGTATACCCGCCAATTAGGGTTACAGCATATTAACGTTCAGCAAGGGCCTATTTTCAGCCACAGTGCCATGGTTGTTCAGGCTGCGGTGCATGGTCAGGGTATTGCGTTAGTGAATAACGTGATGGCGCAAACTGAGATTGAGGCCGGTCGTCTGGTTTGTCCGTTTAACGATGTGCTCATCAGTAAGAATTCATTTTATCTGGTCTGTCAGGATAGCCAGGCGGAGCTGGGGAAAATCGCGGCATTCCGTCAGTGGATCCTCGCGCGTGCAGCGAGCGAGCAGGAAAAATTCCGTTTTCGTTATGAGTCTTAATCGTCGTTTGTCGATGGTAAGTATTCATGCACACGGCTTAAAACAGGGTAATCGGAATGAGTAGTCGTTCAATGATGATTTTTGCCGCGATTAGCGGTTTCGTTTTTGTTGCACTGGGGGCGTTTGGCGCACATGTTTTGAGCCGAACCTTGGGTGCTGCTGAAATGGATTGGCTGCATACTGGATTGCAGTATCAGGGGATCCATACGCTGGCAATTTTAGGGCTGGCAGCCTTAATGCAGCGTCGTAAAAATCTGTGGTTCTATTGCAGCAGTGCGTTATTGGCTCTGGGAACCGTGTTGTTTTGTGGAAGTCTTTATTGTCTGGCGCTGTCGCATCTTAAACTGTGGGTGTACATCACGCCTATCGGCGGCGTTTGCTTTTTAGTAGGTTGGGCTTTGATGTTAGTAGGTGCCTTACGCATGAGGAAAAGGGCGGAACGCCATGAATAAATTAGCTTTATATTGCCGCCCAGGATTCGAAAAAGAATGCGCAGCAGAAATTACCGAGAAAGCCGCGGCTCTTGAAGTCTTTGGCTTCCCAAGAGTCAAAGAAAACAGCGGCTATGTGACCTTTGAATGTTATCAGCATGAAGATGCCGATAAACTCGCCAAAAATTTGCCATTCCGCGAGCTGATTTTTGCTCGTCAGATGATTGTAGTGGGTGAGTTGCTCAAAGATTTACCAACTGACGATCGCGTTTCGCCGATTGTTGGAATGCTGATGAACGTGATTGAAGGTGCCGGTGAGCTGCGCGTTGAAGTGCCGGATACCAATGAAAGCAAAGAGCTGATGAAGTTCTGTCGCAAGTTCACGGTGCCGCTGCGCGCTGCGCTACGTGAGCAAAAGATCCTGCTGAAGAATGAAAATGCGCACCGCCCTGTGGTGCATGTGTTCTTTATTGCGCCGGGCTGTTGTTATGTGGGTTATTCCTACAGTAATAACAACTCCCCGTTCTATATGGGGATCCCGCGTCTGAAATTCCCATCGGATGCGCCAAGCCGTTCAACGCTGAAGCTAGAAGAAGCGCTGCACGTGTTTATCCCGCACGATGAGTGGGATGAGCGTCTTGCTGGCGGTATGAAAGCGGTCGATTTGGGTGCATGCCCCGGTGGCTGGACTTACCAATTGGTGAAACGCAGCATGTGGGTGCACTCGGTTGATAACGGTCCAATGGCACCCAGCTTGATGGATACCGGGCAGGTTACACACCATAAAGCCGATGGTTTCAAATTTGAGCCACCGCACACCAACGGTGTTGATTGGTTGGTATGTGATATGGTTGAGAAACCGGCGAAGGTTTCAAGTTTGGTCGCGCGTTGGCTCGTGAACGGTTGGTGCCGTGAGGCGATCTTCAACCTGAAGCTGCCGATGAAAAAGCGTTATGAAGAAGTGAGCCAAAACCTGTCTATTTTGGCGCAAACGCTGAAAGACAACGGTATTAATGCTCAGATCGCGGCTAAACAGCTTTATCACGATCGTGAAGAAATCACGGTGCACGTGCGTCGTATGTGGGGCGCGATCCCTGGCCGCCGCGATGAACGTGAGCTTAACCGCCGTATGCAGTTGAAGAACAGTAATAATAGCTAAGTGATTGTTCCTCTCCTAGCCTCCCTTGAGAACGGGAAGGTTAGGAGAGGGAAGTTTTAAGCCGTGGTCAATCCTACGGTAAACGCAGCTGCTGCAGGTTGCCGCTGATCGTCAGATTGGTTTGTAGCGTAGCGACTCTCTTACAAAGCTCCGCCTGTTCCCTGTGTTCTTCCAACTTCTTGCGCCATTTATCTGGCACACTTTCTATCTGTTCAAAGATATTGGCCAGCGAGCCAAATTCGTTAAGTAACGTAGCCGCTGCTTTTGGCCCAATGCCGGGTATGCCGGATATCTTGCTGCTGCTGATCCCTGCTAGTCCCCAATAATCCGTCAGCTGCTGCGGTTCTACGCCGAACTCTTTTTTCACGAAAGGCAAATCAAGCCAGCGTTTTTGGAAATAATCACGGATTTCAATGGTCGGAGCTAACAGCTGACAGTAGCCTTTATCCGTAGATACAATCGTCACGCGGTTTCCCGTTTGTGCAATTTTATATGCCAACGTCGCGGCGAGATCGTCCGCTTCGTTGCCTGCCGAGTGCCAGCTTTGTACGCCTAGTTTGCTGAATGCTTCACGGATGGCGGGCATTTCCGCGGCTAAGTTTTCAGGCATGGCGCTACGACCGGCTTTATAGTCCGGTAAGGCCTGATGACGCCAACTGTTATCGCGATCGTCCTCATCAAAAACGGCCACGGCGTGGGTTGGCTGGCTGTGTGCTAACAGCTGCTGTAGCGCATGCTGGCAAGCAATAACGCAGGGCGAACCCTGAACGGCATGAATGCGGCGGATGAGGTTTAGCGCGTCAACGATCAGAAGGTGTATTTGCATGATGGTTATCATTATTCGGAAAAGAAAAAGGGCGGTACTCGACCGCCCTGCATAAAGTAATGATTAATTACTTAATGATTTCATAGCAAGGTTCGTAGGCGGTTCCCGGCAGCTTCATACGATGCTGTGCGACAAAGCCTTGCAGCAGATGATCCATGTGCTGCATCATTTTTGCATCACCGTGGATTTTAAATGGCCCATGTTTTTCAATCTCGGCAATACCCACTTCTTTCACGTTACCGGCCACAATGCCTGAGAATGCACGGCGTAACGCTGCCGCTAATTGCTCAGGCGGCTGGTCAGGATGCAGATTTAGCGCAGCCATATTGGCGTGTGTCGGCTCAAACGGCAGCTGTAAATCTGGGGCAATCTTGATCGACCAGTTAAAGCTGTAGAAATCGCCGGTTTGGCGGCGGTTTTCTTTCACTTTCGGCATGGCGCGTTTCATCTGGCGAGCGACCTCAGCCGGATCGTCGATGATGATGGTGTAATGCTTACGCGCAGTTTCGCCCAGCGTACTCATGATGAACTCATCCAGCACGCGGAAATAGTCTTCGCTCTCTTTTGGACCCGTTAAGATCAGCGGTAAAACCTGATCTTTGTTTTCTGGATTCATCAGAATACCCAGTAGGTAGAGCAGTTCTTCTGCCGTACCCACCCCGCCAGGGAAGATGATGATGCCATGACCAAAGCGAACGAAGGCCTCCAAACGTTTTTCAATATCCGGCATGATCACCAGCTCGTTCACCAGCGGGTTAGGCGGCTCGGCGGCGATGATGGAAGGCTCGGTCATACCGATAAAGCGACTTTCTCTGTAGCGTTGTTGGGCGTGTCCAACGGCGGCACCTTTCATCGGTGCTTCCATCGCGCCTGGACCGCAGCCGGTGCAGATATTCAGCTCGCGTAGTCCTAGCTGGTTACCCACTTTACGTGCGTACAGGTATTCGATCTCGTTAATAGAATGGCCACCCCAGCAAACAATCATGTTCGGCTCTTCGCCAACGTGCAGGGCACGGGCGTTACGCAGAATCGAAAAGACCATGTTGGTGATATGTACTGGGCTTTTCGTATCCAGATGCGGATAGCGATCGGTGTTGGTCATTTGCCCGTTAACAAACAGAATATCGCGCAGCACGGCAAATAGGTTGGCCTGAAGAGCGCGAATGATCTGCCCATCGACAAAAGCGTCTTCAGGCGGATTAACCAGCTCGAGTTTCACGCCGCGTTCGCGGCGCAATACGTTGATGTCAAAACTTTCGAAGCGCGATAGTAGCTCGTTGCTGTTATCGGTTTGTGCGCCGGAGTTAAGTACGGCGAGGGAACAGTTGCGGAATAGGCGGTACAAATCGCTGCTTGCCGTGCGCTTTAACATGTCCACTTCAAGCTGCGACAACAAATCCATAGACCCAAGCGGGCTGATATGTGTAATCAAAGTCACTCCTATACATCTACCGATGCGGTTACCGCGATGGCATCAGGAATAACGTGTCCTGTCTATTGTTAGGCAGGCTCAATTCCGTTGTTCCTGATACGTTTTGCTACTGTATTAATGCACGCCTTCACCTGACAAATTTAGCATTCCGAGCTGATAGTCGATTTATGCTCAAGGCCTGATAGGTTGCTTGATTCATCAATAGCTTATTGTGAACTCGTGCATTTTGCGTCCTGCAAACACCTTACCGTTGTCTTTTGATTTTTGCCAACACTCTTACGTAAGCGCACGTAATGATTTGCCATTTTTGCGAGGCTTATTGGCGAACCAGGCGGCCTTTTGGTGCAACGAACGGCGTATTTGTGCGCCAAGGATTAATATCCAAGCCACCGCGGCGCGTATAGCGAGCATAAACGCTGAGGGTTTCCGGCTGACAAAAGCGTTGGATATCACAGAAGATGCGCTCAACGCACTGTTCGTGGAACTCATTGTGATGACGGAAAGAAACCAGATAACGCAGCAGCGCTTCACGATTGATGGCCGGGCCGCGGTATTGAATCATCACGGAGCCCCAATCAGGCTGATGGGTAATTAAACAGTTGGATTTCAATAAATGGCTTACCAATGTTTCTTCGATCACGTTCTGTGGATCGGCGGCGTTCTTGAGAAGTTCAGCGTCAAATTCGTAGTTATCGATTTCAATATCGAGATTGTCGATGCATTCTCCACGGAATGCGGCAATCGGCTGGCCTTCAACTTCATCAAGTTTCATCAGTTGCACGCGCACGTCACCCTGCGCACAGTGTGATAAGTCGCGCTGCAGCGTAGTTTGCACGTCATCCCAATTAGCGAAGCGCGTTTGGTTGAAGCTGTTGAGATACAGTTTAAAGCTTTTTGACTCAATCAAATTCTGGCTAAAAGCATCCAATTCCACATCGGCGATGGCAACCTGCGGCAGGCCTTTGGCGTTAAGCCATGAGAGCTCATATAGCGTCCAAATATCACCGCCGGTGAAAGGCAGTGAATCAGGATAAAGTCCCAGCGGTTCACGATTCATACTGCGAGGAACGGGCTGAAGCAGTGATGCGTCGTAGCTGTCGCGGTATTCAGTGGCTTTGCCGAGCGTTAAGCCAGCAAGGGCCTGATGATCTTGGTATGACATTATGTGGCCTATATTCGAATAAGAACGGTACAATCAGTGAATACCCTATAGTTTACCTTAGTGAGAGAAAACATGGTGCATGATGTTTCTGCCGCGCTAGCGGAGTTTACCCAGCGTTTTATTGATGATTGGCAGCGTGAAAGCGGCGATTTCCCCTCTAGTGAGGCATTATATGGTGTCGCATCACCCTGCGTAGTGCATACCGACAACGAGAAAGTGTATTGGAAACCGCAGCCTGCGGCCGCTTCTGATAGCCTAAACGGTATTTCCCGCGCTTTGGATATTCAGCTGCATGAAGATATCGTTCCCTTTTTCACCTCGCAGTATGCCGGTGATATGAGCGCGGTATTGGGTGATTTAGCGCTAGATCTGGTGCAGGTTTGGAGCGAGGATGACTTACAGCGCTTACAAGAAAATCAGATCGGTCATTTAGTCACTCAGCGTCGGTTAAAACTCTCTCCAACCCTCTTCCTTGCCACCACGGATTCCGAGCTACAACTGATCTCGCTGTGTAACCTTACCGGCAATGTTCTGCTTGAACAGTTCGGCAGTAAACAGCGTGAAGTGCTGGCTGAATCACTGTCAGAATTCCTGTCTCGCCTACAACCTGTCGTCATTAAGTGAATTTGGCTTACACGGCTGCCCGTCGCTGTGTAAGAGATCTCTCACAAGCCGTGTAGGATATATCGCTTATTGATGCAGATATTGTGTAAGCTGATTTGATTTTTTGTATAAGATTCAATGAATAATACTTTTATTTTGTGATCTTTCACCGTGTAAGCCAGCTGTGAGCCAATTGGGTTCATTGTTTTAAGCCTAAGAATAGGCGATATTAGTTTCACCGGAAGGGAAGACGGTTGGAGCAGGACACATCAGGATGATGTTGCTTCAGGATGAAGTGAAGGACACACTCAGGAAGAGTGATAAAGGATGTGCCACAGGACGTTGGCCAAGGATACTTCAGGATGAAGTCAGGGACACCTCCAGGACGGAGATTGAGAGCCAGTTAGGATAACAGGCGGGTCAGGAAGACTGAGGAACAGCATCAGGATGATGCAGGATGAAACGTCAGGATGAAAGTTGGACGATACGACGGATTGTCGGGAAATGGATAGCCGTACGGAAAAGTTTTCACGGATGAGCAGGGAGCACAATGAGTAGCTGGATTGCTATAAAACGAACCGGGCGTACTGTGTAAAAACAGTACGCCTTTTTTTTTGCCCATAGACAACGCTTTTATCCCCTATCAATGATTTAGCACCTTCTTACTGAATATACCGCGAAGCTAAAGCTATATGTGTCTTACTGCTCATAAAGCGCTTAACCACGTTAGGCTATTGGGACGTGCGAGCTTCAATGCTATTCTTTGCCCCCATTTTATATCCCGCCTGTAGACATAAGTGAGAAAAGCATGAGTGAATACGCTGAAGTCAGACAGCATTTGCTGAGAATAGAGCAACAGTTAGACAGCCTTGATTTGTCTCAAGAATGTGCACCTGATGCTCAGGCTTTTGAGAGCCAAGAGCCTTTTTGCGTGGACACCATGAGCCCTGAGCAGTGGCTGCAATGGATCCTGCTACCGCGCATGTTTGCGCTGATTGATAGCAGTGCGCCACTACCGCGCCGTTTTGCTATTGCCCCTTATTTTGAAATGGCCTTCAAAGAGCGCTTGCTGGAGGTTCAGCCGCTGATCGTCCTGCTCCAAGAGTTGGACAGTATGCTGAACCAAGAAGACGCCAATTAATGCTGAATATTATCTATCAGGATGAACATTTAGTTGCGGTAAATAAGCCGGCGGGCTGGCTTGTTCATCGCAGTTGGCTTGACCGTCATGAAACGGTGTTTGTGATGCAAACG
The DNA here is from genome assembly GCF_034424155.1 of Hafnia alvei. Lineage (NCBI taxonomy): Bacteria > Pseudomonadati > Pseudomonadota > Gammaproteobacteria > Enterobacterales > Hafniaceae > Hafnia > Hafnia alvei. The sequence continues at coordinate 3,641,385 of NZ_CP139992.1, read as the reverse complement.
CTGCGCGATCAGATTGGTCAGCACGTGTTTCCCGTACATCGCCTCGATCGTCCAACGTCTGGTGTGCTACTGATGGCGCTTTCTAGCGACGTCGCCCGCCTGCTGTCGGAACAGTTTGAACAGCGTGAGATGAATAAGACTTATCATGCGGTGGTGCGCGGTTACCTCGAAGGCGAAGCGGTGATTGATTATGCGTTAACGCCAGAATTGGACAAGATTGCCGATAAGTTTGCCGATCCTGATAAAGCGCCACAGGCGGCGGTGAGTCATTACCGTTCGTTAGCTATGGTCGAAATGCCGGTTGCCGTCGGTAAGTATCAAACCGCACGTTATAGTTTGGTAGAGCTAAAGCCAGAAACCGGCCGTAAGCATCAGCTACGCCGTCATATGTCACATTTACGTCACCCGATTATTGGTGACACTAAACACGGTGACCTGCGTCAAAATCGCGCCATGGCGCAGCATTTCTCTTGCTCTGGTTTGATGTTGCATGCGAGCGAGCTGTGTCTCGAGCATCCGGTGACCGGAGAGCCTCTCTGTTTGCAGGCGGGGCTTGACGATCGCTGGCAACGCATGATGTCGCATTTTGGCTGGCAAAGTTATCTCCCTCATCTTGAAAGGGTTGAGTTTCCAGAGAGTTGCGTTCACGATAACCAAAATGACGTCAGCGTAAATTCTTAAGAAAAGGGAAAACATCATGGCTCAGGTTGGTATTTTCGTTGGAACGGTATACGGCAACGCATTGATGGCGGCGGAAGACGCTGAAAACATCCTCAAAGCGCAAGGACATGAAGTCAAACTGTTTGAGGAAGGCACGCTCGAAGAATGGCAGTTCTACCGCAATCATTATGCATTGATCGTGACATCTACCACCGGACAGGGCGATTTGCCGGACTCAATCGCTCCGCTGTTTCGTGCGGTGAAAGACGACGTTGGTTATCAGCCTGAACTGCGCTATGGCGTGATTGCATTAGGCGATAGCAGCTACACCCATTTCTGCGGCGCAGGCCATCAATTCGATGAACTGCTACAGGAGCAGAAAGCGACGCGCATTGGCGAACTGCTTGAAGTGGATGCGCAGGTTGATGCCGAACCCGAAGTGGTCACGGGACCGTGGGTGGAAAAGTGGGGGCAGTTGATTAAGTAGGCTGCAAGTAGCGTGTTGCTTATGATGCCTTTGCTTATGAGGCCTTCGCGTAAGGTTTCGGTCGCCTGTTCTCTGTGCGATATGGTGTAAGGTTTCGACCGCCTATCTATAACTGCTTTCATATGTAGCTAAGTCGAAGGCGTCCGATGAGGGGCGCCAGCGCGCGCCCCTTCAATCCTCGCGCTTTTATCCGAAACGCCATCTTCGCTCCGGTTTGGTATCGCCCATCCAGGGCGCCCCAAACTCCGCCGGTACATCCCTGTACCGGCGGCTCTCTCTACCAAGGCTTAAACAATTTAAAAGATAAGAAGACAAAATGTCTTTTGTCTTTTTTATGTTTAAGGAATGCATTTTAGAGCCGCCAGCAGGGATGTTGGTGGCAGGTAGAGGGCGCACAGGACGTGCGCTCCGAGACCGGTCGGTCAAACGACTCGGTAAAAAGCGCGCGAGTTGAGAGCCCCCGCGCAACGGGGCTCTCATCGGACGCCTACGCCAGTGGCTTCATAGAAACGCAAATACTCGTTGGCGGACGAAATCTTTCACTGCATCTTACATATAAGATGCAAGGCGGCTCAATCGCCGCCGCCTTGCTTGACCACTTTCATCCGTAGCTATATGGGAAAATATTGCCAGTAAGCGGGCGAAATTTTCACAAAACAAACAGAGTATGAAGCGGACGAAATCTATCACGGTTTTTGCATATAAGGTTTTGAATACAAGACAACGTAGGTTGTCCCACCTTACTTCTGCGTCAATTTCTCCAGATCCGCCTCAATCTCTGCAATTTTATTCGCAACCACGCTTTCAAGGTGGCGCAGATCGTCCAAGATCTTGTGCTTCAGATCGACTTCAACCTGATCGCGTTTGCAGATCTGATCGAGTTCATCAATCACATAACGCAGGTTCGGGTTAATCTCGTGGATCTCTTTGTAACCTTGACCCGCGTTATCTGCCACGATGGTTTTACGCTGGCGTGGATACTTAAACTTCACGCTTTTGGCAAAAAACTCGCCTTTATCTTTACGGAAATAGATCTTGAGAATGTCGTTGTTGGCCTCCTGACGAAGGCTGTAGCGGTCAATCTCTTCGGGTTGATTAATCCCCAGACTTTTCAGGTTGTCATACATAGCGGCACCTTTTGATATTTTTCATGAGAAGATGAAATATAGACTAAATGGCAGAACCGATTAAATTATCGTCGACGTAAAGTGACTGATAAAAAAATAGCGGGCTCGTTGCCCGCTATGCTCATTCTCTTAGTCGATGCTGCGCAGCAGCTCGTTAATACCAACTTTACCGCGCGTCTTGGCGTCAACTTTCTTAACGATGACCGCACAGTACAGGCTGTATTTGCCATCTTTAGACGGCAGGTTGCCAGAAACAACCACGGAGCCAGCCGGTACGCGGCCGTAATGCACTTCACCGGTTTCACGGTCGTAAATCTTGGTGCTTTGACCCAGATAAACGCCCATGGAAATGACTGAGCCTTCTTCAACGATAACGCCTTCAACCACTTCTGAACGTGCGCCGATGAAGCAGTTATCTTCGATGATGGTTGGGTTCGCCTGTAACGGCTCTAAAACGCCACCGATGCCGACGCCGCCGGAGAGGTGTACGTTTTTACCAATCTGCGCACAAGAACCCACGGTAGCCCATGTATCGACCATGGAGCCTTCATCAACGTACGCGCCGATATTGACATAAGAAGGCATCAGCACGGTGTTACGTGCGATGAATGCGCCCTGACGAACGCTAGCAGGTGGCACTACGCGGAAGCCTTCACGCTGGAAACGTGCTTCGTCGTAGTCAGCAAATTTCATCGGCACTTTGTCGTAGAAGCGAGTTTCAGCGCCTTCCATCAGTTTGTTGTCATTGATGCGGAAGGAGAGCAGCACTGCCATTTTCAGCCACTGATGCGTGACCCATTCGCCGTTAATTTTTTCTGCGACGCGCAGTTCGCCTGAATCTAACAGAGCGATAACCTGATTAACTGCTTCACGCGTGATGCTGTCTACGTTGGCCGGAGTGATATCTGCGCGGCGTTCAAAGGCGTTTTCAATAAGTGTTTGCAACTGCTGCATGCTGTTCTATTCCCGAAGTTTAATTGACATATCCCCTTCATATTTCGAGTTGTAGATGCGTTGACGACAACTCGAATTATTTTGGGTATAAATCGTAACAAATACATTACCCTTTATCGGTTGGATCGAGGGCTTCTGTCAACCGCTGAGCCAATTCTGTCTGCATTTTAATGCTTAATGCTTTACGTTCGCCGTCTGCCAGAATAAATAAGTCCTCAACCCGCTCGCCGATAGTGGTGATTCGGGCGCTGTGCAGCGACAGCCCCATCTCAGCGAATACTTCTCCCACCTGCGCTAATAGCCCCGGCTGATCGAGCGCCACCAGTTCCATATAGCTTCGACGTTCATTGTGCATCGGCAGGAAACTGACCTCTGTCGGTACGGTAAAATGGCGCAGTTTGGGTGACGGACGCCGTGTGCGTGGGTGGCGATAGTGTTGTTGCGTAAGCGCCTGCTCCAGCGAATGTTTGATGGTGGCATGACGATCTTGTGCCAATGGGCTGCCATCGGGTTCGAGCACCACGAAGGTATCCATCGCAAAGTTGTCGCGATTGGTGAAGATCTGCGCGTCATGCACGCTCAAATTGCGTCGATCTAATTCTCCCGCCACGGCGGCAAACAGATAAGGTCGGTCTGGGCTGTAGATGAAAATCTCGGTGCCGCCGCGAGTGGCGAGATGGCTCACTAATACTAGCGGTTTGCTGGCGTCATGCTTGAGCAGATGGCGAGCGTGCCATGCCAGTTGATTAGGATTGTGGCGCAGGAAATAGTCGGCGCGGCAGCGGCTCCAAATGTAATGCAGCGCCTCCTCGTTGATGTTATCCATGCGCAACAATGCCAAGGCCTGTAAACGGTGATGGCGTACGCGCTCGCGCATATCTGGAGTGTTTTGCATTCCACGTCGCAGCTGTTTTTCTGTCGCAAAATAGAGCTCGCGCAACAGGCTCTGTTTCCAGCTATTCCACAGCGTTTCATTGGTGGCACAGATATCTGCAACGGTTAGACTAACCAGATAGCGCAAACGAGTTTCGCTCTGCACTTCGGCGCTGAATTGCTGAATAACGGCGGGATCTTGGATATCGCGCCGCTGTGCCGTGACTGACATCAAAAGATGGCAGCGCACTAACCATGAAACGAGCTGAGTTTCGCGTGAATTAAGCCCGTGCAACTGAGCAAACTCGATGACGTCTTGAGCGCCTAAAATTGAGTGGTCACCGCCGCGCCCTTTGGCGATATCGTGAAATAACGCGGCGAGCAGCAATAACTCCGGCTGAGGGAGGCGAGGGTAGAGCTCCACGCACAGCGGATGTCGCTGGCGGGTATTCTCATCCGCAAAGCTTTCCAGCTTCAGCAAGACGCGCATGGTGTGCTCATCCACGGTATAGGCGTGAAACAGATCAAACTGCATTTGGCCGACGATTTTTCCCCACTGCGGCATATAGGCCCATAAAACACTATGGCGGTGCATCGGGAGCAGGGCACGGTTCACCGATCCTGGATGGCGTAATATCGCCATAAACAGCTTGCGGGCTTCGGGCAGATCGCACAACGGCTGAGCCAGATGACGACGCGCATAGCGTAGGTGGCGCAGGGTGGTGGAATAAATGCCCTGTATTTCCTGATTTTTGGCCATCACATAAAACATCTGCAGAATGGTGACCGGATCGCGCATGAACGTTTCTGCATCGCGCAAATCAATCAGGTTGCCGCGTAGCTGGAAATTTTCGTCCAGAGGGCGCGGTTTCTCATTTGTTCCGAGCGCCAGAATCGCCTCATCAAACAGCTGTAACAGCATTTGGTTGAGTTCCCCCACACGGCGTGTCATGCGGTAGAAATCTTTCATCATGCGTTCGATTGGGGCATTGCCTTCGCCTTCATAGCCGAGCAGCTGGGCGACGCTAAACTGGCGGTCGAACAGCAGGCGGTTATCGTAGCGGTTCAGGACTAAATGCAGCGCAAAACGGATACGCCACAGAAAACTTTGGCATTCGTTTAACTCATCGCGCTCGGCTTCGGTCAGAAAACCGAAACCCACCATCTCATTCATGGATGTCGCGCCAAAATGACGATGAGCGACCCAAAGTAAAGTGTGAATATCACGCAGTCCGCCCGGACTGGTCTTTATATCTGGTTCCAGATTGTAGCTGGTGCCGTGGTAGCGATGATGGCGGTCTTTTTGTTCTTGAATTTTTGCATCGAAGAACCGAGGAGATGGCCAGAACTCATCGCTGAAAATCTGTTTCTGCAGTTGGAGAAACAGTGCGACATCGCCATAGATCAAGCGTGATTCAATCAGGTTAGTGGCGACCGTGAGGTCTGAAAGTCCTTCTTGAATACATTCATCTAACGTACGGACGCTATGTCCCACTTCAAGTTTTAAATCCCACAGCAATGTGATGAGTTCGCTGATGCGCTGTGCGTCGTGTTCGTTAAGCGGATCCTGACTCAAAATCAGCAGGTCGATATCAGACAACGGGTGCAGTTCGCCACGCCCATAGCCACCCACGGCGATTAACGCCATGCCCTGACGCTCTTTGAACCCCAAATGAATCCATAGGCGGGTGAGCAGCCGGTCAATGTAGAGCGTTCGAGCGGCAATCAGCGATTCAGCCGATTCGCCAGCCTGAAATGCAGCGGCCATCCATTGTTGGAAGCGTTCAAGCGACAGTTTCAGCGGCGCACATTCAAGATCGGATGCGGCAAAATTGTCTGGAGAGGGCGGTTGGATCAGCGGCTCCGTGGGGGATTCTGACGTGGCTGAAGGTAAAATGGGCATGGGCATCTCCCGTTGTCGCCGAGTTAAGAACGCAAAACATAAAAAAAGCCGGCATAAGCCGGCTTGAGATGATGACTCGCTCGTTAAGCGATGGGTTATACGTTCTCGTGAACGATAACGCGTGGGAGATCGGTCTCTTCCTCACGCAGTGTCAAAATCTCGCAACCGTTATCAGTCACCACAATAGTATGCTCATACTGTGCGGACAAGCTGCGATCTTTAGTTTTTACCGTCCAGCCATCTTTCATGGTGCGGATGCGGTAATCACCGGCGTTGACCATAGGTTCGATGGTGAAAGTCATCCCTTTTTGCAGTACCACGCCGCCGTCGTCGGCATTGTAATGCAGAACCTGAGGTTCTTCGTGGAACACTTCACCAATGCCGTGACCACAGTATTCACGCACCACAGAGAAACCGTGTGATTCAACGAATTTCTGGATTTCAGCACCGATTGTGCGCAGGCGAATACCCGGTTTTACCATTTTCAGCGCTAGATAGAGGCTTTCCAGCGTGATGCGACACAGGCGCTCGCCCAGAATGGTAGGCTCACCCACGATAAACATTTTTGAAGTATCGCCGTGCCAGCCATCTTTGATAACGGTCACGTCGATGTTAACGATATCGCCATTTTTCAAGATTTTTTCGTCGCTAGGAATGCCGTGGCAAACCACTTCATTCACGGAGATGCAAACGGATTTTGGATAGCCGTGATAGCCCAAGCAAGCGGAGATCGCATGCTGTTTTTGGGTAATGTAATCGTCGCAGATACGGTCAAGTTCACCGGTGCTGACGCCAGGAACCACGTAAGGCTCGATGATTTCTAGGATTTCCGCGGCCAGTCGTCCAGCCACGCGCATTTTTTCGATTTGTTCAGGTGTTTTTATTGAAATTGCCATGAAGTATGTGTCCGCAGGTGTCGTGAAATCGACAATGAGAATCAATTGCTGAACATGGTAACAGTCCTCGGAACCGCTGCCAAATCCTACGATAGCCGTGGGCTCAAAATGCAACAAAAGGTGGAGTCTGTGGCTCGTTTATGGTATAAAGCGCGCCGCAGTTCCTATATCTTCTGTTTCTTTTGCTCAATAGAGCGGGGCGTTGATAAGGAAGCTGTAAATCTCAATTGTGTTATTTGTATTCTTTGCAAAGAAACGACAACAACACACACATATCGGCACGTGCGCCGGGGTGCCTTGCAGGATGAGTCTTAGGACAATGCCTTGCCGGGTCGGCTCATGGGATATGTGGAGGCTTAACCCCAAACTTTATATAGAGGTTTAATCATGGCAACTGTTTCCATGCGCGACATGCTCAAGGCTGGTGTTCACTTTGGTCACCAGACCCGTTACTGGAACCCGAAAATGAAGCCTTTCATCTTCGGTGCTCGTAACAAGGTTCACATCATCAACCTTGAAAAAACTGTTCCAATGTTCAACGAAGCTCTGGCTGAGTTGCAGAAGATTTCTGCTCGTAAAGGCAAAATCCTGTTCGTTGGTACTAAACGCGCTGCAAGCGAAGCGGTAAAAGAAGCTGCGAACAGCTGCGATCAGTTCTTCGTGAACCATCGCTGGTTGGGTGGCATGCTGACTAACTGGAAAACCGTTCGTCAGAGCATCAAGCGTCTGAAAGATCTGGAAGTTCAGTCTCAGGATGGCACTTTCGATAAGCTGACCAAAAAAGAAGTTCTGATGCGCAATCGTGAACTGGCCAAGCTGGAAAACAGCCTGGGCGGTATCAAAGACATGGGCGGCTTGCCTGACGCTCTGTTCGTCGTTGATGCTGATCACGAACACATCGCGATTAAAGAAGCCAACAACCTGGGTATCCCGGTATTCTCTATCGTTGATACCAACTCCGATCCGGACGGCGTTGACTTCGTTATCCCTGGTAACGATGACGCAATCCGTGCAGTAAACCTGTACCTGAGCGCTGTAGCGGCAACTGTCCGTGAAGGCCGTTCTCAGGATCTGGTTTCCCAAGCGGAAGAAAGCTTCGTAGAAGCTGAATAATAAGGCAAGCTCAAAATTTGAGCCCTTATTAACCAGGTATTAAAATATGTTGGTTAGGGGGCCTTTATGGCCCCCCCTTTCTTTGTAAAAATCGCCTTTCACATCACGGCGATATAAAGAACCAATCCCTAGACGAGAGAACCTGTCTCCGTGAGGTTCGCTCTTCACGACGAGACCACCGAGGAAAATACAATGGCTGATATTACCGCCGCCCTGGTAAAAGAACTGCGTGAACGTACTGGCGCAGGCATGATGGATTGTAAGAAAGCGCTGACCGAGGCCCAAGGCGACATCGAGCTGGCAATCGAAAACATGCGTAAATCTGGCGCGATCAAAGCGGCGAAAAAAGCAGGCAACGTTGCTGCTGATGGCGTGATCAAAACCAAGATTGAAGGCAACTACGGTGTGATTCTGGAAGTTAACTGCCAGACTGACTTCGTTGCTAAAGACGGTGGTTTCCAGGCATTCGCTGAGAAAGTGCTGGACGCTGCGTTTGCAGGCAAAATCACCGACGTTGAAGTACTGAAAGCACAGTTCGAAGAAGAGCGTGTTGCACTGGTTGCTAAAATCGGTGAAAACATCAACATCCGTCGCGTATCTTCTCTGGAAGGCGATGTACTGGCTAGCTACCTGCACGGTGCTCGCATTGGTGTTCTGGTTGCCGCTACTGGCGCTGATGAAGAACTGGCTAAGCAACTGGCAATGCACGTTGCTGCAAGCAAGCCTGAATTCGTTAAACCAGAAGACGTTTCTGCTGAAGTCGTAGAAAAAGAGTACCAGGTTCAGCTGGACATCGCGATGCAGTCTGGTAAGCCGAAAGAAATCGCAGAGAAAATGGTTGAAGGCCGCATGAAGAAATTCACCGGCGAAGTTTCTCTGACTGGTCAAGCTTTCGTTATGGACCCAAGCAAAACTGTTGGTCAGCTGCTGAAAGAGCACAATGCTGACGTTACCAATTTCATCCGCTTCGAAGTGGGTGAAGGTATCGAAAAAGCGACCGTAGACTTTGCTGCAGAAGTTGCTTCAATGACTAAAGGCGCTTAATTGCCTTCAAATGGAACCGCCGCAGGGTGGTTCCATTGTTTTATCTGGAAACGTTAGGCGCATAGCCCTTAGCCAACGTAGAAAGGTTTACACTATTAAGTATCCCAGCCAGCATTAGAATGTATCCCAATGATCGGTTACGACCGTGCATTGAAATACCTCCGACTATTTATTGACTGCTTCTTAGGACAGAACACCATGGCAACTAACTCCAAACCCGTATATCAGCGTATCTTGCTCAAGCTTAGCGGTGAAGCCCTGCAAGGTGCAGAAGGTTTTGGCATCGATGCAAGCGTACTGGATCGTATGGCTCAGGAAGTTAAAGAGCTGGTCGAATTAGGCATTCAAGTCGGTGTTGTCATCGGCGGCGGAAACCTGTTCCGTGGCGCAGGTCTAGCACAAGCGGGCATGAACCGCGTTGTGGGCGATCACATGGGGATGCTTGCCACCGTGATGAACGGCTTGGCAATGCGTGATGCGTTGCATCGTGCTTATGTGAACGCGCGTCTGATGTCTGCAATTCCACTTAACGGCGTGTGCGATAACTACAGCTGGGCAGAAGCGATTAGCCTGCTGCGTAACAACCGCGTAGTGATTTTCTCTGCCGGTACCGGTAATCCATTCTTCACGACTGATTCCGCAGCTTGTCTGCGCGGTATTGAAATCGAAGCTGACGTGGTATTGAAGGCGACCAAAGTTGACGGTGTGTATTCAGCCGATCCGGTCACCAATCCAGATGCAACGCTGTTCGATCAAATGACCTATCAGGACGTTTTAGAAAAAGAACTAAAAGTCATGGATCTGGCCGCTTTCACCTTGGCTCGCGACCATAACCTGCCGATTCGTGTGTTTAACATGAACAAGCCAGGTGCTTTGCGTCGTGTCGTTATGGGTGAGAAAGAAGGCACGCTGATCTCCAAATAATTTGGAGCATAACGGCGCTCTACGAACGTGAGAGCCTTACGCGTCATTTTTACTCGATGAATATTGCGTCAGGCTTTCTTGCCAGTTACGCTTGATTGAAAATATATCGGCGTTTCTCATGATGAAGCGCCAGTTTAATTAACCGTTTTCAAGGGTTCGCAACGTGATCAACGAAATCAAAAAAGATGCCGAAACGCGCATGGATAAATGCGTTGAAGTATTTAAGTCAAACATCAACAAGATCCGTACAGGTCGTGCTCATCCGAACCTGCTGGATGGTATTTCTGTAGAATATTATGGATCTGCTACGCCTCTGCGTCAGGTTGCTAACGTAGTTGCTGAAGACTCTCGCACACTGGCAATCACCGTGTTCGATCGTTCTCTGTCTGCGGCGGTAGAAAAAGCGATCATGGCTTCAGATTTGGGCTTAAACCCAATGTCTGCGGGCGCGGTTATCCGTGTTCCATTGCCAGCGCTGACCGAAGAACGTCGTAAGGATCTGATCAAACTGGTTCGTGCTGAAGCTGAGCAGGGCCGTGTTTCTGTTCGTAACGTACGCCGTGATGCGAACGATAAAGTCAAAGTTTTGCTGAAAGATAAAGAAATCAGCGAAGACGAAGATCGTAAATCGCAAGACGAAGTGCAGAAAATGACAGACGTGATGATCAAAAAGATCGACGCTGCATTAGCTGACAAAGAAAAAGAGTTGATGGAAGTTTAATTCCTCACTGGCTTGAAAAAAGCGTCGCCCCGGCGGCGCTTTTGTTTTTGGGCTATCCGAGAAACCTCAGGCTGTTGCTGAAGACGGGCTAATTCTCATAGACAATCCGCCGTCTTAGTTTCAGACTGATGCATCTCCTGTTCTAAACAGTTATTCAGAAGACCCCTCATGAAGCAACTGACTATTCTTGGTTCTACCGGCTCCATTGGCACCAGTACACTGGCTGTGGTGCGAGCAAATCCTGATAATTTTAAAGTTGCCGCGCTGGTGGCAGGTAAAAACGTCGAAGTCATGTTCCAACAGTGCGTTGAATTTGCTCCGCGCTACGTTTCTATGGCTGATGATCATGCTGCCCAGACGCTTCGTCAACGCTTACAAGATGCTGGGATCAGCGGCATTGAGGTGATGTCTGGAGAGCAGGCCGCCTGCGATTTAGCTGCGCTAGATGACGTTGATCAGGTTATGGCTGCCATTGTTGGCGCAGCAGGCCTGTTACCAACGTTGGCCGCGATTAAGGCTAATAAGCAAGTTTTACTGGCCAATAAAGAGGCGTTAGTGACCTGTGGACGTCTGTTTATGGATGCGCTGAAGCAGAGCCGCGCTCAGCTGTTGCCTATCGACAGCGAACATAACGCTATTTTTCAGAGTTTGCCCGAGGCTGTACAAAATAATCTTGGCTTTGCCTCACTGAACGAGAATGGCATATCGCGTATTGTTCTTACCGGCTCTGGGGGCCCATTCCGTCAATTGCCGATGGGTGACTTTGCTGCGGTCACGCCAGATCAGGCTTGTGCGCACCCGAACTGGTCAATGGGGCGTAAGATTTCCGTTGATTCTGCCACCATGATGAATAAAGGTCTGGAGTATATCGAAGCTCGCTGGCTGTTTAATGCCTCTGAGTCCGAGATGGAGGTGATTATTCACCCTCAATCCGTTATTCACTCTATGGTGCGCTACCGCGATGGGAGCGTCATTGCGCAGCTAGGTTCGCCTGACATGCGTACGCCAATTGCCCATGCGATGGCTTATCCTGCTCGCGTGCAAACCGGTGTTGAACCTCTCGATTTCTGCAAAATTGGATCATTTACGTTCGAGCAACCCGATATGGTGCGCTATCCTTGTTTGCAACTGGCGATAGACGCGTCGCGGGCAGGGCAGGCAGCGACAACCGCATTGAATGCGGCGAACGAAGTTTCAGTGGATGCATTCTTACGCGGGCAAATTCGCTTTACGGATATTGCGGCGTTAAATCAGGATGTTTTGTCGTCATTATCTTGTTGTGAGCCGCAAAGTATTGCAGAAGTCTTGGATATTGATCGCCAAGCGCGCGAAGTAGCCACTCGTTTGAGCGCGAACTTCCTAATATAGATTAGTTATTCCCTGTGTAGGTAGTTTGTGGCGGTTCAGGTGAAATGATATAGTTTGCGACAACTTTTGGCGGGTCGAGATGTTTAGTGTGCTAAGGATTTTGATTTTGCCGCTGATTAATTGGTTAGCCGTGACTAGTACACGGCTTTTTTGCGCATTAAACACTTGGTTATTTAATACTCGGTTCAGTTTGTGCAATTGATGTCGTATGGGCAAGGTGAGCTTGATGTTGTGGCTTACTTCAGTGCCATGCTTTTGAGGAATTGATTACACGTATGTCTTCCACTCAATCACCAATGACTGACGAGATGGTCTGTGGTCCACAGCACGTCGCTATCATTATGGACGGCAATGGCCGTTGGGCGAAGCGTCAGGGCAAAATGCGTGTATTTGGCCATAAAGCTGGGGTGAAATCGGTACGTCGTTCCGTACGTTTTGCGGTTAGCCATGGCATCAAGGCGTTAACGTTGTATGCGTTTAGTAGTGAGAACTGGAACCGCCCAGCGCAGGAAGTCAGTGCGCTAATGGAGCTCTTCATTCGGGCATTAGACGGTGAAGTGAAAAGCTTGCATAAGCACAATGTACGTCTGAAAATCATCGGTGATATCGGCCGTTTTAGCTCGCGCTTACAAGAGCGTATTCGTCGTTCTGAGCAATTAACTGAAAATAATGATGGGCTAACGTTAAATATTGCCGCTAATTATGGTGGGCGATGGGATATCATGCAGGGCGTGAAAACGCTGGCCGAGCAGGTCAAGGCCGGAGTACTTCAACCTGAAGATATCACTGAGGACTTGCTGAGCCAGCAAGTTTGCTTACATGAACTGGCTCCGGTTGACCTTGTCATTCGGACCGGTGGAGAGCATCGGGTCAGCAACTTTTTGCTGTGGCAAATCGCATATTCCGAGTTTTATTTCACGGATGTGCTGTGGCCTGATTTTGATGAACTTACCTTTGAAGGTGCACTTAATGCATTTGCGCAACGCGAGCGCCGCTTCGGAGGCACTACACCTATCAACGCATCAGATGCGTCTTAGGGGGATCTCTTGCTGAAGTCTCGCATTATCACTGCTTTGATCTTAGTGCCTATTGTCATTGCGGCGCTGTTTTTATTACCTCCTGTAGGTTTTGCGATTGTGACCTTAGTCATATGCATGCTAGCCGCTTGGGAGTGGGGACAACTTGCTGGGTTTACATCTAATTCGCAGCGTATTTGGGGCGCCGTGATCTGCGGCCTAGTGCTGGCTGCAATGCTGCTAAGCCTGCCTGAATTTAATCGAAGCGTGCACCTGCCGTTAATTGCTGGTTCGCTGTGGGCATCAGTTGTTTGGTGGATTGTTGCGCTGTTTTTGGTGCTGTTTTATCCCAAGTCTGCGGGATGGTGGAAACACTCTCGCGTGCTCAAAATTGTTTTTGGCGCAGCGACCATCATTCCGTTCTTTTGGGGAATGATTGCACTACGTCAACACGGTTATGACGCCGATCATTATCAAGGGGCGTGGTGGCTGTTGTACGTGATGTTCCTGGTATGGGGAGCGGATTCTGGCGCTTACATGTTTGGTAAACTGTTTGGTAAAAACAAGCTGGCGCCAAAGGTTTCTCCGGGTAAAACGTGGGAAGGCTTCATCGGTGGTTTGATTACCTCAGCGCTAATTTCGTGGGGTTTTGGTTTGTACGCCCCGCTCGCTGTGGTGCCAGCTACGCTGCTGGTTTGCTCTATTGTCGCCGCTCTGGTTTCTGTGCTGGGCGATTTAACCGAAAGTATGTTCAAACGCGAAGCCGGCATCAAAGACAGCGGGCATTTAATTCCCGGTCATGGCGGCATTCTGGACCGTATTGATAGTTTGACTGCGGCAGTACCGGTGTTTGCATGTCTTATGCTGTTAGTGTTTTACTAGTCCGCTTGAGACAGGGAGCTTACCAATGACCAATATACTCTGGAGCCTGATTGCGTTTTTAGTGGCGCTTGGGGTGTTGATCACGGTGCATGAATTTGGCCACTTTTGGGTGGCTCGCCGCTGTGGCGTGAAGGTAGAACGCTTTTCTATCGGTTTTGGTAAGGCGCTGTGGCGTCGTGTAGACCGCAGCGGTACGGAATATGTGCTGGCTCTTATCCCGCTTGGCGGCTACGTCAAAATGCTGGATGAGCGGGTAGAGAGCGTTGCCCCTGAGTTTCGTCATCAGGCGTTTAATAACAAAACGGTGTGGCAGCGAGCGGCCATTGTCAGCGCAGGGCCTATTGCTAACTTCTTGTTTGCGATCGTTGCCTACTGGTTTGTTTTCGTGATTGGTGTACCTAGCGTTCGTCCGGTTATTGGCGAAATTGTTCCTCAATCGGTAGCGGCTCAAGCAGATATTTCGCCAGGATTGGAACTAAAGTCCGTTGCAGGTATCGAAACGCCTGACTGGGATTCTGTTCGTTTAGCGCTGGTCGGAAAAATTGGCGCGAAAGAGACGACCGTTGAAGTTGCACCGTTTGGTAGTGACGATAAAACGCAGAAAACTCTGGATCTGACGCATTGGCAGTTTGAGCCAGATAAACAAGATCCGGTGGTTTCGCTTGGCATCGTGCCGCGTGGACCGCAGGTTGAGCCGATCCTTGCTGAAGTGCAGAAGGATTCAGCGGCTCAGAAAGCAGGTTTGCAAGTCGGCGATAGGATCGTTAAAGTCGATGGTCAGCCGTTATTGAACTGGCACACTTTTGTTAAACAGGTCCGTGAAAGACCTAACGAAAGCATAGCACTTGATATTGAACGCAATGGAAATATTCAGTCATTGCAGTTAACACCAGACAGCAAAGCTGTTGGTGCGGGTAAAATGGAAGGCTTTGCTGGCATCGCGCCGAAAGTTATTCCTTTACCCAATGAGTATAAGACGATTCGACAATATGGACCGTTTATGGCGATCTATCAGGCCAGTGATAAAACATGGCAATTGATGAAGCTAACGGTCTCTATGGTAGGGAAACTAATTACTGGTGATGTGAAGCTGAATAACCTGAGTGGGCCGATTTCGATCGCGCAGGGCGCAGGGATGTCAGCGGAGTACGGTGTTGTGTATTACCTAATGTTCTTAGCGCTTATCAGCGTTAATTTAGGAATTATCAACCTGTTCCCACTCCCAGTACTTGATGGTGGTCACTTGCTCTTCTTAGCGATTGAAAAGCTAAAAGGAGGGCCGGTTTCCGAGCGAGTTCAAGACTTCAGTTATCGCATCGGTTCTATTTTACTGGTGTTGTTAATGGGGCTTGCACTTTTCAATGATTTCTCGCGCCTCTAAGGGACGGGATTTAGGTTAGGAAGAACGCATAACAACGATGGCGATGAAAAAGTTGCTCATAGCGTCGCTGCTGTTTGGCAGCGCAACCGTATACGGTGCAGATGGATTCGTAGTGAAAAATATTCATTTCGAAGGCCTGCAGCGGGTCGCCGTCGGTGCGGCGTTACTTAACATGCCGGTTCGCGTTGGCGATACCGTCAGCGATGAAGATCTCAGTAACACTATTCGCGCATTATATGCGACCGGCAACTTCGAAGATGTTCGGGTGCTGCGCGATGGTGAGAACTTGATCGTGCAGGTTAAGGAACGTCCTACGATCGCGAGTATTACCTTCTCCGGTAACAAGTCTGTAAAAGACGACATGCTGAAGCAGAACCTTGAAGCTTCTGGCGTGCGCGTAGGTGAAGCTCTGGACCGCACAATGCTTTCTAGCATTGAAAAGGGTCTGGAAGATTTCTACTACAGCGTCGGTAAATACAGTGCGACGGTGAAAGCGGTGGTAACACCTCTGCCTCGTAACCGTGTTGACTTGAAACTGGTATTTACTGAAGGTAAATCCGCTCAGATTCAGCAAATCAATATCGTAGGGAACCACGCGTTCACCTCCGAAGAGTTGATTGCTCGTTTCCAACTGCGCGACGAAGTTCCTTGGTGGAACTTGGTTGGTGACCGTAAATATCAAAAACAAAAACTGTCTGGTGACTTAGAAACCTTGAGAAGCTTCTATTTGGATCGCGGCTATGCCCGTTTCAATATTGATTCTACTCAGGTGAGCTTAACGCCGGATAAAAAAGGCATTTACATCACTGTCAATATCACTGAAGGCGACCAGTACAAACTCACTGGCGTTGACGTGAACGGTAACATGGCGGGTTATAGCACTGAAATCAACCGCTTGACCACGATTGAACCGGGTGAACTGTATAACGGTGCCAAAGTGACCAAGATGGAGGATGACGTTAAGAAACTCCTCGGTCGCTACGGCTATGCTTATCCAAAAGTACAGACCCAACCTGAAATCAACGATGCGGATAAAACCGTTAAGTTGCATATGAGCGTTGATGCGGGTAACCGTTACTACGTTCGTAACATCAAGTTCGCTGGTAATGACACCAGTAAAGACTCCGTTCTGCGTCGCGAAATGCGCCAGATGGAAGGTGCATGGTTAGGCAGCGACTTGGTCGATCAGGGTAAAGAGCGTCTGAACCGTACCGGATATTTTGAAACCGTTGACGTTGATACTCAGCGTGTTCCAGGTACGCCGGATCAGGTCGATGTCACCTATAAGGTGAAAGAGCGTAACACCGGTACTTTCAACTTCGGTGTGGGCTTCGGTACTGAAAGTGGCGTTAGCTTCCAAGTCGGCGTTCAGCAGGAAAACTGGTTGGGTACAGGTAATACCGTTGGTATTAGCGGTACCAAAAATGATTACCAAACCTATGCTGAACTGTCTATGACAGACCCGTACTTCACCGTTGACGGTGTGAGCTTGGGTGGTCGTATTTTCTATAATGACTTTAAAGCTGATGATGCGGATCTGTCTGACTATACCAACAGCAGTTATGGCATTGATGGCACCTTAGGGTTCCCAATCAACGAAAATAACTCGTTGCGTACCGGTCTGGGTTACGTGCATAACTCCCTGTCTGATATGCAGCCACAGGTGGCTATGTGGCGTTATCTGGACTCTATGGGACAGCATCCGGATGATACTAAGAAAGCTGACTATACCGCTGATGACTTCACGTATACCTTAGGTTGGTCATATAACAACGTTGACCGCGGGTTCTTCCCAACTCAGGGTACGAAAGCATCTCTGAACGGTAAAGTGACCATCCCTGGTTCTGATAACGAATACTACAAAATCACGTTCGATAGCCAAAGCTATCTGCCGTTGGATGACGATCGTTCTTGGGTCGTGATGGGACGTTCCCGTTTAGGCTACGGTGACGGTCTGGGCGGTAAAGAAATGCCGTTCTATGAAAACTTCTATGCCGGTGGTTCGAGCTCGGTACGTGGTTTCCAATCGAACAACATCGGTCCTAAAGCGGTTTATCTGAATTCGAACGGCAGCATTGATAGCAGCAAGACGGATGATAACGATGCGGTGGGCGGTAACGCCATGGCAGTGGCCAGCCTTGAGCTGATTACGCCAACGCCGTTCGTGGGTGAGAAATATTCCAACTCACTGCGTACCTCTATCTTCATGGATGCGGGTACTGTTTGGGATACCAATTGGGATAACAACGGCTGTGGCGCGACCTCCTGTAGCTCTCAGGGTATTCCTGACTACAGCGATCCGAGCAACATTCGTGTCTCTGCGGGTCTCGCACTACAGTGGATGTCTCCACTGGGGCCATTGGTGTTCTCATACGCTCAGCCTGTTAAGAAATACGACGGTGATAAATCGGAGCAGTTCCAATTTAACATCGGTAAGACTTGGTAATAAGCTACTCTATAAAAGCTACTGTATAAGGCATGGGGATACGTCCCCATGCCAGAATGCATAAGTTCCACTCAGAGCGTTCTTTTATAATGGACGTTGTGAGAGACACTATGGGTCGGTGCCTATGCGGTATACGTGTCGTCGACACATATGGGTGATGGTAAGGAGTCTAAATTGAAAAAGTGGTTATATGCGGCAGGTCTGGGCATGGCATTAGCAGTTTCTGCTAACGTACAAGCTGCTGATAAGATTGCAATTGTAAACGTATCCAGCATCTTCCAGCAGTTGCCACAGCGTGCAACCGTTGCGAAACAACTGGAGAACGAGTTCAAGAGCCGCGCAACTGAGTTGCAGGGTCAGGAACGCGATCTGCAGTCAAAAATGCAAAAACTGCAACGTGATGGTTCTACCATGAAAGCCAGCGATCGTACCAAGATGGAAAAAGACATCATGGCACAGCGTGACGCTTTCTCTCAGAAAGCTCAGGCTTTTGAGCAGGATAACCGTCGTCGTCAGGGCGAAGAACGTAATAAGCTGTTGAGCCGCATTCAGGATGCCGTTCGTGCCGTTGCTAAAGACAAAGGCTACGATCTGGTTATTGATGCAAATGCTGTTGCTTATGCTGATTCTTCCAACGACATCACTGCACAAGTGTTGAAACAGGTTAAATAAGGCATGGCTTCAATTCGACTCGCTGATCTCGCTCAGCAGTTGAATGCAGAGCTCCACGGTGATGGCGATATCGTCATCACCGGCGTTGCTTCAATGCATTCGGCAAAATCGCAGCAAATCACTTTTTTATCTAACAGTCGCTACCGTGAACAATTAGCTGCTTGTAATGCAAGCGCTGTGGTGTTGACTGAAGCGGATCTGCCTTTCTGTACGTCGGCGGCGTTGGTAGTAAGAAACCCTTACTTAACCTATGCACTGATGGCGCAGATTATGGATACAACACCGGCTCCGGCAAAAGATATTGCGCCGAGTGCGGTGATTGATGCAACGGCTCAGCTTGGTAACAATGTTTCTGTTGGTGCCAATGCGGTCATTGAAGAGGGCGTTGTGCTAGGCGACAACGTCATCATTGGTGCCGGTTGCTTCGTAGGTAAGTTCACCAAAATTGGTTCAGGCACACGCTTGTGGGCCAACGTTAGCGTTTATCATCAGATCGAAATCGGTGAGAAATGTCTGATTCAGTCAGGAACCGTTATCGGCGCTGATGGTTTTGGTTATGCTAACGATCGCGGCAATTGGATTAAAATTCCACAGCTCGGCACGGTACGCATCGGCGATCGCGTTGAAATTGGCGCATGTACCACCATCGACCGTGGCGCTTTGGATGATACCATTATTGGCAACGGCGTAATTATCGACAATCAATGCCAGATTGCACATAACGTTATGATTGGCGACAATACAGCAGTTGCTGGCGGTGTTATCATGGCGGGCAGTCTGAAGATTGGTCGTTACTGCCAGATTGGCGGTGCAAGTGTGATTAATGGTCACATGGAAATTTGCGACAAAGCCGTGGTAACGGGAATGGGTATGGTGATGCGTCCTATCACTGAACCGGGTATTTATTCCTCTGGTATTCCGCTGCAACCCAACAAGGCATGGCGTAAAACGGCAGCTCTGGTGATGAATATTGATGAAATCAATAAGCGTCTAAAAGCCGTTGAAAAGAAAGTCACTAATGACTAACGACTAAAGCCATACCTTTGTCAGTGAATACATATTCCTGGCATTTACCCTGTTTTACTGGGTATAAAACGATTTGCGGCCTGCATCATTGTCTTTATATGGACATGAGGCGGGCCGTGTTGTTGATGACAATTAGTTTTCCTACAGGAAGAGTATTTTGACTACTGACACTCATACTCTCAATATTTCCGAGATTTTAGAGTTACTGCCGCACCGTTTTCCGTTCCTTTTAGTGGATCGCGTTCTTGATTTTGAAGAAGGCAAATTCCTGCGTGCAGTGAAAAACGTTACTTTTAACGAGCCGTTTTTCCAGGGCCACTTCCCTGGCAAACCGATTTTCCCAGGCGTGTTAATTCTAGAAGCGATGGCTCAGGCTACCGGTATTCTGGCATTTAAAAGCGCGGGCAAACTGGAGCCAGGCGAGTTGTACTATTTTGCTGGTATTGACGATGCTCGCTTTAAGCGTCCCGTTCAGCCAGGCGACCAGATGATTCTGGAAGTTGAATTCCTTAAAGAGCGCCGCGGCGTAGCTCGCTTTAACGGTGTTGCCAAAGTAGACGGTAAGATTGTTTGCGAAGCTTCAATGATGTGTGCCCGTAGCCGGGAGGCCTAATACGTGATTGACCCAACCGCCTTTATCCATCCAAGTGCCATAGTCGAAGACGGCGCAGTCATTGGTGCCGGTGTGCATATCGGTCCTTTTTGCTACGTCGGCTCCCAAGTGGAAATCGGCGAAGGTACCGTGCTGAAGTCCCATGTCGTCGTCAATGGTATTACTAAAATTGGCCGTGATAACGAGATCTATCAGTTCTCTTCTATTGGTGAAGTGAATCAGGATCTGAAATATGCTGGCGAACCTACCCGCGTAGAAATCGGCGATCGCAACCGTATTCGCGAGAGTGTCACCATTCATCGTGGTACTGCACAGGGCGGTAACTTAACGAAAGTAGGTAGCGATAACCTACTGATGATTAATGCGCATATCGCGCACGATTGTGTCATCGGTAATCGTTGTATTTTCGCTAACAACGCAACGTTAGGTGGTCATGTTACGGTTGATGATTTTGCGATCATCGGTGGAATGACTGCGGTTCACCAGTTCTGTGTGATTGGTGCGCATGTGATGGTCGGCGGCTGTTCTGGCGTCGCGCAAGACGTGCCTCCGTATGTGATTGCACAGGGTAACCATGCAACTCCGTTCGGCCTGAATATTGAAGGCCTGAAGCGCCGTGGTTTCGAAAAAGAGTCTCTGCATGCGATTCGTAATGCATACAAGATCCTTTATCGTAGCGGAAAAACGCTAGAAGAAGCCAAGCCAGAAATTGCCGAGTTAGCTAAACAGCATCCCGCTGTTCAGCTGTTCGTTGATTTCTTTGAGCGTTCGACTCGCGGCATTATCCGCTAAGCCATGACGTTATCTCAGATAGCCTCTGACTCGTTGTCGGTGGATCGCGCTTCGCGTCCGCTGACGATTGGTCTGGTCGCCGGGGAAACCTCCGGCGATATTCTCGGTGCGGGTTTAATCCGTGCTTTGAAAGCGCGTCATCCCAATGCGCGTTTTGTTGGCGTAGCCGGTCCTCTGATGCAGGCCGAAGGCTGTGAAGCCTGGTTTGAAATGGAAGAGTTGGCGGTGATGGGGATTGTTGAAGTTCTCGAACGCCTGCCTCGTTTGCTTAAAATTCGCCGTGAACTGACCCAACGCTTTACCGAGCTTAAGCCCGATGTTTTCGTCGGTATCGATGCGCCCGATTTTAATATCACGCTGGAGGGCCGCTTAAAGCAGAAAGGTATTCGAACCATTCATTATGTCAGCCCGTCAGTATGGGCGTGGCGACAGAAGCGTGTTTTCAAAATTGGCAAGGCAACCGATTTGGTTTTAGCCTTTCTGCCTTTTGAAAAAGCGTTTTATGACAAATTCAATGTTCCGTGCCGTTTCATTGGCCATACGATGGCTGATGCCATGCCGCTCAACCCGGATAAACAGGCTGCGCGTCAAGCACTGGGTATTGCTCCCGATGCTTTGTGCTTAGCTTTACTGCCGGGCAGCCGTAGCGCCGAAGTTGAGATGTTGAGTGCTGACTTCTTAAAAACTGCGATGATCTTGCGGGAGAAGTATCCGGCATTAGAAATCGTCGTACCGCTGGTTAACGCCAAACGCCGCGAACAGTTTGAACGCATTAAAGCTGAAGTAGCACCAGAATTAACCGCTCATCTTCTCGATGGACAAGCGCGTAATGCGATGTACGCCAGCGATGCAGCGCTGTTAGCTTCTGGTACGGCAGCGCTGGAATGTATGCTGGCGAAATGTCCAATGGTGGTTGGCTATCGCATGAAACCGTTCACCTTCTGGTTGGCTGAGCGTCTGGTGAAAACAGATTATGTTTCATTGCCGAATCTGTTGGCGCGCCGTGAGTTGGTGCAAGAACTGCTACAGCACGATTGCCAGCCTGAAAAATTAGCCGCTGCTTTACTGCCGCTGTTAGAAGGTGGCGAAGCCACTAAAGTCTTGCAAAAGACCTTCCTCGAATTGCACCAAAGTATCCGCTGCGGCGCCGATGAACAAGCGGCCGATGCGGTACTGTCTTTAGTTAATCAATAAGTTAATCAATAGGCCGTATTTCAATGAGCACCAATTCAGTGAGTGACATTTTTGTCTATCCCATCGCGCAGCGAATTGCAGGGGTAGATGAAGTAGGACGCGGGCCTTTGGTTGGTGCGGTTGTCACTGCGGCAGTGATCCTCGATCCTGCACGTCCGATTGTGGGCTTGGCCGACTCGAAGAAATTAAGCGAAAAGCGCCGTAACGCGTTGTATGAAGAAATCATTGAGAAAGCGTTGAGCTGGAGCTTAGGCCGCGCAGAGCCGCACGAAATTGATGAGCTGAACATCCTGCACGCCACTATGCTTGCGATGCAAAGAGCGGTGGCTGGATTGGCAATCGAACCTGACTTTGTGCTGATCGATGGTAATCGTTGCCCAAAATTACCAATGGCCTCGCAGGCGGTGGTGAAAGGTGATAGCCGCGTGGCTGAAATCAGCGCGGCCTCGATTTTGGCTAAAGTCACTCGCGACCGTGAAATGGAAGTTCTGGATGCCCAATTCCCAGACTACGGTTTTGCACAGCATAAAGGCTACCCAACGGCTTTCCATCTTGAACGCTTAGCGCAGTTGGGAGCAACAGAACACCACCGCCGCAGCTTTGGGCCGGTTAAACGTGTTCTTGGGTTAATATAATTAATCCCCATCTATGTACTACTTTAGTAACCGGTTTTTAGGCGAGTAATTGATATATGGCAGAACCACGTTTCATACATTTGCGCGTTCACAGTGACTATTCCATGATCGATGGGCTGGCGAAAGTCGGCCCATTGGTCAAGAAAGTGGCTGCGCTAGGTATGCCTGCTTTTGCGATTACTGACCATACTAATATGTGTGGGCTGGTGAAGTTTTATGGCGCGGCACATGGGGCCGGAATTAAGCCGATTATCGGCGCTGATGTATTGGTTAAAAGCGAAATGCTGGGCGATGAGCTTTCGCATTTGACCATACTGGCGGCAAATAACACCGGCTATCAAAACCTAACTCTGCTTATTTCTCACGCGTATCAACGTGGTTATGGTGCCGATGGCCCGGTCATCGACCGTGATTGGCTGATTGAATACCGTGAAGGGCTGATACTGCTGTCTGGCGCACGCCAAGGTGACGTAGGCAAAATGCTCCTGCGCGGCAACCAGCAGCTAGCACATGAGTGCGTTGATTTTTATCAGCAATATTTCCCTGATAGCTACTATCTGGAACTTATTCGCACGGGTCGCCCTGATGAAGAAAGCTATCTGCATTTTGCCGTGGCTTTGGCTGAAGAGCGCGATCTTCCGGTCGTAGCTACCAATGATGTGCGTTTTTTAGAAACCGGTGATTTCGATGCGCATGAAATTCGCGTTGCGATCCATGACGGTTTTACCTTAGACGATCCAAAACGACCTAAAAACTACAGCGCTCAGCAGTACATGCGCAGCGAAGAAGAGATGTGTGAGCTATTTGCTGACATCCCTGAAGCGCTTGAAAACAGCGTAGAGATTGCTAAGCGTTGTAACGTGACGATCCGGTTGGGTGAGTATTTCCTGCCACAGTTTCCGACCGGCGAGATGTCGACAGAAGACTGCTTGGTGGCAAAATCCAAGCAGGGTTTGGAAGAACGTCTCGAGTTTTTATTCCCCGATCCTGAAGAGCGCGCCAAACGCCGTCCTGAGTATGACGAGCGTTTAGAGGTTGAACTTAAAGTTATCAACCAGATGGGATTCCCGGGCTACTTCCTGATCGTGATGGAGTTTATCCAATGGTCGAAAGATAACGGCGTACCGGTAGGGCCGGGGCGTGGTTCAGGTGCGGGGTCGTTAGTGGCCTATGCGCTGAAAATCACCGATCTGGATCCGCTGGAGTTCGATCTGCTGTTTGAACGATTCCTGAACCCCGAACGTGTTTCCATGCCTGACTTTGACGTCGACTTTTGCATGGAGAAACGCGATCGGGTTATCGATCACGTGGCTGAAATGTACGGCCGTGATGCGGTATCGCAGATTATTACCTTCGGTACCATGGCGGCGAAAGCGGTTATCCGCGACGTTGGCCGCGTGTTAGGGCATCCGTATGGTTTTGTCGATCGTATATCAAAACTAGTGCCGCCAGAGCCGGGCATGACGCTGGCGAAAGCCTTTGAAGCTGAACCGCAGCTGCCAGAAATTTATGAGGCGGATGAAGAGGTTCGTGCGCTGATCGACATGGCGCGTAAGCTTGAAGGCGTCACGCGTAACGCCGGTAAGCACGCCGGTGGGGTGGTAATTTCACCGACCAAAATTACTGACTTTGCGCCGCTTTACTGTGACTCTGAAGGTAATCACCCCGTCACACAGTTTGATAAAAGCGACGTAGAGTATGCAGGCCTAGTTAAGTTTGACTTCTTGGGCCTGCGAACGCTGACGATCATCGACTGGGCGCTTGAGATGATTAACGCCCGCCGTGCTAAAGCGGGCGAAGAGCCAATCGACATTGCGGCTATTCCGCTCGACGATAAAAAAAGTTTCGATATGCTGCAACGCTCGGAAACCACGGCGGTATTCCAGCTTGAATCGCGCGGCATGAAAGATTTGATCAAACGCCTGAAGCCTGACTGCTTCGAAGATATGATCGCATTGGTGGCGCTTTTCCGCCCCGGTCCTTTGCAGTCAGGTATGGTTGACAACTTTATCGACCGTAAGCACGGGCGCGAAGAGGTATCTTACCCTGACGTTCAGTGGCAGCACGAGTCACTGAAACCGGTGCTGGAGCCGACCTACGGCATTATCCTGTATCAAGAACAGGTTATGCAGATTGCTCAGGTGCTCGCCGGTTATACGCTAGGCGGCGCAGATATGCTTCGTCGTGCAATGGGTAAAAAGAATCCCGTTGAAATGGCTAAGCAACGCGGTGGGTTTGAAGACGGGGCCAAAGCGCGCGGCGTTGACGGTGAGCTGGCGGTTAAAATCTTCGACTTGGTAGAGAAATTTGCTGGTTACGGGTTTAACAAATCTCACTCCGCTGCCTATGCGCTGGTTTCCTATCAAACGCTGTGGCTAAAGGCGCACTATCCCGCTGAGTTTATGGCTGCGGTAATGACCGCCGATATGGATAACACCGAAAAAGTCGTTGGCTTGGTTGATGAATGCTGGCGCATGGGGCTAAAAGTTCTGCCGCCGGATATTAACAGCGGGCAGTATCATTTCCATGTGAATGACGATGGCGAAATTGTTTACGGCATCGGTGCGATTAAAGGCGTGGGTGAGGGGCCGATTGAGGCTATCATCGACGCGCGTAATGAAGGCGGCCATTTCAAAGAGTTATTTGATCTGTGTGCTAGAACAGACACTAAAAAGCTAAACCGACGTATGCTGGAGAAGCTCATTATGTCTGGTGCGTTTGACCGTTTAGGTCCGCATCGTGCCGCACTGATGAACTCGCTGAATGACGCATTGAAAGCCGCTGACCAACACGCCAAAGCAGAGGCGATTGGTCAGGTGGATATGTTTGGCGTGCTGGCCGAAGCACCTGAACAAGTTGAGAAATCCTATAGCAGCGTTGCTCCGTGGCCTGCTCAGGTGGTATTGGATGGCGAGCGTGAAACGTTAGGTTTATATCTGACTGGACACCCCATCACCCAATACCTGAAGGAAATAGAGCGCTACGCCGGTGGCATGCGCCTAAAAGATATGCATCCGACGGATCGGGGCAAAATGACCACTGCGGTTGGACTCGTAGTAGCAGCGCGAGTCATGACCACCAAGCGGGGTAACCGCATCGGGGTTTGTACACTGGATGACCGTTCCGGCCGTCTCGAAGTGATGCTATTTACCGATGCGCTCGATAAATATCAACATTTGCTGGAAAAAGACCGTATCCTGATAGCCAGCGGACAGGTCAGCTTTGATGACTTTAGCGGTGGGCTTAAAATGATCGCCCGCGAGCTAATGGACATCAGTGAAGCACGCGAAAAATATGCGCGTGGGCTTGCTATCTCGCTGACTGACAGGCAAATTGATGACCAGCTTTTAAACCGTCTCCGTGACTCGTTGGAACCACATCGGTCGGGGACGATTCCAGTGCATTTATACTATCAACGTGATAATGCACGCGCTAAGTTAAGATTTGGCGCGGCCTGGCGGGTAACGCCGACAGATCGCCTGCTAGTTGACCTTCGTACTCTGGTGGGTAATGAACAGGTTGAACTGGAATTTGACTAATATAGGAATACTATGAGTCTGAATTTTCTGGATTTTGAACAGCCGATTGCAGAACTTGAAGCGAAAATTGACTCGCTAACTTCAGTCAGCCGTCAAGACGAAAAATTAGATATTAATATCGACGAAGAAGTACAGCGCCTGCGTGATAAGAGCGTTGAACTGACGCGTAAGATATTTTCTGATCTGGGTGCATGGCAGGTTGCGCAATTAGCGCGCCATCCGCGTCGTCCTTATACGCTGGATTATATCGAGCATATTTTTACTGACTTCGATGAGTTGGCAGGCGATCGCGCTTATGCTGATGACAAGGCGATTGTTGGTGGTATGGCTCGTTTGAATGGTCGCGCGGTGATGATTATTGGTCATCAGAAAGGACGCGAAACCAAAGAGAAAATCCGTCGCAACTTTGGTATGCCAGCGCCGGAAGGATACCGTAAGGCTCTGCGCCTGATGGAAATGGCCGAGCGCTTTAAACTGCCAATCATTACCTTTATCGACACCCCAGGAGCCTATCCTGGCGTTGGCGCTGAAGAGCGTGGTCAGTCCGAAGCTATCGCTCGTAACCTGCGTGAAATGTCAGGTTTGACCGTGCCAGTTATCTGCACCGTGATTGGTGAAGGTGGTTCTGGTGGTGCGTTGGCTATCGGCGTTGGCGATAAAGTTAACATGCTGCAGTACAGCACCTACTCCGTTATTTCTCCGGAAGGTTGCGCCTCAATTCTGTGGAAGAGCGCCGATAAAGCGCCATTAGCCGCCGATGCGATGGGTATTACGGCTCCGCGTCTGAAAGAACTGAAGCTGATTGACTCTGTTATCCCTGAACCTTTGGGCGGTGCACATCGCGATGTTCCTGCGATTGCGGCATCTCTGAAAGCGCAGCTGTTAGCAGATTTAGGCGATCTTGATGTGTTAGAAACAGAAGAACTGTTGAATCGTCGCTACCAGCGCCTGATGAACTACGGTTACTGCTGATTGCCATCACGAGTAATGTTCATTCTAAAGCCCGGTTATGCCGGGCTTTGTTGTTTTTATCGTTCGTTCAGTTTCTTTTGTTTGGCTTACACTTTATGAAGCGCTTTTTGTCAGCGTAAAATTGCTTTCTGCATTGTTAAGGGGTAATTTCCCCGAGAATCGTTTGCATTTGGAGGCTGTGTGAAACTCAATAAAATCCACCACATCGCAATTATTGCGTCAGATTATCAGCGCAGTAAGTCTTTCTACTGTGATGTTTTAGGTTTTACGTTACTGAGCGAAGTGTATCGCGCAGAGCGTGATTCTTGGAAAGGGGATTTAGCACTGAACGGTGACTATACGATTGAGCTGTTTTCATTTCCAAAGCCTCCTGCACGAGTGTCTCGGCCTGAAGCCTGCGGTTTGCGTCATTTGGCATTCAGCGTTGATGATATTGATAGTGCGGTAAAACATTTGGAAAATCATGCAGTGCGTTGTGAAGAGGTACGCATTGACCCCTATACTGAACGTCGATTTACATTTTTCTCGGATCCTGATGGGCTGCCGCTTGAGCTCTATCAAGTGGGTGATGACTTGAAAAATAGCACCAATTGCTGAAAATATAATACCAAAAGTGCATAGGGTGCTGCGGTTTACTGTGTAACAAGTCCCGCTGTGCTACTATTGCGCGCTTCTTTCCATTTCCCTCTGAGCCTTAGCACACCATGCAAGAGCAAACTTTCCGCGTTGGCGAATGGTTGGTTTTAGCCGCTGATAATAAGATCACCCGTGATGGTCGTTTATTAGTGCTAGAGCCTCGCCTCATCGATATGTTGAGCTACTTTGCTCATCATCCCGATACGGTACTAAGCAGGGATGAACTAATTGATAACGTATGGAAACGTAATATTGTCACCAATCATGTGGTGACTCAGTGTATCTCTGAGCTGAGGAAATATTTAAAAGACGGGCGACCTGACGCGCCCGAGTACATCGTGACGGTGCCTAAACGCGGCTACAAGCTGGTGGAACCGGTTATCTGGTGCGAAGAGGGCGGGGCTGATTTTACTCTGCCGACTCAAACACCGGTCAAAGTGGTGATTGAGCACGAGCCGGAAGATGGCAGCGCGATCTCGAATACTGTCACTGCATCTGATGTTCATCCTGAGCAATCATCGCTTAGCCATGTCCAAACGGCCAGCCCTGACGTCGCACCGAAGGATACGAGTGATAAAAAGCGTGCGTCTAAGCTTGGGCGTTCACGCTTTTGGGTGTGGGTAGCATTTCTATCCTCTCTGGTGTTGTGTATCTCGTTGATTGGCTTAGCCGTTTTTAATCAGCGAGTGCCTGTTGCACCTGCGCCCATGTTGCTGAATCCGCGTGATATTGATATCCGTATTCAGGGTGGGAACAGTTGCACCAACTGGACTAATCAGCTTTCGTACGTCGTTGGCCTAAGCGAAATGCTAGCGCAGGGCCTGAATACCCACTCAACGTTTTTAGTGCACGATCAAACTAACTACAACTACGGCGGGCCGAGCAGTTCTGGCAAGTCGATGTTCATTGAGTTTGTGAATCAGAGGCACTATCGCGCACAGCAGTGTTTCTTGTCCGTGCGCCTGATCGATAATGCTGATAGCTCAGTGATGTTGGAGAAACGCTACTTTATTACGACGGATAATTTGCTGACGGTGCAGAAAGACTTCATCGATAGCATGTTCCAAACGTTAAAAGTGGTTCAACCTGCAAGCATGGTTCAGAGAATTGAAACACTGGTACCACAGCATAGTCAGATATTGCAGCTCTATTATCAGGCACACCAGCTTTTGATTCAGGGGGACAGCGATTCATTGAATCAGGCCAGTACTTTACTTGCCCAGATTACAAAACAGTCGCCGGACTTTATCTATGCGCGTGCAGAAAAAGCGTTGGTAGATATATTGCTGAATTCATATCAGCCGTTTAATGCGTCAGATCTTGCTAACCTCCGTAAAGAGATTACTGACGTTGAGGCGATTCCTTTATTGCAAAATAGCGCAATTATTCAGCAGATATATGCTGTTGATTATTTAAGTCAGGGCAAAGTTGACGAAGCCTTTCAGATGATTAATAAAGGCATCGATTTAGAGATGTCTTGGCTAAACTATGTCTTACTTGGCAAAGTTTATGAACTGAAAGGGCAAAATAACCTTGCTGCGGATGCTTATATTACCGCTTTCAATTTACGCCCAGGAAATAATACCTTGGATTGGATAAAAAATGGCGTCTTCCAAACCAATGTTATCCGCGTTGCCCCTTACTTAGCGAATTACGACTTCTCCGATAACAATTAATTTGTATGATATTTAATCCAGCCTGTTCCCTTATAAAGGAGCAGGCTTTTTTTACCCCCAAAGAATTATAAACCTCCCTCGGATTCTTCACTGACAATGAAAAATATATGCATTAAGTGTGTTGTTTTTTTGTGTCTTTGTATGTGTTAATTTTGTTTCATTAAACGTTTTTTTATCTTGAAAAATCATCGGTAATTTTTATGTCAACATACTGTTTTTATTGATTTAATTTTACGTTTCTTGATGTTTTTTTATTATCTAGGAAAAAAGGTCAAGATGTCATTTCTTGGGACACGCTGATAATTTAACTTTACCTTTAGGACTTTTATTTTGCTGGTCAGTAACATGCATCCCATCAAGTCGAACACCTAACTGCGGTAATGAGTGAATACGACTTTTCTGAAAATTAATCAGGAGCAACTGACCATGTCATCAAGCAAGAAAATCGGGCTAATTGCCTGCACCGGCGTAGTAGCTGGTAATATGATGGGGAGCGGTATTGCACTATTACCTGCGAACCTGGCGAGTCTCGGTTCCATCGCAATATTTGGTTGGATCATTTCATTAATCGGTGCAATGTCTCTAGCGTATGTATATGCACGTTTGGCTACTAAGAACCCTCAGGAAGGTGGCCCTATTGCTTATGCTGGTGAAATTGGTCCGGCATTCGGTTTCCAAACCGGTGTTCTTTATTACCATGCAAACTGGATTGGTAATTTAGCAATCGGTATTACCGCAGTTTCTTATCTATCTACTTTCTTCCCAGTATTGAATAGCCCAATTGCAGCTGGCGCAGCATGTATCGCCATTGTATGGATCTTCACTTTCGTGAATATGCTGGGTGGTACTTGGGTAAGCCGCTTAACCACTATCGGTCTGGTGCTGGTGTTAATCCCAGTTATCGGTACTGCTATCGCAGGTTGGGCTTGGTTTGACCCTGCTACTTATCACGCTAACTGGAACACTTCTGGCGGTACTGATAGCCACGCGGTTATCAAAAGTATCCTGCTGTGCCTGTGGGCGTTCGTGGGTGTTGAATCCGCAGCGGTAAGTACTGGTATGGTGAAAAACCCATCTCGTACCGTTCCACTGGCGACCATGCTGGGTACTGCTCTGGCAGGTATCGTTTATATCGCAGCAACTCAGGTTATCGCAGGTATCTACCCAGCGAGCCAAATGGCGGCTTCTGGTGCACCGTTCGCAATGAGTGCTTCAACTATGGTTGGCGGCTGGGCTGCTCCAGTAGTGTCTGCTTTCACCGCATTCGCATGTTTAACCTCTTTAGGTTCTTGGATGATGCTGGTGGGTCAAGCCGGTGTGCGTGCTGCTAAAGACGGTAACTTCCCTAAAGTGTACGGCGAGCTGGACAAAAACGGCATTCCTAAGAAAGGCCTGTTGTTAGCCGCAGTGAAAATGACCGTACTGATGGTTCTGATTACTGTAATGAGCGCTAGCGGCGGTAAAGCATCTGACCTGTTCGGTGAACTGACTGGTATCGCGGTTCTGCTGACTATGCTGCCTTACTTCTACTCTTGCGTTGACCTGATTCGTTTCGAAGGCGCCAACGTGAAAAACCTGCTGAGCCTGGTTGCATCGGTTCTGGGTTGTTGCTTCTGCTTTATCGCTCTGATGGGTGCGGGTTCATTCGAACTGTCCGGTACCTTCATCGTGAGCCTGGTTATCCTGATGTTCTATGCACGTAAAATGAACTCTCGCAAACCACAAGCTAGCGCAGACAGCAACGCATAAGTGACTTGGCTAACGCCACGTACACAACGAATTGAGTAATCCTCGCGATTACACACAGCAAGACAATTAATTTATCCAGCCTCTCTCTGTTTGAAGTACTTCTACTGAAAAGTAGAGAGGGGCCAGCTTTTTGCCTGGAGAATTAGAGTATGAATATTATTGCCATCTTGAATCACATGGGCGTCTACTTCAAAGAAGAGCCTATCCGTGAACTGCACAAGGCACTGGAAGCACTCGATTTTCAGATTGTTTATCCAAACGACCGTGAAGACCTGCTGAAACTCATCGACAACAACGCACGTCTGTGCGGCGTTATCTTCGACTGGGATACTTACAATCTCGACCTGTGCGAAGAAATCAGCGCGATGAACGAACATCTGCCTGTCTATGCGTTCGCCAACACCCACTCTACTCTGGATGTTAGCCTGAACGATCTGCGTTTGAACGTTGAGTTCTTCGAATACGCACTGGGCGCAGCTCAGGATATCGCACAGAAAATCCGTCAGAGCACCGACGCATACATCGACGAAATTCTGCCTCCGTTGACCAAAGCACTGTTCAACTACGTTAAAGAAGGTAAATACACCTTCTGTACTCCGGGTCACATGGGCGGTACTGCGTTCCAGAAATCCCCAGTGGGCAGCATCTTCTATGATTTCTTCGGCGCTAACGCGATGAAATCTGATATCTCCATCTCTGTGGGTGAACTGGGTTCTCTGCTTGACCACTCAGGTCCACACAAAGAAGCTGAAGAATACATTGCGCGTACTTTCAACGCAGAACGCAGCTACATGGTGACTAACGGTACTTCTACCGCGAACAAAATCGTTGGTATGTACTCAGCACCAGCTGGCAGCACCGTTCTGATTGACCGTAACTGCCATAAGTCTCTGACTCACCTGATGATGATGAGCGACATCACTCCTATTTACTTCCGTCCAACCCGTAACGCTTACGGTATCTTGGGTGGTATTCCTAAGAGTGAATTCCAGCACGACACCATCGCTGAACGCGTTGCACAGACTCCAAATGCGACCTGGCCAGTTCACGCCGTAGTGACCAACTCTACCTACGACGGTCTGCTGTACAACACTGATTACATCAAAGAAGCGCTGGACGTTAAATCCATCCACTTTGACTCTGCATGGGTTCCTTACACCAACTTCAGCCCTATCTACAAAGGTCTGTGTGGTATGAGCGGTGGCCGTGTAGAAGGCAAAGTTATTTATGAAACTCAGTCTACTCACAAACTGCTGGCAGCATTCTCTCAGGCTTCAATGATTCACGTTAAAGGTGACATCAACGAAGAAACCTTCAACGAAGCCTATATGATGCACACCTCTACTTCTCCTCACTACGGCATCGTGGCTTCTACCGAAACCGCTGCTGCAATGATGAAAGGTAATGCCGGTAAACGTCTGATCAACGGTTCTATCGAACGTGCGATTCGTTTCCGTAAAGAAATCAAACGTCTGAACTCCGAGTCTGAAGGCTGGTTCTTCGACGTATGGCAGCCAGAAGGTATCGACGAAGCGAAATGCTGGCCTTTGGATTCCAAAGACAGCTGGCATGGCTTTAAAGATATCGATAACGACCACATGTATCTGGACCCAATCAAAGTCACTCTGTTGACTCCAGGGATGCAGAAAGATGGCTCAATGGCTGATACCGGTATCCCAGCGTCTATCGTTTCTAAATACTTAGACGAACACGGCATCATCGTTGAGAAAACAGGTCCATACAACTTGCTGTTCCTGTTCAGCATCGGTATCGACAAAACTAAAGCACTGAGCCTGCTGCGTGCGCTGACCGAGTTCAAACGTTCATACGACTTGAACCTGCGCGTTAAGAACATGCTGCCTTCACTGTATCGTGAAGATCCAGAGTTCTATGAAAACATGCGTATTCAGGACTTGGCACAGGGCATCCATGCGCTGATCCAACACCACAACCTGCCGGACCTGATGTACCGTGCATTTGAAGTGTTGCCAACCATGGTAATGAACCCACATGCAGCGTTCCAAAAAGAACTGCGTGGCCAGACTGAAGAAGTCTATCTGGAAGAGATGATCGGCAAAGTGAATGCCAACATGATCCTGCCATATCCTCCAGGAGTTCCTTTGGTAATGCCCGGTGAAATGCTGACCGAAGAAAGCCGCCCAGTTCTGGAGTTCTTGCAGATGCTGTGCGAAATCGGTGCACATTACCCAGGCTTTGAAACTGATATCCACGGTGCATATCGTCAGGCTGACGGTCGCTACACTGTTAAAGTTATCAAAGACCAGAAGTAATTGACTGACTGAGGGGGCGTCCTGCTAAAGGACGCCCCCTTTTATTATGCAACCCCCTTAAATGGGAGATGACATGAAAACACCCTCACAACCGCGCGCTATCTACTATGTCGTAGCATTGCAAATCTGGGAATATTTCAGCTTTTACGGCATGCGTGCGTTACTGATCCTTTATCTCACCCATCAGCTTGGGTATAACGACACCCACGCTTTCAGTCTCTATAGTGCTTACGCTTCACTGGTTTACGTCACCCCAATTATCGGTGGGATCCTTGCAGATAAACTGTTGGGCAACCGAATGGCGGTGATAGCCGGGGCTATCCTGATGACGTTAGGCCATGTGGTTCTCGGCGTCAGTGCGGTTTCGCCTTCATCTCTCTATTTAGCCTTAGCCATCATCGTGTGTGGTTACGGGCTGTTCAAATCTAATATCAGCTGCCTGCTGGGCGAGCTTTATGCCCCTGAAGATCCACGCCGTGACGGCGGTTTCTCCTTGCTGTATGCCGCTGGTAACATTGGTTCAATCGTTGCCCCCATTGCCTGCGGCCTTGCGGCCGAGCAGTATGGCTGGCACGTCGGCTTTGCATTAGCCGGGATCGGCATGTTTGCCGGTTTGATTATCTTCTTGTGCGGGCACAAACATTTCCGCCATACCGTTGGTGTGAACCATCAGGGTATGAAAAATAAAACGCTGCGTATTCCTAACTGGGGATGGCTGTTGGCGGCGGTGGTTCTTTCTCCGCTCTTTGTCGCCGTTCTTTTCTGGCGCGACTGGTCAAGCTACGCGCTGGCGCTGGTGTGCGCTGCGGCCATTATTATTATGGTGAGCATTTATCGTCGAGCAGAACCGGATCAGCGTAAAGGCCTGCTGCAAATTGTGATTTTGATGCTGCTCGGCACGCTGTTCTGGGCGTTTGCCCAACAGGGCGGTAGCTCAATCAGCTTGTTCATCGACCGCTTTGTGAATCGCCAATGGTTCTCTTTCACCATTCCTACGGCGGTGTTCCAATCGGTTAACGGTTTTGCCGTTATGCTAAGCGGCGTGGTTCTGGCTTGGCTGGTTCGCGAAAACAGCAACGGCAACCGGATATTGCGTATTTGGGGTAAGTTTGCTCTTGGGCTGGCGCTAATCAGCGCAGGCTTCGGCATTCTCACCTTTAACGCTCGCTGGGCGGCGGTTCATGGCCAAGGCTCCATGGCATTAACCGTTTTAGGTCTAGCGGTGATGGGATGCGCAGAACTCTTTATCGATCCAGTGGCGATGGCACAGATTACTCGGCTGAAAATTCCGGGAGTGACGGGCGTCCTTACCGGGATCTACATGTTGGCGACTGGATCGATAGCCAACTATCTTGCGGGTATTATCGCTAATCAAACCGCCGAAGTGTCATTTGAACAAGGTGGTGAAGCGACGGCACACTCCGTTATGGCGTATGTCAGCGTGTTTAGTGATATCGCATGGGGTGCGCTTGGCTGCGTTGGACTGGTTGCGGTGATCTGGCTGTGTCATATGTTTATGGTGCGCCGCAACGCAGTTGCCGCCGAGTCGTGCGAATAAGGACTTGCTTCCAACAGAGCGGATGGTTAACGTTCTGATATTCAATCGTTCAGGGCGGTGACCGCGCCGTAAAGTGTCATGAATAGCTCAGAAATCCAGATGCGAATTGCCAGCAAACTTCAGGGGCGTTCGCATCTGATGGTTGCTTTCAGCGGTGGGCTTGATTCCACCGTTTTACTGCATGCGCTCGTTCAGCTGCGTATGCAGAATTTCCCTCATCTCCAGCTACGGGCTGCGCATGTGCACCATGGGCTCAGCCGCTATGCTGATTTATGGGTCGACCACTGCAAGTCAGTGTGCCAGCAATGGCAGGTGCCGCTGCATGTTCTACGGGTTAAAGTGGATGCCCAGCGCAGCGGGGTTGAAGCCGCCGCGCGTGATGCCCGCTACCATGCGATAGCCGGACTTATCGGTAATCACGAAACCCTGCTGACCGCGCAGCATCTCGACGATCAGTGTGAAACCTTTTTGTTGGCGCTTAAACGCGGCAGTGGCCCGACCGGACTTTCTGCCATGGCCAGCCATATGCCGTTTTTCAGCACCGAACAGATACGTCCGTTGCTCGACATTAGCCGTGCCCAGCTAGAAGAATATGCCGCCAGCTACGATCTCAAGTGGGTTGAAGACGACAGCAATCAAGACGATCGCTTCGATCGCAATTTTCTTCGCCTGCGCGTGATCCCAAATCTACGCGACCGCTGGCCACACTTCCCTGAAGCCGTCGCTCGCAGCGCCAGCCTGTGCGCCGAGCAGGAGCAGTTGCTCGATGAGCTCTTGTTAGACTCGCTACAGTCTCTGATGAGCGAGGATGACTCGCTAAATATCGAAGGCCTGTTGCCGATGTCTGAGGCCAAGCGCTATGCGCTATTGCGCCGCTGGATCGCCTGCTTTGGCGTCATGATGCCAACTCGCGAACAACTGCAACGCCTCTGGCACGAAGTGGCAACCGCACGCGAAGACGCAGAGCCGCAGCTCCAGCTCGGTAAAAATCAGGTTCGCCGTTATCGCCAGCATCTATACCTGTTGCCTCCGCTGCGTTCGCTCAAAACAGAAGTCATTCCGTGGGACCCGCGAGAATCCTTGCCGCTGCCAGATGGTCTCGGTGAATTACAGCTCGGTGAGCGTGGAATATGCGTGCGCGCCCCAAGATCGGATGAAGCCGTCTCGATTCGTTTTGTCGCTCATGGCACACTACGCATCGTCGGACGCCGTCATTCACGCCCAATAAAAAAAATCTGGCAGGAACATAACATTCCGCCATGGGAGCGTGAACGAACGCCTATGCTCTACTATGGTGAAACGCTAATCGCCGCACTCGGCGTTTTCATTACCCAAGAAGGGCAGGGGATGGCGGATCGGCCGGTGTGGAATATACACTGGACCAAAGACTGGATGTAAATCCTCTTCGTACTTGAAACCGTCTCGGCGTTAGCTGCACTTGCTTACCCGAATCACTTACTTATGTAAGTGATTCGGGATGCGCTCGCTTGCTGCCTTGATACGGCTCCAATTACGTTGAGGATAAATCTCCGTCATACTTCAAGCCACAGATGCGTTGGCAATGTCGAGGAAGATAATAATGATGAAAAAATTAATGGCTGCGGTAGTGCTGACAGCGGTGGTTTCTCTGCCTGCATTGGCGGCGGGTGATGCGGCTGCGGGCAAGAGTAAAGCGATGACCTGCGTGGCTTGCCACGGCATGGAAGGCAAAGTCACAGTGCCGATGTACCCAAATTTAGCTGGGCAGAACGCGATGTATCTGGAGCAGGCGCTGAAGGATTACAAAAGCGGCGGGCGCTCAGGCGGACAAGCTGAAGTGATGAAAGCCTATGTTGGCAATCTTTCCGAGCAGGATATCAGCGATTTAGCCGCTTATTACGCGAGTCTGAAACCATAATGAAAAGGGCGATGAAATCATCGCCCTTCGTCTATCTGTTTCGTCAATCTATCTTGGTGGAGAGGTGTGCCGAAAGGGGCTAAGACATGCTTACGTTGACGGTGCCAATCTCAGGATGACTGAAGCTGGCAATGTGGTCTAAACGTAACTCCCGTGGCTCGCCGTCTTGCTCAATAACCAGATATTCTACGTGCTTACGTGAAATCAGGTCGT
This sequence comes from Hafnia alvei, assembly GCF_034424155.1. Classification (NCBI taxonomy): domain Bacteria; kingdom Pseudomonadati; phylum Pseudomonadota; class Gammaproteobacteria; order Enterobacterales; family Hafniaceae; genus Hafnia; species Hafnia alvei. Next base: position 3,604,127 of record NZ_CP139992.1, on the reverse strand, counting down.
TGGCTTTGGCTTGCAACTTCTCTCCGTTGCGCAGTTCTAGCGCCAGTATCAGATGATGCTGGCAGGCGAGTTCCAAATTGTCGTAATCGTCACAGTTGATTGGCTGATACTCTTCAATTTTCGACATAATCACTCACCAATAAGTTAGCGGCGGCATAGGCCGCCTGTTCCCTAACGGCAGAGGGCAGCGCTTCGTTGGCTGCAACCTCATCCAGAGCTTTTAAAACACAACCTAACGCGTCAGGTATATATCCCAAATCCCCACTACCGATCTGGGCGTACATACGGCGTACTAACTCAGAATATTGCTGCAAATTTATCCTCCTCTAAAGCTTATCCCTGTGACGGTTAGTCTGAAAAAATCGGCACGAGGATAAGCTCTGCTTATCTCATCGACTATAGCACAGCCGCCCTCACTAGAAAGCAGGCTGAGTTACTGCGCGATGTAATAAATCTGTTCTTTACACGTGACAGTCCCACTCTGACTAGTTGCCAGAAGGGGGATACGGTACACTGTTAACAATTATACGAGAGGATTTTATGGCATTAAAGGCAACGATTTACAAAGCTAACGTCAATATTGCAGATATGGATCGTCATTTTTATCATGATGCTTCTCTGACGCTGGCACAGCATCCATCAGAAACTGAACAACGCATGATGCTGCGGCTTTTAGCCTGGATTTGCCATGCAAACGAGCGCCTGACTTTTACCAAAGGATTGTGCGCCGACGATGAGCCTGAATTATGGCTACGTAATGATTACAACGGGATCGATCTGTGGATTGAACTCGGCTTACCCGATGAGAAACGTCTTAAAAAAGCCTGTTCGTTATCGCAGGAAGTGGTGCTCTACGCTTATAGTGAACGCGCTGGACGCGTGTGGTGGCAGCAGAATCAGGCCAAACTGAGCGGGCTTAAAGCGCTCTCCATTCGTTTTGTTAGCGATGAAATTATGGCGATGCTGCCTAAATTTGTTAGTCGCACCATGGACTTACAGGCAACAATACAGGAAGGCGCAGTCTGGCTATCTGACGCACAAAATAACGTTGAGATCCAGTTTGATCACTGGAAGCCAGCGGGAGTCTGAGATGTTGCAGATTACCAACACCGTATCCGTAAGCGATGACGAAATTGAAATCACCGCGATCCGCGCGCAGGGCAACGGTGGCCAAAATGTGAATAAGTCTTCAACGGCGATTCACCTACGCTTTGATATTCGCAGTTCCAGTTTACCGCCTTTGTACCAAGAGCGTTTACTGGCGATGAGTCATCATCTGATAACCCCCGACGGCGTCATTATTATCAAGGCGCAGGAATATCGGAGTCAGGAGATGAATCGCGAAGCGGCGCTGGCAAGATTGACAGAATTAATTAAATCGGCAGGCGTGGTGGAGAAAGTTCGCCGTCCAACGAAGCCGAGTCGAAATGCAAAACGTAAGCGGGTAGAAAGTAAAACCCGACGCGGGGTGACGAAATCTTTACGTGGCAAGGTGAGTACAGATTAGCGTTTGTGCTTGGTATGTCACCGAAGATTAAAATAATAGGGACCCACAGTAGGAGAATAACTGTGAAAAAATTGGCTATTTCGCTGTTTTTGGCAGCGGGTGCGATGGCACTGTTCGGGTGTAACGCTCGTTCCCAATATGTAGAACAACCTCTCAAGCCGATGGCGCAAAGTTTTCAGGGCGTATTGCCTTGTGCTGACTGCGAGGGCATGGATACATCGCTGTTCTTGGAAAAAGACGGCACCTTTGTGCTGAAAGAGATCTATCGCGGTTCACGCGATGGCGATCAAACCTTTGCGGAGTATGGCAGTTGGCAGCGCACCGCCGATAAGTTAGTGCTAACCGGCACTGATGGCAATAAGCGCTATTTTCGTCCGAAAGGCAATAATTTGACGATGTTGGATGCCAGCGGTAACGAGATCGATTCGGCGCTGAATTATACGTTGAAGGCGACGGATGCGACGTTACCCGTCACGCCAATGACGTTTAAAGGCATGTATGTTTATATGGCGGATGCGGCGACCTTCCGTGATTGTGCTACCGGTAAGCAGTTCCCAGTCAGCAATAATATTGCGCTGGAGCAAGGCTATAGCCATGCGCAGTCCGAGCCTGGACAGCCTGTATTCTTGGAAATCCAAGGACACTTTGCGGTAACGCCTTCGATGGAAGAAGGGCAGGTGGAAACCGCGTTAGTTCCTGACGGTCAGCCCCATTTTGATGCTAAAGGCAGCTGCGCAAACTGAGGCAAAATGAATACACTTCAGGGCTCGGCCCTGAAGTGTTTAAATTTTATCGGCGTGATGCAGCACAACGAACTTATCCCACAGCTGTTCATTGCTTTCTAGATGAGCTGGGTCGCGAATAATCGTGTTGTCGATGGGACAGACCTTCATGCAGGTCGGTTCATCGTAGTGGCCTACGCATTCGGTGCAGCGCTCTGCATCAATCTCGTAAATATCCATTCCCATAGAAATCGCTTGGTTCGGGCACTCCGGCTCGCACATATCACAGTTGATACATTTTTTTGTGATCAGTAGGGCCATAACTCTCTCATAACGTTGCAGGGTGGTTTTAAATAAACGACCCAATGTGGGGCGGATAAATACTCGCGGGGGCGAGATTATACTCCCTGACGTGCCATACACCAATTTTTTCACTCAGGTTATCTCTCCCGCGTTAGCGTTAGTTTAGCTACGTGGTTGTATCTTTGTAGGATGCTGGGTACCGTTAATACTATTGATCCAGTTTCAATGAATTGACCTGATTTAAACGAGAGGATGGGATTTTGCTTTCCCAAGGAGCCATTTTGACCGACAGCCAGTCAGCGACAAAAGCACAACGCGTGGTCTTTTTTGACCTTGATGGCACTCTGCATCAGCAAGATATGTTTGGCAGCTTTTTACGCTTCATGCTTTGGCATATGCCACAAAACCTGCTGTTAGTGATCCCTCTATTGCCGGTGATTGCCTTCGGCCTGATCGTTCAGGGGAGAGCAACGCGTTGGCCAATAAGCCTGTTGCTTTGGGCCATCACGTTTGGTCATCGAGAATCGAGGTTGAATGCGCTTGAGCGCCAGTTTGTGCAGGTATTTAAGCGCGACGTGGTGCCTTTTCCGGTTGTCATGGGGCGTTTGAAACAGTATTTAAGCAGCCAAACGGCAGAAGTGTGGCTGATTACCGGTTCTCCGCAGCGCTTGGTGGAGCAAGTCTATACTGATGAACCTTTTATTCATCAGGTTCGCATGATCGGCAGCCGCATGGTGCGTCGTCGTGGTGGCTGGGTGTTGGCTCTGCGTTGTTTAGGGCCGGAAAAAGTGGTGCAGCTAGAAAAGCAGCTAGGTAAACCGCTTAAGCTTTACAGTGGGTATAGCGACAGCCAGCAAGACAACCCGCTATTGTCGTTTTGCGAGCACCGCTTCCGAGTAAGTCCTACGGGAGAGTTACAGCAGTTAGAGTGAATAAAAAAGCCTCCCCAGCAAAGGGGAGGCTTGATCGCGCGATTACATCGCGGCTTTAAAGATAGCAACGATCTCTTCGTGCGTAGCCTGAATTGGGTTAGTGAAACCACAGGCATCTTTTAAGGCATTGGTTGCCAGCGTTGGCAGATCTTCTTCTTTCACGTTCAGTTCGGTCAAACCGGCAGGAATGTTGACGTCTTTTGCCAGTTTACGGATTTCTGCGATACACGCATCCGCACCTTGCTGGTCATTCATCTTGCTCACATCAACGCCCATCGCTGCGGCGATATCTTTTAAGCGAGCTGCAGACACTTTCGCGTTAAAGATCTGCACGTGTGGCAGCAGAACCGCATTACACACGCCGTGTGGCAAATCGTAGAAACCACCCAACTGGTGCGCCATTGCGTGCACATAGCCCAGTGATGCGTTGTTAAACGCCATACCAGCCAAGAACTGTGCATAGGCCATGGTTTCACGCGCTTCCATGTTGCTGCCGTTTTCCACCGCATGACGCAGTGATTGACTGATCATGGTGACGGCTTTCAGCGCGCAGGCATCGGTGATTGGGTTAGCGGCGATAGACACGTAGGCTTCTACGGCATGAGTCAGCGCATCCATACCGGTAGCCGCGGTCAGGCCTTTAGGCATACCGGCCATTAGCTC